>JAXGXM010000010.1:0-15355 GCA_040772785.1 Anaerolineaceae bacterium | reverse complement strand
AGTGGAGCTCGGCGTTAATTAAACGCCTGGGAGGGCGGCGTTATCCACTTTCTGGAATCATAGAATTAACTGACCGCTGTAATTTTAACTGCGTGCATTGTTACATCAACCAGGCAGCCGGAGACAAACAGGCGCTGGCGTCGGAATTAACCACGGAGCAGTATAAGTGGCTCATTGATCAGCTCGTTGAGGCGGGCACCCTGTTTGTCACTTTGACCGGGGGCGAGGTATTCCTTAGGACTGATTTCATCGAGATTTATAAATATGCCAGGCGGAAAGGCTTACTGGTTACGATTTTCACCAATGGGTCAGTGATCACACCGCAAATCGTTGAAGAGCTGGCAGCCTTGCCTCCCGAGCTGGTTGAAATTACCCTTTACGGCGCTACGCGTGAAACTTATGAGAAGGTGACCCGCGCGCCTGGTTCATTTGAGCGGTGTATGAAGGGCATCAACCTGTTATTGGAAAAAGGAATCAAAACAAATCTCAAGACAATGGTTCTTGATATCAATCTCCATGAATATGAAGCCATTCGTTCCATCGCGCAGCAGCTGGGGGTTGAGTTCCGGCACGACGCCATCCTGTGGCCAAGGCTGGATCATGACTCGAAAAATATTGAGCATCAGATACCTATGGAAGATGTGCTTCGCTTGGAATATTTAACCGAAGAACATAAGGCGGAGTGGCGCAAGATCGAGGAATCCTTCAGTGGTGAAGCTTCACGTGCTGTAAATGTTTTCTCTTGCGGAATAGGGCGACTTAGTTTTGTAATTGATAGCAAAGGGTACATGAGTGGATGCGTAATGTACCGTCATGTTACCCATAATATTTTCGATTTGGGTTTTATGGAAGCGTGGAACAGGTTGGGTGCGATCCGTGATCTTAAACGGCAGAAAGTCACGATATGTCAAACCTGCACCCTGGGTGGATTATGCCATCAATGCCCTGCCTGGTCGCAGGCGGTTCATGGCGATGATGAAACACCTATCGAGTTTCTATGTGAATTGGCGCATAAACGTTCAGAAATTTTAAAAAAAGAGTATAATCTAAATATCATTCAGGAGGAATTATGAATAAGAAGTTTTACGAGAAACCGATTGTCAAAAAAGTCAAGCTGGACATCAAAAACGCGGTTTTAGCCGTTTGCCATTCCAGCACGGATGGAGGGGAGTACCCGATTTGCCGAGAGGAGAATGTTACCTGTTATTTATAAATTGAGGAGATATTTCCACTATAACAAGAATAAAACTGATGGTTAGACAAGTGCATTTTAGAACAATTATTATTTTCTAAGGCTCGAACTTGGATTGTATTTGTATTTATCTGGCTGGATTATCAGTACGAATATATAACACCAATCAAGAACATTATATTTTCCCTGATTTACTAAAAAATTTTTCCCGGTATGCAGCAGATTCACAGGCCGGGATTTTTTACTTAAAAGATCAGGAAAAATTAAATCTACGTGTACGTGAAGAAAAAAATTTTATGGTGGATCGTGACTGCCAACCACTGTATCGATCCGATACGTGGGAGATCTGGAAAGAACCTGCCGGAAAATACGTTTTCAGTGTCCCCAATCAAAAACCTGTACGTCACGCGGTGATTTCCGCGGATTTTTCCGATGGGGATGTGATCATTGACCCTTCAACGGTCAAAACCCCCCTATATTACCCACTCGAGCATCTGGATATCCGGATCATCTCTGCCTGGCTGGGAACAAAAGGGGATCTTATGCTTCACGCCTCAGGGGTTGTGATGGACGGGTTGGGTTATTGTTTTATCGGTGAATCAACCGCGGGTAAATCAACCCTGGTGTCGAACTTTGCGAATGATCCCGCAATCACAGTCCTCGGTGAAGACCAGGTTATTCTACGCTACCTGGATGAGAAATTCTGGATCTTTGGTACGCCATGGCATACCAATCCTGTGTTGTGTTCTCCGCTGGGCGCTCCGCTTCAAAAGATGTTCTTCCTCGACCGCGCTTTACCACCGGGGGTGGAGTCAATTAAGCCGGCGGAGGGCGTGACCCGGGTGCTGCAAACGGCTTTTGTTCCGTATTATTTGCCGGAGTATCTACCCGGTATTTTGGATCGTTTGAATCTTTTAGCCGAGCGGGTGCCTTTTTATTCCCTCAGCTACCGCCTGGGTACAGACCCCATTCCATTGATCCGATAACTTTGTTCGATTTTTCTTAATCGGCAGTAGATTCGTTTACTGCCGATTTTTTTAGCTGCCAACTTCCAGTAAGTTTTTTTGTTAAGACATTGAAAAGGAAGCCTTCATTTTGCCGTGATATATTACTTAAAACATACCATAAACTTATCAAAAAATATTTATTATTGGAAGGATTTTCCTGATGAAAAAATTACGGCAAATTTTCACCGCGTTTTTGCTCCCAATGGTTATCCTGATCGCGCTGGTATTGGGAACCGGGTTTCTGACGCCGACGGTTGATGCGGAGAGCGTACCCATGGGTAAACCGATTTTTACGGTCATCACGAGCGACGGGAGAGGGCTTGAATTTGTAGTGAACGTGGACGCGGGAAGCCTGGTGGTCGCGGAAGTGGAAGCAGGCGGAAAGGTGTACACACAGGTGAACCTGCCGGGCTGGGCGAACAGCTACGCTGCGGGTCTGCCGGCGCTGCCGGTGGAGGTGACGCAGGTGGGCGCGCCGATGGGCGCGGAAGTGGAAGTGACCGTTACGATGGGTGAAGCGCGGGTAATGAAATTGAGCGCGCCGGTGCTGCCCGGGGTGACGCAGGTGGCGGAGTGGGGGCTGCCTGGGGAGGAAGAGAATGGACCGGCAATGCCGGAGATGGTGGAAGTGTATAAAGAGGACGCGGCGGTGTACGGCGGAGGAGTGTACCCGGCTGCGCTGGCGGAGGTGAGCGGGGATGGGATGATGCGGCAGCAGCGAGTGGTGGGGGTGAGCGTGTACCCGGTGCAATACAACGCGGGGACGCAGGAACTGACGGTGTATGAAACGCTGACGGTGACGGTGCGGTTTACCGGGGGTGTAACGGTAGAGAGCACCGGGGCGAGGGGTGAATCGGAAGCGTACGAGGACATCTTTTCGAAGATGTTGTTGAACTATAAAGAAGCGCGCGGATACCGTGCGGGCGGGATGGTGGAGAGCCTGGCGGTGGAGAGCGAAGTTGAAGGGATGGGGGTGGATGACGCGGGGAGCTGGACGCCGCCGGACCCGGGGTGGCGTGTAAAGGTGCGCGAGGACGGGATGTACAAGCTGACGTACGAGGAGCTGGAGCTGGCAGGATTTCCTGTAGAGAGCCTGCTGGACCCGGGGACCTTGCAAATGTATAACATGGGGGAGGAGATCGCGATCGGTGTGGAGCTGGGGGGAGACGCTACGTTTGATGCGGGAGATTACATCCTGTTCTATGGGGAGGCGATCGAATCGAAGTACACGCTGGACAACGTATACTGGCTGACATACGGTCAAGCTGCCGGGTTGCGGATGACCACCAGGAGTGGAAATTTAAACGCTAAGAAAATACCCTCCACTTACAATCGCCACATTCATCTTGAGGACGGCGGTTACTATCAATCCTTAATACCAGGATTTGATACAGAAGAACACTTCCTTTGGGGCAGGGTTTACCCTTCAAGTTATCCAACCTGGACGACAACATTCTCTCTCTCGATGCCAGCCACGTCAACGGCGGTTATCACTGTGGGGTTATTGGGAGGTTTTTCTGTATCATCAATCAATCCGGATCATCATGTGATCGTGAGTCTTAATGGAACGCAGATCGGAGATTTGAAGATCGACGGAAAAGTCTATGTCACTATGGAAATGGATGTACCGGCAGGCGTGCTGAAAAGCTCTCCTGACATTAATACGATCGAATTCTATGGACCAGCAGATGTCGGAATGACAGTCGATCTGGTGTACATTGACTGGATCGATATCGATTATGCAAATGTCTTCATTGCTGAAGATGATTCCCTTGAATTTTCTTACGGGGAAACAGGGACGTGGAATTACCAGGTGAACGGGTTTTCTTTTGACCAGATAATGGCGTATGATGTGACGAATCCACGAAATCCGATATTCTTCACGGGTGTAAGCATAACTGGCTCAGGACCATTTTCAGTTGATTTTGATGATGATGTCGCTGTCAATACCCGTTATTGGACAGGAACAGGCACCGGGTTTAAATCGGTGACTGGTGTTGAGGCGGACACCGCGTCCACATTGAAAACATCATTTAATTCGGCAGATTACATCATCATTTCACCGCTGCCGTTCATGACTGCCGCTACCACTTTGGGTAACTATCGCACTGCCCATGGCTTGCGTTCTGTCGTGGTGGATATTCAAAACATCTATGACGAGTTCAGCTTTGGGGTTACCGAAGCAGCTGCGATACACGATTTTCTGGCGTACGCGTACGCGAACTGGGTAACGCCAGCCCCTGCCTATGTGGTGTTGATGGGAGACGGGAATTACGACCCGAAGAATTATCTGAAATATGGCAGAGCGAGCCACATTCCGCCTTACCTCTTGCCGGTTGACCCGTGGATTCAGGAGACCGCTGCGGACAATCGCTATGTGACCGTAGCGGGGATTGATCTGATGCCGGATATGATGCTCGGGCGCCTGGCGGTGAACAGTGCAGCCGAGGCAGACGCGGTGGTCTCAAAGATAATTGCGTATGAAACAACGTCTCCCACGGGCGGCTGGCGACAGGAGTTCCTGGCGGTGGCGGATAACCCGGACGCGGCAGGTTACTTTAACATCATTTCTGATGACCTGATCAACTGCTGCGTACCCCCCACGGTAGCGACCACCAGGGTCTATTACGGCGTCACGCACAGCGACACCACATCAGCGCGGGCAGCCGTGCTGGCAAATTACGGCAAGTTCATTGTCAATTACATCGGGCATGGTTATTCAACCGGTTGGGCGTATGAAAGTCTCTTCACGACCTCCAGTGTTGGATCCCTGGCTAACGGCGGTCAGCAGCCGATCGTGCTGGTGATGGCCTGCCTGGAGGGGTATTACATCAACCCCAATCCCGCCCAGGATTCACTCGCTGAGGTCACGGCGCGCGCTGTCAACAAAGGCGCCATCGCCAGCTGGTCCGCCACGGGAGAGGGCGACGCGGGCGGACACGATTATTTGAATCGCGCTTTTTTGAATGCGGTCTACACCAGCGGCGCGCAGACGGTGGGCGCAGCCACCCAGGCGGGTAAGCAGGCGTTGTTTACCATCGGCGCGTCTCCCGATCTGCTCGACACCTACCTCCTCTTCGGCGATCCCGCCCTGCGCATCGATGAGATCACCCCGACAGCGGTCGAGCTGCTTTACTTTAAAGCGGCCTACGAGCAGCGCAAAGTTGTGCTTACCTGGGAAACAGCCAGCGAATTGAACAATGCAGGGTTCAACGTTTATCGCAGCCGGACGCTTGATGGTGTCAAGAAGAAGCTGAACTCGGAACTGATCTTCGCGCAGTACCCGGGCGAAATGATTGGCGCACTGTACACGTTTAGCGACGCGAATGTGAAACCGAGGAAAAGGTATTTCTACTGGCTGGAAAGTGTTGATATCAATGGTGTGACCACCTTCGAAGAGCCAGTTAAGATCCGCACGGTAAAAAAGTGATCTGGTTTTGGTAATACCGTTTTATGTGTATAATAAATGCTGGGATTCACGAATGAAAACCAGCATTTTAATTTAAGAATATCGGTGATAGGAGGGTATAAATGATAACAAAGGGAAAATTTCTGGCATTAATAACGGCTGCTATGCTGCTGTTCGGCGTGGTTGCGCCGTCTGTCAACGCTGAATTTACATCAAATACCACGCAATTTTCAGTTAGTGAAGCAAAGCCTTTGACTGCCGATGCCGCAGAGGATATCTCAGCGCCGCAACTCGAGGTCATCACGAGCGACGAAAGCGGAGTTGAATTTGTAGTGAAGGTGGACGCGGGAAACCTGGTGGTGGAGGAAGTGGAAGCAGGCGGAAAGATGTACACGCAAGTGAGTCTGCCGGGTTGGGCGAACAGCTACGCGGCTGGTCTGCCGATACTGCCGGTGGAGGTGGCGCAGGTGGGTGTACCGATGGGCGCGGAAGTGGAAGTAACAGTTACGACAGGAGAAGCGCGGGTGGTCGAGTTGAGCGTGCCTGTGCTGCCTGGGGTGACGCAGGTGGCGGAGTGGGGGCTGCCGGTAGAGGATGAGAATGGACCGGTCATGCCGGAGATGGTGGAAGTCTACGAAGAGGACGCGGCGGTGTACGGTCGAGGGGTGTATCCAGTTGCGCTGGCGGAAGTGAGCGGGGATGGGATGATGCGGCAGCAGCGGGTGGTGGGGGTGAGCGTTTACCCGGTGCAGTATGACGCAGGAACGCAGGAACTGACGGTGTATGAGACGCTGACGGTGACGGTGCGGTTTGCGGGGGGGGTAACGTTTGAGAGCGCTGGGGCGAGGGGTGAATCTGAAGCGTATGAGGATATCTTTACGAACATGTTATTGAACTATGAAGAAGCGCGCGGATATCGTGCGGGCGGGATGGTGGAGAGCCTGGCGGTGGAGAGCGAAATTGAGGGGATAGGGGTGGATGACACTGGGAGCTGGACGCCGCCGGACCCGGGGTGGCGGGTGAAGGTGCGTGAAGACGGGATGTACAAACTGACGTACGAGGAGCTGGAGCTGGCGGGGTTGGAGGTGGGGAGCCTGGACCCGGGGACGATGCAGATGTACAACATGGGGGAGGAGATCGCGATCAGTGTGGAGCTTGGGGGAGACAGCACATTCGACGCGGGGGATTATGTGGTGTTCTATGGGGAGGCGATCGAGTCGAAGTACACGCTGGACAACGTGTACTGGCTGACCTATGGACATGATGCCGGACTGCGGATGAGTGAGGCTTCTGGTACGCCGATTGTGACAGAAGTACCAGCACAGTACCTTGAAACAATTCGTTTTGAAGGAGCGGAATTTTACAACTCAAAATTATCAGATAGTGGTGAAAAGGAAAGATATCTGTGGGCATTGATTAAAGGTTTAAGTCCAGATACCACCTGGACAACAAATCTAACAGTCTCTATTCCTGAAACCTCTACCGCTGCATTGCGGCTCTCATTATTAGGGTCAACAAATGCTTTGGTCAGCCCTGATCACCATGTTGAAGTAAAGATGAATGGGGAATATTTGGGGGATGCCACTTTTGACGGCGAAGCAAGGTACGTGATGGAGTTGCCGATACGGGCGGGATTGATGGTGACCAGCCCGGCAGTAAACACACTGGAAGTTATCGCACCATTGGATTTGGGTCTTGCCGTCGATTATTTTTATGTTGATTGGGTTGAGCTGGAATACGCCAACTCATTCACGGCGCAAGACGATACCTTGGTATTTAGTTACGTGGAACCAGGGACGTGGAAATACCAGGTGGAAGGTTTCAGCACTGACCATGTCCAGGCTTACGATGTGACTGATCCTCTCTCACCGGTAGACATCACGGGTGTGAGCATCACCGGAACGGGACCTTACGCAGCGGAGTTCCAGGCCGAGGTAATCGCTGAAACCCGTTACTGGATAAGTTCCAGCGAGGCTTTGAGGTCCGTTGCCGGGATCGAAGCGTATGAGCAAGGATTTGATCTGAAATTGATTGCGAATAGCGCGCAATACATTATCATCACCCACCCGGATTTCACCAGCGCGGCTAATGTGCTGCGCGATTACCGCTCTGCTCAGGGAATGACCGCTATGGTAGTGGATGTGCAGGATGTGTACGATGAATTCAGCTTTGCCATCATTGATCCTGCCGCGATCCATGATTTTCTAGCTTACGCCTATAACTATTGGGCTGATGAACCGCCTTCTTACGTGGTGCTGATGGGAGATGGCAACTATGATCCCAAAAATTACCTTGGGAATGGCGGAATAAGTTACATTCCACCCTACCTGGCCGATGTGGATCCATGGATGTATGAAACGGCGGCGGATAATCGATATGTGACCGTTTCAGGTACCGACATTATGCCGGACATGATGCTGGGGCGCCTGGCGGTCAACAGCGCCGCTGAGGCGGATGCGATGGTCTCAAAGATTATTGTGTACGAAACCACACCCCCGGCAGGGGACTGGCGCCAGCAGGTGCTGTCTGTGACGGACAATGCTGATAGCGGCGGAAATTACCCCTTTTTCTCGGATAATCTGATCTCATGCTGTGTGCCGGAATCTTACACGGTGGAAAAAATGTATTATGGGATTACACACACTGTGAAGAGTGCAGCACAAGCAGCCGTCCTTGCAGGTTATGGTAAGTTCATTGTCAATTATATTGGTCATGGATATGCCAAAGGTTGGGCAAGTGAGGAACTTCTGACGACCACTAGTGTCTCAACATTGACCAATGGCAGTCAGCAGCCGATTGTCCTGTCAATGACATGCCTTGAAGGATATTATATAAATCCCGGGCTGACGCAGAAATCCTTGGCGGAGACCACTACCCGATTGGTTGACAAAGGAGCCATCGCGAGCTGGTCGCCTACAGGGATGGGTGTCGCCAGCGGGCACGATTACCTTAACCGCGAGTTCCTGGATGTGCTGTTGAATGAAGGCGCAGCGACTATCGGCGCAGCAACACAAGCCGGCAAGCTGAGCCTCTTCACGATCGGTGCCGCACAGGATCTGATGGACACATACCTGCTCTTTGGCGACCCGGCGCTGCGCATGCCTGTCAGTGTGACAACGATCACCAGTGACACTCCTGAACCGAGTAATGTGGGGGAGGCGTACACAGTCTCCGTCAAGGTAGAGGGGAAGTACGGCACTCCCACAGAAATCGTTTCTATCTCTGATGGCAGCGGCGCGACCTGCGATGCAACGCTTGATGGGAATGGAGAGGGTTCGTGTAGCCTGACCTCCACGACACCGGGAAACAAGACGCTCATTGCCATGTACAGTGGTGACACCTACTATCACAAATCAAGTGATACCGAAACTCACTCTGTGCTGGCAGAGAGCACAACGACTATAACCAGCGACACGCCTGACCCGAGTTTGCAGAACCAGCCTTACGCCGTCTCGGTGACGGTGAGCGGAGCTTTTAACACCCCAATCGGCACGGTAAGCATCAGTGACGGAGTAGGTGCGTCCTGCACGACTACGCTGGTCAGCGGCGTGGGTTCCTGCAACCTCACTTCAACTGTGCCTGGAGAGAAAACCATTACTGCTACCTATAGCGGGGATGCCAGTTACAAGACATCCAGCGATATAGATTCACACACTGTAACAGCGGTCTACTCAATTACTGGAACAATCAAAGATTTCCTGGACAATCCGATTACCGGGGTGAATGTCTCCGATGGATTGGGGCAGACGGTAACGACTGATACTGCAGGTTATTATTCGCTGGTTGGTCTGCTCCCTGGCACTTACACCGTGACACCCGACCTGTTGGGTTATGCTTTCAGCCCATTGTCCCGCGAGGTGACGATTTCTGGTGCCGACATGACCGGTATTGATTTCACCGGCTCAGCGTCGGGTCCTCTCTATGCCATTTCAGGAACAATACTGGATGAATTCAGCACACCATTGAGTGGAATTACTGTCTGGGATAACAATGGACGTAGTGTTACGACCAACTCTTCAGGCGTTTACACTTTCACGGCATCACCCGCTGGGGCATATACACTCACACCGATAGACGATGTCTACGTGTTCGACCCGGTGTCATCAGAAGTGACGCTGGTTGACGTGGACCTGACAGGCGTTGATTTTACCGGGAGTGTATATGTCTATCCGGAGGGCGCACCCCCGCTGGTGTCGCCTACCCACCGTACCTTTACCAATGACAACGATGTGACACTGGTTTGGAAAGCAGTCAAAGATGCGGCTTTTTACAAATTACTGGTGAGCAAGGATAGCGACTTCACGACGAAAGTGGTCAGAAAAAAGGTTTATCCGGTGGGTTCAGAGCGTGAGCTGGAATTCGATCTGCCGGACTTCCCGGATGGGCGGTACTTCTGGAAGGTGAAAGCCTTCTACCCTGATGGCACGCGCAGTCCCTGGTCAGTAGTGTGGATGTTCAAAGTTGACACAAAGCCGCCCGCTGTACCAAAGCTTTACCGACCGCCAAACAACAAGCTTTCTGCTGATGCCACGCCAGCCTTCAAGGTTTATGCTGCTGCTGGGGCAAAATACTACCATTACCAGGTCGCAACTGATCCCGACTTCCTTAACGTTGTAGTGGAGAGTGATAGTCTTGCCGGAGAAAGATGGGTTGTCCCGGATGAATCGGCTTTGGATTACGGTGAGTATTACTGGCGGGCAAAATCGATCGATAAGGCGACTAACGAATCAGGTTGGTCTGACTCCCGCCGTATCTTCATCACATTCCAGAAATTGCCCAGGTACGGAGCGGCTACAACGGATAAGACGCCTACTTTTGAATGGGTTGCGGTTGCTGGTTCTGAAAATTATAAGTTGACGATCTCCTCGGATATGCTGGATGTTGTCTACGAAGCTTCAGACTTGACGCCGCTAACGTATCACACCGTCCCAAGGACCAATAAACTGGCAGCCGGAAATTACTGGTGGATGATGAGTGTGTATATTGGGGATGCGTGGATTGATACTCCCTGGAGCGCGTTCAGAATCCTGCCATAACGGTTACTTAAGATTGCTTCATTGATTGGATGCTCTGAAAGAACAACCGGCAGATTTTTGAACTGACCCCCAAAAAGTAGACACAAAAAGAAAGCGCCCCCTGTGAGAAAATATAAGCAGGAGGTGCTTTTTCATGTCTGGAACAAAAGGGATGACGCGATATTCAGTTGAAATAAAGCAAGAAGCGGTCCGACTATTTCTTGAGGAGGGTTATACCTACCGGGAAATCGCCAACCAATTGGAAATACGACTAATGGATCGAATAAAAGTATGGGTCAGGCAATATAGGAGAGAAGGAGCAAGCGCCTTTATCAGACCGATAGGGCGTCCACGTAAACAAGCCGAGAGCGAGCAAAGCGAATTAGCACGATTACGGATGGAGAATGCCTTGCTAAAAAAACTTCAGTCCGAATTGCGCAAGAATATGCTCGCGAAGCGCGATATCGGACAATCTATCATTACCGGGAAGAGTACCAGATAACCGCAATGTGTACCTTCCTAAAAGTTTCGCGAGCCGCATATTATGCTTGGGTAAAACGATCAACTAAACCGGATAAAGATACAGAACGAATGAAGCTCATTGATAAAGCTTTTCAAGCATCGCATCACACCTATGGCTATCGGAGAGTACAGATTTGGATCCAGCAAAAGACTGGCGTCACCATCAATCACAAAGCTGTACTAAGGTTAATGAACAAGCTGGGGATTCATTCTGTGGCCAGAAAGCGAAAATTCGTACGAAGCGCTGCAGAATATGGTTTTTTTCATCTTTATCCGAACGTCTTGAAGCGTGAGTTTTCTGCTTCCTGTCCAAATCAAAAATGGGTCACGGATGTGACTTATATTCATACTCGTCAAGGTTGGGCATTTCTATCGCTAATCAAAGACCTACATGATGGTTTTATAGTGGCTCATTGCTTGACCAGACAAAACTCACATGAACTCGTTATGAGAACTGTCAAGTTAGCTCGCCAAAAAGAAATGGTCACTGATGGACTGATCCTCCACAGTGACCAAGGGTATCAATACACTTCTCAATCGTATTTTGCCCTAACCAAAGAATACAACATTACACCTTCGATGTCCAGACGTGGCAACTGTTGGGATAACGCTGTAATTGAAAATTTCTTTGGTCATCTCAAAGAAGAAGCTATGAAACAACATCCCAACCCTTCTTTTGAGGAAGCAAAACAAATAATTGATGAGTATGTTTATTTCTATAACTATGAAAGGATACAATTGAAAACAAGACAGACACCCTATCAAGTTAGGTGCCTGTCTATGTAACCACTTGGGGTCTTTCTTTTTTTGTCTTGCCTAAAGGGTGCAGTTCATTCTCTGCCGGTTGTTTTATTTGCTGCTTAGTGGATGTTTTTACCATCCCCCGCTGGGAGTCCTGGTCGGTGTGGGTGTATTGGTCGGAGTCGGGGTATTGGTGACCGTTCCTGTCGGGGTGATCGATCCGGAAGGTGTGTACGTATACCTTGGGGTCGAAGTTGGCCGGAGAGGGCGCGGGGTCCTGGTGGGGATGGTGGTAGCGGTGGGAATCATCGTCGAAAACACCGGGATCCTGGCTGAGTCATATTCGGTGATATCGTATACGTAATCTACCGCTCCACGGCAGGCTGGTTCAAGGTTGGCAGCCACGTGTACCCAGTCCAAGGAGTCCCCGGCTTTCCAGGTTCGGCTCATCGCTGTCCACAGGCATCCGGGTCCGGCGTTATAGTTGATCAATGTGAAACGCCACAGGTCTGTTAAGCTGCTCAACTTGCCGGAAGATTGCTGTGTCAGATTGTAGATCATGCGGTTCACTTGCGAGCAGTTGGCGACCAGCGTTTCGCCAAAGATTTGCACGCTGAAGTTTGCCTGTGTCAGGTCGATCCCCATCGGGCATTCAGGGCAGGTCGCGTTCACTTTTTGCACCAGCGCTCCCCGCAGGAGGGATTGCTGGCTGGCAGTGAGTGTGCCGTACCCTTTACGGCAGGTTGACTCAAGCAGTACAAGTGGACAGAATTGCCGATAGAATTCAGGGTTCCACAGAAGGGCAGTATCGGCACCCTCACTGGTGAGCTGCCCGAATCCGACTTCCTCAATATCGTGGTAGATACCCGGCCATAGCTGGCTTTCACGGGCAAAAATATTTTTAAGCAGCTGCGCCGGTATGCCTGTCTCGAGCGATGTGGTCATGATCTCTTCGTCAAACTGGTTCTGCCAGGCGCTCAATGCTTCAGCGGCTTTTTCAACTCCGCACAGGTTCGCCGCGGTTGGATAGTCCAATCCGCCACCCGGGCAATCACTGGCGTCCACTTCGCCCCTCTGGATTAATAACGCTGCCAGAAAATGCAGGGACAATGAGGAGGATAGATCTGAAGGATTATTGGGTGTGTCCAGCCAGGCTGGAGCGCCTTCGATCGGCGGAAAAGCCTGCCAGATGGCGGCGCATGTGCAATTTTGCTGACCGCGCCACTGCGGGCTGATGATGTCCACGTAGTAACCTGTTCGCTGGGGTATGCCGGTCTGTTCAGATGTTTCACCCCAGGGCAGCACCCTTAGATACGCGGTGTACTCTTCAGTTTTATCTCCAAAGCTGGATTCGCCTTGGAAAGTAAAAGTGACCCCGTAGTCCCCAGTCGCTGTCAGGGGAAGCTCACAAACCGCGCCTTCACAGTCGAATCCCTGACCGTCGAAGGTACCGAAGATCCGTACGATCTGCTCATTTGCGAGTTTTTCTTCACCTGTTAGCACGATCTTTGGGTCCCCCGCCCATTTATTCTCGGTGCTTTCAATCAGGTTTCCTTTGATGGAAATCCACACTTCAGGTTTGGGTAATTCAACCTCGATTTCGGTTTGCCCTTCCTGGCTGCTGCTTTTCTGCAAATAGAAACCCGAGCAGCTGGAGGAATCCAAACCATCTTCAGCAGCCGTGCAGGGTGGGGTATCGTACCACGCCTCGTATAGCGTGTAGCCGCATGTGTTTTGAATTTCCATCGCAGTTGGGAAACCGTCGTGGTCGAGGTCGAGCTGGCAGGCGATCGTGTTATCCGACCAGCGCACCAGCCACCATTCGTGAGAGGTGAAGTCAACAGTGATCCACATTACCCGCTCAGGCTCATCCTGTGCGGAAGCGGGGATAATCGATGCCTGTGCAAGACTGAATACCAGCACAATCACTGAAAGCAATAATAGCGGGACGAGTGCTTTACGCATCAACCGGTAAAAAACCCCTCTCGAAAATTTTTTCAACCTTTGATCCTGCTTAAAGGATAGCATAAATGAATGAATAAGTAAATGGAACTGGGGTAAAATTAGAATTCAGCAAATTGAATCCAAAAACCAACTTCTCGTTATAAAATTGGTTCTTGGGTCAGGCAGTATCAGGGATTACAGGATGTTCTAACTGGATATTTATTTATATTATTACCACTTCCGCAGAAAGGGTGGACGCGCAATTATGGACAATGATTTTGAGGAACATAGCAGCCTTGAGAGTATCCTAGATTATGCCCAAACGCTCTGGCGATGGCTCTGGGTTCTGATACTTGTAGCCGTTGCCGCGGGTGCAGGTGCCTATTACTTAACGGATCAGCAGCCAAGAGTATATCAGTCATCATCCCGGGCGATTGTCAATGTTGTGTCAAGGTCCGATTATTACGATTCCTATACGGCTACCTATACCAGCCAACGGCTGGCAGAAACTTATGCCCAGACGATGATCACCGAGTCTTTGCTGCAAACTGTAGCAGAAAAACTCGGTTATCCTGTCACTGGTACTGTGAAAGCCACTTCAGTTGAAAATTCGCCAATTTTCACCGTGACAGTGACTGATTCAGACCCGCAAAAAGCTGCGGACACGGTCAACGCTGTTATCGAGGCTTTTGCAGAGAAAGTTGTAGAGGATCAATCGTCGAGGTTTCAGGAGCTAAAGTTAAGCCTTGAAACCGAGATCACGGCGCTCGACGAGAAGTTGACCGAGATCAATTACCAGTTAGCTTTACTGGAAATGAAGGATGTTGAATACCAAAATGCCCTTGATAGAGCAGCAGAACTTGAAGAAGCCGGGCTGGAACCTGTCAAGGTTGAAAGAGACCCGCAGGATTATGTACAGCGGGCTGAGCTGGAACTGGCCAAATCACAATATCAATCCAACCGTTCTTCACTTTTTGCGAACCTTCAATCGATCCGCTTGTCTGAAGTACAATCGGCAACCACCATTAGCCAGTTGAACCAGGCTGTGGCCGTTTCTGATCCGATCCAGCCGCAACCATTGAAGAGCGCCGGGCTGGCTGCCCTGGTCGGGTTTATGCTCACAGCCGGAATCGTTTTCCTCGTGGCTTATCTTGAGGACGAGATCCGCGATCCCAGCGAGATCACTCACCGTTGGGGCGTGCCGGTGATTGGCATCATCTCGAACTATGCATCAGGCGAAACCTCCCTGATCACGATGACCAAACCCCGCATGCCGGTATCAGAAGCTTTCCGCTCTTTGCGAACCAATCTGCAGTTCAGCGGCATCGATTCTCCTTTAAAAACGCTGCTTGTGACGAGCGCGTCTCCATCAGATGGGAAATCCTCCATCGCCGCGAATCTGGCGACGGTCATCGCGCAAAGTGATAAGGATGTGGTGGTGGTGGATGCTGACATGCGTCGACCAACGATGCACAAAGTCTTTAAGCTGTCTAATCGCATCGGGCTGTCTGATTATTTCATTCGC
>JAXGXM010000009.1:0-33790 GCA_040772785.1 Anaerolineaceae bacterium | reverse complement strand
CCTTGGCGACAGTGCAGGGGATAGAAGCGGACACAGCCTCCAGCTTGCGCACGACCACGAAAGCAGCCGACTATATTGTGATCACGCCCTCGGCGTTCTCGGCGGCGGCGGAGACACTGAAGAATTACCGGGCGGTGCAGGGGCTGCGGGCGATGGTGGTGGACGTGCAGGATGTGTATGATGAATTTAGTTACGGCATTGTGGAAGCGAGTGCGATCCATGACTTTCTGGCCTATGCCTATGCCAACTGGGTATCTCCGGCGCCGACCTATGTGGTGTTAATGGGGGATGGGAATTACGACCCCAAGAACTACCTGGGCTTTGGGAGGGTGAGCCAGATCCCGCCGTACCTGTTGAATGTGGATCCGTGGATCGATGAAGCGGCGGCGGACAACCGCTACGTCACGGTATCAGGGGCGGACACCATGCCGGACATGATGCTGGGGCGGTTATCGGTCAACACGGCTGTCGAAGCGAATACCATGGTGAACAAGATCATGGCGTATGAGCAGACCCCGGTCACAGGAGACTGGCGGCAGCAGGTACTGGCGGTGGCGGATAACGCTGACGAAGCCGGGTACTACAACATCATATCCGACGATTTACTTAACTGCTGTATGCCTGCATCCTATACAGCGACAAAAGTCTATTATGGGGTTACGCACACAGATGTTGACTCAGCCAGGGCAGCGATCCTGGCGGGATACGGGAAGTTCATTGTCAATTACATTGGTCATGGTTATACCATTGGCTGGGCCACTGAGAGTCTGTTTACCACTTCCAGCGTACCTAATCTGACGAATGGTGACAAGCAGCCGATCGTACTGGCGATGGCTTGCCTGGAAGGATATTTTATCAACCCGAATAGCAGCCAGGAGGCATTGGCAGAAGTGACGACGCGGGCAGAAGGGAAGGGGGCGATTGCCAGTTGGTCGGGGACTGGTCAGGGGGACGCTGGTGGACAGGACTATTTGGACCGCGGCTTTCTCAACGCGGTATTCAGAGACAGTGCTGAGACCGTCGGAGCAGCCACCCTTGCAAGCAAGTTGAATTTGTGGACTGTGGGTGCATCGCCGTACCTTCTCGATACTTTCCTGCTGTTCGGTGATCCGGGACTGAGGTTTGAAGGTCCCATTCCCACAGCCGTAGAACTTCTGAACTTCACAGCAAAGTATGAAAAAAAATCTGTTGTCCTTAATTGGGAAACTGCCAGTGAAATGGATAATGTAGGATTCAATATCTACCGCGCAAGAACAATTGATGGGGTTAAGAAGAAGATTAACACTGACCTGATTCAGGCTGCAAATCCCGGCAGTCCTGAAGGAGCAGTCTATAGTTTTACCAACACCAAGGTCAAACAGGATAAAAAATATTTCTACTGGCTTGAGAGTGTAGACATAAATGGGAATACCAGTTTACACGGTCCGATAAAGGTGAAAACAAAAGTAAATTAATGGGTTTCTGGCAAGTAATGTTTTTGTGTATAATAAGGCGTGTATAATAAATATTGGATTTCAAATCCGAAATCCAATATTTGTTATTAATCAGTATAACGATCATTGAGTCGGGGAAGGTATTGTCTAATGCTACGCCTTGAGAGATTATTCACAACTTTTATTATAGCCATCATATTAATCAATGTGATTGAACCCACAGCCAATGTGAATGCTATGGGTTTCACTTCCGATGCTTCATCTGCTTTGCTTCAAGACAATTCTCCAACAGAGGTTTCTTCCACCCAGCCATCTACTATACAGGCGGGGGAGGTTGAGCCAGGGCTGAAAGTGATCTCCATGGCGGAAGACGGGGTGACGTACGAGGTCAGCGTCGCCTGGGAAGACCTGAGTGTGGAACCGGTGGAAGTGGACGGGAAGAGCTATGTGCAGGTGAGCCTGCCTGGCTGGTTGCAGACGTTCACGGCTGGCTTGCCGGGGTTACCGGTGCAAGTGGAAGAGCTGGGAGTGCCGTTTGGGGCGGAGGTAGTGGTGGAGGTAACTCCAGGCACAGCGCATAGGGTGGAGCTGAGCGCGCCGGTACTGCCGGCGGTGACGAAGGTAGCGGAATGGGGCTTACCATCGGAAGACGAGACAATGCCGGTGATGCCAGAGACGGTGAATGTGTATGAAGAGGACGCCGGGGTGTATGGAGGGGGAAGGGAATATCCGGGCGTGCTGGGGGAGGTGAGTGGGGACGGGATCATGCGGCAGCAGCGGGTGGTGGGAGTGAGCGTGTACCCGGTGCAATACGATGCTGGGGCGCAGGAACTGACGGTATATGAGACATTAACCGTGACCGTACGGTATGAGGGGGGAGCGGCGGACAGTGGTCGGGGCATATCGACGGAGTCGGAGGCGTACGAGAACCTGATGGAGGGGGAACTGCTGAACTATGAGGAAGCGCGCGGGTACCGCGAGGCGGAAGTGCAGTGGGATGTGCAGGTGGAAGGGGCAACCGCCGAGGCATGGACGGAAGATGGATTGAGCGCGTGGGCGCCGCCCAGTCCGGGGTGGCGGGTGAAGGTGAGGGCGGACGGGTTATACAAATTGAGCTACGAGGAGTTGTCGGGGGTGGGAGTACCGGTGACAAGCCTGGATGTGAACACGTTGCAGATGTACCACGATGGGGTCGAGGTGGCGCTCCAGGTGGAGTTGGGGGTGGACGGCGTATTCAATGGGGGGGATTACATCGTATTCTATGGGGAGAGTATCGACTCGAAGTACACCCAGGACAACGTCTACTGGCTGACCTATGGCGTGACCACGGGTCTGCGCATGGAGGAAAGGGATGGCGCCCCCGCTTCAGGAGCAATACCCACGGACTATACGGCACACCGGCACATGTCAGGAGGGGGATACTATCTGTCGTCGATACCGGATATTGGGGACAGCGAAGAACACTTCTTGTGGGGCAGGGTATATCCCACCAAATATCCGACCTGGACGACAACCTTCACCCAGGTGGTACCAAATATAGGGTCAGCGACGATGACGGTATCCTTCCTGGGTGGATTTGCTTCTCCTTCAGTGAACCCGGATCACCATGTGGTGGTGACGTTGAACGGAACGCAAATTGGGGATGTGAAGTTTGACGGCATCAGTTGGCACACGGCGCAATTAACCATCCCGGCCGGGGTGTTGAAGACCAGTCCGGATGTCAACACGTTGGTGTTTACCGCTCCCAACGACCTAGGGGTTGGGTATGATATTGTGTATGTAGATTGGATCGATCTGGACTATCCCAACACCTTCGTGGCGCAGAACGACGGCTTGGCGTTTACGTACGGAGAGAGCGGAACCTGGAAGTACCAGGTGAGCGGGTTCAGCACCGACCAGGTGTTGGCGTATGACGTGACCGATCCCGCGGCGCCGGTACGCATCAGTGGGTTGAGTGCCAGCGGCTCCGGACCCTACACGGCGGAGTTCGAGGACACCGTAACGGAAGCGACCAACTATTGGACGGGGGCGAGCACCGCCTTGGCGACAGTGCAGGGGATAGAAGCGGACACAGCCTTCAGCTTGCGCACGACCACGAAAGCAGCCGACTATATTGTGATCACGCCCTCGGCGTTCTCGGCGGCGGCGGAGACACTGAAGAATTACCGGGCGGTGCAGGGGCTGCGGGCGATGGTGGTGGACGTGCAGGATGTGTATGATGAATTTAGTTACGGCATTGTGGAAGCGAGTGCGATCCATGACTTTCTGGCCTATGCCTATGCCAACTGGGTATCTCCGGCGCCGACCTATGTGGTGTTAATGGGGGATGGGAATTACGACCCCAAGAACTACCTGGGCTTTGGGGGGGTGAGCCAGATCCCGCCGTACCTGTTGAATGTGGATCCGTGGATCGATGAAACGGCAGCGGACAACCGCTACGTCACGGTATCAGGGGCGGACACCATGCCGGACATGATGCTGGGGCGGTTATCGGTCAACAGCGCTGCTGAAGCTGACGCGATCGTTGCCAAGATCATCGCTTACGAACAAACCCCACCGTCTGGTACCTGGCAGAGCCAGATTCTATCGGTTACAGATAATGCGGACAGCGGTGGAAACTACCCGCTTCTCGCGGATAACCTCACTACCTGCTGTATGCCACCATCTTATTCAATTGAAAAGATCTATTTTGGAATAACCCATACCGATAAAACCGCAGCGCAGAATGCAGTTAAAACTGGTTATGGCAAGCTAATCGTCAATTATATCGGGCACGGCTATTCGTATGGATGGGCTGGTGAAAGCCTTTTTACAACCTCCACAGTGCCCTCGTTGCTCAATGGTGCTCAGCAGCCCATCGTACTTCCAATGACATGTATGGAGGGATACTTTATAAATCCTGATCCCTACTTTTATGCAGTGGCAGAAGTTACCACGCGTGCCGTTGGAAAAGGCGCTATTGCCAGTTGGTCACCCACAGGGCAGGGTGTGGCGACCGGGCATGACTACCTCAACCGCGGTTTCCTGAACTCTTTGTTGACGGATGGAGCTGATTCTGTTGGTGCAGCTACCCTGGCAGGCAAGTTGAACCTGTCGTCGATGGGTGCCTCTCCCGACCTGATGGACACCTATCTTTTATTTGGTGATCCGGCCTTACGCACGCGGGTAAGCACTACCCACATCATCAGCGATACGCCTGATCCATCTGCTCCCGGCGAGCCCTACACCGTCGCGGTAGAGGTGAAAGGCAGCTTTGACGAACCGGCCGGTTCAGTTGCTGTCTCTGATGATGAGGGGAATACCTGCACGGCTCCCCTCGTGGACGGCGCTGGTTCATGTGAATTGACTTCGTTCACACCGGGCAACACGGTCCTAACCGCTTCCTTCGCAGGAGATGGATTCTACACTGCTTCAGTGGGCACAACAAACCACCTGGTATCAGGTTTGTTATCCATTTCCGGCACCGTTCTGGATGCATTAAGCGCTCCGTTGGCTGGCGTGATCGTCTCTGATGGCCAGGGGCAGGAGGTTAAAACCGATCAACTTGGGCAGTACACCCTCGCGAACCTGATCGCAGGTTCTTATACGGTCACACCTTACCGGCTGGGGTATACCTTTAGCCCTGCATCTCGGCTGGCGACGATCACGAATGATAATGTTACCGGCGTCAATTTCACTGCCACACCGGTCGGTGTGCTCTACTCGATCTCCGGCCGCATTACGGATGACCAGGGTGTTCCCTTACCGGATGTTCGCGTTTCCAATGAATTTGGTCAGACCGTGTTGACTGATTCATCCGGTCTCTACACATTGACCGGCTTCCCCGTCGGATCATACCGTATTATTCCGGAAGATGATGTATATATATTTGATCCCGAGTGGATTTTGGTCGATGTGCTTGACGTGGATGTCACCGCGGTCGATTTCGTGGGCACCGTCTACATCTTCCCCATTGGTAAACCGCCGCTGATCTCTCCCGTGCACAAGACCAAAACCAATGACAACGATGTAACACTGGTCTGGAAGACCGTTCAAGACGGCGCTTACTACAAGTTGATCATCGCAAAGGATGCGCTGTTCCAAACCAAGGTACTCAAGCAGATTATCCCGGCTGCCGGTCTTGAACGAAGTCTGAACATCACCCTGACCGATTTTCCGGATGGCACGTATTATTGGCGGGTCAAGGCTTACAATGCCAGTGATGTTAAGCTGGGTTCCTGGTCGGATGCCTGGAAGTTCAAAGTGGATACCGTGCCGCCAGCTATACCGGTGCTTTACAAGCCAGCTGACAGTAAATTACGGGCGGATACCACTCCGACCCTGTCAGTCCTGGCTGCATCTGGAGCCAAATTCTACCAGTACCAGGTGTCCATAGACGCTGGATTTACCAGTATTGTCGCCGAAAGTGACCAGGATGCCGATCCTGAATGGACGGTACCGGTCACGCTGCCTTATGGTGAGTTCTACTGGCGCGCCAGGGCGATAGATGCCGCGGGCAATATTTCAGATTGGTCATCTTCCCGCCGATTGATCATCTCCTTCCAGAAATTGCCCAAGTACGGCGCGATTACCAGCGTCAAGCGGCCGACTTTTGAGTGGGTTGCCGTGACCGGCGCAGATTACTACCGTTTGATCGTTGATGACGACATGCTCGAATCAAGTATCTATGAAGTCAGTGGTTACATACCTGAGATGATGTATACTATCCCCAAGGATAACAAACTGACCGTGGGCACCTACTACTGGAAGATGGAAGCCAGGGTTGGCGGTGACTGGCTGGAAACGCCATGGATTCCACTGACCATTACGCCTTGATCTTGTATCAGATCCCTCGATAACAATAAAACCGGCTGTTTTTCAGCCGGTTTTGTTTACATGTATTTTCTGCTTCCCTTACCATCCCCCGCTCGGTGTGTTGGTGGGAGTGGGTGTTAGGGTGTTTGTCGGTGACGGGGTGATCGTGAGCGTTCCCGTGTTGGTCGGTCTGATCGTACCCGTCGGTGTAATTGTCTTTGTGGCGGCTGGTGTATAGGTTGCCCGCGGTGTGGAGGTCGGTCGCACGGGTCTGGGTGTAAGTGTGATGGTGGGTGTGGGTGAGGGGATCATAGTGGAAAAGACCGCGATGCTTGCTGTGTCTCCTTCTGAAACCTCTTTCACGTAATCCACGGCCCCCTGGCAGGCGGGTTCCAGGTTAGCCGCCACATGCACCCAGTCCAATGGATCTCCGGCTTTCCAGGTGCGGTTCAACGCTGTCCACAGGCAGCCCGGGCCGGCATTGTAATTGATCAGTGTGAAGCGCCACAGGTCAGTGTAAGAGGTGAGAAGTCCGGAGGTCTGGCGCGTGAGGTTGTACATCATGCGGTCTACCTGGGCGCAATTTCCCACCAGTGTCTCACCAAAAATTCCCACGCTGAAGTTTGCCTGTGTCAGGTCGATCCCCATTGGGCAATCGGCGCAGGTTGCGTTAACCTTCTTCACCAGTGCGCCGCGTAGAATCGCTTGTTGATCTTCCGGTAGTGTGGCGTATCCTTTCTCGCAGGTGGTGTCTAGCAGCACCAGCGGGCAAAACTGCGCATAGAAATCACGGTTCCACAACAGGGTTGTGTCAGCCCCTTCTTCAGTCAACTGCCCGAGACCGGCTTCTTCAATGTCATGGTATATGCCCGGCCAGAGCTGGCTTTCGCGGGCGAAGATGTTCTTCAACAGCTGAGCCGGAATCCCGGTTTCCCCGGAAGTAGCCATGATCTCTTCATCAAACTGGTTTTGCCAGTCGTTTAACGCTGTTTCTGCTTTCTCCACACCGCAGAGATTGGCGGCAGTTGGATAATCGAGACCGCCTCCGGGGCAGTCACTGGCGTCCACTTCGCCGTTCTGGATGAGCATCGCTGCCAGGTAATGTAAAGAAAGCGAGGAGGATAACCCCGCTGCGTTGTCTGGGGTATCCAGCCACTCCGGTAACCCTTCAACGGGAGGGAAGGATTGCCAGATACCCGCGCAGGAGCAATTGTGCTGTCCGCGCCATTGTGGGCTGATAATATCTACATAATATCCAATGCGCTGCGGTACCATGGAACCCTCTGCCGTTTCACCCCATGGCAACACACGCACCAGTGCAGTGTATTCCTCGGTGCTGTCACCGTAACTGGATTCTCCCCAGAAAGTGAGTGTTATACCTCGGTCCCCGGTCGTGGCCAGGGGCAGTTCACAAATGTCACCCTCGCAGGAGAAAGGTATGCCGTCATAAACACCATTGATCCGGACAATACTCTCATTGGCGATCTTTTCCTCGCCCGTCAAAATGATCCTGGGTTCGCCCGCCCATTTATTTTTTGTGCTGTCTATCAGGTTGCCGGCAATCGAGATCCATACCTCTGGTGCGGGTAGCTCCACCTGGATCTCGTTGCTTGTTTCCTGGGCTACTCCCTGTTGCAGGTAAAGCCCTTTGCAGTTAGATGTGTTGTTGCCATTTTCTGCAGCCTCGCAAGCCGGAGTCTCCAGCCAGGCCTGGTAAACAGAATTCCCGCACACCAGCAGAACGTCTTCAGGCGTCGGAGGACCGTCATGGTTGATCGTGAACTGGCAGGCGATGTGGTTATCTGCCCAATAGGCCAGCCACCATTCGTTGTCAGTTGAATCCACTGTGATCCAGATCACCCTGTCGGGCCCATCCTGGGCAGATGCGGTTTTTTCCGGGGACAAGACATGATTAAACAAAGGCAAACCGATTGCCAGGATCAGCAATGGGATCAATGCCTTTCTTAAGTGTTGGTACAAAACCCCGCTAGAGAACATCTGTTGGAAAAACTCCCTTATATTATAGGATAGCATAAAATAATTAATTGGTAAATGCAACGCGATCAGGTTTTATGCGTTGTTGAATATACGATTTGGTAAGCTCCTGGTAAAACGGACGTTCATACTGATATCTTACCCGGCACAACGTCTATTAACCGGTAAAATGATTCATATCTCGGGATTGCCCGTCTTCCAGGTACATGACCTTACATGACCTTAAACAATAGATCAGGTTTTGATTTATACTTATGATATTAACCCTAGAAAGGGCGGTCAATTTCATGGAAAATGATTTTGAAGAGCGCAGCAGTCTTGAGAGCATACTGGATTATGTTCAGATATTGTGGCGTTGGCTTTGGCTTCTTCTACTTGTAGCGATCGCGGCTGGCGCAGTCGCGTATTACCTGACCGATCAGCAGCCCCGTGTCTACGAGGCCTCCGCCAAAGCCATCGTAAACGTGGTCTCCAGAACGGATTATTACGATTCATATACCGCCACCTACACCAGCCAGCGGCTGGCTGAAACGTATGCGCAGACCATGGTCACCGAAACTTTACTGCAAACAGTTGCCGAAAAGTTGGGTTATCCAGTTACCGGCAGCGTCAAAGCCACGTCTGTCGAGAATTCTCCGATTTTCAATATATCTGTAACCGATTCTGATCCGCAAAAAGCTGCCGACACTGCCAATGCGGTCATCGCCGCTTTTGCTGAAAAGGTCATGCGAGACCAGGCATCCCGATACCTGGAACTGAAATCCAGCCTGGAGGCCGAGATCGCTGACCTGGATAATAAATTGACCCAGGTCAACTCTGAACTGTCGATCCTTGAAATCAAAGATGCCGAATACGAAGCTGCGGTTGAACGAAACAAGCAATTGGAGAAAGATGGTCTTCCCACCATCCCCGTGGAACGGGATCCGCAGGATTATGTGAGCCGCGCTGAGCTTGAACTGGCCAAGGCGCAGTATCAATCCAACCGCTCCTCGTTATTCGCCAACCTGCAGCAAATCCGCCTGACAGAAGTTCAATCAGCCACCACGATCAGCCAGTTGAACCAGGCCATTCCCAATACGACTCCCATCCAACCCCAGCCCCTCAAGAGTGGAGCCTTGGCAGCCGTAGTCGGTTTTATGGTCGCAGCGGGTGTGGTATTCCTCATTGCCTATCTTGAAGACGAGATTCGCGACCCGAGCGAGCTCTCCCAACGATGGGGTATACCGGTTATCGGTGTCATCACAAACTTTTCCGCCAGCCAGGAACCGCTCATCACCTTAAGCAAACCCCGCATGCCGGTATCTGAATCCTTCCGCTCACTACGCACAAACCTCCAATTCAGTGGCATCGATGCACCATTGAAAACTTTACTCATAACCAGCGCCTCGCCCTCAGATGGCAAATCATCAGTGGCAGCCAACCTCGCCACGGTTATCGCCCAGAGTGACAAGGAAGTTGTTATCATAGACGGTGATATGCGCCGGCCAACCATGCACAAGGTCTTCAAACTTTCCAACCGGTTAGGGCTGTCCGATTACTTCATCCGCACCCCTGATAAAATGACCGGCGTGGTGAAGAAGACTGCAGTGAACGGTCTTAGCATCATAACTTCAGGAAGCCTGCCCCCGAATCCATCAGAATTGTTGGCTTCGACCAAGATGCAGGATGTGATCAATCTGCTGGCCAAGCACTTTGACATGGTCATACTTGATTCTCCCCCGCTTCTCGCGGTCACGGATGCCCTCATCCTGGCTAAGAGCGTTGATGGGGTCATCCTGGTCATAGATCCAAAAAAGACCAAACGTGGTGCGATCCAGCAGGCTGTTGAACAGTTGAAGCGCCTAGATGCCCGGTTGTTGGGGATCGTGCTGAATAACATCAAGGTCAAACGGTCAAGCTATTACTACAACCGTGAGTATTATTACAGCAAACATTACGGCAAGACCGGCACGGATTCCACTCCAGCGCAAGTTGAAGTTGATGACGTCAATGTGAAACAAGGGGGATGAGTAATTGACAGCTGGTATTTCATCAGGCAATTCGCCTTCCATCATCCAAATGACAAGTGGAAAAGGCCAAGTAGCGGGTTTTTGCCCGTTTCTTGGCTTTGAGGATGACCCCGAGACGGCTCTTGCCTATCCAGCGCTATACAATTTTTGCTACCACTGTAAACCCATCACACCCGTTAGCCTTGCGCATCAACAGAGTGTGTGCCTCACCAGGGAATATCCGCAATGCCCGGTCTATCAGACGGTAGATCTTGAGCCCCTGCCCAGGGAGTTGCGCGGCAAACGACCCAAAGTCCATGGCTCTCGCACCAGGCTTTCGGTGGTCATTCTTCTCGCTGTGATCCTGTTCGGACTCGTCGTCGCCGCATCTATGGGGTTGATCCGCATCCCCGGTTTGAATTTGCCAGTCATTTTTCCCACACCATCTGCCCCTGTGCCTGTTCCAACCGCAATCGTCACGCCATTCCAACCCACCCCCTCTCCGGAACCTACAGAGACACCGCAGCCAACCGCGACAGTTGCGATTGTGTTCCCCTCTCGCACCACACCGCGGGCGATCGAAACACCCTTCGGGAATGACCCTCAGCTAGTCATCCATCAACTTCAGGAAGGTGAGGGCTATATCCTGCTGGCTGAAAAATTCGGTACTTCGGTTGAAGCGATCAAAGCCATAAATTTTAAGTTGCCCGATTCTCTCTGGGTGAATACGATCCTGGTCATTCCGCTCAATACAGATGATGTAACCGCACTGCCGCAATTTTCAGTGCGTGAGATCACGACAGCTGGGTTGACCATTGAAGCGTATGCCGAACGCATGCAGATCGATCCGCTCCTATTGAAACGATACAACGAACTGCCCGATGGTTATGTGCTCAGCATGGGCGAACTGCTCATTATTCCAAATTAGGCTGACAGGAAAGGGTCACTGCAGCGGAAATGCCAAATATTCTCTTTGTTTGCAGCGCAAATCGTTTCCGCTCCGTCCTCGCCGCCGGTTGTTTTCAACATCTGCTCGAGCAGAATAATTTTTCCAGCAACACCACTGTCGGATCTGCAGGTATCTGGGCCGTGGAAGGCGCACCCCCGCTGCGTGAGGCTGTAGAACTTGCTGTACAAAACGGCTTCAACGTGGAGTCTGTCCGCTCCAGGGAGATTAGTACCGCCCTGGTTGCCGCAGCTGATCTCATCATTGTGATGACGCAAGGACAGAAGGAAGCCATTGAGAATGAATTCCTGTCAGCTCCCGGGAAAACCTTCCTGCTTACAGAAATCAGTACCAGACAGGTTTATGATATTCCGGACCCAGTGATCTCACCGGACGAGGATCCTGGTGTGATTGCGGCAGAAATATGTGAGCTCCTTAACAGCGGTTTCCCGCGCATCCTCAAGAAATTATCACTACCGGCCGCGTTGCAAACACCTGCCCGCGTCGCTGCAGTTGCGCTCCAGCCAGAGGAGCAGGCTCAACCATTGCAACAAGAGCAAAGTTCACCGAGAAAAGGCAAGAGACGCCGCCGATGGGTCTTTTGGTTATTATTCGTGATCGTCCTGTTGGCGGGCTTGTTTTACTTGATATGGATCAATCCTCTATTCGGTGCCCAGCTTCCGAAGTTCTCCGGTGAACCGTTCCAGACTTTTACCCCTCTCCCCGCTGTCAGTACCTCTATGTCCGCTGTCGATCCATCCGCACCGGCAACCGGACCCGTGGTAAGTGATCACGGGAAAACGGAAGAGAACCCGGCAACCAGGCGTTCTACAGCGGTGTGTGGTCAGACTGACCCGATGATTATCCTTGGACTGGGCATTGACGAAGTCGAACAGGCTGATGTGATTCGTCTTGTCAGGGTTGATTTCATAGACCGCCGCGTGCTTATTCTCTCGATCCCGCGGGATTTATGGGTACCCATTCCTGGACTGGAGGAGCACAACATCACGCAGTTTAAGATCAATGCCGCTTATGGCTACGGTGAGTATTTTGATGGTCGGGGCCAGGGCGTGGTCAAGTTTTCTGAGACCATTTATTATAATTACGGCGTTGCTTTTGATCATTACGGCGCTGTTCATTTTAATATTTTCGAACAACTGATAGACGCCGTCGGTGGGGTGGATTTCTACCTGGATGGGCCGATCGGTGCTTATGGTTACAAGGGCAATCATCACATGGATGGCAAAACTGCTTTAGAGTTTGCCCGCTGGCGTAATGCGGATCTGGACCGATACCGCATTATGCGTCAATCCGTCATCATGAACGCGTTGATCCAGAAATTGCGCCAGCCGGAAAATCTTACAAAACTACCCGCCCTGGGTGTGAAGGTGCTCAACGACAGGGGAGTCGTCACCGATCTTACCCTGCGCGACGTGTATACTTTCATCTGCTTTATCCAGGAACTGGATAAGGATTCTCTGGCATTTGTGGACATTCCAACCGATCTTTACACCCCCATGATCACCAATTACGGACGCCACATAAAGGTACCCAACCCCGAAGTAACCACTTTCATACAGGATAAGATCCTCAACGGGAATTACTGATCTCCTGCTTTACCTCTTCAATAAAATTGGATAAAATTCGTTGTAATTAGACGGTACATAACTTGCACCTAAAACTGCGCATATACAACATCTGGTATAATTGGCAGTGATGACCGTTTGGTAGGGTCAGGAATGAGGATCTAAATGAACAAATCAATACGTGTGATTTTTGCGCTAACGCTTTTTCTCTTCTTAATGGTATCTTGTGCTCCCAAACCGGTAATCGTAGAGCAACCGGCACCGGATTCTTTCGCTGGTAACCTGTTTGAATACGAACCCGAAATAACCGATTTTGATGAGAGTGAGGAACTAAACTGGAAACTGCTCGGTCAATATGGGGATGTTGATATTTACAAAGTCCGTGGTCTGGGCGTGTTGTTGGGCGAACCGTCCCTCTTTACCAAGGATGAACAAAGCACGATCGAAGGCAAGATCGCGCAGTATAAAAAAATTATCCAGGCGAATAAAGACATCAACTTCCACGCGTTCTACCTCGAGATGATCGAAAACTCACCATACCACCCAGTGAATGATGAATTCAAACACGCTGATGCCGGCCGCTCGTACGATTTCTTCGCTGCCAACAAACCCAAGCGTCTCAAATTGGACGCCTTGCGCCTCACCAGTTTTGAAGATCATCTGAAGTATTACTACCGCACCGATCACCATTGGAATGTGTACGGAATTTTGCAGGGTTATAAGCAGATTTATCAGCTATTAGCTGATTCATACTCCGATATCTCCCCGATGATCACTGCCGGAGAGGTCTACACTTTCCCGGATATCCCTTTCCTCGGTCGCTGGGCCAGGATATTAAATCATGATGCCAGAGTAGAGCCTTTCTCGGTTTACCTGGCGAACCTGCCGCCTTATCGCATTTACGACCGTGAGGGAAACGAGATCGATTACAACAATAAAGATGAATACCTGGCAGGTCAATACTCCACTGAAAAATTCGCCGATCATTATGTTGATTACTACGGGGCGGACGTGGATTTCCTTGAATATGTTTCTGAAAACGGTTCAGACCGCAACCTGCTCATCATCGGGGATTCCTTTACCAATGCCATTGAACCGCTATTGGCTTCTCACTATCACCACACCTACTGTGTAGACATCCGCAAGTATCCGGACTACAAATGGTCCTTTTCCGAATTCGTCTCGCAATACGATGTGGATGATGTGTTGATCCTGGGCGGCGCGAGTGTGGTGCTGTACCAATGGCGCTGGTCCATCCAGCCTTAAATCCCTGATCTGTCCGCGTGGCAACGGTCATCGCTGCGTGCGGGCATGCCCATCAGCTGAATGGGGTGGTCTATTCTGTTCGTTTTCGCGGTAATTTGCCGTGTCGAGGCACCCGGTTTATAATCATTAACGTTAGCCGGATGCCGTTCATTATTGTTAGATCATTAGCGAGTGATTACGCGATTGGACAAGAGGCATGTGTCGATCTCAACGTAACATCAGGATGCGTTTTTCAAAGGTCTTGTCAGCCTTTGTCATCCTGGGTTTGCTCATCACTTCTATTCCATTCTATACTCCAGCCAGTGCACAGTCCTTAATCGACCCGACCGGTACAGCCGAACCGATCGTTACTAATGAACCGACCTACACCCCTGCTCCAGTTCAGACTGAAAACCAACTGCTTCAACCTCCTCTGGAAGCGTCAGGATTTCTCACACTGCTATCACCGCTTACCGGAGATCTTCCCCTCTTTATCATCCCAGATCAGCTCATCGTTCAGGAAGCTGCCGGTCTTTGCAGTTACCGTTTGGCTGATTTCCAACCGGTCTGGTGCTCTGCTGACCTGGAGGTGACCACCATCCTTGGTTTTATCGGCTCTCACCTCTATGTCATCGGAAACGAGCCCGATTTTGCTACGGTAACACTGATCGACCTCGACCTGGATTCCGGATTACTTCTCAATAGTTTTGACCTTGGACTGCCATCATCAGATGATATTTCCTGCTCCTCCTTACAAACGGATCGTGTGTACTGTGCTGTTTCCAATTCCCTGCATGCCATTGATGTCTTTACGCCATCCATGATCTGGTCAGTTCTCCTGGACGGTACGGTTTCTTCTGTTGTGTCTACAGATGAGATTGTTTTTGCATCAACTCTAGACAAGGTGGTCGCGTACAATGCGCACACAGGCGAACCTGTCTGGCAGAATGGGCTGTTGGATGGCATCCGCACACCTCTCATCCTTACTGATCAGTCGCTGGTGTTGGGTTCTGCTTCCGGGCAGTTCCTCGGTCTTGACCCGCTGGATGGTAACCTGCTCTGGTCGCTAACTCCTCCCGCGGGGGAGCCTTGTTCCGCGTTATTCACCGAAGGTGCGTTGATCACCTCAATCTCCGATGGTGTTATTCAGCGTTTGGATCCTTTCAGTGCTGAGGTGTTGTGGACGTATGATCCTGGGGTTCTTGAGTTTAACTCCTGCCCCAGGCTGGCATCAGTAAATGGCTACCTTTATCTGGCCAGGTCTGATAGTTCGCTCCACGCGCTGGACCTGTACACTGGAACTGAGGTTTGGTCATTCGCCTTGGCGCAGAACATTAACGCCAACCTGGTTCTTTCGCACGATAGACTCGTGATCCCCGTTGGGCTTGATCAACTGGTATTCTTCGGCTCCGCTGTAGAACTGATTCCTACCCCGACATCCACCCCGACCTTACCTGCGTCAACGCCTGATCCCACCGGTGAACCAGCAACTCCGCAAATACCCACTGACCCGCCGCTGACGCCGACCGCAGAGTTTTCACCCACTCCAATGGAAGGAACACCTGAACCGGAAATTACTCTTACCGTTGAGCCTGATCCGGCGTTCACACCAACTCCTCAATTGCCTTCTCCAACTCCGCAGCTAATTGCCCCTGAAGATCTTGCTGAAGGACTCACTGGTATTTCTCCGGCATTCGTTCTTGTTGGCAGTCCTGAGTTCACCCTGCAGCTTGCTGGCTCTGATTTTTCCCCCTCAACCGTGCTCATGTGGGAATCTATCCCTCTCACCACCCTCTATCTTGACCCCAACACCATACGGGCGGTGGTTCCGTCAAACCTTTTGAGCACACCCGGTCTGTTCAGTATATCCTTATTCGATCCGTCTACGGGGGTTATCACTGTCACGGGTGCGTCCATCTCTGTGCTTGGGTATGTTCCGGTGTTAGGTCAAAAACTGGCAATGCGAACGGTAAATTTTGATTGGGAGGATTTTCCTGGAGCAATGCAGTATCGTCTGCAGCTTGCATTGGCGGATGACTTTCTGGCTCCCCTTTTAGATGTCACGCTGCCATCGTCGGAATACATTTATCCTAAAGAATTGCTCGACAGCCAGACCTATTACTGGCGTCTCAGCTCCTCGGATGGCATTGCTTGGAGTGACTGGTCGCCAACACTTCACTTCTACTCCCTGCACCAGTTGGCTGCTCCGGTACTTCTTGCCCCGGATCACGGGTTCAGAACGAACTATGCTACTGCTCCTCCTGCCTTATCCTGGAGCGAGGTATCGGAAGCTGCTCATTATCAGGTGCACGTCAGCACGTCCACCCTATTCTCAACACGCTTGATCGACCAGCTAACCGCCGCGGGCAACCTTTCGTTCCCGTTCCCGCAGCTGCCGGATGGAAAATATTACTGGCGTGTACGCGCAGTGGACTCTGTGGGCGTCAAAGGTGCCTGGTCGCAATACCGCTCCTTTAAAGTGGATACGCTTGCACCTGCAACGCCAGCCCCTCTAAAACCTGCGCAGGCGGCTGTTGTGAACACTACAATACCCCGCTTTACCGTAAGCACGGTTACCGGGTCAAAGGAATATCAATTCCAGGTCAGTGCAGATTCCGCTTTCGCCGCTCCCCTCGTAGATTCCACTGTGACATCGATATTATCTACAGCCTCCTATAAGCTAGCCGGTGACCAGGCCTTGCCGTTCGGAACCTTTTATTGGCGAGCTCGAGCCCTGGATCGGGCAGGCAACGTCTCCGGCTGGACATCTCCCCGGTTTGTGTCGGTCGACATTAAGAAGACCCCATCCGATGGCAGCTTTTCCACAGGTACCCGTCCAACCTTTACCTGGGGTAACGCAGAAGGCGCCACATCCTACCGTTTGCAGGTAGCCACGGCTGAGGATTTTGATCCGGCTGTGATCATTATTGATGAAGCGCTTGGGTCCATCTATCAGTTTCGACCGGGGTTTACGCTGCCGTTCGGTCGCTACTACTGGCGGATCCAGGCCGTGTTCACCCCCGATCTCTCCGCATGGACACAACCGTACAGTTTTGTCATCACCGCAGAATTGCCGCAATCGCCAACCCTCGCTGGACCGGTCACGGGCACCCTCACCAATGACAATACCCCGCGTTTGCGCTGGATCGAGACTTTTACCATCACGGCACCTCAGCTACGGGTCAAGAACCGCACTGTCCAGGTGTACCTCCCGCCGGATTACCAGACGAGCGGAAAATCCTATCCAGTGGTCTATTTTCAGGATGGGAACACCAAGTTTGACTACAAAGAAGGCCATGATTACCACGTGGACGAAGCCCTCGAACTTCTCTACGCCGATGGAAGCATCGAGGGGGTCATCGCTGTAGGCGTTTTCTACAGCAGCAATCGCTACGATGAGTGCAGTCCCTGGGTCAACACACGCATGCTTGCCTGGAACGTTCCCAACGCTGCAAGCAGAGAGGGCGGTGAAGGGGATGCTTACATAAACTTCCTGGTCAACACTCTTAAACCTGAAATTGATCGCCGTTACCGTACACTGCCTGACCGGGAGAATACTGCCATCGCCGGTGGCAGCATGGGCGGGTTGATTTCGTTATATGGCGGACTGAAACGACAGGATGTTTTTTCCAGGATCATCGCGTTTTCCCCGGCGGTGTGGTTCACCGAATCCGGGGGAACCTGGTTGTCAGCGAACCGCCTCATTAACTACATCAAATCGATCTCCATCCGGGAGGATACAAAGATTTTCCTTTACGTCGGCACGCGGGAATGGGAGGGCAGACCGCTATACATTTATGATTCCAAGGGCAGGCTGATGTCCTACCCCCGCGTCTGGACGGAAGGTGTTCAATCTGTGGTCAATACAATCCTGTCGAAAGGACACCCCGCCTCACGAATTAAACATGTGGTGAATCCCGGCGGCATCCATGAAGCCGAGAGTTGGCAGTGGTGGGTTGACGATGCGTTGTTGTGGCAATTTGGCGGGCAGGTTTTACCGGTCACTGGTACACCGCCGACATCTCAACCTGACGGCTCAAGCATACAGGGTTACGAGGTTCAGGTCAGCCGCAAAAGCAATTTTTCAGAGGTTGTCCACTCCGGGCAGATCGAGCAAAGTTTGAATTACGAACCGCCGGCTTTATTGGAGGATGGCCGTTATTACTGGCGCGCACGAGCCTACAATGATCTGGGTGTTCGCAGCAACTGGTCACTTGTACGTTATTTTGTCCTGGATACGAAACCGCCCGCAGTTCCCGTTGTGTACAAACCGCTCAATGGTGCACTTGTGACCAATGATCCACCTGCATTTCGTGTCTATGCCGTGAGCGGAGCAAGAAGATACCAGTTCCAGGTGGCTGCCGATGCAGGGTTTACTGATCTGCTGCGGGAAAAATCAGTCTCCGCCATTCTGAACCTCGCAACCTTCAAACCGGGCACTGCGCTGCCCTGGGGCACGTTATACTGGCGTGCGCGGTCGGTTGATGCAGTGGGGAACGCCTCAGCCTGGACCGAACCGCAAATAATTACCGTAAATATCCTCAAGAACCCTGCCGAGGGTGTTGTGACAACCGATACAACACCAACCTTCAGTTGGGGAAATTACAGTGCTGCCCTCAAGTATCGCCTGCAGGTATCTAAAGGCGCTGCGTTCCCTGCTGATCAGGTTGTTCTTGATGTCAAGCGTGCGCCTTTGAGCCGCAGTTATACCCCTGTGGCACCCCTCGAGGATGGTGATTACTTCTGGCGCATGCAGGTCCGTACTGCGGCTGGCTGGGGAGATTGGACGCCGCCTTATTCATTCAGCGTGAGTACAAAACCTGTACCCCCTGTGCTGCTTGCTCCGGTTTCCGGCGCGCAGACCACTGCCTCGCCTGAATTATCCTGGGATCCCGGTATCCCCGTCTACTGGAACATTTTGCATTTTGAAGTGCAGATCAGCGATGCGCTTTACTTCTCCACTCTCCTTCGTTCTGCCAGCGTTCCGGATCCAATCTATGTACCGACGCCATTACAGGCCGGCACCTATTATTGGCGGGTGAGAGTGGTCAATGAACTTGGCGTGCACAGTAAATGGTCGCCGGTCTGGTCTTTTACAGTCGGTGTACAACCGTAAATCGGTAAATTGGTAACTTTCGAAATTTCCTCAACTGCGTAATGCCTCAAAAGAAAATGTTACTTTAGTGTAATCGTTGCCTCAAATAAAAATGTTACCGAATAATCTTCCACAATAAAGCTACCTTGTCATCGATGCTGGTTCTTAATGCTACTGGATTCAAATGCAAATATTGATCCGTAAGACGGGCTTTTATCTCCAAGGGAATAGAATCAAGTGATAGGACTCGTCGAAAAGGAGTCTTGGCCTGATCATACGTACGGATAGCTTTGCCGTCAAGCCGTTTTTTCGCCACAAGTTTGAGTACCGGCTGGAAAAAGTTGATGTAGAGGCGTAGGTCAGAATAGATCGATCCTAACAGAGCCAGGTCCTCTGGGGTTTCCAAGCGGTCATAACCAACGGTATGACGCACCACCGACCAGTTCTTCTGCTCCACATGCGCCTGGTCATTCTTCTGGTAGGGACGAGAACGAGTGAAAGTGATCTGCTCGGAAAGACAATATCGATAAAGTGAGTCATTGATGAATTCACTGCCATTGTCTGAATCCAACCCCAAGAGCTGAAAAGGTAAGTTCTGCCGCAACTCACCAATAGCTTGAGAAACTGCGAATTGGGTCTTATTAGGTAGCGCCAGACATTCTGTCCATCCAGTGGCCAAATCTGTGGCTGTAAGGGTGTTTAGATAGGTTCCTTCGGTAGTTGAGCCACAATGAGCCACCAAATCAATCTCCATGAATCCTGGATGCTCATCCTCCCAAGGCGTGAACGTGCGGATGGGGATCGCTTTTTTGAGTAAGCTCCCCGGTTTGGTTGTTGAGAGTCCATGTCGGGGATGAGTAAAACGAGCTTTCCTCAAGCAGCGATCTATTGTTGCTCGGCTCATGCTCAATAGCAATTGTTTGATCTCTGGAGACAAACAGAGTTCATGGCATCGCTCAAGCACCTGAACTCCTTCTGGCAAGAAGGGGTGTAATCTTTTTGAACAAATTCGGCCATAGATTTCCCAAATCTGCTCCAATGCATTCACCACTTCGCCTTGATAGATCTTTCGGCGACCTGGTTTCTTCAGCCCTTTGGGTTTTGGTCCATGCCTCAATACTCGTATGGCATATTTTCGGTGATATCCGGTTGTAGCTATGAATTCATTTAGTATTTGTTCTTTCCCAGCTTTATTTGCTCTCAAATATCGTGGATGGATCGCCTCGATCATCTCTCGCTTGCTGCGTTGACTCATCGTATGCTCCTTCTGCGAATATAAAATCCGCTCTAGAGTAACATTCTTTTTGAGCCACCGTAATTCCCTATAGTAAGATTATTTGTGAGGCAATTCGGAATGCCGTGCAAAAAAAAATTTCTGATATACTATCCTTTACAAGATCATTTCATGCAATCATTTCTTTATAAGGAATAGGGGCATTATTGAGTCGCGCAGTCGATTTTATCGATAAGCAGGTATACAGACAAACCAATTCACCAGCGACGAACTATAAAAAAGGGCGTACGCTGCGCTTCTTGAAACGCGCCCTTGATGTCCTTGGCGCGTTTTTTGGATTGTTTTTCACCTCACCGCTCTTTCTTTACTGCGCCATCCGCATCAGGCGTGAGTCACCCGGACCGGTCATTTATCGCGGTGACCGGGTGGGCAAGGATGGCAAGACTTTCAAGATCCTCAAATTCAGAACGATGTACGAGAATCCCGAGAACCACAACGGTTCGCGTCTAACGGTTAAAAATGACGCGCGCGTTACCCCCTTTGGCGGCTGGTTACGAGCGACGAAGATCAACGAACTCCCGCAATTATGGAACGTTCTCATCGGCGAGATGAGCCTGGTCGGGCCGCGTCCGGAAGACCCGCTGTTCGTGGAAACATGGCCGGAAGACATCAAAGCTGAGATCCTTTCCGTGCGCCCGGGTATGACCAGCCCTTCCTCGGTCACATATCGTGATGAAGAAAACATGCTCAGCGGCAGCAGTGTGCTGGATGATTACCTGCGCACGATTCTGCCCGAAAAACTCCGCCTCGACCAGCTCTACGTGCGCCATTACAACTTCCTGGGCGACCTCGACGTGATCTTTATGACCCTGTTGATGCTGCTGCCTGGTCTACGCAAGAAACATGTGAAAGAGGATGTCCTTTTCCAGGGGCCATTGGTCAGTTTTACCCGCACCTACATCTCCTGGTTCGTGGTGGATTCGTTTGTTGCTTTCGCGGCGATCTCGATCGTGGCGCTGCTGTGGCGCATCTCCGGTCCCTTCAACGTGGGCTTTTTCCGCATGGTCCTTATTGCGGTGGGGCTGGCCTTTATCATGGCGTTGACCAATACCCTCTTCGGGTTGAAGAAGATCTCCTGGCGTTATGCCAGCCCTACGCACGTGTTTGACCTGGCGATCTCCACTGTTGTGGCACTGCTTGTGTTCGCCCTGCTCGGCTTGCCGTTGCTGAAGGTTCAATTGCCCCTCAATACCCTCGTTCTATTCGGTTTGATCGCATTCGGCGGGTTTGTTATTGTGCGTTACCGTGAACGCCTCATCACCGGCCTGGCTTCGCGCTGGATGCGTTGGCGCAGCCAGAACAGCATGCTCGGTGAACGTGTGCTGATCATCGGCGCGGGCGACGCTGCCCAGCTGGCGATCTGGCTGCTTGAGAAGAGCAACCTTTCATCCGCCTTCTCCGTGGTTGGTATGGTGGATGATGATTACCGCAAGGTTGGTCAGCGCGTCAATGGCTATGAGGTTTTGGGCACGACCCGCGACATCCCTGATATTGTGGTAAAAAAGAGTATCGGCCTGGTCATGTTCGCCATCACACGGGTCAATAAGAAGGACCGTGAGCGCATCCTGGATACCTGCAAGGACCTCAATGTACGCATGATCATGGTCCCTGACCTGTTGAAAGTGGTGAGCGATTACATAACCAAACAGACCCGTGAGGTGATGCAGACAGATGGATAATTATTGGAAAGGTCGTAAAGTGCTGGTCACCGGGGCCGGCGGTTTTATCGGCAGCCGCCTGGTGGAGGTACTGATGAGGTCCGGCGCGCAGGTGCGCGCCTTTGTGCGCTATAACTCGCGCGGGGATGCCGGCCTGCTGCGTACCCTTTCGCCTTTCGTCCTTGGGGGTATCGAAATCATCCCCGGCGACCTGCGCGACGAAGATGCGCTGCGCAAAGCGGTTGACGGCAACGAGATCGTCTTTCACCTCGGCGCGCTCATTTCCATCCCCTATTCCTATCTCCACCCCGCTGAAGTAGCCGCCACCAACATCATGGGCACGCTGAACATGCTCCTCGCCTGCCGCGATCTGGGCGTGGCGCGCCTGGTGCACACCTCCACCAGTGAGGTGTACGGTACGGCCCGCGTGGCTCCCATTAGTGAAGCCCATCCGCTGCAGGGTCAGTCGCCCTATTCCGCCAGCAAGATCGGCGCCGATAAGCTCGCCGAAAGTTTCTACTGCGCCTATGACCTGCCGGTCATCACGGTGCGCCCCTTCAACACATACGGCCCCGCGCAGTCCGCGCGCGCGGTCATTCCCACCATCATCACCCAGGCGCTCACCCGTGAGGTGATCCACCTCGGTAATCTTGATTCGACGCGTGATTTTACCTACGTGGATGACACGGTGGATGGTTTCCTTCGCGCCGCGCGCTCAGAAACCGGTTTGGGAGAGGTCTTCAACCTCGGTACCGGCCAGGAGATCCGCATTGGTGACCTGGCGCAGAAGATCATCGCCATGGTAGGGCGCGAAGTGAAGATTGAGACCGAACAACAGCGCCTTCGCCCGGAAAAATCTGAGGTGATGCGCCTGATCTCCGATAACTCCCGTGCGCGCGAGGTGTTGGGTTGGACGCCGCAAATTTCGCTGGACGAAGGACTGAAACGTACCATTCATTGGATCAGTGAAAACTTGGCTCAATACAGGGTGGGAAAATATGAGTTCTAACGAAAACAGGATCCGCGCGGTGGTACTGGCTGGCGGTAAGGGTGCCCGCCTGGCGCCTTACACACGTCTCTTTCCCAAACCGCTCATGCCCATCGGCGATATGCCCATTCTCGAGATCATGCTGCGCCAGATGAAGCGCGCCGGCATCCGTCACGTAACCCTCACCGTGGGGTATCTCGGCAAGATGATGCACCTCTTCTTCCAGGATGGTGCTTCATTGGGCATGCAGATCGATTACACCGAGGAATCTCACCCGCTCGGTACTTCGGGTCCGCTGGCGAACGTGGAAGGGCTCGACGATACCTTCCTGGTGACCAACGGCGATGTGCTCACCGACATTGACCTGGCAGAGCTGATCGCGTACCACCGCGAACAGGGTGCCATTGCCACCATCGCCACGCAACAGCGCAAGGTCAACATCAACCTGGGCGTGGTCGAGCTGGATAAGGAACGCACCGTGGTGGATTACCTGGAAAAGCCCAGCATCGATTACCTGGTGAGCATGGGCTTGTACGTGTTTGAGCCGCGCGTGCTGGAGTACATCCCGAAAGATGAGTATCTTGACTTCCCCGACCTGGTCAAGGAGCTGGTTGCCGCTGGCGAAAAGGTGAGCGGATACGTCTTCAAGGGCTACTGGGAGGACCTCGGTAACCCTGAGGATTACGCGCGCGCCACCGCGGATTTTGAAAAAGACCGTTCGCGCTTTTTACCGGAGTAATGTATGAATTGGATCGTCCCCCTGTCTGATGTCAAGTTCGGTTCTGAAGAGATCAACGCTGTTACCGCGGTGCTCGAGAGCGGCTGGCTTACCATAGGGGAGGTGACCGCTGAATTTGAAAAGGAATTCGCCGCCTACACCGGCGCGAAGCACGCCCTGGCGGTTTCGAACGCCACCGTCGCGCTGCACATGGCCTGCCTGGCGCTCGGCATCGGCCCCGGCGACGAGGTGATCGTCCCTTCATTGACCTTTGTGGCCACTGCCAACGCGGTGCGCTACACCGGTGCCACGCCGATGTTCGCCGATATCACCAGTGAGAACGACCTGACCATTTCCCTCGCATCGATCGAACGCTCGCTCACCCCGCGCACCAGGGCGTTGATGGTGATGCACTACGCTGGTTACGTCTGCGATATGCCGCGCATCCTTGCCTGGGCACAAGCGCACGGCCTGCCGGTGATCGAGGACGCCGCCCACGCCGCCGGGTCGTTCCTTGATGGAAAACACCTGGGCACCTGGGGTAAGGTGGGCTGCTTCAGTTTCTTTTCCAACAAGAATCTCTCCACGGGTGAAGGCGGCATGATCGTTACTGATGATGACGTGCTGGCGCAGCAGTTCCATCTGCTGCGTTCGCACGGCATGACTTCGCTCACTTGGGACCGCCACCAGGGGCACGCCTGGAGCTACGACGTGGTTGCCGAGGGCTATAACTACCGCATCGACGAGATCCGCTCGGCGCTGGGGCGCGAGCAGCTGCGCAAACTGCCTGCCAACAACGCCCGCCGCCGCGAATTGATCGCGCTCTACCGCGACCTTCTGGCGGAATCATGCCCCGCGCTCAGCGTCCCCTTTGCAGATCACCCCGGTGTGTCCGCCGGTCACATCATGCCGGTGTTGCTGCCAAAAGGTGCGGACCGGCTGCGCTTCATGGAGGGGATGAAGGCGCGCGGCATCCAGACCAGCATCCATTACCCGCCGGTCCATACCTTCACCTCATTCAGGGAGGGCGCGCGTGGTGCTGACCGCCTGCCCGTGACCGATGATGTCGCCGCGCGCGAGGTGACCCTGCCGCTCTACCCCACGCTGACCGACGCGCAATTGCGCCTAGTGGTGGAAGCCGCGCGCGACGCGCTGCGGGCTTGAGATGACCCTTTCAGCATTACATTCCAGGTAAACCGGTCGCCATCCATGGAGACTGACCCCCGCTCCGAGCTCGAAACGCTTTTCAACCTCCTCGCACCGCAAACCGCGCTGGAGCAGGTGCTGCCCGCCCTAACCGCACCGGATTGGCAGCGGCTGGAACAGGCCGCCGCGCAACACGATCTGATTTTGATCCTCTACGACCGCCTCGCCCCGCTGCCGGGACTCGTCCCGGAGGATGTGCGCGAGCGCCTGCGTGCGGCTTACCTGCAGGCCACCGCCCGCAACATGGTGATGCTGCATCACGCCGGTACGATCCTTACTGCGCTGAAGGCGAAAGGCATCGAAGTCATCGTGCTCAAGGGGCTCTACCTTGCCGAAGTGGTTTACCCCGCCCCCGGCCTGCGCACTTTCGATGATCTCGACCTGTTGCTGCACCGCGCTGACCTGCCCGCCGCACTTGCTGTTATGCGCGGGCTCGGCTATCAACTGAGCACCTGGTACGACCCCGCCGACCCCAACCGCGACCTCAAGCACCTGCCGCCGCTGCTCAAGGAGAACGCCCCCGTAGTGGAACTGCACTGGACCATCCTCGAGGAAGAGGAACCCTTCACCATTGATGTGGAGGGGTTGTGGGCGCGCCGCCTGCCCGCGCGCATCGCTGGAGTGGGCGTTTCCAGCCTGTGCGCTGAGGATCTCGTGCTGCACCTCGTCCTGCACACCACCTACCAGCACCGCCTGGCGGGAGGGGCGCGCGGGCTGTGCGACATTGCCGCGGTGCTGAGGCAAAACACTGAGAGATTTGATTGGCAGCGCCTGCTGGAAACCGCGCAGGGGTGGGAATCGCAGCGCACCGCCTGGCTCACCTTCCAGCTGCTGCCGCGCGTGACCGGCGAGGAGGTGCCGTCTTGGGTGCTCGCACAGCTGCTGCCCGATCCGCCGGGGGAGGAGATCGTGGTGGACGCCCTGCGCCAGCTCGTCCGCCCGCAAACCCTGCTGCCCGCCGTCACCCCCGACCTGGCTGCGCTGGGGCAGACCAAAGGCTTCTTTGGCAAACTTTCCCTCGTTTTGCGCCGCGTCTTTATCCCCCGAAGGGTGCTGGCGCGTGAGTACAACGTCGACCCGCGCTCAGTTAAGTTGTACTTTTACTACATGGTGCGCCTGTTGCGCCTGCTGCGCGATTACCGCGGCTCAGCTGCGCGCCTGCTGCGCGGGGAGGGTGACGCGCTGGCATCCGCCCGCCGGGAGAGTGCGCGCGGCGACCTGCGCGAATGGCTGGGGGGGAAATGAACCTGCCGGGCTAGTTTGCATAATTGTTAAGTCTCCCGCCAAGGGTAATGACAAGTTTCCTGAAATTGGTATGACTAATTAAGTTGATTCCGGTTTGCACCTTACAAATTACCATTTAGACTTGACAAAATTGTAAGGTCTGCTAAAATATTAGAAAGGTTTTCATTCATTATGTTATGTGAATCACATCCAGGGGATCGGGCTTTGGCAAAAAGTCATTTTTTCATCTTATTAGGAGGGTAGTTGCATGAAAAGCACAAAACGCATTTTTACGATTTTTGGTTCAGTTATTGTTTTATCGTTGTTGGTCATTGCCGATGTTTGGGCTTTCGGTGTCGGCAACGTCGATGGTGTGTGGAGCACCATCGATACCAACGGTGCGAGTTGTGATAACTGGGCAAGTATGACAGGAGCTAGTTTCCCGTGGAGCCAAACTACCCCCTCAATACAAAGCAGTGGGGGATACCTGACCGATGAAAACCAGGTGCGTTATGGCCGACCGGGACCCAATTACAACGATTGTCCTACAGATAGGACAGGTTTTCTGCGGCAAAGCGGTTTTGGTTTTGACGGTGTGAGCACCGCGACTCTAGATGCGAATGACCGTTTCTACCTGGGAAAGTTCACGCATTATAACAACCCGGTCTCTTCGACTAATAGTTTCCTATATGTTCCCCTAACCGTCACTGTACCGATCACCTGCGAAGATAACACGGTCAAGAATTTTACATTCACTTCGACCTTTACTCTGGATGAGACTTCTAATTCAGCTCCTTGCACATATCCTGGAACAAGCGTCTGTCCTGACAAGGTTACCGTTACCCAGCCCAGCACGCAGACCTTTTCCTGCTCGCCAGGCGAGGATTACACGGTCAACATCCTCGGGTTTACCCAGGGGACTGGTTGTGATCAAACCTACTCTGGAGTCACCACGAATGAGTTCATCACCGAAGAAAGCACAAATAACGTGGCCTGTCTCTGGGCTGAGATCGATCGCCCTAATGCGGATGCCTCTGTGTCCAAGTCCTGCACGAATTTTGGCATGGCTGACCCGTATTACACTATCACGGTCACCAATGCTGGTCCGGGTACCGCTTTAGGCGCGAAGATCGTTGATACACTGCCGAGTGGAGTAGATTTTGTTAGTTATACCTCGACTCGCACGGTGGACGGCGTGAGCTCCTCTCAGGGTACATGCACGAATGTTTCTGACACGATCACATGCAACCTTAATGCATCACTCCCTGATCCAACCAAGGACCCCTCTGCCAAATGGGAAGTGAAGATCTATGTGGATTATGCGACCGGGACGGAATGGACGAATTCTGTTACTCTCACCACGACGAGCACTGACCCGAACCCGGGCAATAACACCGCCACCGCCAATTGTTCTTCTTTAGTGGATGTTAGTGTGGATAAAGCGGACGGTGATTACACACTATCGCCATACCCCAGTACTCAGAACCCGTATTTTGAATACACGGTCACGGTAGCAAACACTGGAATTGATGCTGCCCAAAACGTGCGCATGGTCGATACCCTGGATTACTACACCTCCTTCGACACTGGCCATGACATCACAGTGGATGGAATCCCGGTAGATGCATCGGTGTGCTCGCCCGTTTCAGGCACTGTTACCTGCAACCTCGGAACCATGGCTTCTGGTACCTCCAAAGAGATCAAGTTCTGGGTCAAGATCGAATTGGGTGTTTCTACAGCCGGAACCTTAGAAATTGGCACGGCATGTTCGGCGGAGGGAAAAGTTGCTGATGTATGTAATACTGTGAATGTGTACACGGATAGCAACGACATCAACCCTTCGAATAACATTGCATATGAGCCCAAGGACGTCGGAGTTCCTACAGCAGTAAGTCTGCTATACTTCGAAGGCACCGGCGCCAAGAATTCGGTCATCCTGAATTGGGCGACCGCCAGTGAATTGGAAACGATCGGCTTCAATCTCTACCGCCGCAGCGTGCTGGATGGGACGATGCGCCCGATCAATCAGTTGCTTGTACAAGCTGAATCAGTGGGTCTGGTGGAAGGGTCAACTTACACATTCAGGGTGGAGGGATTGAAAGCCGGTAAGTACTATTACTTCTGGCTGGAAGATGTGGACGTTTACGGTAACACCACCCTGCACGGTCCGATCTACGTTAAAGCCAAACGCAAAAATCCCTAATTCCAGACGCTTCAACCATAGCTCCCCGGATGACCAGTCCTCCGGGGAGTTTTCTTCATTAAATATTACTATTACAATAAAAGCACACCAATTTTTACGATACCTGAAATCACAACATTGACTTGAATTATTGTCTTGAATTATTGTCTTGACAAATATGCTGTATTTGCTATGATTAGTACTAGGCGAAGGCAATTATTGGCTTTTTACGCAAGGGTTTATATTTAATTCGGTTGTTCATGGACAGCGTAACTGTCCAATCCCACAATTAAAGACTGATTGCCTTTCGATTATGATGCAAGAATCGAACCTTACCAACTTACCCTGCACGGCTGCTGAGTTTGGCGATCTGAGTGCTGACCTGCTGAAGATGGGTAAACAGGTGCGCTTTCGGGCGCGGGGGTACAGCATGACTCCATTAGTGCGCGACATGGATGTACTGCTGGTGCAGCCAGTGAGAACATCCCTCATTCGGATAGGTGATATAATTTTGTGCAGCATACAGCCAGACCGGGTGGTGGTACACCGCGTGATTCGCCGGCGCTCTGATTTGCATGGTTTTTATTTTATGGTCCAGGGTGATCGGGCGGCGCAGCCGGATGGTTGGATTCAACAATCGCAAGTCCTCGGTCGGGTAGCGGAGGTTGAGCGGGGAGAATTGCATTTGGACATGCACAGTCCGGCGGCGAGAGGTATAGCTTTGTTTGCCGTATTGAGTTCACGCAGGCCTACCGGTCGGGGTTGGTTTACCCGTATTGCCGGTGGATGGATCAAGCGCTTACCTGTATTTTCTAAATATCTCAACTAGGGAGTTGGTTGATGCTTAGCGAAACACGTTATGAAAGGAACCCGGATTTTATCTACCGCAAGATAGTGGATGAATCTGTGCTGGTCCCCATCCATCATGATGTGGCTGACATGGACTGCATCTACACCCTTAATGGGATGGGAGCTTTTCTCTGGGAGCGTCTCGCACAACCTGCCACCCAGGCTGAATTGGAAGCCGCAGTATTGGTTGAGTACGACGCTGATCTCGAGGTGCTTGTGACTGACCTGGAGAAATTCCTGGTTGAAATGACAACCATCGGCGCTTTGCGAAAGGGTTAAAGAATGGATTGTCCCACCTTGGACGAACTCTATCTTGACGAGTGGAGCACTGGATTGTTGGCGAAATTGCGGGGACGACGCTATCCACTTAGTGGTATGTTCGAACTTACCGATCGCTGTAATTTGGGATGTGTGCATTGCTACATAAACCAACCCGCTACTAACCAGGCAGCCCGCGATTCGGAATTAACCACCAGCCAGGTAAAAAAGATACTGGACCAGCTTGTTGAGCCTGGCTGCCTGTTTTTGACATTCACCGGCGGTGAGGTCCTGTTGCGCTCCGACTTCACCGAAATCTACCAATACGCCAGGCAGTTGGGGATACTGGTCACAATCTTTACCAATGCTACCCTATTAACCCCGCGTATCGCCGACCTGCTGGCAGAATCACGCCCCAGGTTGGTCGAGGTCACCCTGTACGGTGCCACCCGTGAGACCTACGAAAAGGTGACCGGTGTAGCGGGATCCTATGATCGTTGCATGCGGGGCATCGACCTGCTGGTGGAACGCAATCTTTCCCTCAACCTGAAGTCCATCCTGTTGAGCATCAACCTTCACGAACTTCCCGCCATGCGCGCCTTCGCTGAGCAGCGTGGTCTGGACTTCCGTTATGATGGGCTGCTTTGGCCCAGGTTGGATGGATGTGCCAAACCTTTTGATTACAGGCTGTCTCTTCAGGAGTTGCTTGCTCTCGATGACGGGAACCCTGAACGGCAGGCGGAATGGGAAAGGATTGCCGCATCCTATAGCGGGCAGGCCTTACGTGCAGAGTACGTGTTCAGTTGTGGGGCTGGGTTGCAGTCATTTCACATCGACAGCACCGGTAAGTTGAGCATCTGTACCATGGCTCGTCACCCTGCTTACGACTTGAATCGAACAACTTTCAACGAAGCCTGGGAGCGATTGGGGGATTTACGCAAACTTAAACGCGAAAAAACTACCATTTGCCAAACCTGTACGCTGGGTGGATTGTGTTCGCAGTGTCCGGGTTGGTCTCAATCCGTTCATGGCGATAATGAGACCCCAGTGGAATTTCTGTGTGAATTGGCACATTTTCGTGCAGCACGGGTAAAAGAGTGTATAATGTAAATATTCTTTTGGAGGAATTATGGAAAAGAAACTTTATGAAGCGCCGGTGGTGAAGAAGGTTAGTCTGGAGATTAAGAACGCTGTTCTGGCGGTTTGCTACTCCAGCACGGTTGCAGATCCTCTTGACACTTGTCATATTAATTATTGTGCAATGAGTTGATGATTTATTCTTCTAATGAAACTACTTTGTTGCGGGTTTTTCTACTGCCAGTTTGCATATGCACCTAAACCAGAAGATTTTTCGAAAGAGTAACAGATAATTGGTTGCCGAGGATAAAAGTCCGCGATGGATTGGCTTGCGTGTAGCCGGATTGGAGATGTGGCTTGATGCGACCGATACTGACCTGATCATTTCTCCAAACCTAAGCCGTATAAAATTTCTCCAGCCTGTGGTTGAGCCACAGGCTGGTTCGTATTTACCTGGAACAGGGGATGCGCTCATCCTTCATTTACGGAATGCGCCGCTACCCAATTCCTCGCTGTCAGAAACATTACTGTATCGCTCTGAATCCTGGGAGTTTTGGAGAGACACGGCGGGGCGCTTGAATTTTTTAGCGCTCGAACAGGTTCCACCCTGTAAATTAACCGTTTCCCCTGATTTTAAATATGGAGAGGTGGCTGGCGATTTTTCCCAGGTGGCTGTCAAGACCATTTACCCGTTGGAGAACCTGGAGATCCGGCTTTTTGCCGCCTGGCTTGCTACCCGCGGTGATATGATTCTTCATGCTTCAGGGGTAATGGTGGACGGAAGAGGGTACTGCTTTGTCGGCTCTTCGGGGGCCGGTAAATCCACCCTTGTGACTACACTGGCTGCCGATCCTGCGGTCACTGTGCTCGGTGAAGACCAGGTCATCCTGCGTTACCTGGAGGACCGCTTCTGGATCTTTGGCACGCCCTGGCATATCGACCCGAACAGGTGTTCACCTGATGGGGTTCCACTGGAAAAACTTTTCTTCCTGGATAGAAACGCAAAGCCGGGTGTGGAATGGGTCACATCCATGGATGGGGTAGCCCGCCTGCTCCAGACTGCCTTTATCCCGTATTACCTTCAGGAAGCGCTGCCTGCCATCCTTGACCGCCTTGCACTGCTGGCGGAGACTGTTTCATTCCACTCCCTCAGCTACCAATTAGGGAGCGATCCCTGGTCTCTTATCCTCAAAGCCTGAAGAATACGGAAACTCTCACTGGGATAACCCTTTCTTCATTAATAAACTGCGAATACTACTTTCCCAACAATCAAGTTTAGTAGCTGTTAACCCCTTTATGTCTTGAATAGTCCGGGGGGATCTGTTAAGACATTGAAAAGGGGGTTATTTTTTTATACGTGATATATTACTTAAACAAAACTAATAACTATTAATAATATTCTTGATTGTTGGAGGGATTCTACACTATGAAAAACCTGAAACAATTCCTTACCTCAATATTGCTCCCATTGATTTTGTCGCTTACCCTGGTTCTGGGAACCGGTTTCTATGCATCTGCTTTTGGCCTATCGAATATTCAAGCCGGGGAGGTCGGTCCAGGGCTGAAAGTGATCTCCATGGCGGAAGACGGGGTGACGTACGAGGTCAGCGTCGCCTGGGAAGACCTGAGTGTGGAACCGGTGGAAGTGGACGGGAAGAGCTATGTGCAGGTGAGCCTGCCTGGCTGGTTGCAGACGTTCACGGCTGGCTTGCCGGGGTTACCGGTGCAAGTGGAAGAGCTGGGAGTGCCGTTTGGGGCGGAGGTAGTGGTGGAGGTAACTCCAGGCACAGCGCATAGGGTGGAGCTGAGCGCGCCGGTACTGCCGGCGGTGACGAAGGTAGCGGAATGGGGCTTACCATCGGAAGACGAGACAATGCCGGTGATGCCAGAGACGGTGAATGTGTATGAAGAGGACGCCGGGGTGTATGGAGGGGGAAGGGAATATCCGGGCGTGCTGGGGGAGGTGAGTGGGGACGGGATCATGCGGCAGCAGCGGGTGGTGGGAGTGAGCGTGTACCCGGTGCAATACGATGCTGGGGCGCAGGAACTGACGGTATATGAGACATTAACCGTGACCGTACGGTATGAGGGGGGAGCGGCGGACAGTGGTCGGGGCATATCGACGGAGTCGGAGGCGTACGAGAACCTGATGGAGGGGGAACTGCTGAACTATGAGGAAGCGCGCGGGTACCGCGAGGCGGAAGTGCAGTGGGATGTGCAGGTGGAAGGGGCAACCGCCGAGGCATGGACGGAAGATGGATTGAGCGCGTGGGCGCCGCCCAGTCCGGGGTGGCGGGTGAAGGTGAGGGCGGACGGGTTATACAAATTGAGCTACGAGGAGTTGTCGGGGGTGGGAGTACCGGTGACAAGCCTGGATGTGAACACGTTGCAGATGTACCACGATGGGGTCGAGGTGGCGCTCCAGGTGGAGTTGGGGGTGGACGGCGTATTCAATGGGGGGGATTACATCGTATTCTATGGGGAGAGTATCGACTCGAAGTACACCCAGGACAACGTCTACTGGCTGACCTATGGCGTGACCACGGGTCTGCGCATGGAGGAAAGGGATGGCGCCCCCGCTTCAGGAGCAATACCCACGGACTATACGGCACACCGGCACATGTCAGGAGGGGGATACTATCTGTCGTCGATACCGGATATTGGGGACAGCGAAGAACACTTCTTGTGGGGCAGGGTATATCCCACCAAATATCCGACCTGGACGACAACCTTCACCCAGGTGGTACCAAATATAGGGTCAGCGACGATGACGGTATCCTTCCTGGGTGGATTTGCTTCTCCTTCAGTGAACCCGGATCACCATGTGGTGGTGACGTTGAACGGAACGCAAATTGGGGATGTGAAGTTTGACGGCATCAGTTGGCACACGGCGCAATTAACCATCCCGGCCGGGGTGTTGAAGACCAGTCCGGATGTCAACACGCTGGTGTTTACCGGTCCCATTGATCTGGGGTTAACGTATGATCTCGTTTACGTCGACTGGATCGATCTGGACTATCCCAACACCTTCGTGGCGCAGAACGACGGCTTGGCGTTTACGTACGGAGAGAGCGGAACCTGGAAGTACCAGGTGAGCGGGTTCAGCACCGACCAGGTGCTGGCGTATGACGTGACCGATCCCGCGGCGCCGGTACGCATCAGTGGGTTGAGTGCCAGCGGCTCCGGACCCTACACGGCGGAGTTCGAGGACACCGTAACGGAAGCGACCAACTATTGGACGGGGGCGAGTACCG
>JAXGXM010000008.1:0-172775 GCA_040772785.1 Anaerolineaceae bacterium | reverse complement strand
CCTCCACCAGTCGGCTGCCGATAAAACCGCCGCCGCCAGTGATCAAGACTTTTCGACCCTTCCATTTCTCATTCATCTGCCTGAACCACCTCACGTGTCTGCCTGGTAATGTAGTCGCTGACCACCTTTAACAAGTCCGGCACCATGATCAGGCGAACATTCAGATCACGGCAAGTCTCGAGGATGCGGTCTTTTTCCTTCTTTGTTACCCGGGTGATCGCAAACATGACCAGCCCGATACTCTTTTTTACCACAATTTCAGGTATATCGCGGGTGGTGCCAAGCACTTCATAGCCATTTACACGCTGACCGATCTTGCGGAAATCATCATCCACCATGCCGACCACGGAAAACGCAGAGGCCAGGTTGCTTTTTTCGAGCAGCCAGATCGCCAATTGCGCCGCGTCACCCGCTCCAATGATCAACACCCGCTCTCCCATCAGGCTATTCTGACTGCGCCAGCGAATCCAGCGCGATGCCAACCCGGTGATCAAACGTTCACGGTAACGCACAACGACGAAACCGCCAAAAGCGATCAATCCGAACAGGACGATCGTGTTCACCGGGAGGAACACATCCAGTACTGGCAGAAAGATAAACGAGAACAATAACAAAGCCAGGGTAGTAGAAATGGCAAGATCAAAGACGTGTGTCGGGCTGGCGTAACGCCAGGAGACGCGTTTCAATCCGAACAGCGTGTTGGTGAGCGCCATGAAAAACGCGAGCCCGATCGAGATGAGCCCCATGCGCACGAACCCGATATTGAACGGTCCGGATATGCGCCACAACAACGCGACAATTGAAATTGCCGCAAAAGCGACAAATGTATCGATCACGAACCAGTTTACATAAGCCCGGGTAAAACTGACCAAAGGACCCTTAAAAAGAACGTCCTCGCTGACCTTTTTTGATCTTAACCCGGGTAAAAGCATGGTCAGCGTCATAAAAATGTTGTCGATATCGCCGAGAAAGTTGTGATGCCGCACGTAGAGCTGATCCAGGCGCAGTTTTTCAGGCAGGATGGTGCGCAGGTAATCATCCAACACACTGCTGCCACCAAGCAGGTTTTCTTCATCGCGATAGGTTACGGATGCCGGGCTGGTCATACCAGGGCGCACTGAGAGAATTTCAGCCTTAATCTCCTCAGGCCATTGTTCCACGAATTGCGGATCTTCCGGGCGCGGTCCCACCAGGCTCATTTCCCCGATCAACACGTTCCATAGTTGCGGCAGTTCATTAAGCTTCGTCGCACGCAACCAGGCGCCAAACGGCGTGACCCGCGCGTCGTTTTTTACAGTCAGCCGTGATCCGTTGTGGTTTTCAGGAGTTTCGTACATCGTGCGGAATTTGAGGATCTTGAAGAGCTTACCATCCTTCCCCACACGATCTCCATGAAAGTAAACCGGTCCGGGTGATTCCGACCGGATGCGTAAAGCGACAAAAAGGAATATCGGGGCGGCGAAGAACAGTCCAAAGGAAGCTGCAAGGATATCCAGGGCGCGTTTTAAGAAGCGCAGTAATAACCCTTTTTTATAGGTTAATATCGGCGATGATGCCTGTTTTTCAACTTGCTTATCTATAAAATCGACCGCACGGCTCACTTAATCCCCAATTTTATAATAAAAAAGAAAATGACGGCTTAAATAATTCTTCGCACATTAAAGTATAACAGAATTTAATTGTCGTTTGAATGCTGCAGCGCACTCCTATTCTGACGAATTGGAATCTCCCCCATTAGTCAGAGTTATCTTCCTTTACGCTGAAGTTTGCGCAAACGGACATAACTCGCGGGCATTTCCACCGGAAGATCACGCTTTTCGAGCATTCGCAATAACACACGCACCCTTTCACTGCCGGGCAGGCTGGCATCCAAAATCGCCAGATAGCCGGCGAACGGCCCCTGCTCGATCTCAACAAGATCGCCCGGTTGATAGTGGGCGGGTTTCTCACCTCCAGCCGCGTTGATCTCTTCCACCTTGCGGCGAATCGCCTGGATGATATTATCCGGCACAGACGAGATCTCTCCCCCGAAAGAAACCAGGTTCGCCGCTCCCGGAACGTGTTCCAGCGCGTTGGAGCTGACCTTCTCAAGATCAACGTGTACGAATAGGTAACCGGGGAAATACGGTTTGAATCGCCGCGCCCGCGGGTTCACCGGGTTGGCGCGCAACCGTGGATGGAACACCTCGATCTCGCGGGATTCCAATTCACGCGCGAGAAATTCCTCGCGATTGGGTTTGCTGCGTACAACATGCCAGGTGAGTGTCATTTTTTGCGCCTTTTATCATTACCGGTAATGACGATCAGGCTATAACCCATGAAGCGATTATCCCGCGCGCCTGTGGTCAAGCACAAGCTTCATTAACCAGGCAGCGACCAGCACGGCAATTATCACCATGGCAATGACGAGATACTTCAGCAAAGACCCGGAAGACAATCCCGGCTTTAATCCTTCGTCAGTGCTTTGCACATTGGTTGGTTCGGGCTGCACCTCTTCGGTTAACTCGGCAACTGGTGTCGCCGTCGCATCGTCCTCCGGCATCAACACGGGAGTGGAAACAGTAGAAATCAGCGTTGGAATAATCTCCGCTGCATCAGGTGGAACCACAGTGACAAGCCCCGGGTCCGGTAAGGTTTCGCGCCCATCGAAAAGCCATACAATGGCATCATCGAACCTTTCAGCCCAGGAATAAGGCTCATGCACACCAACAGGATCCTCAACGAGAATGAGGTTCTGTTCGGCAACACCCGCACCCTCGAGCGCATTGAAAGTAGCTCGGGCCCCATCAACCCAAACAAACGGATACCCCAGCCAGGCACCAGTCTGATCGACCGCATTTATCGGAACACCTTCCCATTCCTTGGTGCCGATGTCAATGTAGAAAGCGACGTCCTTTGAAACCTCTATGTTGTTAATGTAGTCGATCAACTGGTTTTCTTCCAGCCAGTAATCACCCGACTCCGCGAACCAGATCGCGGGTGAAACAGCCATCACCTTGGAAAAAACGTCAGGTCGTTTCAACCCGGCGTACAACGAGATCAACCCGCCCATACTGAACCCTCCGATCGCAGTGTTCCGGGGTCCGGTCTTCGTGCGGTAACGCGCATCAATCTCCGGTTTGAGCGTGTCTACGATGAAATCAAGGTACGCATCACCCTCTCCGCCCTCTCTTTTCGCGGCTTTGGCTGGAACAATCCAATCATGCATATTGGTATTGATCCAGGGGCTGTACTCATCCCAACGATTCTGTGAAGCGAAAATTCCAACAGCGATGATCCCCTCGTTTTTCCCCTCTTCAAAGAGACGATCCAGCGTTTCATCGTAGAGACAATCGCGCGAATCAGGATTGAAAAGCAAAGCGCCATCGTGTAAATAGATCACGGGATAATTCTTACCGCTCGTGTAATAGTCAGCGGGCAGGTAAACCTGGATAGTGCGTGTGGGGTAACGCAGCTGCGGCGCGGTCATCTCAAATTGATCCAACCTGTCAAATTCGTCCTGCTGTAAATTCGTGCCGGTTTCCCGCAGATCAATGGCAATCTCACTGGTATCAGGATAATACCCCGCCACCGCGCCAGCTGGTGCTGGCAGGATTATGGTGATCAATAAAACATAAATAAAGAACTTATAGACGCACTGTCTCGATGAAAGGATAGGCAGCCTTTTTGTCATTTTCGATACCCTCAACAATGTAATGCATCTGGAAAATCACCCTTCGCTGAATAAATCCGTCAACGCTTCAAATTCCAGGTGCCTCGATTTATTTGTCCGAGCAGTATACCATCCTTTTTTTTAGCTTTAGAATTATTAAATCCACTCACCAATTCGACCAATGCTTTCATAAATTGACCCCCGGGATCTCTTCTTATACGCTTTGACAGGATTCAATCTTACTTTTCTTCAAATTACCCGCGCAAAAATCGGAAAACATTTCGCTGATCGTCGGTTATACTGAATGGAAAATCTACACACGACAATTCTCGAAATCACATGACGCTATCGAGCCTGCATTTTATCTTTATTTTCCTGCCAATATTTCTGCTGCTTTACTACATACTGCCAAAAAGCTGGTTGCGCAACGCGGTGCTGGCGATCGGTTCGCTGTTCTTCTTCGGCTGGTCCGATCCACGCAACCTGCCGATGCTGCTTCTTGCCCTCCTGATCAATTTCATCTTTGGCTGCCTGATCAACCGCGTGCTCGAGAAAAAAAGCCGGCAGGCAGCCCGCCCTCTGATGTGGATCGCTGTGATCATCAACCTCTCATTGCTTATTTTTTACAAGTATTCAGGTTTTATGATTCAAGCTGCTGCAGACCTGTTCAACAGAACGATCGAATTTGAAAATCCGGCTCTACCAGTGGGGATCTCATTCTTCACCTTTACCGGCATCGCTTACATCCTGGATATCTACAATTCAGCAGAAAAAGCCGAAAAGAATATCATCCGCTTCAGCTCCTTCTTTTTAATGTTCCCCAAACTGCTGCAAGGACCGATCACCCGCTTTGGTACGGTTAAGAGTGACTTGATCAATCCACGCCCGACAATTGATGAGATCATGGAAGGCGTCAGGCGCTTTATCGGCGGTCTTGCCAAAAAGGTCCTGCTGGCTGACCAGCTCGGTATCGCCGTTGACAAGGTTTTCAGCGCGGAATTCGACGCGATCGGCGCAAATGTCGCCTGGTTCGGACTCCTGGCTTACACCCTCCAGATCTACCTCGATTTCTCGGGTTACACGGATATGGCGATCGGGCTGGGCAAAATGCTTGGGTTCAAACTCCCTGAAAACTTTAACTTTCCGTATATCAGCCGCAGCATCAGCGATTTTTGGCGACGCTGGCACATGTCTCTCACGAACTGGTTCCGCACGTACCTCTTCATTCCACTTGAGTTCGCCCGCAAGCGCGAAAAATTTCTACGTCAGCAATCCAATATTGTGATCGTTTTTCTTTTAACCGGGCTATGGCATGGGGCGAACTGGAACTTCGTTATTTGGGGCACCTATTTCGGGTTGATCATGGCGATAGAAGCCAGCGGTTGGGGAAGAACACTCAAAAAGCTGCCTGTCGCCGTGCAACACATTTACTCGCTTGTGCTCATCATCTTCGGTTGGATTTTATTCCGCCTCACCGATATTTCACTCTGGGGACCTTTTATGAAAGCGTTGATCGGCGTGAACGGCTGGAAAACAGACGTTTCCATGCGCTATTTCAACATCCTGCAATTCATGCCAATCCTGGTTTTAGGCATCCTCTTCAGCCTCCCCTTCATTAATAAGGCAGAAAAGAAGATCGAAGAAAAAGGCGGAGTGTTCAGGTTAGGCCTGGACATGTTGTATCTACTGCTCTTTATCTTATCCATCGCGTTTATCCTGGCTAATGGATACAACGCCTTCATCTACGCGCAGTTTTAATTGATTAATTATGAATCACAAAAATCTACTTAACCGCTCGTTAGTCCTCTTCTTCGTCATCATTCTCGCCGTGCCGGTGTTCTGGGTGGCAAGGGGTAAGATCGAACCGCAGCAATCCTCCATGGAATACCGGACATTGAATGTATTCCCATCTCTGGAAACCAATAATTTCAAGATGTCGGCGAAAAGGCTTTTGCAAGGTAAATTCAGCAAAGCCTACGAAAAATTGACCGAACAGTTTAAAGGTTTCACCTTCCAGGACGCGTTCCAGCAGGCGGTGATGGATCAAATGCCTTTCAGATCCGCTGCTGTTCAACTGGCGAAGAATGTCACCCGTCTAACAATACGGGCGGCTTATTTACCAACCGGTGATGAGATCATCCCGGCTGACAATCGCATTTCTACCTACGAGATTCTTTCTGAAAAAGCCCTTATCCCCCGACCACTTTCTTTTTCCGCGAAGGAGAAGGAAATCATCGATGAAAAGATCGCCAACTACGAAAGCGCGGTCAAACTGCATCAAAACCAGAATTTTTACGGTTTTTACATCGATGTGATCGAAAGGTCAGCCGCGAATCCCTTAAAGTTCCTGACCTTTGGCGCTGATGCGCAAAGAGGGTTCCGTTACTTCCTCAAAAACAAACCCGATGAACTGATCGTTGAATCACTTCTGCACACAGATCTCGATGACCACACAAAATACTTTTACAATACCGACCATCACTGGAACGTACATGGCATGCTGTTGGGGTACGAAAAGGTCTACCAGATGCTGGCGCAAAACTACCCCGATATCACGCCGATGCTGCAGCACGAGACCATTTACACCTTCCCGGATATTGAATTTCACGGGAGCTGGGCGCGCGCTGTGTTTTATCAGATCCATCCCGGAGATCCCTTCGAGGTGGTCCTGCTCGACTTGCCGCCTTACAAGATCTACGATCTTGCCGGTAACGAGATCGATTACAACAACAAGGATGAATACCTGGCGGGCAATTACTCCCGGGCGCCATTCACCGACCACTACATTGAATACAACGGCAAAGATGTGGACTTTCTGGAGTACGTATTCGAAAATGGAACTGAGCGCAACCTGTTGATCATCGGTGATTCGTTCAGCAACGCGATTGAACCGCTATTAGCAGCACATTACCACCACACCTACGCAGTCGACATCCGTCATTGGCCGGACTACTATTTCTCGCTCACCGACTTCCTCTCGAGGTATGATGTGGATGATATCCTTGTGCTTGGCGGACCGGCTTCTGTGATGTATCAGTATCGCTGGACAATCCTTCCATAATGGAGGAAAAATGAAAGTAGAGAATATTGCTTACGCTTGTGTAACGCGCTTTCTTGAAAAGGGGCTTGGGGATCGCAACGCACTGCTTTGGGTCGAAAATGACCTTACAAGTAAAAGTTTTCCCTTCGAATATTTCGAACGTGAATCAAATCGCGCGGCTGCCGTGCTGCAACAACTTGGTATAAAGGCGGGTGACACGGTCAGCATTTTTCTACCGCGGAGCGTAAACCTGATCAACGCGTTTTTTGGAATCCTGAAGCTGCAGGCTGTTACCAGCATTCTCTTTGGGACACTCGGCGAAGATGGTCTTCTTGACAGACTGTCCAATAGCGAAGCGCAGATCATCATCACTCGCAAAAGCCTTCTACGAAAGATTCTCTCGATCAAAGAGAGGCTGCCAGCCCTGGATAAAATTCTGGTGATCGACATCGAGGAACACCGGGATGACTCCGTGTTAAGCTTCAGCAAATTACTGGCTGAAACTGATACCCGATTCGAATATCCCCATACTGTGGACAGCGAAACTCCCGCTTTGCTTCAATATACATCAGGTTCCACCGGCAAGCCAAAGGGCGCTTTGCATGTACACGGAGCTCTGGAGGACATGCGCCAGTCCTTCCGGGACATTATGCAGCTCGAAGAAAATGACCTCTACTGGTGCACCGCGGACCCGGCATGGATCACCGGCATTGTGTACGGGATCATTGCCCCTTTCAGCACCGGGACATTCCAACTTCAATATAACGGTACATACAACGCGGACAATTGGCTGAAGATCCTGCAAAGCCACAAGGTCAAAGTGTGGTACACCGCCCCAACTGCCTTAAGGATGCTGATGCAAGAGGAAGAAAACTTATTTGCCTCACATGATTTCTCCTCCCTGAAACGCATGTACAGTGTGGGTGAACCATTGAATCCTGAGATCTATCATTGGGGGAAAAAGGTTTTCGGGGTGGAGATCTACGACACATGGTGGCAGTCAGAAACAGGGTCGATGATGATCGGAAACCACCCGCCCATGCAGGTAAAACCCGGATCGATGGGAAAGCCACGCACCGGGGCGGATGCGCTGATCTGTAATGAAAACATGGATATCCTGCCGGCGGGTGAACAGGGCCTGCTTTGCCTGCGTAGGGGATGGGGATCGATGTTCCGCACTTATTTCCGCAATGATGAAGCATACGCTGAAAAATTCAGGGGCGATATCTACATCACCGGCGACCTGGCGTGGCGAGACGAAGAAGGATATTTCTGGTATGTCAGCCGCGCGGACGATGTGATCAACACTGCCGGACACCTGGTGGGGCCTTTCGAAGTGGAGAGCGTGCTATTGGAGATCGAGGAGATCGTGGATGTGGCGGTCATCGGCGCTGATGACCCGATCCTGCACAAGCGCATCATCGCTTATGTCAAGCTGCGCAACGATCAACCCTGGACAAGAGAGCTCGAATTGAAGTGCCGGATTTACGTCAGCAACAAAGTTTCCACAACCGCCATCCCGGCGGAGTTCCACGTGATCGATCGCATTCCAAAAAACCAGAGCGGAAAGATCCTGCGCAGGGTACTGAAAGCGGTCTACGAGGGCAAAGACCCCGGCGATCTCTCAACCATGGAATAACAAACAGGCTCGTTCCCGCGCCCGTTATTTTCAATTCCTCTGCGGTCGAATCCATTCCCTATCCATCATTTGACTCAGGTGTAAGCGGTCGGAGTCGGTAAGCATTTTCGTCGCCTGTTGAACAAAATGATAGACCTTGGATTTGGGGGTGTAGATGATTTTCTTTCCAAAATGCTCGCGCAGGAAATTGCAGTAGAAACGATCTGAATAATAATGCGCCCCAAACTGATCATCAAGGCTGCTGGTCAGCTCCAGCGTTGTAAGTGGAATGTACACGCAGAAAAACGGGGTGAATGATAATTCCATAAAGCCATTTTCACTGTCAAACATCGGATCTACAACGTTCCAATGGTGAAGGGAAATGTTCACATCAATTTCCCGGGTCTCAACACACCTCGGGCGGTGAATCGAAATGGTGCTTTCACCGGGCAAGAGCACTTGCGAAGGAACCGCCAATCCCGCGTCCGGATACAGGCTGATCACCTCCTGCAACGCTTCCACCCAGCCCCGGGTAACCACGGTATCGTTGTTCAACAACAGGATGTCATTTCCAGGACTGGCAGCTTCGATACCCTGATTGATCGCCCTGGTAAATCCCTCGTTCGTCTGGTTGAAGATCACCTTGATCCGGTCCTTCAACGCGATCGATCGAAGATAGCCCACAACTTCCGGGCTCGAACCGTTGTCAACGATGATCAATTCGTAATCAATATCCTGTGTGAATTTCTCGATCGATTTTACGCAAAGCTGCAGGTAATCAAGGCATTCAAAACTGGGAATGACTATTGAAACGGGTTTTGTAGCAGAAAGATGAATTTGCGGTTCAGGAGAATAGAGCCTGCTGGTGTCCACCACCGACGAGGCAAGGTCAATGGCATTCTGCTCGTTCCAGAAGTGTTTCTGATCAATCAGTTTGAGTGAGTCTTCGTTGCGCACATTCGCGGTGATCTGATTCGCGGCTTTATTAATGAAGTAATCTGAAAGGATGCACATCACCCCATAAGCCTGTTTATGCCGGGTTAACTGAAGGATGAAATCCCAGTCGATCAATACCCGCAAGGCCGGATCAAAGCGTATCTTTTCAACGGCAGCCGCTCTGTGGATGATCACGCCAAGATCGATGAAATTATAGTTCTCAAGCGTGGGACGATGGAAAACAGAAAAAGTGACGCCCTCTTCCTCCCGTTTTCCATTATTGATCCGGTTTAATCTTTGCGCGCAATACAGCACATCAAATTGAGGTCGTGCTTTTATTTCATTTACCATGATCAGCAAAAAATCAGGGTGTAACTGGTTGTCACTATCAAGGTAACAAACATAACCGCCCCTGATGTTTTCCAACCCCACGTTTCTCGCACCTGCGGCACCCATATTTTCGGGATTGCGAAAATAGCGAACCCTTTCGTCATTGATCTCGCTGATGATCTCAGCTGTGTCATCAACGCTGGCATCATCGATGATCAATAATTCCCAATTCGTGTAAGTCTGTTTCAGCACGCTGTTAATGGAGTCCATGATCACCTGGCCTCGATTAAAGGTTGGCATGATGATGGAAACCAGTGTTTCCTGTTTGAATGTGGCGTACTTTTTTGACAGGGACACCCGGTTGGATTCCATGGACCCGATCGCCATTATTTCGTCTTCGTTATATGGAAATGTAAGCTTGTGGTCGGTTAATAAGAGCCGGATAAGAATATCGCGAAAAGTAACTCGATTCCCATTAATGAATTCCCGGTTATCCTTTTCACTCTGCCGTAAATAAAGTGCATCCTGTAATATTGAGGCACTTTCCGTTCTCCGCTTTATAAAATGAACAAACGGGTTAATTTTTTTGGGATCGAGATCAGGGTTTAAACGCAGATACTCCAGTGTGTTAAATTCCGGGCTGGGATTCCTGCCTTCAATGGCACCATGGGCAATGTAGTGCCGGATTGGATCGATCCCCTCTTTTAACACATCGGGGTACAAAGATAAGTAATAATAACGGTCAAACTTCTTACTTCTGCGGATGATCCAATAATCAATCCAATCCTTTAGCAAAAATCACCTCTCTTGATTTTTTGAAAACCGCACCATTCACAAGAACAAATTTGGATCGTCAATCAATGTTACCATAATCATAATTGTACAAAAGAAGCGTTGAAAAGGTCACGTCGTGTATGTTAACATTCGCGTCGGGTATAATAATCTTTCAAAGAACTTGGCAAGCTTCTTCTATTGTTAAGTGTGAGATGCGATGAAATTATTACGCTTCGGGGATTGGAATAGAACTTTGTTCGTAGCCAATAAATATGACAAAAGTGGATAGATCAAGTTTTATGAAAACCATTTTCCTACATATCGGTCCGGCAAAAACAGGCACTACCACGATTCAACAGTCTTTACATGACAATGAGAAACTGTTGTTATCCATTGGCTACACCATTCCCCGTACGGGACAGGTGTCACCGGGGCAGGCAGGGCACCACAACCTGGCCTGGGAGCTAAACGGAAACGAGCATTTTGACCCGAAGTACGGTGTATGGGCAGAGCTGATCAACGAATTGGAAGGCATACCGAATGATAAGATCATATTGTCAGCTGAGGGTTTCTCGCTTTACACCTCCGAAAAAATCGAATTCCTGAAACAGTTGCTGCAGGATTACTCTGTTAAAGTGATCCTGTACCTGCGGCGGCAGGACTTATGGCTTCAATCCATGTGGGCGGAAAAGCTAAAAAAAGGCGAGAATGAAACCTTTCATATGAGTTTGCAGGAGTGGATTGAGAATAGCCTCACAAAAAGCAACACCTGCGACTATGACAAGCTGATCGAAAATTGGGGCGAAGTCTTTGGCAAAGAAAACATCATTCCCAGGGTTCTTGAAAAATCCCAGTTTAAGGGAACTCTCTTCCAGGATTTCCTGTCCGCCTGCCAGGTTCCTGAAGCGATGCGCTTCAGAGATACGATTGAAATGAACATCTCTCCGGGAGTTAAAACACTCGTACTGATCCGCGAATTTAAAAAATTACTGCAAGGCAAACTTGATGCCGGCTCCCGGATCAAATTTTATTCCGCTCTGTCTGATTTCGCCACCAGTGCCGGTTGGAACGATAAGCCCTGGAGCCTGATCGATCAGGACATCCACACGCATACTATGAAACACTTCAGCATTGGTAATCGACAGATTGCACAGGAATACTTTGGAAGAGATGAGTTATTCCTGGAAAAGTTTGATGAAAAACGCCTGACCAGATTTTCGCTGGATGATTTTGAAGCCGATGAATTATTCGATGTGTTCAGCTTCATTGCCTCCACCGAGTGCAATTTCAAGCAGGAAAGAGATTTGGTGGAAGAGAACATCTATCTGAAAAAAGAAATCGAAGCCATTTACTCGAGCAGGAAATGGCGTTTATTGGAACGCATCATCAATATTAAAAAGAGTTTTGGGTTTCGCTCAAATTAACATCGAACTTAGTGAAGTAGCACGATCAAATTAAATGTGGAATTACAGGTTTACATGAAAAAGAAAATCTTCATGCACATCGGACCTCACAAAACTGGGACAACCACGATCCAGTTTTCGATGAATTTCAATAAGAGCATTCTTGCGAAGAGCAGCGTTTACTATCCAAACTCAGGGCTGGTATCTGACAGCCTTCCCGGGCACCACAATCTTGCATGGGAGCTCTCGGGCAATTACCGTTTCTCCAAAAAGCATGGCACCTGGGCAGACCTGAATACGGAACTTGAGCAGATCAGTTATGACAAGATCATTCTATCTTCTGAAGATCTGTGTACCCTGCCGCGGGAAAAGATCCTTCAAATCCAGGATTACCTGAAAGATTATGATGTATTTATCGTCACCTATGTGCGGAGACAGGACCAGCGGCTGCAATCCGCCTGGTCTGAAAAAATTAAAAGTATCAAAGATGATACTGTGTGGTTAAGCTTCCCTGATTATCTGGCGCAGGCTGACTACGAATTTCCTTATTACGATTACTTCGCACTCATCCAGAAATGGAGTGATGTCTTTGGAAGAGATAAGATCATCGTGCGCGTTTTGGAGAAAAATCAATTACGCGGAACATTGTTTCATGACTTTCTTGCCACCTGCGAGGTTTCAAACCCGGAACAATATGATGATTCAGATGATATGAACCTCTCTCCGGGGATAAAAACTATTGCGATAAACCGTGAATTTAAACAAAGGCTCCAAGGCAAATTTGACAAAGGCGCAATGCTGCGTTTTTACTTCTCCCTCAGGGATTATGCTGACTCTGCTGGCTGGAACAAGGATAAATGGAGTTTCATCGACAGAGAACTCCACCAGAAGATAATGGACAAGTACAAAGTCAGTAACCAGAAAGTTGCCCGGGAGTATTTGGAGCGCGACGAGTTGTTTCTGGAACCCTTTGAGGAAAAGAATTTATCCCATTTCACAGCCAGCAATTTCTCCCAAACCGAGCTCGTAAACTTATTCGCGTTCGTCACTTCAACCATGTTATCTGCCAAACAGGACAAGGAACTGGTTAGAGAAAACATACTGTTGAAGAAAGAGATCGAATCGATCTACGCAAGTAAAAAATGGAAATTGCTGGTTAAATTAGCATTAATGAGAAGAAAACTGCAAAAACCAGCAAAGAAATAAGAGGTATTGATGAAACAGGTTTATATCCACATAGGTCCGCCAAAGACAGGCACAACAACAATACAACACTCATTATTCTTAAACCGGGATAAGCTGCTGCAGAACGGTGTTTACATTCCACACACGGGCTCCTTAGTTGACAAAGCACACCATTACAACCTCGGCTGGGAATTGATCGGGGAGAAAAAATTTAACAAATCCAAAGGCACATGGGGTGACCTATTAGATGAATTAAGAAAGGTGGAGGTTTCAAAAATTATCCTTTCATCGGAAGGATTCATCAGATGCACTGATGACAATATTCGCACAATGAAAGAATATCTCAGCGATTATGAAACTTTCATTGTTTTTTATGTGAGACGCCAGGACAAAAAAATTCAGTCCCAATGGGCGCAGGGAGCCAAATCACCTTATCGTCCGGATGTTGATATCACCTTCCTTGATTGGATTGAAAACAACATCTACCAATTCAGCTTTTCGGACTATTACGAGATCTACCACCAATGGAAACGTGTATTCGGAGACAATATACTTATTCGTGTCGTAGAAAAAGGACAGTTACAAGGAACCTTATTCGAGGATTTCCTGACCACCATTGGGGTGGAAAATCCGCAACAATATCAAACATCAAACGACATGAATGTATCACCGGGTATCAAAACGCTGTCGATGATACTGGAGTATAAAAGACTATTGGGAACGAAGATCGACGAAAAAAAACTCCTGCGAATAATCCGTGTGATTAAGGACTATGGGGAAGAGAATGGATGGAACGACGAAAAATGGAGTTTTTTGACCCGGGAAATGTATGACAAAATTATGAGTCAGTACGAGGAAAGCAACCGGAAACTGGCGCTGGAATATTTCCAACGGGATCAGTTGTTTTTCGAACCCTTTGAAGAAAAAAACGTCATTCGTCCAATAATCGATTTTCCGCCAGTTGAAGTGCTGGGGTTGAACACCAGGATTATTGAGAGCATTTACCTCCACGAATCCAGCAACAGACAACAAAATAGGCCATCATTAAAAAGATATTTAATTCAAAAGACTAAGAGTCTCATAAAGCGAATTGGTTTTTTTAAATAAATATTACTCCATGGTGGTGGAGAAGTTCCACAAATTCAGGGAACGTCAATGAAAAAAATTTACATACACATCGGACCCAATAAAACCGGATCGACTACGATTCAAAAATCTTTGTTTCAAAACGAAGAGCTGCTAAATCAAAACGGGTTTTATATTCCAAAAACCGGAATTATTAATAACGAAGAGGCAAAACATAATTACCTGGAATGGGAACTGCGGGGTAAGAAAAAATATAGCAGGAATGGCGCATGGAATGATTTGCTGGGAGAAATTCAGCTTACCAATGCAGATAAGATCATCATTTCCAACGAAAATTTTTACAGACTAACTCATGAGGAAATGAACAGAATAAAAAGCTACCTGGAAAAGTATAAGATAATCATCGTCTTCTATGCCCGACGCCAGGATAAAAGGTTTCAATCATTATGGGCGCAAAGAGTCAAAAATCCATCGCACAAGAAAGAAGATAAATCTTTTGTTGAATGGCTTGAGACTTATGATTTCCAATATGATTCCTTTGATTACTACGACTTATATAAGAAATGGGGAGCGGTCTTTGGCGAAGAGAACGTATTGATCAGGGTAGTCGAAAAGGGACAGCTGCAGGGGACCCTGTTTGAGGATTTCTTGGCCGCCATCGGGGCGGAAAATCCCCAGATGTACAAAACATCAATAGACATGAATGTTTCGCCAGGGATAAAGACACTCTCTGTAATAAAGGAATACAAAAGGGGGTTGGGGAAAAAGATTAGCGAAAACGCGCTTCAACAAATTATTACGATTATTAAGGAGTACGGTGATACAAAAGGATGGAACCGGGAAAAGTGGAATGTGGTTTCCAAAGAGCTGTACGATAGAATTATGAGAAACTATGCGGACAGTAACAATAAGCTGGCGCTGGAATATTTCCACAGAGAACAGCTTTTTCTTGAGACATATGAAGATGAGAGCAATGACATTTCAATCGATAAGGTACCCTCTGACGAACTCCTGGAACTGAATTCGCTCATCATCGAAAATCTACTCCTCGAATATTCTGCCTGACCATAATACTTACGTCCACCTGTCAATCTCAGCGTTGCAAGTAAAGATTGCGCATCATCAGGATAGTAAATTCGAGTGAGCTTCTTGCCGGTACAACTTAATCCAAATTGGATTTCTTAACACAAATAAGTGACGCAGTGATATGTTCCAATTGAGATGGCTTTATAATGAAACAGTTGGATAAAACCACTGAATCTTTTCATCATCTCGAGAGTTGTTATGAAACAAATCTACATCCATATCGGACCCCATAAAACCGGAACAACCACTATACAGAACTCCCTAATTATTAACAGGGATTCTCTTCTTCGCAACGGTTATTTTGTCCCAAGAGCCGGATCTTTGATGGACCAAACTGGTCATCACAACCTGGCTTGGGAATTACTTGGCAGCAAAAAATTTAAGGGATCTTTTGGAACCTGGAAGAGCCTGCTCAAGGAAATTGCAAAAAACGATCCCAAAAAAATTATTCTCTCCGCAGAAGCTTTCAGTAGATTCGAAAGTGATGAAATTCTGCGACTAAAAAAATTACTTCAAGGTTTTGAGATCTTTGTAATTTTTTACGCGCGCCGCCAGGACAAAAAAATCCAATCCCATTGGTCGGAAGGAATAAAATCACCAACCACACTCAAGAAAAATGAGGCTTTCCTTGAGTGGATTGAAGAAAACAATTATCAGTACCGGAATAGTGATTATTACGAGCTTTATCAGAGATGGAATAGCATATTTGGGAAGAATGTGCTCGTTCGTGTACTTGAGAAAGAGCAGCTGCGGGGCACGTTATTCCAGGATTTCATTTTAACCATGGGTGGGGAAAACCCCCAGCAATACGAAACGCCCACTGATAAAAATGTTTCTCCGGGAATTAAGACTCTGTTGATAATGCAAGCTCATAAGAGTCTTTTAAAAGGCAAGATTAATGGCAGAACAATGACAGCTTTATTCACTGAAATCAGGAATTTTGGGGACTTGAAAGAATGGAATAAAGAGAGATGGAATTTGGCAACAAGAGAAATTTATGACAGGATAATGAGCCATTACGAGGAGAGCAACAGGAAACTGGCGGTGGAGTATTTCAACCGGGAACACCTGTTCTTTGAACCTTTTGAGGAAGCGATCAAAAATTACACGATCAGTGATTTCCCATCAAATGAGCTTTTGGAATTAAATTCTTACATTATCGAAAGAATAAACATCAAAGAAACAACATCTGTACAGCTATCGAACCTGCTCAAGGAAAACGTATTAATACAGAAAAGTCGGAAACTAATAAGTCGATAGTCTGGATCAGATAAGAAATTTAAAGAAGCCGATGATCTATTTTAATGTAAACGCTTCCTGAAGAAGTCCCGAATTTTAACAAAGGGTTGAACAAATCGAAAATGACGGATTTGATTGCGCAGTTCTTTTTCGCGGATTAACCCGTGATTTTCCTCGATCAGTTTGACGACAATCGGGATTGTCTTTTCGAGCGTTAACCCCTCGTACGGCTGCCAGGGTTCTTCTGGATCGGGTAATGGGTCAAAGAATATTCTTCCATCCTCCCGCCCCATATATTTCCTGGCGATTTCCTCTTCGTACGGTCTGTTTTTCTCTATGAGCTCAACCCTTGTAGCGGGAGGGAGCAGGTTCAGGGAATCGAAAGGCTTTTTCTGAAACTCCTCTCCAAGTAATTCGGAAAAGAGATCAAACAGGTGATTGTCTGATTTTCCGGATAACAATCCGCGGGAAAGATGCAGCACCTCTAAAACATCGCGGTTGAAGCCATAATTCAAAGCCAGGTTTGTCTTTTCATTCGGTTCCCATTCAAACGAGTCGTAATCTACGCCGACACAGCTTAAGAAATCCGCAGCCAATCCATTTGGAAGTTGTTGTTTCTCATAAGCCCTTACCGTGATATTCTCTTTACCGATGCAACTCTCCCACAGTTCCAGGGCGGAGAGAAGATTGCCAAACCTTTCACCAATGCCAGGTTGCGCAATGTATTCATTGATCGATGCGAAATTTTTAATCCCTCTTTGCTTCCAAGCGGATTCGATCCACGAATCGATACGCCGCAAATAAACGATCATCTTCACATTAACATCAGGGAATTTTTCCTGCACCAGCCTGAATCTTTGTGGTACTGATTGCTTTACCAGCCAACCCTCGCAACTTAAGATAACTTTTGATATTCTATTTTTTTGACAAAACATCACCATTCGGTCGATATCGCTCAAAAAATCACGGTCGTCCTTAATGTCCTGGTACCACTTTGTGTGGTTGTGATGTCGACCAGTATGCATTTTTTTTGAATCGAAGTTGGGATATAGACAGGAGTATCTTAGAAAGAGATTATCACGATTGACATCCAGAAAATTCTGTAAAGCCGAACTTCCAGTTTTATCAGTACCGACATGAAGGTAGATCGTAAGCTTATTCATGATTCACCGGAATAAAAAGGTTTCCTTTTTTGAAAATGTAACATTATCATTATAATGCAGGACAATTAAGAGGATCCACCTGGCTGCTGCACCTGATTTTATAACCAGGTTAGAATGCACCCCCCGATGATTGAAAATTTGAAAAAAGACTTAACGATTGTGGTTTTCTGTCCTGAGGAAAAAGACATCAGCAAACCATTTTGGATTATCAGGAATATCAACTCCTATTCAATTGCCTAATAAATAGTTCATGTTTTGTGAAACAGTAATACAATTATTCATTGCGGATTAATGAGGATTGAAAATGACCAAAGTTGCCGTTGGCGCGGTTATGAAACAGGAAGCCCCATACATATTGGAATGGGTAGCGTATCATAAAGCCCTGGGTTTTGAGCTGTTCATCGCGGACAACGGCGGAACCGATGACACTACAAGAATATTGACCGCGCTCGATGCCGCTGGGATCATCACCCGAATCGATTTCCGTTTTTGCAGGAAAGGACCGCAAATCCCGGCATACAGGGCGATCGTCCGGCTCGCAAAACGCATGAAGATCGACATCATCGGCTTTCTGGACAGCGACGAATTCTTCGCACCGCGCGTTCCGATTACAAAATTGACTCCGGATGATGGCGCCGGGTACATTGCATCAGAATTCAGGAAATTTGACGCTTCGCAAATCAGCTACTACTGGTTAATTTACGGCAGTAAGACAGATTTTCAGGACATTACGGTACCGGTTTTGGAGCGATTTTCCTACCATGTGACAACCGAAGCAAAGTTGGATAAAAAAATAAGCAGCTTCAAAAGTTTCGTCAAGGTTAATGAGATGTTTAAGCTGTCTAATATTTTTTTCCTTGGTCCGCAAATAATGTCCCCTCATGTATTTGATGGCGCGATGAGAAAATGGATCATCGATGATAAACGAGCGGATCCCTACTCATTCAATCCGAAAATACGTGAAGTCACCCACCACAATGGTGTAATTTTGCACTTTATTATTAAAACCTGGGAAGAGTATCGATCCAAAAAGATGCGGGGCAGTGCAATTTTTGACCAATCAAGATGCGATGATGAGTTTTTTGAAAGACATGATTTAAATGACTCTTTCGACCCCATAGGTAGTGAAGCATTAAGTAAATTGCATTCCGAAATTGATACTATCAAAAATGCCATAGACGCATTTGAATACCAGGAACAGAAAGCAGGGTTTTTCGGTTCCCTCAGGGCGAGATTATTGTCAATTGGATTAACAAAATTTGAACACCGGAAAAAATATAAAAAATTTAGACGAAAATTGTCCAAAAATAAAATTCTTATATCAGAGAGATTATCAAAGCTGCTGAACCATACATCAAACCGCCAAAAAGATTGATTTTTTGCAGGGTCATAAGAAAATTAGCGGGATTGTATGTCACCTTTAAGTTTTGTCCAAAAACGGCGAAGTGGCTGGAGAAATTTCAGATTCTTGATCTGATACCAGAAACTCTTTTCCTGGATCAGGCGGTAGTTACTTTCGATCATCCGGATGATGATCGGAATGGCTTTCTCCAGCGTTAAACCTTCATAGGATTGCGCGGGTGCCTCCGGATCAGGAAGCGGGTCGTAAAACAGTCTCCCATCCTCCCTGCCCATATACCTGCGCGCGATTTCCTGTTCATAAGGAAGATTGTTTTGAATAATTTCAAGCCGTTCTGCTGGCGAGAGAATTGAATAACTCTCGAACGGCTTTTTTTGAAAGTTCTCACCCAGTAATGTGGTGAACATATTGAAAAGCTGGTTATCATGTCTGCCTGTGAACACGTCCCGACTCATATGAAGGATCTCGAGAACATCCCGATTAAATCCCATGTTCAAAGCCACGTTTGATTCTTCGTTTTTTACCCAACTGTGCGCTTGATAATCAATTCCGACGCTTGCCAAAAAATCGCTTAAAAGACCATCGGACAGTTGCTGTTTTTCGTAGGCTTTTACTTCGATCCGCTCCTTCCCAATGTATTCCTCCCAAAATTTTAGAGAAGCCAAAAGGCCTTCGAATCGGTACATAATACGCGGTTGGCGCATGTATTCTTCATAGGTCTCGAACTCTTTTAATCCCCACTGTTTCCAGGCAGATTCAAACCAGGAATCCATCCGCCGGAAATAACAGATCAATCGCACGTCGACTTCATCAAAATTATCCATTACAAGCTTGATCCTTGGAGGCATGGTGCGGCTTCTCAACCAACCCTCACCGCTAAGGATCACTTTATCCAATGAACGGGAGCGGCAGAAATTTATTGTCCTGCGCATGTATTTTAGAAATACCTCGTCGTCTTGAATAATATGATGACGATACCACTCCAAATGATTATGATACCTGCCGGTGTGCAGCCTGATCCGGTTATAGTTGGGATATAAGCAGGAATGATGCTTGTATAAGTTTCCCCTGTTCACATCCAGGAAGTTCTGAATAGCAGAACTACCTGTCTTGCCTGTACCGCCGTGCAAGAAAATCGTTACTTGCGACAAATCTTCCTCCTTCTTTTCAACCCATCAGCAGATCAGGGAAAACATAGTTTAAGGACACTTTCAATGTATTATAAACTAATAGCGTGGTCCTGATTATTATGCCTGATGGTTCACGCTGGTAGCTATCACAGTTTATAATCGTTGTGATCAGATAAATTTTTCATAAAAGAACGGGGTTTTAGTGACTAACAGAGAACATGAAACGGTGAAGTTGAAGAAGAACAAATCAGCCATCGATTACCTGGCAAAATTCGTTGATCTTGTCAAAACCGGTGGAATCTCTTCCGCCGCCAGGATCGCCATGCAATACCTGTCCAATCCCGCGGTCAACCCGTTAACGCGCAAATCGCTCTACCGCCGCTGGATAAGGAATAACGAGCCAGACCCAAAGCAGCTGGAAGATCAGAAAAAGAGCGCCAACTCACTACCGTTACAGCCCACGATCTGCCTGCTGATCCCTGTTTTCAACCCGCCCCTCGAGGTACTGGTCGAGACGCTCAATTCGGTCGCTGCTCAAACCTATCCGGGCTGGGAATGCTGTATTGCCAATGGAGACCCATCAAACCGGGCGATCAGTGATCAACTGGATTCCCTGGCAAAGTCAGACCCAAGGTTTAAAGTGATCCACCTGGAGAAAAACCTGGGGATCGCCGGCAACACCAATGCCGCCGCCGCGCTCTCCACCGGTGATTTTGTCGGGTTTCTTGACCATGATGACACGCTGGCACCTTTCGCACTGTTCGAGGTTGCTGGAACTTTATCGATAGACCCTGATATCGATATTTTGTATTCCGACGAAGATGTTCTTGATGAACAAGGCAAGCGCGTCGAGCCGTTTTTCAAGCCCGGATACAGCCCGGATCTGATGCGCAGTATGAACTACATGTGTCATTTCTTCGTGCTTCGCAAAAGCCTGGGGGACGCGCTCGGCTGGCTACGTACAGGCTTTGACGGAGCGCAGGACTTCGATTTCATTCTGCGGGCAGCGGAACGGGCGAAAAAAATCCATCGAATCCCAAAAATCCTCTACCACTGGCGCTCGGTCAAAGGGTCCACCGCATCTGATTATTACGCCAAACCCTACGCTACCGAAGCCGGGGTTAAAGCCCTGCAAGACCATTTGAAGAGGTATCAACTAAAGGGCGATGTAAGCACCAACTATATGCCCACCTGGTATCGCATCAACTACGCGCTGCGTGAAACGCCCCTGGTGTCGATCCTCATTCCCAATCACGATCATGCTGAAGACCTGCATACCCTCATCACATCCATCCGAGAGAGGTCAACTTACGCGAATTACGAAATCCTGATCGTTGAGAACCATAGTAAAGACAACGCAACATTTGAGCTGTACAACTCCTTGCGCGAGACAGATCAGCGAATCAGGATCATTGAATGGGATCAACCCTTCAATTATTCCAGTGTAAACAACTACGCTGCTGAATCCACATCAGCCGAGGTCCTGCTTTTCCTGAATAACGACATCGAAGTCATCACGCCGGACTGGATCGAGCAGATGTTGATGCACGCGCAGCGCCCCGAGAGCGGCACGGTTGGGGCAAAATTGCTCTATCCGAATGACACGATCCAACACGCCGGGTTGGTTGTTGGAATTGGCGGTACTGCCGGGCATGTGCACAAAGGGTATCATCGCGACCGGGTAGGTTATGGCGGACTGCTCAAGCAGGTCCACAACGTGTCAGCCAACACCGCCGCCTGCCTGATGGTGCGCAGAAATATCTTCGAGATGGTTGGCGGCTTTGACCCCAAATATGTCCTCGCTTTTGGTGATGTGGATCTTTGTCTAAAGATCATGGAAAAAGGTTTCGTGAACGTCTGGACACCTTTTGCCGAACTGTATCATCACGAGTCAAAAACCAGGGGGTATGAAGTGACGAGTGAACAACGAGTAAGATTTGAAAAAGAAAAGATGATTTTCCAGCAAAAATGGCAAAATTTCCTGGAAAAAGGCGACCCATACTACAATCCGAATCTGAGCCTGCGGGATGAAGGCTACTCGATCGATCCAAAATCACAAGTCGAACGGCTTTAATTTTCAGCTAAATTATTTTTTTATCCGTACATCAGTTGGATTGATTCTTTCCAATCTGGCAGCGGAAGTTGGAACGTCTCAGAAAACTTGCTGCAATCCAAGGCCGAGAACACCGGTCTGCTCGCCGGGTTGGGAAACTCCGCCGTTTTAGCCGGCAGTAGTTGTGTTGCAATTTGCTCATCCCTTTTAGGATCGCGTTCGATCACTTCGCGCGCCCATTCATAGCGGCTGGCTGCCCCTGCGCCCGCCAGGTGATAGAGTCCGCTATGCTGCTGCAGATAGTCCAGCGGGTTACCCCCGCCGCGTGCGATGACCTGAGCTGTCGCTTCAGCCAGCATTCGCGCCCAGGTCGGGCTGCCGGTCTGGTCATCCACGATGCGCATGACTTCCTGCTGGCGCGCCCAAGCGAGCACTTTGTTGACAAATCCACCAACACGCAGGCTGTAAACCCAGCTCGTCCGGAAGGTCAGCGCGATACCACCAACGGCCTGCACAGCCTGTTCACCTGCCAGTTTGCCTACCCCGTATTGATTAATGGGATTGGGTTGATCGGTTTCAAGATACGACCTGCCCTTGGCTCCGTCGAACACGTAATCAGTGGAATAATGAATCAGCGCTCCGCCCAGTTTTTTCATCTGCTCAGCCAGCACACCCGGCGCGACCGCGTTCACTTTGTGCGCCAGTTCCGGCTCAACTTCAGCTTTATCCACATTGGTGTAGGCAGCAGGATTAAGCAGGATGGTCGGCTTCACGGTCGCGATCAGATCACGCAGCGCATCAACCTGCGCCAGGTCAACTTCCGGGTAATCGACCGCAATGACTTCGCCTAACGTCATGCAGGCACGATGCAGCTCCCACCCCAACTGACCATTCCTGCCGATCAACAAAATCCTCATGAAACGCTCTCTATAAATTGGCGCAGATAAGCGCCGTAACCATTGGATTCATACTTTTTGGCTGTTTCAAGGAAGCGCGCACGATCAATGAAACCAAGGCGGTAGGCGATCTCTTCAGGACACGAGATCATGATCCCCTGACGTTCCTCAACCGCCTGGATAAAATTAGAGGCCTGTAATAAAGATTCATGTGTGCCTGCGTCCAGCCAGGCAGTCCCCCGCCCCATCTGTTGGACAGCGAGTTCGCCGCGCTCCAGATAAATACGATTCAAGTCCGTGATCTCAATCTCGCCGCGCGGTGAAGGTTTGAGCGATTTTGCCAGTTCCACAACCTTCTCATCATAGAAATATAACCCCGGCACCGCGAACCTGGATTTTGGATAGGCGGGTTTTTCTTCCAGGCTGATGGCTTTCCCATTTTCGTCGAACTCCACCACACCATACCGCTCGGGGTCGCGAACCGGATAGGCAAACACGATCGCTCCGCTGGTGAGCTGGGCAGATTCGCGCAATTTTTCAGGCAGCCCCTGACCAAAGAAAATATTGTCGCCGAGGATCAGGCATGTGGGTTCACCATTGATGAATTCCTCACCAACGATGAACGCGTCAGCCAGGCCGCGCGGGGCAGCCTGTTCAGCGTACTCAAAATGGACCCCCCATTGCGACCCATCCCCAAGCAGGCGTCTGAAACTTGGCAAATCCTCAGGTGAGCTGATAACCAGGATTTCGCGGATGCGGGCAAGCATTAACATCGATAACGGGTAATAGATCATCGGTTTGTCGAAAACCGGAAGCAACTGCTTGCTGATCGTGAGTGTGAGCGGGAAAAGCCTGGTGCCTTTCCCTCCTGCCAGAATGATCCCTTTCATTTTTCTCCTCGGCTCAAATAATTTTTATTCACCCATTCATTAAATTGTTTCTGCTGCCTGATCACGGTGATCCATTCACGATTCGCAAGGTACCACTCAACCGTCTTGCGCAGACCGGTTGCCAGGTCATACTTCGGCTTCCAGCCAAGCTCCCGTTCGATCTTCGAGATGTTCATCGCGTAACGCCGGTCATGGCCCGGGCGGTCAGTTACATATGTTTTCAGCTGCTGGTGCGGGCAATGTGCTGAATCCGGTTTGAATTCGTCCAAAAGCGCGCAGATATTGTCAACGATCTCAATATTCGGCGGTTGATTATTTCCGCCAACATTGTAACTTTCGCCAACGCGCCCTTCAGTGAGTACTTTCCAGATGGCTTCGCAATGATCTTCGACGTAGAGCCAGTCGCGGATCTGCATCCCATCACCATAGATTGGCAGCGATTTGCCTTCCAGGGCGTTGAGGATCATCAAGGGGATCAGTTTCTCGGGAAATTGATAGGGTCCGTAATTGTTGGAACAGTTGGTTAGTGTAACGGGCAATTTATAAGTGTGGTGATAGGCGCGAACCAGGTGATCACTGCTGGCCTTGGAGGCTGCGTATGGAGAGTTGGGAGAATATGGTGTGGTTTCGCTGAAAGCCGAATCACCCGGTTCAAGCGAGCCAAAAACCTCGTCAGTGGAGATGTGGTGGAACCTAACCTCTTCAGCCGTAAGCTTTTTTTCAGTCAGCCATACCGCGCGCGCGGCTTCCAGCATCGAAAAAGTACCCAGAATGTTCGTGTTGATGAACGCGCCGGGTCCCAGGATGGAACGGTCAACATGTGACTCAGCCGCAAAGTGCACCACGGCATCAATACCGTAAGCCCGCATCAGTTCAGTCATCGTCTCCTGATCGCAAATATCCGCCTGCACGAATTGATAGCTGGCGTCGGCAGGCAAACCATTCAGGTTTTCAAGGCTGCCCGCATAGGTGAGCAGATCAATATTTAATACAAAGACATCAGGATAATTTGTGAGGATGTGGCGGACAAAATTCGAACCGATGAACCCCGCGCCGCCGGTAACCATCAAACGTGAAAACTTCATGCAAAAACCTCCGCCTCTTTTAATGTTGAACCCTGCGCGTCTTTTGGCGAGATGATCAATTTTTCCCGAACCTGCGCCGGCCATTCAATATTGATATCCGCGTCATTCCACACAATTGACCGTTCATCCGCGGGTGAATAGAAGTCAGTGGCTTTATAGACCACTTCCGCCCATCCCGAAAGCGTGTAAAAACCGTGCCCAAAGCCGGGCGGGACCCAAAGTTGACGTTTATTATCGGCAGAAAGGTAATACCCGACCCACTTCCCAAAATTGGGTGATGAGCGACGCAGATCCACCGCCACATCGAAGACCTCACCCACAACAGCGCGTACAAGTTTGCCCTGCGGGTGATTGACCTGGTAATGCAACCCGCGCAGCGTGCCCTGCACAGAACGCGAATGGTTGTCCTGGACAAAGTCATGGTTGATGCCCGCAGCAGCGAACTCGCGCTGCTGATAGGTTTCCATGAAAAACCCGCGCGAATCACCAAAAACGCGGGGTTCGATCAGGATCACTTCAGGAATGGCAGTTGGTGTGAAGTTCATTAATCCTCACTGGCAATAACGGATGGGTGATTGTTGAACAAGAAATAAAACAAGTAAAAATGCTCATTAACAGGGTAATTATAATATAGAAGGAAGTTGGTATCTTCACGCTTTTATCGGCTGGATCGTCTGTAATAGAAAAATGAAAATGTCCGATTATGATCAGAGTCAGGCAGGGCGGTCAGGCAAAGCTGAAGTTGAAGATAAAAAGCGCGGTCCGGGCTTGAATCCCTTCTGCCAGGCACCAGGATTTTCCGGTGTGTTTCGGTAGTGTAGAACCAGGTGCCGTATCGCCAATTTTTAAGATCTTCATTGTAACGTTGTATCCATTATCAAGAGGTTCATGAAAAACTTGGCGGTAAGCCATGGTTTCGATAACTATAAAAACAAATAAAAACAATTCCTAATTTGTTAAGTTAATTTGATTAAATAAGATTACTAATGCAAGAATGCGATATACAGAAGGATCTAAAGTGCAAGAAAATTCTTTTTTACGTTAGCCGCTTGTAAATACGTAATATCAGAACATTTATTCTATTATAACGTATCTGTCAAGTGGTTAACGGATTTTTGAGTTGAAGTCTCTCAGGATTATCATTGTACGGTGAAGCCGGAAATCAGCAGGCGTCATGCGGAAATTATTTCTTCAAGTATAATTCCCTCGTAATATAAAACTATGCCTTAAGAAAGACCTCTTTTGAACAAACTAGCCCGTATTGGAATCATTGGAACCGGATTCATCGCTCACGGTCTGCGCATGGCAATTCAAAACCAGTCGGATATGACCGTGGCGCGTATGCTCACAAGACGCGACCTGAACGACTTTCCATCTGAAGAAATTTTCACTAACTCAATAAACGATCTAATCGAAAACTGTGACGTGATCGTTGAAGCAGCAGGCGACCCGATCTACGGCACTGACCTGATCGCGCGCGCATTGAAGGCAGGTCTGCCAGTGGTCACGATGGATGCGGAACTGCAGATCACGAGCGGTACTTATCTTTCCACCTTGGGGTATCTGACTGAAGCCGAAGGGGATCAACCGGGTGCGCTCGCTGCCCTACATCGCGACGCGATCGCGATGGGGTTTAAGCCCCTGGTTTACGGCAACCTGAAGGGTTTTCTGAATCACTATCCCACCCTTGAGGAAATGAAGCACTGGGCGGAGGTTCAGGGCATCAGTCTCGCCCAAGTGACCGCTTTCACCGACGGCACGAAACTACAAGTAGAACAGGCGCTGGTGGCAAATGGACTCGGCGCGACCATCGCTCAGAAGGGGCTTCTTGGATATGTTACAGCCGAAGTCAATGAAGGATCCTATCGCCTGGCAGCTGACGCCGCGCGGATCGGAAAACCGATCAGCGATTACCTGCTTTCCCAACCGGGCGCTCCCAAACTACCCGCCGGAGTTTTCATCACCGCTGAGCATGACGGACGCCAGGCGCCTGCCCTGAAATACCTGAAAATGGGAGAGGGTCCATACTACACGCTGCTGCGAAATTATCACCTCTGCCATCTCGAAATTTCCAAGACCATTCGGGAAGCAATCAATCGGCAAAGGATTCTTTTGGACAACAGCAGCCACCCCACGATAAGTGTGGCTGCCATCGCAAAAATTCCACTCGAGCAGGGAATAAAAATTGCGCACGCGATGGGCAGTTTTGAAGTCAGGGGAGAGGCCATCCTCATCAAGGACATGCCCGATCATCTGCCAATCGGTCTGATGCGTAATGCCATCTTGAAAAGAGCGGTCGCGCCGGGGCAGATGCTCACCATGGACGATGTGGAAATTCCTGAAACCCTCGCCTACAAGGCCTGGAAGTATACGCTGGAAAAAGCCTGATAAATGACAACTCCGCTGCAAGGGTTCCTCGCCGACACCTGGTGGTACGCAATGACTGCCAGGTTGGGGGATGAAGAATTCCTTGCGCTGATTGACCTGCGCGCGAACCAGGGATTCAACGCGGCGCAGGTCGTGGTGGGCATTCCCCCTGAAACCACCCCGGAGAACCCCAACGCCGCGAGCCCGTATGGCGCCGCCTGGACACGTGAAGGTGTTTTCAACGAACGATATCTTTTACACGCCAGGGAACGAATCAAGGCCATGAACCAGACAGGATTGGTCGCAATCGTGTATGGCGGGTGGGGTCCACATGTAAACTGGCTGGGTGTTGAGCGAATGACCGACTGGTGGAGAGCCATTCTCGATCACACCGCTGAACTGGACGTGGTCTACTGCCTTACCGGTGAAAGCAAACTTCAGACTGGACTCGGCGACCTGGCGTTATTCAAAAAATACCCGGGCTTAATAAAATTCACAGATTCTACATCAAGTCGCTGGCATCTTTTAAACAGACTGAGAACCCGTTCGCAAAAAATGATTCATGAGCGCCGGCGTTCCTGGAGCCGGGTGCTGGAATCGATAACCCCGTTGACTGACAAACCTTTCATCATCCACCCACTCCCCCGTGACACGGGTTTTGAATGTGTTGATAATTCACAGTTGCTGGCAGCCAACACCGCCCAGACCGGACACTCGCCTGAGTCAGGCTCCAGGCTCTACCGCCTACCTCTCGCGCACGCCGCAAAAAATGACCCCGCTGCCAGGGGGTTCATCAACCTGGAACCATGGTACGAGGGGATTCGCGGTATGTTTTTCGGGGAAGACCAGCTCTTTGCCTATTGGTCAAGTATGCTGGCAGGGGCGATTAGCTTCTGCTACGGCGCGCACGGCATTTGGAATATTGGCGACGGTGTGTTTCTAAATCATTGGGGAAACCAGACATTCTCAACAGCGTTGGCGCTGGACACCCCCAGATTGTTGGGGATTTCTCACGAGTTGTTCAAACCTTACATAGGTCAACCCGCAAAGGTTAATATCCTGGAAGAAAATGGGACACTGCTCTCCATCAAGCGAGAATTTTCACAGGGGTCGATCACCTTCATCCCGGATGCCGCCAAGGTGAGCAATCACCCGATCGGCGCGTACTGGCTGCCAATGAAGGGGGATTTCACAGAACAATACCCAATGCGTGGGCAGGTTGTCATTATCAAGAATACATAAGATTGAGTTTCAGTTGATCAAGGGTTGCCTTGTGATTCGTCCACCAGCGACCAGTATTCAAGCGGTGCACCATCCCGGAAGATTGTCACACCGGTCACCTGATCCTCGAGGTCAAACTCCAGCCGCGCGGGTTCTCCACTCTTCAGGCGTGCACGCGATAACACACTGCTCTCGCCCTGCGGGAACAGATCAAGCCTGATCGGAAGCACCTTATCCCCCTGGTAAAAATCAAAGTGGACGCGCCCTCTGCCGGGATAAAAGACCGGGTAGAGGACCACTCCAAAGAGGTATGTTTTTCCCTCTTCTTTCACCGGACCCAACTGGTTAAAAAGCGCTGCTGATCTTTCCGCAGGATTGGTGGTCACACAAAGCGGCACGAGCTGATTTGAAATTGGCACCATAAGGGCAACAACAACAAGCCCGATATAGACCGATACCATACCGGTTTTTTTGTGTGCTCCTGTACCATCACTCGCGAACCGAAAATCAACGACCTCACCGGGTTTGATCAAACCGATCAGCGCTTCCAACAGAACGAAAATGCCCAACGCGTAATACAGGAAAACGATCCAGATGATCGGCACGATGTAGCGCCCGCCTGATGTCAGCGAGATACTGATCGCCAGGTTGTACACCAGGAGCAGCCCCAATGGTATGAGTCCTTTCCAGCGGTGTGCCTTCCAGCTGTACGCGATACCCAAAGATACCAATCCAAGATTTATGATGATAAATCGGATCAATCCACTGGAGAGATTTCCATCCCAGATCATCCCATCATCCCAGTAGTCCCGCTGCGCCAGCACCCGGATACCGGTGCGCGATAGGACGTCGGGCAGCGGAAGTATCGATGTCATGAGATTATGAACATAGTGATTGGTCATTAGTTTAAGATATTGAACACCGCCATTGTTCTTTGCTTCATCCTTGAATAATGTGTCAGGGTTGATGAATCCCGCCTGATCGACCTCCATCTGATCCAATCCGTCAGTCAAATTCAATCCTACGGCGGAAAATCCCGCCCGGTTTATCGATAATCCCCATTCATCCAAACCGAATACCGCTTGTTCTGATTCACTATTGTTCAATTGAGGGCTGATGCGGTGTTCAAAGATATCACGTACTTTAATGAACAGGTAAGGTTCGCCTTTTGCATTCGTTCCACTGATCACCCAGGGGGTGAATATGACCGCAAAGCCAGCTGCGAATAATAACAGCCGTGTGAGCAGCAACCGTTTTCGCTTCCAGTAAACAATGATGATCACCAATCCGATAAAAGGGATGAAGAGCAGCGGGTTGAGGCGAATCAGAGATAATGAACCCACCACACCACCGAGCGCCAACACTACTTTACTATCGTTACGTTCTTCCCACTTGAATAATAATAGTGCAAGCAATATGATACCCAGCAGGACGAATGTTTCGGTAACCAGCAGCTTCACATTCACTGCCGAGATCATCCTGGAAAGCACAACCGCGTTGCGCTGCTGAAGTATGACGATTATCGCGATCAAGACCCCAAAAAAGTTTGAATGAATCCGCATTCCCAGCAGGTAAACCAGGACCGGGATGATAGCGAGAATCACAATCTGAACCCACTGCAGCTGATTGTAATCGTAACCGGCAACCAGGTGCAGCACCGCCAAAATCACCATGTAAAGCGGCTTGTCAGTGTAATCTTTAAAATTGATTCCTTCTCCATACAGGACGGATAACGCGCCAAGATCATGCACACGCGCATCCCGCTGCGGGTATGGCTGCGGGTTGGCTAGCGAGGGCTCGATTGCCAGGCTGTCGCCGTTCAATGGCGTGAGACCCCACACCAACAAGGCGGCAGTGAAGAGCAGTAAAATGATCACCAGGTTTCCCGTCCTGCCCTTCAGCAGGCGGCGGAAGCCAGCGGACAGCTTATAGAACACCAGCAAACCCGTAAGAGCAAGGATTGCGAGGAATATCTGAATCCCGCTTACGGGTACTCCGGGCACATTCCACAGCGGTGTGTCGGCTACCAATCCAAACTTTGTGAAGTAAGAAAGAAAGAAAAGTGCAAGTGCAATACCGAATGAAAGCCAAAACACAGGTGATTTGAGCCATTTGAGCGGCCCCTCTATCGCTGAAAATTGACCTGCGCGCCACAAGTACAGGGCTAGAAACTGCAGCCCGATCAACCCTGCAGCAATGCCCGCTGGTCTCACCCACTGGTAATACGTCCCAAACCGCCCGAAAAATTCCGGGGGTATCGTCGCGGCAGCCCAACCCGAGATAATTCCAGCCACAATGATAATTACCAATACCCATTTGTACCGAAAGAAACCCGTGTTGCTCCATTTTTCGAGCTTACTCGGATGAAGAAACGCCATCAAAGCCAGCGCCAAAAAAGCTATTGCGAGCAGCGCTACTAAGACCAGTTCAACGATTCCTCGTTCTGCATACCCAAATAAAAAGACGCCGGGGTATTTCGCAGCAGAAACCGCCAGGAAGATCACCGCGGCAGTCAATTCAACGAAACCCAGTAAACCCAGAAGGCCAAGTTCTGCAGGTTTGAGCTGAAATATCGGAGTGGGATTTTTTGTCATGAGGGGGATAATCAATTTACAGATGGCTGATTAGAGAAATTATAATCTAAATCAAATTCGCCTTTGGGCATACGTTTCCATGTTTCCGAGAAGACAGCCCAACCCGAAAAATCTGTGCGGATGTTTTTCAGATCGTGTTACCGGACACACGACCAGTCAAACCGCTCATCCAACAGGATTTGCCCTTCGTTGTCCAGTTGGATGACGGCAAATGTATTTACAATCTTGCGTTTTGCTCCCCACATTGAATCCTGCCGCAGCCGGCAACCCACAAATATCACTTTGCTTCCATCGCTGAACTCACCGCCGGGTTTGATACTCAATGAATAGCCGAGGTACACATGCTCCCGGGCCAGCAGCATCAACTCAAAGCTCAAATTTCCCGGGCGGTAAAAATCACCGCGATAATAACGCGGGTGATACGCCATTCCCTGTACCAGCACGTGGCGGGGATCAGGCAGAAATTCCGCCCATTCTTCCTCTGAAACCATATCAGCGGTGGATAGAATGTTGAATGCCTGATTCACCACCCCGCTATCATCCTCCGCCGGTAGTTTGGAGGGCAGCAGGTCAAGCGCCGGCAGCACCAGCCCGATCAGGAGACAGCAGCCCAGCAATACCGGCACAACCTTCCGCCCGGAAGCAGATTTAGCTGGATTTATTGGCACCTCATCGAATTCAACACCCGTTATCGCGCTCCGCCCTGTGAACGCTTTGATCAGGAAGATGATTACCATCATAATCCCCAGGCTGTAATAAAACAGGGTAACCCAGCGCACAGGCTCAAGATACCTGCTGCCTGAGGTTTGCGAAACCGCGTTTCCGGCGTAATACCCGAACTGAATGATCACCCCTGTCAACCCGGCCAAGCCAAATTTTCGATAAGCCGTGAGCACGCCCGTGATCAGCAACGCGAGGTTGAACGTAAGAGCTAACAGGTTCTCGATTTCGAGCTGCTTTTTCCAGAGAGGTAAGGAGCTGCTAAAATCCCAAATTTCTGCACTGACCTGCTTTTCGAGTGTGTGCAGGGTGAATGAAGTTGGTAATTTCCCCAAACCTGCATAAACATTGTTGAGAAAATGAAATGCGATACCTTCCACCCCCGCCTTATCGATTGCCCCGCTATCATACGTGAGGAGATCAGGTTTCTCGACCGTGCTTGAGCCGGTTGGGATCTCGGTTTCCTGTCCGGGTTCGACGCTCTCTTCGTGACCAAAGCGGCTGGAAATCACATCAGCGATCTTCGCGATGTAATGATTATTCCCTTCCGCATCGGTCGCCGCAAAGAACCAGGGACTGAAAACCAGTACGAACGCGAAAATGAAAAGCAGGATCGGTTTTATAAGCGCTCGCAAGGTTTTACGCTTCGCCACCAGCAGAACGAGCAGCAGCACCGGTGCGATTACGATCGGATTGAAGCGAAAAAGCACAGCAGCTCCCAGTAGTCCGCCGGAAAGCACCGCCCATTTCACCTCATTGGGATGCTTCAACCATTTAAATGTTACGATGCCAAAAAGAATCAAAACAAGTGCGGTCAGCACCTCTGGATTTTCGAGCTTGACATTGACACTTCCCACTGCCCGGTAGAGCAAAATACTGTTCGCTTCCTGCAGGGTTGCCAGTGCCGCCAGTAAGAACCCGAACGCAATTCCGTACAGTTTACGCCCGACGACAAACAGCAAAGCGGGGATCAACGCCACCACTGCCACCTGGAAGGTCAGGTAATCCTCGATGCCCGGACCCGATACGAATTGGGCAAGCGCGAGGAATGCCATATAGAGCGGCTTATCCGTAAGCCAGTGGTTGTTTACTCCTTCGCCAAGGGCTATGTAATGGGAACCAATGCTGTACACCGCATCGTTGACATGCGGGTAACAAACATTGTTTGGCGGGAAAGGGCCCGGGCGGTCATCGGTGCACGCAAGCGGGATTGAGAGCCAGGTGGCGAAAGAGATCGCCCAAATTCCGATGAAAATTATGGCTGGGAGAATTCGCATCCACCCTTTTGCTACTGGGGGTCTCCTCATGGTGAATAACAAGAGGATAAAAATCATTCCCACAACGATCACAGAAAGCGCGGAGAGGGGTGCTCCCGGAGGGAAATATAACTGGTTCCCGGGGAAATCTCCACTCGCAAGCGCGAGCGTGAGATAGACCAGCGAAACAACGACAAACAGGATGACACCCCAAAGAAGCAGCAGCCTGTCCCTGCCCGGTTCAGTAAATGCAGATTTAAACCGATCTCCCCCTTTAGGTATCCACACCAGCAGAGCAAACTGGACGATCAACAACTCGCCCCAAATGAGCAGCGGTTGAAGCCGGGTGAAACTGGCAGCCAATCCATCAAAGCGGTAAGCCGGCATGAACAGTGTCAACCACAGCATCAGCGCCGCAACACTTCCGATCCATGGCATCACACGCTCAAGATTACGGTTATCAGTGATCCAGCGGTCAAGGCGGAGTTTTAGATTTTTATTAAAAATAAGAACCAGCAACCCGACAAGAATTAAAAATACCGCGGTCAACAATAGAAGGCGGTTTGTTGAATAGCCGAACAGGAACGCGTTCTTTGGATCACCCGGGATGGCAAGTAGAAATACTGCTACGATCAGTCCTTCCAGAATCGCGGCAAAGAGAAAAATGTTTAACAGGTTCTCCGATTTATTCTTCATCCATCCCAACAAGTGAAATAGCGAATTGTTCTTTTTCGACCCCTTCAAGGCATTGCGTGAAGTTACTCAGGCACCACGACCGCTGATGACGATGAAAAATGTCTTGAAAAGAATGAACACATCCATGAGAAGTGAGAAGTTGCTGATGTAATATTCATCCAGCTGCAGGCGGTCATTGAAGCTCAAGCTGTGCCGTCCCATCACCTGCCACCAACCGGTTAAGCCCGGCGATACCCGGTGAATGATCTCAGCGGATTCTCCCATCTGCTCCAACTCTGAGGGCAGATACGCCCTCGGACCCACCCAACTCATTTCACCTTTGATCACGTTCAGGATTTGCGGAAATTCGTCAAAACTCGTTTTTCGTAGAAATCTTCCCACCCGGGTTATGCGCGGATCATTCTGCAGCTTATGATAAGTTACATATTCCTCGCGTAATTTTTCATCATTTGACAGAAGGATCTGCAGCTTCTCTTCCGCGCCTACCATCATGGTGCGAAATTTGTAGATGTTGAAGATCCTGCCCCCGCGCCCCATGCGCTGCTGGGTGTAGATGATCGGACCTCGAGAGTCGATCCGGATAATTAGGCTGAAGATCAGGAATAAAGGAAGGGTGATGATAAGTGAAACCAGGCTTAAGAGCAGGTCAATGAAGCGTTTCAACACCATTGAGACCGGGCTGAGCAGATTGTAATGGATGTGCAAAGCCGGGTGCCCATCGAGGTCCAGGGTCTTCATGGCGAGCATATTCAAAGGGGAATCGCTCAGCACGTACAGCAACTTGGGAAAAACCAGGCTCATGTTCTGCAGATACCGCCTGAATCCCGTGCGGTTTGAAGCTGCAGCGCTGGTGAAGATCGCTAACCGGATATCCAGTTTACGTACTTCCTCAAGCAGACTTTCTGAGTAGGCAAAAGCCGGCACTCCTATTATCTTTTTTTGCGTAACATCCCCATCCAAAAGAAGCGCCGCCACCGGCCGGTAGGCGATGCGTCGTGCGGATCGGAGATGACGAATCACCGCAGCGACATCATTTTCCCCGCCAATCACAACAGCCGGCTGACCCCACCAGGTCCGAAGTGAACCACGGTTATGAAGGATCAAGCGAAAGGAGGTGATCAATAAGAGTGAGAAAAACCAGTTGAACAGGAATACCAGCCTTGAAAAACGCGGACCATAGCCCAATATGAATATGATCAGTGCGACGATGATATGAGCGAAGGAAACAATATATACGATCTCGCGAAACTCCACGACACCGGTGCGCCCATGTCCCGGGTAGAGCCCCGCGAACACGAAAATGATCAGGATGAAAATGATGATAAGTAAAAATAGCGGAGCTACCTGATCAAAATTTAACACGCCCCCGATCAATTCTATCAGCCATTTGCGTGCGAAGTAAGAGATGAAGAAAGCAATAACGATTGCGGTCAGGTCACCGGCCAGTAGCAGCCCGGATACCAGCAGGGGTTTATATTCGTTCGTAATCCCCAATTCAGGATTCGTTTTCTTATTCAGATATCCCAATGTAATCGCCCTGTCCTCGTATTACTGGTATTGTACCTTATCCAACTGGATTCCATATCCCCTAAAATGTTGAAATAAAATCCCTGAGCCCATCTGTAAAACTTGTTACATCAAATTTCGCAACCCACTGGCGAATCTGATGCGGATCAAAACTGACAGTCTCAAATTTATCCAAAGCATCGATCAATACATCGACATGCTGATCGTCGAAGAAAACCCCGCTGATATCCTCCTGCACGGTCTCCAGCACCCCCCCTCTGCCGAAAGCGATCACCGGAACCCCCCAGGATTGGGCTTCCAGCGGGACAATGCCGTAATCTTCGTAACTGGGAAAAATCAACCCTTTTGCACCGCGGTAGAGCTGTTTCAACTGTTCATCACTCACCCTGCCGGTAAAAGAGACCCCACTATCCGCCATCTGCTCGAGTTTTTCCCTCTCCGGGCCGTCACCCACCACCACGAGTTTCCTCCCTGATCGAACGCAGGCTTGCACCGCCAGATCCACGCGTTTGTGCGAAATGAGCCTTGAAACTGAGAGGTAATAATCTCCACGGTCATGGGCTGGCAGCTCCTGCGGTACTTCAACCGGCGGGTAAAGGATCGTGGAGGGCATGCCGTACACCTTTTGAATTTCATCCGCCATGTTCCGGCAGGAAGTGGCCAACCGCGGGATCTCCCGTGTGCGTTTCAGATCCCATTTACGCAGCAACGGCACAACGCCCTTGACCAGTCCTGAAGTTCCTTCCGGTGTCGGCAGGCTGTCAGCGGTATAGGATTCCGGCTTCCATAATAGCCTGAAGGGTGCATAGAGATAACACGCGTGTTTCACCGCGGGTGCTGGGCGGATAAATTTCGCCAGGTACGTGGAAGAGGAAAGCACAACGTCAAATTCATTAAAATCCAGGCGCTGAATCAGGTACAACCACAAGGGAAAAAGCAGCTTGAACTGCCTTTCCGTACTGATCATACGGGCGAATGGCAGTTGACGAACATCAAGTTGTTGATACCCGGCAAATGTTCCAGAGGGCAGATAAACAGAGGTATAGATGGGAGCTTCGGGAAAAGCCTTTGCCATCCACAGCACCAGGCGTTCAGCCCCGCCTGAAACACATAACGCGTCATGTACGATCGCAATCCGCATCTAAATTTCCTGTTGAGTGTTGATTAGGAATCAAAAATCCTTTTAAGGATACCCGATCCCTAATCATAATAGCCTAAACGCGAAAATTTGAGTAGGTCGAATCAATCTCTGAGATTTCGCGACCACAAACTTTAATTTAATCATTAGGATAATTGGTTTTCCCGGCGATCGATATCGATATAATCACCAGATCATCCCAACAGTTCACGCGCACCGGGTGGAAGCGGAGTGGTAAAATTTATGAAGCTATATGAATAGTAAACAGGGTGTGTAACCCGCTGATTCAATTACTATGGAGTAGAAATGAACCTGGAAGAAAGACTGCTAAAAGTATTCATGACCGTTTTCGATAATGATTCAATTGAACTAAAACCGGAATTAACCGCTGACGATGTCGATGAATGGGATTCCCTTTCCCACATCAACCTGATGATCGCCATCGAACTTGAATTTGGCATCGAGTTCGATCAAAGCGAGATTCAGAACTTCCCCAATGTTGGGGAATTGATGGCAAACATCGAGGAAAAAGTCGCCGCGAAAGGGTAAGTCTACGCCCGAGGATTTTCTGATCAAACCCACCCTAATTAAAAGGAACTAATAGAATAATCGATCAAGTCCTTCATTCAGATCGCAACAGGTCAGGATGAAGGATTGGATCTCAGCGCCTGCTTCCGATTCTCAATGTTGGCAAGCCGCTCATCCACGCCCCCTTCCTGGATGTTGCATCGCGGAATCGGCTCGTAAGTCAGATTGGGTGAGAAGTAGGGATCCTCTTTTTCGAGCCAGGGCAGCAATTCCTCATATCCCAGGATGATGTCCTTTACCGGTGTCTCATAACCCCGCGAGCCGCCTTCAAAATGGATCAACCCGGCAAATGGATTGTATACGTTGCGATAACCCGCCTTGACTACGCGCAAACAAAAATCGATGTCGCCAAATGCCAGCCTGAAACGTTCGTCGTACCCTCCCACTTCGTTGAAAAGATCTCGGCGGATTGCCTGGCAAGCTCCAGTGAGCGCATAGAAATTGCGGTACCAGTCAACCGATCCCGCCAGACCGTGATAATGCTCCGGGGCGTTAAGGTAAAGATGTCCAATGAATCCGTTCATTCCCAGGATAATGCCCGCATGCTGGATCGTGCGGTTGCGGTGAAGCAATTTTCCGCCCACCACGCCGATACCGGGATGTACCGCCCATTGCACCAGCTCGTGCAGCCAGCGCGGGTCGGTTACCTGCATGTCATTGTTGAGCAACACGACCACGTCACCACTCGAATGCGCCACGCCAATATTGATCGCTTCTGAGTAATTGAATGGATGATCGTAGTGCACAACTCTTACGCGAGCGTCACCCGCAAGCTCGTTATAATACGCTAACACATCAGGTTCATTGCTGAGGTTGTCTACAATTGTTACGGTGAAATTCTCGTAGTCCGTGAGCTTGAAGATCGAATCCACCAAAGAGCGCAGCCAATCACCATGGTTGTGATTCAAGATGATCAACGAAACAGTGGGATTTCCAAAATCCCAATTCACTTTGACGTGTTCACCAACACGATTCACCACCACCCTGTTTAACCCCTGTTGCTCGAAATGAGCCGTGAGGACTTCTTTGACAGAATCCTCACCATCCAGATCGCGGTGCGATAGTGTAACCAGGACGCGAGGAATGTGTCGGTGAACAGCCTGTTTGTTTACGAGCTGTAAGAGAAGATCATACTCCAGGCTCAGCAGATCGGAGGGTGGGTCAAGTGTCATTGAGAGGTTAGCGAGTACACCCCGGCGGATAAAGGCGCGGGACAGGTAATTATGCGAGAGCATCAATTCCGGTGATACCGCTGCCGGCTTGAAAAACGGCGCGGGGTCAGCCGTTCCGTCCTGTACGTACTCGGTATCAGAGTAGATCACATCAACTGATGGTGACGTGGTAACCGCAGAGGCAAATTCGTTTAGCGTGGTATTTGAAAAAACATCGCCTGCCCTGCAGAACACGACAAAACCAGTCCCCAGTTCATTCAAATAATTGGAATCAACCTGCTCAAGAGAAATCGCGCTGGAAATTTGATCCTCCGGGGTAAATTGGGCAGAAAATTCAGCCCAATTCGCGCGGCCTTTTAGCACCGGTACGATCTGCCAGCGTGAGATAGCTTGCGCCTGGAGCGAGCGGATGGTCATGAGCGCAGCCTTTTCACTACCCGCTTCCACCTGCATTAGAAAGGTTGTAAAGGGCAGTGTGTCAATATTTGCAACCGGATCTATCGCAACGCGGTTTTGCGCTTGCCGCCACAGGGTATACGAGGAAGCGGCTTTACGGATCTGGCGGTTGATGAAGAATGGTGTCGCGTTGATGCGGTGATACAGCGTACGCAGGAATAATTCCCGCCCGCTTTCCGGCGGCAGCAGCGTTTTCCGTAATTTACTCACCAGCGAACTGCGCATCACCCACGCTCTCCTGCACGGAATTTTATCCCAGTGTTCATTTATTCTTTCTCAGAAGGGTTGAAACCGAGTTCAACACAGCTTCTTTTACCTGGCGAATGGAGAAAAAACTGACAATGGTAAACACAATAAACATGACGACCCCTGACAGGTTAGCGTCGATCATCCTGGCCAGGAGAAGATGCGAAATGACTGCCGCAACAGTAAGCAAAACCAGCCATCCCGTGACAAGCGTCAGGGTTTTTATATCAAAAACACCGCTGTATTCACGGTTCAATCTGCCGATGAAGAAAATGCCGATGAGCAGCGAAATGGTGATCAATGCAATAGGCGGGGTGTAAATTCCAAACCTGTTGATCAAGGCAAACACGATCACAAGATACAACACCAGTGCGCCGAGCAGGTAGAGCAAGTATGTCTTTTTCTGATCAAAGACGATCATCATATTACCCAGCATGATAATGACGGATAACAACCCAATGCTGAGAGCATACCACGGTGTAACCCCCACAGCAGGCAGATAGGCTTTGCCAAAGAACACACTGATGATGACGTCTGAGAATAAAAAGGTGAACACAAACGCCAGTGCGATCGTGTAGAAGATCGAAATCAACAACTTATTGGTCACATTACCCAGTTCCTTCCAATCCTCACGCGCGAACAGCCTGGCGATGAGCGGATAGGAAACCTGCGAAACCGAGATGAAAAGGAAGTACAACAAGCTGCCAATATTCGCGCTGGATTTGTAATACCCGACCGCGGCTTCCGTCATACCCAACCCGCGCAGGAGGAGCACATCAATGTTAAAGAAAATATTCACCAACAGGTAGAAAAGCAGTGCGCCCCAGGTGAGATCGAGCAGATAACGCCTGGAAACAACCACTTGCGAATCATCATTGGTCCATTCAAGTTTGGTAAAGAACAACGCGAGGATGAACGCGCCCAGGGTGCCCACCAGCACAGCCAGTACACCATTGCGGGTTACATAAAGCAATACCAAAGCGATCGCCAGCCTGAAAATTGAATAAACCGAATTGGCAATCGCGTGCTGCTTGTACTTGAATTGCCCGTTCAGGAAACCGCAGTTGAGAAAGAACAACCCTTTAAGCGGGATGATGACCAGGATGAGATAGAGCAGGTTCGTATACTGCTCGATCTTTAGCCACACTGCAACCCTGCCAAGTATCACCAATCCCAGCAGTACAAGCCCCAGGCTGAAAACCATCTGGATGATGAAGGACTGCCAGTAGAGTTTTCGTGTGTTCACCGGCTGAGAGGAAAGGATCTTGCTCACTGCCTGGCGCAGACCGTTTGTCAGGAACAACTCAAATACGAACATGATGCCCAGAATGATACCCACCACCCCATATTTAGCGGGTCCTAATTCACGGGCAAGGATCATGTTAAGCACAAATCCAGTGACCGCCAGGACCACCTTGGACATTGTTTCCTGGAAAATGCCCTTCGTCAGCATCAGCGCTGTTCCCTGCTTCCCGCTTTGAGATGATGAGAAAATTTTAGAATCACGCAAAAAACCTGTTAATCAGACGGAATGGCATCAATAAAAGCATTAATGCTTTCTTTTAAGACCGCCATTGAATAGTACTTCTCGTAAGTGAGCCTGCCCTGCCGCGCGATCGATGATAATTTTTCCTGGTTGTGAAATGCCCAGGAAATAGCTTCCGCCAGCGACGCTGTGTCACCCGGCGTCACGAGCAGGCAGTTTTCCCGGTCCGTGAAGAGGTCGCGGGTCTCGTCGGTCAATCCGATCACAGTCGGGGTTTCACATGCAAGGAACTGAAGCGCTTTGCCCGTGATCACCCGTTGTGCCTGGATGGAGCCGCCCAATGGTCCGCCCAGGCAAAGACCAGACCCGCGGATGTACGAAGGCAGCTCATTAAAATTGATCCACGGAGTATGGCTGATATTACTTAGCCCTTTTAGCTCGCGCGTCTCCAGAAAATGCGCCAGTTTTTTCCCGCTTCCCCCGGCGATCATAAAACGAATAGGCAAGTCTCTCAACCTCTCCGCCGCTTCCAGGACAAGATCCATCCCCTGCAACGGTATAAAAGTCCCGTAAGTGAAAACCACAAAGGGTTCGGGAAAATCAAATTTACGCGGCGCCGCGGATGGCGAAAACATCTTTTCATCGACGCTTCCGCGTATGACGGTGAATTTTTCCACCGGCACCTTGAACAAATCCGCGTAATATTCAGCCTGACTTTGAGAATCAGTGATCACGTAATCGGTATCAGCGAGAATGCGTTTTTCAATTTGATAAATCAGCCTGGCAAAGAGCGAGTCTTTCGGAAAGGTCTTACGTTCATTGACCCAGGCATCGAAAGGTGAAATGAGCTGGTCAAAAATGATCTTTGATTTGTGACCAACCAGCCAGCGCAGCGGCCAATAAATATCGTGCCCGCGGAAGTTCACCAGCCATAAACCGGTGTTCCTCTTTTTCCGTATGGATCGTATCTTTTTTACAGTTTGCAGGTATCGTTTGAATTTCGGACTGGTATTGACTGCGTCCTCGATCACCAGTTTGGGGTTTGATTCGAGCGCTTCACGCAGGGTGGTGGAGCGGATGTACCTGGGAAAACGATAGGAAAGCACAAAACCAAGATGTCTTTTATCCAAAACTTTTCCTTTAGTCTGATCTTCTATCAGGCGCGTAATTCTAATATGAATTGTCCCGATGCCCGCTAATCACGATCAACTTCCCTGCGCAGCAGGCGGCAGCCGTTAATGGCTGTGGTGCCTGATGTGACGCGTAACTCATCCCGCTGCCTTACAACCACTTCCTCCATCATCTGTCGATTGGTCGCGATGGCGTCACCGAGCAGCCCCATTGTGACGAGCATCAAACCAAAAATCCCCAGTGTGCCGCCGATGGAAACTGACTGGATGTAGCGCCCCACTCCGGATTGGTTGGTGATGTAGAAATACAGGAACCTGCCAATCAAAATCAAAGAAGAGAGCAGGAAGGGCACACTCGCAAGCAGGAAGGTCTTTAACGGTTGATAAAGCACATACGATCGGATGATCGTTCCGCTTTGCCGCCAGATGAAGTTCAAAATCCCCTTATGCAGACGGGACGGACGCGTGGTTGGGTTGGTGACAATGGGCAGGTGCCCAAGCCTGAGGCGTTCTTTGCCCGCCTGGATCAGCGTTTCAAGCGTGTATGAGTAACGATTGAAAACCTGCAGATGCAATGCGGCGTAACGTGAATAAGCGCGGAATCCACTGGGCGCATCCGGCGCATCGGTGCCCGAAACAACCCGCATAGACCAGCTTCCGAGCGATTCCAGCATCCGCTTAAGCGGTGAAAAGTTTGCATTCTTATCCACCTGGCGATCACCGATCACAATATCCGCCTGCTGTGCCAAAATTGGTGCGATCAGGCTTGGAATGTAATGTCCCGGGTACTGGTTATCAGCGTCAGTGTTGACCACAATGTCTGCGCCGAGCGCGAGCGCGGTTTGGACACCGGTTACAAACGCCTTTGCCAACCCGCGATTCGATGGATGCCGGACCACATAAGCAGCGCCATTTTCCAGCCCGATCCGCGCAGTGTCATCTGTCGAGCCGTCGTCGATGAGGAGAATCTCCAACTCGTCTACGCCATCGATCTGCAGGGGAATGTCAGCCAGCGTGCTCGCGATCGTTTCTTGTTCGTTAAAACAGGGAATTTGAATGATTAACTTTGTCATCTCAACTCATCATTATCCAACACACCTTTTGTTTACTAACGATCCATTAGATCGATCAAAAAAAAGACCTTTGCATCTAAAAAATTGATAATGGAACATGCCCATATTATAAATTAGCCATGTCCGAATCGATCATGATGGACACGAGCTGCTGGAAATCCACTCCCGGCTCCCACCCAAGCTCCTCTTTAATCTTCTGAGCGTTTCCGATCAGAGGCACACTTTCGACCGGCCGGTATAGATTCTGATCAAACACGACATGATCCCTGTAATCCAGATCAAGTTTTGAGAATGCAGTCTCGCAGAACTCCCGGATCGTGTGACCCACACCGGTCGCGATCACATAATCCGACGGTTCATCAGCCTGAAGCATTTTCCACATCGCCTCCACATAATCGGGAGCGTATCCCCAGTCTCTGATTGCATCCAGGTTTCCCAGCGCCAGTTTTTCGATCAGCCCCTTTTTGATCTGAACGGCGCCGCGGGATATCTTTCGCGTCACGTACTCAAAACCCCTCCGAGGAGATTCATGATTGTAGGAAATGCCCGAACAGGCAAACAACCCATAACTCTCGCGATAGTTGGAGGTCAAGTAATATCCGGTGACCTTGGTAACGCCGTACGCGGAACGGGGATTGAAAGGCGTGGATTCATCCTGCGGTGATACCTTTGACCGTCCGAACAGCTCGGAAGAGCCTGCGAAGTAAAACCTGCACTTTGGAGCCACCTGTTTTAAGGAGGACAAGACATTGTGCGTACCAACGATATTCGTGTTGAAGATCGAAAACTCTTCATCAAAGGAATATGAGACGAATGATGACGCGGCTAAATGATACAGTTCATCAGGTTGAACTTCATCCAACGCGTTCAGGACGGATGGATAGGATTCAATGGAACCGACGTGGAGATGGATATTATCCAGGATACCCGCGATACGGTTAAAGGAACGATCCGGATCCTCGATCTCATTGCGCAGAACCAGCCCATGGACTTCATAACCCTTATCCAACAGCAATTCCGCCAGGTAGGATCCATCCTGTCCGGTGATTCCGGTAATGAATGCTTTCTTCATAATCCCTCGGTTCTTGTTCTTGGTGACAACCAAAACCTGATTTGCGGCGGCTAAAAAACGAGCAACACCTGCCTCAAATAAACATTATATACTACCCAAATTCATTCTGCCGAAAGGTTTTGTTGGATCTACCCATTTTAGACCAACAAACCGAAAAGGCAATATTTTTGGGTATCAGCCTATATGTATTCACGCTCCCTGCATGGAGAATCTTTGTGGACACTTGGTCTACATTGCAAATCCATATCGCACTTTGACATTTCCCTCTTTCGTAGTATTCTTGTCCCTGCGCAATGAAAAAACCAAATTCCAGCCCCTTCCCTGATCAGCAGCCCGCCGTGTTGCCGATGCCATCAGCGCCGCTCATCCAGGTGCTGCGCAGAGCTTATGGTTACCTGCGTCCATACTGGAAACAAACAGCTGGGGCTTACGGCTCATTGCTCCTCATGCTGGTCATCAATTCCGTCATCCCGCAATTCACCCGCTGGATCATTGACCGCGGAATTGTCGGAAAAGAATCCAACGTCCTCCTCTGGTCGGTGATCGCCCTGCTGGGGTTAACCCTCATCAAGGGAGTGCTCAACTACTTCCAGGGGCTTTTCACCGAGACCGCTTCACAGAACGTCGCCTTTGACCTGCGCAATTCGCTTCAGCGCAAACTCACCCGGCTATCGTTCTCTTTTCACGACCAGTCTGAAACCGGTGAACTGCTTTCGCGCGCGGTCCAGGATGTGGAACGTGTGCGCTTCCTCACCGGGCGCGCCACGCTGCGCATCCTCGAAGCGAGTTTGATGCTGGTAATCACTGCGGTCATTTTGTTGACCATGGATCTAAAGCTTGCACTGCTTGTGCTTCTCACGATGCCCCTGCTGGTCTTTCAAGCGCTTCGCTTTGGCAGCCGCTTCCGCCCGCTTTCAATGCAGGTGCAAAAGCAGCTTGCAGTGCTCACCACAACTGTAGAGCAGAACCTGCGGGGTTCTAGGGTGGTGAAAGCCTACAACCAGGAAGATTCCGAGATCGAGCGTTTCAGCCGGGAGAATAACCGTTGGTTCAGCCTGGCAAACCTGTCTGCGCGCATGCAATCCATTAACCTGCCACTGTTATTTCTCATCGCCAACCTGGGCATGGTTGCGATCATCTTTTACGGCGGTTCACAAGTAGTGAAAGGCACGCTCACCATCGGCACCATCGTCGCATTCATCAGTTATGTCGGGCAGCTGGTAGACCCGGTGCGCCGATTGGGGATGATCATCCCGGCTGTGGCAATCGCCGGATCAGCATCAGAACGCATCTTCGACATTCTGGATACCGTATCAGAAGTCCATGATGAACCGGGCGCCACCCCGCTGGCGGATGTGCGCGGACGGGTGCGTTTCGAGAATGTTTCATTCAGTTACGGTCGCAATCGCATTCTGCAGGATATTTCATTCGACATCCAGCCTGGTCAAAAGGTCGCCTTATTGGGGTTGACCGGCTCGGGGAAGACATCCATCATCAATCTCATTCCCCGATTTTACGACCCCACCAGTGGTCGCATCCTGATGGATGAAACGGATATCCGCCGGGTGACGCTCAAATCACTGCGAAGCCAGATCGGCATTGTGCTGCAGGAAACCACTCTTTTCGCTGCAACCTTAAGGGAAAATATCGCTTTCGGTAACGAAAAAGCCAGCGAAGAAGAAGTAATACGAGCCGCCAAAGCCGCGCAGGCGCACGAATTCATTTTGCAGCAAAAAGACGGCTACAACACCAAAGTGGGCGAGCGCGGGGTGACCCTTTCAGGCGGACAGAAGCAGCGTATCGCCATTGCCCGAGCTTTATTATTAGATCCGCGCATCCTTATCCTTGACGACGCTACCGCATCAGTGGATACCGAAACTGAACATCTCATCCAGATGGCGCTGGCTGAACTGGTAAAAGGCCGCACTACTTTCATCATTGCGCACCGCCTCAGTACCGTTCGCGACGCCGACCTCATCCTTGTGCTTGACTCGGGTGCGATCTGCGCGCGGGGTACGCATGAAGAACTTCTGGTCAATTCCGATTTGTATCGCTCGATCTACGACCAACAGCTTAAACAGCAGGAAGGTGCCCGATGAGTTTTTCAATTGGACCTTCCTCTTCCGGAATGGGACCCCGCAGCCTGCTTGAAGACTTTGGCAGTGCGGAAGGAAAAAACGGTGAAGTCTACAACCCGCGCGTCGTACAGCGTATGCTTTCCTATCTTTCCCCGCACAAGTGGCGCATGGTGGCCGCTTTTCTGCTCACGCTCGTGCAATCGGGTTTAACTCTGCTCACTCCTTACCTGATCAAGGTAGCGATCGACCAGTACATCACCCCGGGCGATCTGCCCGGGCTGGGGCACATTTCCATCATCCTGGCAATTGCTTTTGTTCTCCTGTTCGTGGTTAGTTCGATCCAAAACTATACCCTGGCCTGGGTCGGACAGCGTGTGCTTGCAACCCTGCGCGGAGACCTCTTCAAACATTTACAGCGCCTGCCATTGGGTTACCACGACCGGCATATCACCGGCGTGACTGTCTCACGCGTCATCAACGATGTTGCCGAGATCAACGAGCTGCTTTCTCAAGGTGTGATCACCCTGCTGGGCGACGCGGTGGTGCTGGTCGGGATCATTATCATCATGCTCGAAATGAGCCCGAAGCTGGCGCTGCTCACATTCACGGTGCTTCCGCTGATGCTGCTGGCTACCTGGCTCTTTTCCCGCCAGGCGCGCAAGGCATTTCGCCAAACCCGTTCCAGCGTGGCAGCTGTTGTTGGTGACCTTGCGGAAGACATCAATGGAATCCGCGCCATCCAGGCATTCGCGCGTGAGAAGACGAGCCAGGACCGCTTTGAACAGGTGAACCGGAACAACCGCAACGCGTACATTAACGCGATGAATCTTTCCTTTATTTTCCTGCCGACCATCGAGATTCTGGGCATGCTGGCAACCGTGATTGTGCTTTGGTTTGGCGGTCACTTCGTGCTGCAGGCTGAAGTTACCCTTGGTGTGATGGTCGCGTTCCTGACCTATGTGTCCCGATTCTTCCAGCCAATCCAGGAGCTGAGCCGGATTTACACCACATTCCAATCCGCGATGGCTGGCGGCGAACAGGTGGTGAACCTGCTGGATACCCCTGTTGAGATCGCAGACGCGCCAGATGCCCTTCCTCTTAAGAAAATCAAGGGAGAGATCGTACTCTCGCACGTCTCCTTCCAATACCGACCAGACTCTCCAGAAGTGCTGCATGACATTAACCTGTTTATTCCCGCCGGGAGGACTGTAGCGCTTGTAGGACCAACCGGCGCGGGAAAAACCACCATCGCACACCTGATCGCCAGGTTGTACGAAGTAACCAGTGGATCGATCACAATCGATGGCACCGACCTGCGGCAGATCACCACCGCCTCGCTCCACCAGCAGGTGCGTGTGATCTCACAGGACCCGTTCCTGTTTTCACGCACACTCGCGGAGAATATCAAGTACGGCAACCCCGGCGCAACGGATGAAGAGATGATCCTGGCGGCACAACAGGCGAACGCCCACGTATTTATTCAACACCTGCCGAATGGCTACCAGACCCGCGTGCTGGAAGGCGGGGTCAACCTCTCGCAGGGGCAACGGCAATTGATCAGCATCGCCCGCGCGCTGCTCACCGATCCCCGCATCCTGATCCTGGATGAAGCTACTGCCAACATCGACTCGGTAACCGAAGCGCTGCTGCAGGATGCAATAGCGAGATTACTCCACGGTCGCACTTCGGTGGTGATCGCTCACCGGTTGAGCACCGTGCGCAAGGCCGACCAGGTGAATGTGATAGATGGGGGACGGATCGTTGAACAGGGCACTCACGCCGAGTTGATGAAGCTAAAAGGACTCTACGCGCAGCTATACGAACGCCAATTCATGGAACAATAAACCGGCGATTCAAACCGTCAAGTGACGCTGTATCACCGGCAATGAAAACCGTGCTTTACTACCAGCTCTCGATTTGCGCGCGGATCTGGCTGATCTCCAGCTGCGCAGCTTTCAACTCTGTTTGTATCTTCTCGGTATAATCTGATTCTGAGCGGATGAAACGGGTGTAGGGGGTAATAGCCTCTTCGATCCGTTTTAAGCTGGTATCAATTTCCTTCTCAAATTCAGTCTTCAAAGAATCCACCATATCCTTGCGTAAAGCGGTCAGCTTCTCGTGCAATTCACTTTTAGCCTTGCGCCTTTTTGCAGGAATGATGAAGAAACCAAGCGCAGCAACTGCGCCCGCCGCCAGAATACCGGTGACATCAGCCGCGGCTGTGGTGGCGAGAATGGTAACCAACGTCCCCAAACCGATGGCGCCAACCTCCACGGCTGCTGAAGCCGTTACCGCGTTCATGGCATTCTCAGCGATCTGGTGCGCTTCTGCTTTCCGGTCGTAACTCTTTACCACCTGCTCAGCTTCCCCGCCGATGGCTTCCAGCAAACGGTTGCGGTCGTAACGGAAATTTGTGTTGATCCCCTCGCCGATGATATTCTCCCTGTGTTCACGCTGGCGATCCGCAAGGTAACCGGTGATCGCTTTCCATTGCTGCAGATCAGATTCAACCAGCCAATCGATCAGCGCGGTCACTTTTGCCTCCACCTGCTGTGGGAGATCCGCAATGACCTGGCGGGTGAAGTCCTCCTGCATGCGTTCTCTTTTTAACAGGTCCAGCACCTTCACAAGTCTGAAACGCTCTTCAAAGAATTCATCTCCGCGCTGTTCCATTGCGTAGAAAATATTCTCCACATCCGCCATGCGGAACTCAAAGTCTTTTTGCATATCGTTCTTATACACAGTTTGCTGGCGCTCGACGTTTTGCAGCATGCTGATGTCTTCCGCCAGAATTCGCTGCTGATTCTCAGCCCGTTCGGAATACTTGCCGGTGAGAAAAGCTCCCACACCGAGGGGATTGAGGAACTTCAGGCGGACCTGCTCTCCCTGGTCAAGATTATCGCGGATGTAGTTCTCCATTGCCTCAAACCCGCTCGGCTGCCACAATTGAGGTTCGCCGGTCTTCGCCCGCAGCGCCAGGCGCGAACTCACCGGGAAGATCTCAGGTGTGCTGCCAAGCAGAGTATGGGCATTTTCTTTAACAAAATCGAGTACCTGTTTCAATTCCTGCTCATCCTGAAGAAGATCGATCTTGTTCAGAATGATGATGACCTTCTTCCCCCAATCGCGGATATGCGCCATGAAACTGCGCTCACTTTCAGTGAAAGGTCGATCAGCTGATGTGACAAAAAGCACCAGGTCAGCCCGCGGGATGAAGTGCGTGGTCAATTCCTCGTGCTGACGGATCACCGCGTTTGTGCCCGGAGTATCAACGATGCTCAACTCTGATAACAGATCAACCGGGAAGAGCATCAGGGTATGACCCTCCTCAACCAGGCTCGAGCTGCTTGATTCACCATGACGCAGAATTGTGATCTGGGAAGTAGTGGGGGTCACCCCTTCTTTGAGCAGTTTCTCTCCCATTAACGCGTTGATGAAAGCGCTCTTTCCGGCGTTAAATTCACCCACGATGACCAGCAGAAAAAGGTCATCCAGCTGGCGAATGGATTGACCGAGAGACTCCACATCCTCGCGGGAAGCTTTAAACTCCACCAATTTCAAACGCAGGTCATTCAGTAAATTCCGTTCACGTTGTAAAACATTTTCCTGATCTACAGTCAAAATTTTCATCTATCAATATCCTCATCAAACACTGGTTTATCCCTGTAATCAATCCATCAACGAAGGGATCAATCACCATTGATAAATATTATAGCCTGTTTGCTATTGCATTTTTTAGGGATGAATATAATTATTAATTATCCCTTATTCCATAAACAAATAGAGAGGAGCGCTATGTCAACGATCAACCGGGAAAAACTTGAAAAAGTGCTGGAACAGGAAATTCAAATGTTCGCCAGGGAACACCCAAAGTGTTACGCCCTTTACCAGCGCGCGAAAGGCTGTCTGCTGGACGGTGTTCCAATGAATTGGATGGTGCGGTGGGCAGGGGGATACCCATTGTTTGTTGAACACGCGAAGGGCGCCCACTTTACCTGCGCAGATGGCAAGGAATTCCTTGACTTCTGCCTGGGTGATACTGGTGCGATGGTTGGTCACTCGCCGGATGCACCAGTCGCCGAGATCAAAAAACAGCTGGATAAAGGCATCACTTTTATGCTGCCGACAGAAGACGCTATTTGGGTCGGTGAAGAGCTGCAAAAGCGCTTCAAACTAAAGTACTGGCAAACCACCCTCACCGCCACTGACGCCAACCGCTTCGTTCTGCGTCTTTGCCGTCATATCACCAAGCGCCCCTATGTGCTGGTTTACGATTACTGCTATCACGGCTCCGTTGACGAGACCTTTATCACCTTCAACGATGGCATCCCCGGACCCCGCCCGGGAGCGATCGGACCGCAGGTCAACCCGGTTGTTACCACCCGTGTCATTCCCTGGAACAATATCCCCGCGCTGGAGCAGGCACTAGCTGCCGGTGATATCGCCTGCGTACTGGCGGAGCCGGTGATGACCAACATCGGGATCATTCATCCCGACCCGGGTTATCACGACGCACTGCGTGACTTGACCCGCAAATACGGCACGCTGCTGATCATCGATGAAACACACACCATTTGCTCTGGACCCGGCGGGTACACCGGTGAAGCCGGGCTTGAACCTGATATCCTGACCGTCGGAAAGACCATTGGCAGCGGTGTACCAGCAGCCGTGTATGGATTATCGGAAGAGGTTGGTGATATCGTATCCAGGAGCATCAAGGTGGACGAATCCGATGTGGGCGGGATCGGGGGAACGCTTGCTGGCAACGCGCTTTCGCTGACAGCGATGCGCGCCACCCTGCAAACCACTTTGAGCAGAGAATCCTTTGATCACACCATACCTCTGGCGATGCGCTTCACGGATGGCGTGAAAGGGGTGATCGACGAGTTCGGCTTGCCGTGGGTCATCAACCGGCTGGGGTGCCGCGCAGAATACTGGTTCTGCGATAAGCTGCCGCGCAACGGCGGCGAGGCTGAAGCCGCCGTTGATTCAGAGCTCGACCGATACATGCACCTGGCAGCCATGAATCGGGGTATCCTCATGACACCCTTCCATAATATGGCGCTCATCGCTCCTGATGTAACCGAAGCAGACATCGACTATCACACCAGGGTCTTCCACGAGGCTGTCAGCCAGATACTGGATTAACCCAGGCAACACAATTAAAAATTTCCCTGTCAACAATTGGCAGGGAAATTATTTTTAATTAGACTCTCAGTTTTTAAGTCCGTCCCAGATTGGCCGGAGCACAAAATAGAGCAGTACCAGCGGAAACAGATGGATCATTGCGCTAATCTTAAAAGGCTGCCCTTTAATGGACATGAACAGGAAAATTGGAATAAGCAGAAAGAAAAAGTAAACAAAAACCCAAAGTTTCTCCCTCCTGCGCCAAATGAGGAACGCAGCTACTGCAGCCAGAATACTGAACACTACATCCACCCACCAGACCCATTTGCCAAAACTGGCATTCATCGCGCTCACAAGCGCGGTGTAGGCCATATACAGGTTGCCGACTCCAGCCAACAACAACATGTATGAGAGGCTTTTCCAGGCTTTATTAAACTGCTCTTCGGTCATCCCCTGTTTTGATACAGCGGCTGGCGGTCTGTACGCAGATTGCGCCTTCATCTTTGCTTCCTGGTCGCTGCGCACCTTCTTCATCGCTTTACGGTAGGCAAAGACAATGAGCAGGATGACCCCAAAGATCAGCGCGTACCATTTTAACTCGTCTGGATTAAACGTTGGCATATTCAATTCCATTAACCCCGGAGAGCCGGGAAAAGATAGGCGTGGCGTTCAAGGTCAGCAAACCCTGAACGCCACTGATTATACTTAGAAAGTCGGTTTATTGTGACAGTAGAATAAAACTGTCTGTAAACCGCCACCTATCGCTAAGATCAGGTGTTTTCCTTCTCTTCTGCCGTGATCTTACGGAAGGCGTCCTTGATCGGCAGGATACCCAGGTGCAGCTTGGGATTCATGTCGATGGGTTCGCCGTAGTAATCCACCAGCTTCTTCGCCGGATCCTTTTTCTGTGTGGCAAGGGACACCACGATCATGAGGATGACGGCTGAGAAGAAAGCAACAAAGGATGCCACATATACCGCATCCCAGAACGCGCACCACCAGCCATCAGTGAAAGCACCTTCGCCGGCATATTCACAGACGATCGCAGTTGATTGCCCGCCCAGACCGGTATTGAAGAAGAAGATGGTCGCCAGAATCCAGATGACAAAACCTCCGATGAACGCCGCGTTTGCGCCGGACGCGTTGGCTTTCTTCCAGTACATACCAAACGCGAACGGCGTGAAGAGGCCCACCAGCAGCAGCGTCCAGGCGACAACGGATAGCTCGTAGATCGTTTGCGCCCAGAGTGCGATTGCCAGCGCGACAACGGCATTCACAAGAACCATAATACGGGTCACCCACAGGGCTTTCTTGCCGTCGAGTTTCTTACCGGTGATCAACGGGATCAGATTCTCAGTGACCGCTGAAGCACCTGCCAGCAGTGAGCTGTCAGAGGTGCTCATCAGGGCGGAAACCAGGGCTGCGATAAAGATAGCGGTAAGCAGCGCCGGCATGTGTTCCATGGCAGCGTGCACCAGCAGGTAGCCGGTATCCTCCATTCCCGGTGAGAGCTTGTAGGTCATGATACCGATCAACGGGCTCATGATGCCAAAGACAAGATACAAAACACCGGCGAAGTAAGAGCCATAGACCGAGGTCGCCTGGTTGCGCGCAGCCATCGAGCGCTGCATCAAGTCCTGGGTAGCTACTGACCCGAGACCGATCGCCATCCAGGCTGCCAGCCAGTACATCCAGCCGGTAGCACCGGTGTAACCCAGGTATCCTTCACCCTTGATGGGCAGCAGATTGAAAGGTTCAGAGACGTATGTGGAACCCGCCCCTTCGATCATGCCGGGGAAGCCTCCCACTGCTTTGAGCATAAAGATGAACACCAAAGTGATGCCGATGGAAGTCAGGAACATCTGGAAAAAGTCCAGCATGGTGTCCGCCATCAAACCGCCCATCATGGTGTAACCAGCCACGATGACGATGATGATGACCATCCCGATTACCGGGTCGACACCGAAAATGCCCTGGGCAATGGCACCACCCGCCACGATCTGCGCAGCTGTCCATGAGAAGTAGGTCAACATTTCTGCGATGACGGTCAGGACAGTGGTCAGCTTGTTGTAGCGGCGTTCGAAGAAGTCAACGATGGTCAGGTATTTCGCCCGGCGCATAAGGCGCACGAACAGGAAGCCTGACAGGAAGAGACAGACAGAGGCACCAAACGGATCGAAGACAACCCCCTGGAAGCCGTAGTCGTACGCCGTTTCTGACGCCCCCATCAGTGTTTCAGCGGCGAACCATGTTGCCATGATGGATGCCGCCGCCATATGAATGGGCAGTCTGCGTCCTGCCACAACGTAATCTGTATTATCCTGAACCTGCCTGCTCGCCCAGACACCTACCAAGATGCGGACGGCGAAGAAAAGTGCGATAAACAGAATAACCAGCCAGGCGTACTGATAACCTTCAAGAACCATAATACACTTCCTTTCTAGAAACGAACGAAGAATAGGGTTTGTATGTTATTTTGTAACTTCTTTTAAAGTGTCTTCAAGGCGATTCAAAACTTCGTCAATTTGCTCATAAGTGATTACGATGGGTGGTTCAATGCGAATGGTGTGCGCGCTGGTCAAAGTGCCCGCAACCAAAACACCGCGTCTGAACAGACCGGCAGCAACTTTGTAGCCAACTTCGGCATCCTTGAAGTGCTGACCGATCAGCAGTCCTCTACCGGAAATAAAGTCGTAGATACTTTCGTATTTCTTTTCGAATTCCCGTAGAGTCTTGAAGAAGTAATCACCCTTTTCCTGTGCCAGTTTCGGGAAGTTATCCCGCAGCGCCACGTTGATCGACGCAATTGCCGCGGAACATGCAAGGGCACCACCACCAGTCGTGGTAGTATGAATGAAGGGATTCGGATCCATCATGACCTGCCAAATCTCTTCGGTCGAGGCAAAAGAGCTGACGGGCATAACACCGCCGCCCAGTGATTTCGCGATTGCCACGATATCAGGAACCACATCCCAGTGTTCCACACCCCAAAGCTTGCCAGTGCGGCCAAGCCCGGTCTGCACTTCGTCAGCGATCAGGAGTACGCCGTGATCCTTGGTGGCTTTGCGGATGCGCGGCCAGAAATCATCCGGCGGTACGATGGCACCAGCTTCACCCTGAATCGGTTCCATCATTACCGCTGCCACTCCGATACCCACCTGGTCGCAAATCTCAAGTTGTCGTTCCACAGCTGCTGCATCGCCAAACGGCACGTGGTAAACAGGTCCGCCATAGAGCAGGCCGGGTGGAACACGATAATCTGCTTTGCCGAGCATGGAGAGTGACCCCATGGTCTTGCCATGGAAAGCCTTGGTCGCGACGATAAAAGCCGATTTCTTGGTGTACATTTTCGCCAGCTTGATCGCGCCTTCGATGGCTTCTGTTCCACTCGCACAGAAGAAAGAGTACTTGATATCACCGGGGGTGATATTAGCCATCAGTCTTGCCAAAACGCCACGCAGCGGATCGATCAGTTCCTGACTGGGCATCGGTGTGCGACGCAGCTGAGCTGCGACTGCTTTCACCACATCAGGATGGCTCCAGCCATGGTCCATCATGCCGTAACCTCCCAGGCAGTCTATGTACTCACGACCCAGCACGTCTTCGAATATTGCGCCGCTCCCCGTCCATTCGACGCAAGCCCAGTCGCCGGCTTCAGTTACTGACTTGCGGTACTCAAGCCAGCCTCTGTTGAAGTATTCGGCAAAATTAAACTTGCTCTCTTCAATGATCTGCTTCCCTTCCGCTTCTGTTACTTGAGATTTCTCAATTAAGTCCAACCAACGATCTGAATAGGATATTGCGTCTTGTAAATTCTGTGGCATTTCTCCTCCTTGTAACTAGTATGATTTTTTACTTACACATGAAGCATTTAAACAAAGTTGGTAAAAAATCTTGCCGAATTCACACATTAATTAGATTGTCTTGTACCGAATAAAAAGGGAAGCGGGGAAAAATGTCATTTTTTCCCATATGATTATTATTGCAAAATAATCCCCTGTGTCAAGTTAATTTAAGTAATTTTTTTGCATTTCCAACTGTTTTTTGAGATCAATCCCCATAATCAAATCTTAAAATTTTTCCCCAATAATGCTTAAGTTATTGCATTTTCGGAAAAAATATCTATAATTTATGTATATTTCAGAAGGGATAATCAATTATGCCGATAAAAATAGACGCAATTGATAAAAAAATCTCTGATTTGCTGCTTGAAGACGGTCGCATGAGCTGCGCGAAGATCGCCGCCAGTATTGGGGAGATCAGCGAAAGAGCGGTCAGGTATCGCATTAACCGCCTGGTTGAAAACGGCATCATTGCCATCCGCGGGAATGTAATGGCTGAAGGTCTTGGGCTTAACGTTTGCGCGGATGTATTCATTGAAGTTGAGCCTTCCCAGATCCTTGAAATCGCCAACCACCTGGCGCAATACGAATCCGTCAGCTACATTGCTTACTCCACCGGTGAGACGGATATCAGTATCCAGGTTTTTGCACGGAACAACGGAGAGCTCTTTAAATTCGTCATGGATGTAATTGGCAAGATTCCAGGTGTTCGCAAGACGCATATCTCATTTGTCCCCATCAAAATCAAAGACGACCATATGTGGCCGATCCCCAGCTTTATGATCGAAAAAGAATAAACTTTATATCCGTTCTTTTACAGGTGAATTTAGTTACCTCAGTGATATGAATGTGAACATTCCACATCCTTAAGAAAACTTCTATTCTTATTATCCGAAGGAGGAACTATGGCACCAGAAGTCGATAAGGCTAGTCTTGTCAAGAGTGAGAAGTCAAAGCTCAAGAGGGAATTGACGATCATCCCCCTCTTCGCTTTGATCTACTTCACCGTCTGCGGAGGCGCGTTTGGCGCTGAACCGATGGTCGGTCTTTCCGGTCCGGGATTGGCACTGCTGCTGATGGTGATCACGCCGCTCGTGTTCAGCATCCCGAACATGCTGATGGTGCGGGAAATGCAGTCAATGATGCCTGTCGAAGGCGGCTATTACCACTGGGTAAAACAGGCATTCGGGCCATTCGCCGGCTTCATGTCCGGATGGATGAACTGGGTAGTCTCCTGGGTGGACGTCTCCATCTACCCGGTTTGGACAGCCTGGTACTTGAGCTACTTCATCCCTGCTCTGAGCGACGGCGCGACGATCGGTGGTATTGAGTTTTCATCAGATTTTCTCTCATGGCTGGTTGCCGCTGTGCTCATCATCTCCATTTCGCTACTCAATGTGCGCGGCGCGAAGTTATCTGGTTTATTCGCCGGATGGCTGGGTGTGTTCATGATCATCCCGATCATCATCATGTCCGGGTTTGGCATCTACGCATGGATCGTGAATGGCACCCCAACCAATATTCCCTTCCTGCCGGGTGGGGCTGAGATCAACGGGCAGAACCTGCTGGGTGCACTGAGCGTTGGCATCTACGTGGCGATGTGGAACTTTATGGGTTGGGAACTCCCCACCGCTGCCGGTGATGAGATCAAGAATCCAAAGAAGACCTATCCGCGCGCGATGGTGCTTGTGCTCATCGCCGCCATCCTTTCCTACTCTTTGCCGACAGTCGCCGGCCTTTACGGCGGCGCCGGCGAGGATGGTCAGTACCTTGTTTGGGGTCTTGAGGAATACGATACCGGTGAAGGCATCGGCCCGATCCTTAATGAGTATGGTATTGAGGATGAGAAGATGCTCAGCTGGGGTGTAGATCCCGGGACAGATTACGGCTGGGAATTCCCCACTATCGCGCACCGCATCGGCGACAAGGTAGCCGGCAAGGACAGTCCGCTTTCCTTCTTCCTGGGCGCGATCGTGGGCATCTCGGCGATCCTTTCCATGACCGGTTTGTTTATTGGCAACGGATTGGGCGGTACGCGCGTTCCCTACGCGATGGCTGAGGACGGCATGATGCCGACCTGGCTGAACAAAGTACATCCCAAGTACGGCACACCCTGGGTGTCGATCCTGATCTGCGCAGTGTTCTACCTTATATTCGCGACCTCAGCCTTCCAAAGCCTGGTGGTGATCGATGTCTTCCTCAACATGCTGGTGCTGATGGCAGAGATCTTCGCGCTGGTGGTTTTACGGCGCAAGAAACCGGACCTGCCGCGCAACAGGGTGCCTGGCGGGGTTTGGGGGTTGGTTTATATTGTTGTCGCGCCTTTGACGATCATCCTCATCGCCATTGTCAGCCAGATCATCGATTACGGCTGGGCGGGCGCAGTCGGCTGGGCGCTCATCGCCATGGTGGTCGGGGCTGTTCTCTACTTCCCGATCCGTAAATGGGTAAAGAAGGATATTCCGGATGTTGATCCCTATGTATTGGGAACAGCTGAAGAAGAAGCACACTAAAATTTTCTACAGGAGGAAGTCATGAAAGTATTGCTTGTTGGTGTGGGCGGCGTAGGCGAAGCCATTGCTGTAATGGCAGCCAAACGCCCGTGGCTCGAAAAGATGGTGCTGGCAGATTACAACAAGGATCGCGCTCTGGAAGTACAGGCTAAGATCAAGGACAATGAACGTTTCCCGGTTGAGTTCATCGACGCGCGCAATCGCGAGATGATCGAGAAGATGGCCAGGGATTATGATATTGACCTGATCATGAACGCCTGCGATCCAAGCTTCAATGAAGCCATCTTCGATGCAGCCTACAACGCGGGTGTCAACTATATGGATATGGCAATGACTTTATCCGCGCCTCACCCCGAAACGCCTTATGAGAAACCCGGAATCAAACTGGGTGATTATCAATTCGCGCGCGCGGATAAATGGAAGGAAAAAGGCATCCTCGCGTTATTGGGACTGGGTGTGGAACCCGGAATGGCAGACGTGTTTGCCAAGTACGCCGCGACCCATCTATTTGACGAAATCGAAGAGATCGGCGTGAGAGACGGCGCAAACCTGATCGTAAGGGGATACGATTTTGCCCCCAACTTCTCCATCTGGACGACGATCGAGGAATGCCTCAACCCGCCTGTTATCTGGGAAAAAGGAAAGGGATGGTTCACCACCGCCCCATTCTCGGAAAAAGAGGTCTTTGATTTCCCCGAAGGCATCGGACCGACCGAGTGCGTCAACGTGGAACACGAAGAGGTGCTGCTGGTTCCGCGCTACATCGACTGCAAACGCGTCACGTTCAAATACGGGCTGGGCGATGAATTCATCGGCATCCTGCAGACCCTGCATATGCTCGGCCTCGATAACAAGGAACCGATCAAGGTGGGCAAAGTGGAAGTTGCGCCGCGTGATGTCGTCGCCGCCTGCCTGCCGGATCCCGCTCACCTTGGCCCACTAATGGAAGGCAAGACATGCGCCGGAACCTGGGTGAAAGGAAAGAAGGACGGGAAGGAAAAGAACGTCTACATTTACCAGGTGGCAGACAATAAGGAAAGCATGGACAAGTTCGACTGCCAGGTGGTCGTCACACAAACGGCTTTCAACGCGGTCATTGGGATGGAGCTGCTTGATGAAGGCATCTGGAAAGCCACCGGCGTCGAGGGTCCTGAGTTCTTCGACCCGATGCCCTTCATGGATCGCATGGCAGGGATTGGATTCCCCTGGGGCATCAAGGAGTGGTGAAGAATTTCCGTTAATTCGATGATATAAATGAGTTCCCCAACCTTGACTTTAATGCAATAATTAAGCAAACGGTTGGGGAACTTGATTTAAACGACCGGATCAGTCTTTTGTTGAGATTCAGAAGAAGGAGCTCTATCAGCTCAAAAAACTAGCAAGTACACTTCATCAATAAGAGGACATCCATATGATCAATTACCAAGAGAATTTTGAACACCTATCACCTGTCTGGTCACACTACACAGACATCATCATTGACCACGCCGAAGGCAGCTACCTCTATGCTACAGACGGACGCAAGGTGCTGGATTTTTCGTGCGGCATTGGCGTGACTAACACCGGTCACTGCCATCCAAAAGTGGTGGAAGCGATCCGCGAGCAGGCCGGCAAGTTGATCCACGGACAAATGAACCTTGTGATTCACAAACCCATCCTGGAGCTCGTCAACGAGCTGCGCCCGATTGTTCCATCCTCGTTGGATGGATTTTTCTTCAGCAACAGCGGAGCTGAAGCAGTTGAAGGAGCGCTGAAACTCGCCCGGCACGCGACCGGACGCCAGAATGTGATCGTTTTCCAGGGTAGTTTTCATGGGCGCACCAACGCGACCATGGCGATGACCACCTCCAAGAATGGTTACAAGGTCGGTTATCAACCTCTTATGTCCGGTGTGTACGTCGCCCCCTTCCCCTACGCCCTGCGTTACGGATGGGACGAGGAAAAGACCAGCCAATGGTGCCTGGATGAACTTGAACTGCTCCTGATGACCCAATCAGCCCCGGCTGAAACCGCCGCTGTGTTCATTGAACCAGTGATCGGTGAGGGCGGCTACATCGTCCCGCCAAAGTCTTTTATGAAGGGATTGCGCGAACTCACCAAAAAACACGGCATGTTGCTGGTGGCGGATGAAGTGCAATCAGGGTTTGGCCGCACCGGTAAGTGGTTCGGCATCCAGCATTTTGATGTCGAGCCGGATATTATGACAATCGCCAAAGGACTCGCCTCTGGTATGCCGATCTCCGGCGTTATCAGCCGCCTTGATCTGATGTCAAAATGGATCCCGGGGTCGCATGGCGGCACCTACGGAGGCAACGCGGTTGCTGCTGCAGCCGGTGTGGCGACTATTAAGGCAATTCGCGAGGAAAAAATACTCGATAATGTTAACGCGCGCGGCAGCCAGCTGAAAGCCGGATTAGCTCATCTGCAGGAGAAATACCCGCAAATCGCTGAAGTTCGCGGTTTGGGATTGATGATCGGCACTGAATTTCGCGACGCTAAAGGCAAACCGGATAAGACCTTCACCAAAGCAGTGCAGCACGGCTGCATCGACCGCAACATGCTCATTCTGACCGCCGGTCCATGGGACAACACCATTCGCTGGATACCCCCTTTGATCGTTACCGAAGAACAGATCAATGACGGTTTGAATATTTTTGAAAGCGCTTTAGCAGAAGCAGTAAAATAAACTATCATTAAACCTAATCAAATCCAGGAGAAAAAATATGTCTGAACTGATCGATACATTACTAGAAAAGGCGCGAGCCGCTCAAAAACTGGTTGAATTCTGGACCCAGGAGCAGGTGGATGAAATGATCCTGGCAGTGGGTTGGGAATCCTACAAGCTGGAAACCGCCCAGAGAGTTGCCCGCCTGGCAGTTGATGAAACCGGGTTGGGTGTATATGAAGACAAGGTCGCCAAGCACCAGAAAAAGACACTGGGCGTACTGCGCGATCTGAAGGGTGAGAAAACCGTTGGTGTGATCGAGCGCATTCCTGAAAAAGGCATCGTGAAGATCGCCAAACCGGTGGGTGTAATCGGTGCGATCACCCCCATGACCAACTCTTCCTCCACCATGCCGTGCAACGGCCTGCCCGCACTGGCAGCACGTAACGCTATCATTTTTGCTCCCCACCCGCGGGCGAAGACCACCTGCGCCACAATCGTTGCTGAAATGCGCAAAGGTTTAAAGAAGGTAGGCGCACCTGAAGACCTGGTGCAGTGCATTGAAGAACCCACGCTTGAACTTTCCCAGGAATTGATGAGCAAGGTCGACCTCGTGCTTGCAACTGGCGGTCAGGGCATCGTTAAACCCGCTTACAGCAGTGGTAAACCTGCGTACGGTGTCGGGGCTGGCAATGCGACCATCATTGTCGACGAAACTGCTGATCTGCCTGTAACCGCGGCAAAGATCTGCAAAGGCAAGATCTTCGATAACGCCACCTCCTGCTCTGCCGAAAATAACATCATCATTCACGAAAGCATCTTCGACACGTTATTAGAGGAATTGAAGAAGACCGGCGGCTACCTGGTAACAGGCGAAGAACGTGCCAAGCTTAAAGCCGCGATGTGGCCGGATGGAAAACATCTCAGCGGCAAGCTGGTCTGCCAGAGCGTCCAAACGATCGCCAATGGAGCCGGCATCAGAGTACCCGAAGGAACCAAGTTCATTATGGTGATTGGCGAAGCCATCGGGCCAGAGGACATGTTCTCAGCCGAAAAACTATCTCCGATTCTGACCCTATGGAAATACAAGGAATTCAGCGATGCCGTCCAGATGGTGATTGACATCACAGCGTTCAGCGGTTTTGGTCATTCATGCGGCATCCACTCGGTGAATGAAGATCACATAATGGAACTGGCACACAAAGCCAAGGTCAGCCGTATGATGGTCAGGCAGGCGCAATCCGTGGGCAACAGCGGCGACTGGGAAAACGGTATGGCATTCACCATGTCGCTGGGCTGCGGCACCTGGGGCGGCAACATCACCACTGAAAACATCACTGTCAAACATATGATGAACGTGACCTGGGTTTCCTACCCGATCCCCCTCAGCATTCCCGATCCGGATGATATTTTTGCCCCGCACTTCGCCAAGTATGGCAAGTAATTCGCTTCTCTACCAAACAAAAAACCACCCCTACGGGTGGTTTTTTCTTAAAACCTGTAATTGGACAAAATCAAGCGGGTGATAAAAATACCTGATTCATACTGATTTCGTCTTAATCAGCATATGACTGATTGACGTTCAAGTTTGGTAATGCTATACTCAATTTACGATTAAAAATAACACGAAAAGGATGCAAAATGAAAATTGAATTCCCGACCCCAGTAACAAAAGAAGACATGACCATTGATCTGCGCGAGATCGAGGGTATTCTGCAAGGCCCCGCGATGGATATGCCCGCCATCCCCGAAGCTACATTCGCACTCAGAGACGGCCGCACCGTTTATGTCCGCGCTATTCAGGACAGCGACATTGACCCCATGCTTGGTTACCTCGAAAAAGTGATGAAAGTCGAAAAAGACTTCTACGATATCGTTGGTGTACGTGTTTACGGTGAGGTTCTCGCTCTGCGCCGCAAACGCCTCAAGGACGCCTTTACCATGGTCGGCCTCGTTGACGGTGAATGGCTCGGTTTCGCCAACGGTCGCGCCTGGGACAAAGACGTGGCTGTCAGCCTGCACACCCTCACCTTCTCCCGCCGCGCCCGCCTTGGTTGGCCGATGTACTATGCCAAGACCTACTACGCGATGGAACTCCTCAAGGTGCAGGAATGGTGGTCGACTTTCGAAAGCTACAACGGATGGCGCATGGCTGGTCTCTCAATGGCACAGCCCACCAAACCCTGGCCGCAGTACCAGCACGAACTTGGCGGCGCCAAGATCTTCTACCTCAACCAGGATATGTGGCAGAGCCGTGTTAAGAACTACATCAAGGAAGTTATCGGTCAGGACATGAACTTCAATGTAACTGACGAAATTCGCAAAGCCAACGAAAACTTCCGTGTTCCTGAGACTGTTGACCTGTAAGATCATCCAATAATGAACATCAAAACCTCCTCACTGAGCAGAAATACCTCAAGAGGAGGTTTTTTGATTAACCTGTGTAATTTGTCAGTGTTTTTTTCGATTAAGGTTAGTTGACTGTCAATATTTGTTAATGATATATTGAAGAATGGTGGTTGAATCATCTGAGGATAAGGAATGACCCTCAAAAAACCCGATTGATGCAACAACCGCCGAATGTACTTTATCATAATCGGGATCGGCACATAACCCCCTCCCTCATGCATCCGGGTCCGGTTTTGTGAACCAGTTATCCCCAAATATCTCACTTTTCAGGAGCAATAATGGCAACATTAAAAACTGAAATACGCAGTGGTGTGTACTATGACTCGGCCAAGTTAATGTCGTTACAACGATCACTTGCCGGGTTGCCCGGTATCCAGGATGCCGGCGTTGTTATGGGCACAGATTCAAACAAGGAACTGCTCGCCCATATTGGTCTCGATACTCCAGAAGTAAACGCCTCAAAACCTGATGATCTGGCGATCGTTGTGAAAGCCGATGACGAAAAATCCGCCAATGAAGCGCTTGCCCAGGTTGATGGACTGCTCGCAGCCCGTAAATCCTCCAGCGATCAGGAATACCAGCCCCGCAGCCTTGAAAGCGCGGTTGATATGCTGCCGGATGCCGAATGGGTGATCATCTCGGTTGCCGGACGTTACGCCACGGCTGTAACGCGTGAAGCGCTTCGCCTTGGCAAGCACGTGCACCTTTTCAGCGACAACGTCTCGATCGAGAACGAAATTGAGCTGAAGAAGGAAGCCCGCGAGCTTGGTCTAATGGTGATGGGTCCTGACTGCGGTACCGCGATGGTAGACGGTTATGGCCTGGCTTTCGCAAATAAGATTCGTAAAGGCCCTATTGGCATCGTGGCAGCCGCCGGAACTGGCTTGCAGCAGGTTTCCACCCGTATTCACCAGCTCGGCAGCGGTATCACCTTTGGTATCGGCACCGGTGGGCGCGACCTCAAGGCTGAAGTCGGCGCCATCACCTTCCTGCAGGGGTTGGATGTTCTGAACCGCGATCCTGATACCAAAGTGATCGTGCTCACCTCCAAACCACCCTCACCCAAGGTCGCGGAAGAGGTATTAAAGGTCGCCCGCAAAGCCAGCAAACCAGTAGTAGTCAACTTTATCGCCCGCCCTGTCACAACCCTGCGCGATGGCAACCTTTTCTTTGCCACCGGCCTGGATGATGCGGCACGACTGGCAGTGGAACTGGCAAATAATCCCCCGAAACTCGACGGAGACACTGACCTGCCGATCGATAAATTCACCCCGCAGCAGAAGTACCTGCGCGGACTCTTCTCCGGCGGAACGCTCGCTTACGAAGCCCAGCACATTCTCTATGGTTATGTACCCCGTGTGTTAGCGAATTCCCCCATCAACAAAGAGTTTCAGTTACCTGATTCGTTTGTAAGCCAGGAACACTGCATCGTCGACCTCGGTGAGGACGAGTTCACGGTTGGTCGTTTGCACCCGATGATGGACAACGAGCTGCGCATACGCAGATTATATGAAGAAGCGAAGGATCCCGAAGTGGCGGTCATTATGCTGGATGTGGTCATTGGTTACGGCTCGCATCCCGATCCCGCCAGCGAGATCGCTCCTGCCATCGCCAAGTGCATCGCCGATGCCAAAAAAGACGGGCGCCACCTGGAAGTGGTTTGCGTTGCCTGCGGTACTGACGAAGATCCTCAGAACCTCGACAACCAGATCGCCCAGCTGAAAGCGGCCGGAGCCCTGGTGGACACCAGCAACGAAGTCATTTGCCGCTATGTCGGACGCATCCTGCGCGCCCTTGGTGAACGGGACGAAGCAAAAGTCGAAATTTCCGGTAAACCGGTTGAGATGGAACCCCTCAAGAAACCCCTGTCTGCCATCAATGTTGGTCTCGAGTCCTTCTCAGCCAATCTCAAAGACCAGGGTGCCCCCTACGTGCAGGTGGATTGGAAACCTCCCGCGGGCGGCAATGAAAATTTGATGAATATTCTTCAAAAGATGAAATCACCCAGAAAGTAAGCCTGTTAATCCATTCTAATAACCTGGAGGAAGCACATGGTTGATATTGAGAAAGCAAATGCATACGTAGTAGAAAGATTTATGGAAGCCCGCCCTGTTGCCACGACCATGGCCAAGGCGCTGGATGTTGTCCCGGGCATTCATGAAAACATGCTCCTGCATGCCGGTCCCCCCGTCACGTATGAGAGAATGTCCGGTCCGATCAAAGGCGCGATGATCGGCGCCCTGCTCTTCGAAGGCAAAGCCAAAAATCCTGAAGAAGCAGACAAATTACTGAGGTCCGGCAAGATCGAGTTCAGCCCCTGCCATGACCACATGTGCACCGGTCCAATGGCGGGCGTGATCTCCCCCTCGCAGCTGGTTTACATTATCGAAAACCAGACCCATGGCATTAAGTGCTATTCCAACCTCAATGAAGGTCGTGGCAAAGTGTTACGCATGGGCGCTTACAGCGAGGACGTGATGGAAAAACTGCGCTGGATGGAAGCTGTGCTTGGTCCAACAATCAAGGCAGCTCTGGAAGCCAGCGGAGGCATCGATGTCCGCGCCATCCTCTCCAAGGCGTTGCACATGGGCGATGACGGTCACAACCGCCTCGACGCCGCGTCCATCCTGTGGACCACTCAACTGGCACCTTACGTCGTAAAAACCGCCAAAGACACCGCCACAGCTGCCGAAGTTATCAAGTTCCTGGGCGAGAACGCGCTGAGCATCCTCAACCCGGTGATGGCAGGCTGCAAGACCATGACCGCAGCAGGTGAGAACGTTGAAGGCAGCACCATCGTTACCGTGATGACCCGCAACGGCACCGATTGGGGTATCCGCGTGAGCGGACTGGGCGACCAGTGGTTTACCGCCCCCTCCCCCATCGTCAAAGCGCTCTACTTCCCCGGTTTCAGCGAAAAAGACGCCTGCCCCGACATCGGCGACAGCGTCATCACCGAAACTGCCGGCATAGGCGGTTTTGCCATGGCAACAGCCCCCGCCCTGGTCACGTTTATTGGCGGCGAGCCGCGCGATGCCATCAACACCACACTTGATATGTATGAGATCACCGAGGCAGAGCACAAACAGTTCACTATCCCGTTCCTTGATTTCCGCGGCACCCCGACCGGTGTGGATATTCGTAAAGTGGTCGAAAAACAGATCGCTCCGCGCGTCAATACCGGCGTTGCCCACAAGGATCCTGGCGTTGGTCAGGTCGGCGCGGGTGTTGTTTCAGCCCCGATGAAATGCTTCGAAGACGCGCTATACGCCTTCGCTGACAAGTACGGCTACAACTAATTTATAACCTTTAGAAAAGGAGTAAGAATGAATCGAGAAGACTTTATTAAAATGCTGAGTGATGCTCCGCTGTACGACCTGACCCAGGCATGTAGCATCTTCACCCCCCCGCATCCGCATGAGAAATCGCTGGAAGTGCATTTCTTCAAGCGTGTTACCGGAGCGTACGGCGGCGGACAGGGTGCCAACGGTCAGATCCTCAACTGGAGCAACACCGTGGGTACCCACCTGGTTGGCGAGCGCGCCTTCCATTCCGGCGGCCGCGCCATTGCCGACATTCCCCTGACCGATCTAACCGGACCTGGTGTTGTAGCTGATATCTCCGACCTGGTTTCCGATTACAGTATCTACACCCCTGAGATGATCCTCAGCAAGGTTGAGGTCAAAAAGGGCGACATCCTCATCGTCAACACCGGTTACCACAAGTATTCCTGGGACCAGCCTGCCGTCATGAACGAAGGCGCACAGGGTGGAGTTGAAGGTATGGAATTCGGATTCCTCGTCCGCCATCCCGGTCCTTCCATCGACTTCTATAAGTGGGCTTTGGACATGGAATTGAAGGTGGTCGGCGTGGATTGCGGTTCAGCCGAACACCCGATGAACACCCCCATCCGGCGCTGGCACGAAGATCACTTCAAACTGGCAGAGGAAAAGCTCAAGAAGGAAACCGGCAAGACCTGGGACGAGACCTTCCCTCAGGGTGAGTACTACCAGTTGACCCACATCGACATGCCCAAGAAGCACCTTGTGCTGGCTGAAGCCATTGTCGGTGATATCGACAAGCTAAAGAACAAACGCGCCTGGATCAGCATCATGCCGATTCCTTACATGGAAGTCGAAACAGCCTGGAGCCGTGTGTTCGCCTGGACAGCCCCCGAAGGCATGACCGAAGACGAGTTCTTCACTGTGATGAAGAAATCAGAAATGATCGATATGACCGTTCCGTTCAGCGTACAGACACCCCAGTGGTTGAACTACGTTCCATTGACTGTCACCTACACCAAGCGCGTAGGCGGGCAGTACTTCGGAATGGGCCGCAACGGTTCCATCTGCAACGCCTCAATCCACCTTGGCACGCACATGGATGGTGAGAAGCACTTCTTCCCGAACGGGCGCACCATCGGTGAGGTCCCGCTAAAGGAATGGGTCGGTCCTGGCGTAATTGCTGATATCTCTGAGATCGTCAGCGATTCCAGTGTTTACACGCCTGAAATGATCATGAGCCAGGTCGAGGTTCGCGAGGGCGACATCCTCATCATCAAGACTGGTTGGAACAAGTTCGGCTGGAATAGCAAGGAATCCGACGAGTTCCGCTACATGGTCAAACACCCGGGCCCCTCACCTGACTTCTCCGCCTGGGCGATCAAGATGAAGATCAAGTGGATCGGTGTGGATGCGGTTTCAGCTGACCACCCGATGAACACCATTATGCGCATCTGGCACCCCAAGACCTTCGCTGAAGCCAATGCCAAGCTGATCAAGGACTTTGGCAAGGATTGGGACCAGCTCTATCCGCTCAAGGACTTCTACCAGGATATGCACCTTAATCTCTTCCCGCACACGATCGTTCACGCCGAGAACCTGGCTGGCGATCTTGCCACGGCGAAGAGCGGCCGTTACTACATCGGCTGCTACCTGCAGAAAGCCATGGAAGCTGAGTCCATGTGGGGCCGCTTCGTTGCTTTCAAGGAGTAAACCTTTAAGAGAGAGAACCTTCAGGGGAACATTCCCCTGAAGGTTTTTGTATCATCCTTTTTTGGTCATTTTCCTGTACAATTCACCCGTTGAAGACCCAGGTTTTTGAACCCTCAAATTATCAGGAGGTTGTAGTTAATGAAGCCAGTAAAATTTGATTATTTTGCACCATCCAGCGTCGATGAGGCGTTGGATAAACTGGCGGAACTCGGTTATGAAGGCAAGGTGCTGGCAGGTGGTCAAAGCCTGATCGCTGCCATGAACTTCCGCATGGCCCGTCCGAGCGCGCTGGTAGACCTCAACAACGTACCAGAACTTTCTTACATCAAACCCACAGCAGACGGCGGTCTGGCAATTGGCACCATGACGCGCGTTTTCACCGTGGAAAACGATGAGGAAGTGATAAAGCGCTTTCCACTGCTGATCGAGGTCGCCAAATACATCGCCCACCCGCAGATCCGCCGACGCGGCACGTTTGGCGGCGCGATCGCCCACGCTGACCCCGCCGGTCAACTACCCAGTATTTCAGTTTTGATGAATATGAAAGCCCTCATCCGACGTAAGGGTGAAGAGCGCTGGGTGGATGGTCAGGATCTCATCATTGGTCCGTTCATGACCGTGATCGAACCCGAGGAGATGCTTACTGAACTCGTACTCAGTCCATGGCAGCCTCGCACAGGTTACAAGTATGTGCAGGTCTCCCGCCAGAGCGGCGGATACGCCCAATCTGCAGTCGCGTCCATCGTCACGCTTGATGAAAACGACCGCTGCAAGGATGTTCGTATGGTATTAATGAGCGTGGGAGAGGTACCCATCCTTTCGCAGAAAGCCGGTGAGATCCTGATCGGTAACGCGTCTACCAGGGAAGCCATCGAGGAAGTCGCAGAAGTGGTTACTGCCGAAGAAATCGACCCGGCTACTGACCTGCATGCCACTGCCGATTACCGCCGCAGCATCACACGCGTTCTGATCGTGCGTTCGCTCACTGAAGCTTTTGAGCGCGCGAAATAAGGAGGATAATATGAGCAAAGAACTCTTTCCCATTACTGTTACTGTAAACGGCAAGGAATATCATCGCGAGGTGGAAGCCCGCCTTTTGTTGAGTGATTTTCTGCGCCATGATCTCGGCCTGTTAGGCACCCATGTTGGCTGTGAACACGGTATTTGCGGCGCCTGCACCGTCCTTTTCGACGGCGAAGCAATCCGCTCCTGCCTTATGTTTGCTGTGCAAGCCAATGGGCACGAAATCTCCACCGTGGAATCCCTCGGTACACCTGAGAATCTGCATCCATTGCAGCAGTCTTTCCACGAAAAACACGCCCTGCAGTGTGGATTCTGCACCCCCGGGTTCCTGATGACCCTCGTTCCGTTCCTCGAGGAAAATCCAAACCCGAGTGAAGATGAGATCCGCGAAGCCATTGATGGCAATATCTGCCGGTGCACAGGTTATGAGAAGATCGTCGAAGCCGTGCAAGACGCGGCTCAGAAGATGTCTCAGGCAAAGTGAAGCGAGGTGAACTGTGACTGATAAATATTTTGGTAAACCTGTATTACGCCTGGAAGACAAGTTCATGCTGACGGGTAACGTCAAGTATGTGGATGACATTGAAGTTCCAGGACAGCTCCACGCCGCCTTTTTACGCAGCGACTACGCTCACGCCCGAATCCTCAAGATCGACGCGAGCGAGGCGTTAAAACGCCCTGGTGTCGTAGCCGTCTACACCGCTGATGACTTTGGCGATTTCTGGAAACCCGGTCCCCTCCAGGTTCCACCTCCCACAGCGATCAAAGGCTCCGAGTTCAATGCGCGCACCCTTGTGCCCATTGCCAAGGACAAGATTCGCTACTCTGGTGAGGTGCTGGCTGTAGTGATCGCTGAATCGCGCTACATTGCTGAAGATGCGTTTGACGATATCATTGTCGACGTGGACCCGCTCCCGGCTGTTGTTGACCTTGAGAAAGCATGGGAAGACAACTCAGTTCTCGTCCACGATGATCTGACCTCGAATATGGCCGCCCTGGTAACACAGGAAGTCGGTAATTACGAAGAGGCGAAGAAAAATGCCGATGTCGTTGTTTCCAGGCGCATGTTGATCGAGCACGTTGCAGGCGCCGCGATGGAAAACCGCGGCTTCATCGCCAGCTGGGATGAACAAAACCAGGTGATGACCATCTGGACTAACACACAATCTCCTCTCACCGTGCGCGGTTCAGTATCGCGCGCTTTGGGATTAGCGGAAAGCCAGGTGCACGTGATCACCCCTTACATTGGCGGTGGTTTTGGTCCCAAAGTCATGACCTCCCTGGCGGATGATGTGCTTCTGCCTTGGATCTCAATGAAGATGAAACGCCCCATCAAATGGATGGAAGACCGGCGCGAAAACTTCCTGGCAACCACTTCTGAACGCGACCAGGTGCATCACTGTGAGATCGCTCTGAAAAAAGACGGGACGATCCTGGGTTTCAAGGATGTCTTTTATCACAATACAGGCGCCTATGACTCCTACGGTATGACAGTTCCGCTGAACACACAGACTCACACCATCAGCAATTACCGTGTACCCAACTTTTTCACCCAAATCCGAATGGTATTCACCAACCAGATGGTGGTCACGCCAGTGCGCGGCGCCGGACGTTCTGAAGGCGTATTCGCGATGGAGCGCATGCTTGATTTCGCCGCAAAGGAACTGGGAATTTCTCCAATCGAGATCCGGCTCAAGAACCTGCTGAAGGTTGATGAACTACCTCTCGAGACCGGGATCATCGGACAGGACTTCGTCGTCAATGTACTTGACAGCGGCGATTACCTGGGCAATTACAAGAAATGCCTCGAGGGTATCGATTACGACAAATTCCGCAAGGAGATTCAACCAAAAGCGCGAGCCGAAGGTAAACGTCTGGGTATCGGCGTGGTCGCCTTCACCGAAGGCACTGCTGTTGGACCTTACGAAGGCTGCAAGATCACCGTCAGCACCAGCGGCAAGGTAACAATGGCGACCGGTTACAGCACCCAGGGACAGGCGCACTACACTGTATTCGCTCAGATCATCGCTGATCAATTGAATGTGAAGATTGATGACGTCAGGGTGGTCACGGGTGATACCAACCAGTTTGCATGGGGTGCCGGCACCTTTGCCAGCCGCGGTGCAGCGCTGGTTGGCGCAGCCACCTACCTGGCAGCGCAAAAGGTGCGAGCAAAGATCTTCAGCACCGCCAGTAAAAAACTCGAGGTTCCAGAAGAAGAGATCGAGCTTTGTGAAGGCAGCGTGTGCATCAAAGGCAAACCCGAAACAACGATCCCGCTGGGTACGCTGGCTGCGTTGGCCAACCCGATGCGCGGTGTCGTCGAACCAGGCGTAGAGCCCGGACTTGAAGCCACTGCCTACTACGGTCCCCCGCACGGCTCCACCGGTTCCGGCGCGTTGGGTGTCATCGTTGAAATCGACGAAGAAACAAGCAAACCGGTCATCGAAAGAATGGTGATGGTCGATGATTGCGGCACGATGATCAATCCGCTCATTGTTGATGGACAGCTCCAGGGCGGTATCTCCATGGGCATCGGGAACACCCTGTACGAACGGCTGGTCTACGATGAAAACGGTCAGCTCGTTACAGCCTCCTTCATGGATTACCTGATGCCGCTGGCGACCGATATGCCGAAGAAGCTCGAGATCATTCACAATCACGCCGATAGTTCCTTGAAGGTAAACCCTTTGGGAATTAAAGGTGTTGGTGAAGCCGGTGCGATCCCGCCCGGACCAGCTATCGTCCAGGCACTTGAAGACGCGTTTGCAGACACCGGTGTTGAGATCCTTGAGACGAATCTGAGTCCAAGCCAGATCTACGAATATCTTAAGAAAGCTGAGAAGTAAGCAATCGGGTGTAAAATTGGTATCTGCACCAAATTGCATGAAAATGAACGGAGGATTTTTTAGATGAAAGTTGAAGGTGAACACCTGTTCAAAGCACCTCGTGAAGTTGTGTACGAGATGTTCAATGATCCTGATGCGCTCGGCGCCGCGGTGCCGGGGATGCAGAAGATGATCAAAATTGACGAATCCCATTACGAGGCTGTTCTGGGTATTCGGGTCGGTCCGGTTTCTGCCAACTTCTCCGGTAATCTCACCCTTACAGATGAGGTTCCCCCTGAAAGCGTCACCCTGATCATTGAGGGTAAAGGCGGAGCAGGTTTTGTCAAAGGCGTCGGGTATGTCAAGTTTGAAGATGCCGGCGATGACACAACTTTGTTAAAGTACACCGGTGAGGCAAATATTGGTGGCACTCTTGCCAGTGTTGGACAGCGGATGATCGACAGCGTGGCGAAATCCATGTTCAAGACTGTGTTCGAGAAATTAGATAAAATTTTGGAGGAAAGATGGCAGAAGAGTTAGAAAAAAAGGTAACGGAACCGGAAGAAGAAGGCAAAAAGAAATTCATGGAAGTTGCTGAATTCCGCATGCTGGTCTACGTGATTCCCGTTGCGCTGGTCCTGCTCGTTGTTGCGCTGATCCTGGGTAAGTAAAGATAATAGTGGGGAGGAGAGATCCTCCCCACTACCCATCTTGACAAAATGTTGTATTATTAAGTATCTAAATCAACTCATTTTGGTTAATATATAAAATTGAATAGGAGGTGTTTATCGGATAGAACTTTAGGCATTTCAGGGGCGAGCACAAGACTTTAGAATTTATTTATTTGCGTTTTGAGCTCAAACCAGGTAATAAATATGAGATCGTAGAAAAAACAAATCAAAGGAAAGAAGGAAAAAAACCTATGGCAACTACTTCAAAAGTGCTGGGTTACCTACCGCAGGATACCCCGCCATTTGGCAGGATGTTATTGCTCGGTTTTCAGCACGTGCTGACAATGTTCCCCGCCACCGTGCTGTGCGCCCTGCTCATGAACTTTGATGTGTCCACCGTGTTAACCATCACCGGTCTCGGCACCGTCGTCGCACTACTTGGATCCAAGTTCTCGATCAATACCTATATTCCCCTGTACTACGGCTCGAGCTTTGCCTACATCGCCGCGGTATCCTCGATCATTGCAGTTTTGGAACCCGGACTGGCTTTTGGTGCTCCTGCCAAACCTGAGACGATTTCCGTTGTGACAGCCGGCTTTATTGTCACCGGTATCCTCAACATCCTATTTGGTCTCCTCATCCGCGTCACCGGTGGTAAGAAGGGTCTCGACAAAGTTCTACCCGCCGAGATCACCGGCTCGGTCGCCATCATCATTGGTATTGGCCTCGCCTACACCGCCCTGACCATGGCTTCCGGTACATGCTGCGGAGTTGAACCGAACATGCCCCCAACCCTTAAGTGGTGGTTGGCTGCGGCGCTTACCTTCCTGGCTGCGGTGGTCTTCTCCGTTTACCTGCAGGGTAAGGGCTTTATCGGCATGCTCCCGATCCTCCTTGCGATGATCTTTGGCTACGTCGTCTCCATCCCCATTGGCCTGGTAGATTTCTCGTCCATCGGTTCCAGTGGCCTGCTCACCATTCCAAAGATTGTCTTCCCGGTCTTCAATAACGCACTCACGGCTACAGCGATGATCGGTATCGGCGTGATGGCCATCGCGACCATCCCTGAATCGACCGCCCACCTCTACCAGATCAGCCTTTATGTTGACCATTTGGCAGAAGAACAGGGTCGCGAGAAACCGTATCTTGCCAAGCACATCGGCCTCAACCTGATGCTTGATGGTTTGAACGACCTGGTGAACGGTCTCTTCGGCTCCACCGCCGGCACCAACTACGGTGAGAACAACTCTCTGATGGTGATCACCCGCAACTACTCCGGCCCGGCACTCATTACCGCCGGCGCCATCGCGGTCATCCTCGGCTTCATCGGCCCGCTGCGCGATGCCATCTATAGCATCCCGACCGCGGTCACCGGTGGTCTCGCCATCTACCTGTACGGTGTCATCGGCGTTCAGGGTATCGCCCTGATGATGGCCGAGAAAGTTGACCTGTACGATCCCGGCAAACTGGCGATCGTTGCCCTCATCCTCGTCGTCGGTATCGGCGGCAACATCGGATACGGCGGCAATCTGCCCATCCCGCTGCTCAAGAGTGTCTTCCCCTTCGGGTGGCCTGCGATCGCAGCCGCTGCGGTCTTCGGTATCCTGCTCAACCTGCTCTTCCTGGCCTGGAAACCACCGCAAATCCGCTCTACTGACGTTCTGGAATAATTTTCCGGATAACAGGAAAAACAAAACTCCCCAACTTCAACGTTGGGGAGTTTTTCATTCATCGGGTATAATCAGGGAACAAATTTACCAACATGGAAAATAAACGAGAATGATCCTTCTCACAGGTGCAGCCGGGAAAACCGGCAAAGCAATTTTGAACACAATATTACCCCATGGTGTCAGTGTACGCAGCCTCGTGCGTTCATCTACACAGGCTGAGGAAATCAGGAGCATCGGCGGCAAACACATCGCCCTGGGTGATCTGCGAGACAATGAGTCTCTGGCAGAAGCGATGAAAGGGATTACCAGCATTTATTACATCTGCCCGAATATGGCTCCTGACGAACTGGAGATCGGTAAAAACCTGGTACGTCTTGCCAAACAGAATGGGGTAACCCGCATCATCTACCACTCAGTGTTTCATCCCCAGGTTGAAAACATGCCGCACCACTGGCAAAAAATGCGCATGGAAGAACATCTTTTTGAATCAGGGTTGGAATTTACCATCCTGCAGCCTTGCGCGTATATGCAGAATATCCTTAGCAGCTGGCAAAGTATCGTTGAAAATGGCATTTACGCAGTACCATACGCCACCTCATCCCGCATCAGCATTGTTGACTTGCAGGACGTGGCTGCAGTTGCAGAGACTGTATTGACCCAGCGTGATCATAAAAATTCGATCTACGAGCTTGCAGGACCGGAACCTCTCAGCCAGAACGAATTGGCGGAGATCCTTTCAGGAGAGTTGAAACGCCCTGTTGAAGCATCGGCTTTGGACCGCACTGCCTGGGCTGAGAACGCCAGAAATAGTGGACTGGATGAACGATCTATAACAACATTGATTAAAATGTTTGAATATTATGAGCAAAACGGTCTGGTCGGCAACTCTAATGTGCTATCCTATCTACTAAAAAGACCTGCCACCAGATTTGCTGAATTTATTCAGCGTTACATATCGTTGGACCAGCGAAAAAAGCCTGATACTCTTAAATAATTCCGAATACAGGATATTTGAATGGATAAAAATAAAAGTCATCAATGGAATTTTGTCTTCGAAGCGTTACCAGCCCTATTTCACAGTCAAACAGACAGCTTTGTTAAATATCTTGACAAGGATGGTGTGAAGTTCCTCAAGTTCTGGTGGGATCACATGGGCGATAAACTTCCCGCTGAAAAGCGCGTCACAGCGGCTGGTCTCACTTTCGAAAAAGATGACCTAAATCCCAAAACACGGCTGATCACGATCACGCTACCCTCGCCGCGCGAAGATGGTGACACCTATTTTATCGGCTTAATCCCGCGCCCTGAGCGCCGCTTTGCGGTCGTAAAACTGTATAACTCATCCATGTTTGTACTCATCAGGAAGGATGATGTCAATTTACCGAACCACACCAGCTTTGGCGAAGTGACCCCCAAGGGAAATTACCGCGAACGCGGCATTGGTCTCAAACCAACCAAGCAGGATTTTAAACGGATCATTAAAAACCGAGTGGAGAAGAAAAAATGAATAGGATTTCGACGGAGCTTATCGTCGTAGTCGCGGCGATCGCGGTTTTTTACCTTCGCATCGCCATGCTGCGTGGTAAGAAAAAACGGTATGAAAGAGAACTGGCGCTTAAGCGGCGAAAAGTGAAAGGCCGCTCTAAAGGCTCACCGCTGCCGCAGCAACCAAAAGGCACTCCCCCATACATCGTTCGCAGTTGGGTGCTAGTGGTAATTTCGATCCTTTTGATGCTGGCTGGAATGCTCGCTTATAACGAGTTTTATATTCTTAAATGGCAGATCGTTCAAAACGCCGAGGCTTACATCCCATACTGGTACATTCCGATCTCAGCAGGTGTGATTTTGCTGGCTATCGCCATCGACATCCGCAAACCAATCACTGACATTGAGGAATAAGATGAATAGGATATGTAAGTTATTAATTCTTGGTATCCTGGCAATATCAATTCTCTCTGGTTGCGCATCCCCGGAACCTGCTCCAGCCGCGCAGCCGACTTCACCTGTTCTTGAAGCGACTGATTCTCCCCAAGAGCCAGCGGCTGCAACCGAGGCACCTGAGCCCACTTCCAACGCCCCAGCGCCAGCTGCGCCACCAGCAGCCGCGCCAATCGACCCCGAAGTTGCAGCGATCAGCGGACAGACCCTGCTCGAAGAACGCTGTGTCACCTGCCACACGCTGGAAAATATAACCGTTATAACCGGTAGCTACGAAGAGTGGGAGATTATTGTCGACAGGATGATTCAACGTGGTGCCAACCTCACTGATGAGGAAAAATCCATCCTGTTGGAATACCTGGCGGAAAATTATAAAGATTGAAGAAGTATGGAATAATCAGGACCTCCGCGCGGGGTCCTGTTTCTTTAAACTTCTCTCCACCGTTTCCCTAAGCGAGTTTTCCAGACTGTCCGCTTGATCCTGCAGTGTTACCCGCGTCTCTTCAGTGTTAATGAAAGTGTGAGAAGTCTGCAATTTTATGAAATGCACAGGGTCAAGTCCGCTCTCCAGTCCCCGCAGCATATGCCAGGCTTTCAGCAGCACCGCCCCGGCTTTTACTATCCAATCAGGGAGTGTGATAACGGCTTTTCTCCGCCCAGATAGATGAGCTAAACGGCTCATCAGCTCGGTCCACCTCAGATTTTCACCTACTACAGGGTACCGACCACCCGCTTCTCCACTTTCAACTGCCGTGGCAATCTCTCGGGCTACATCTGTCACGGTCACGCAGGTGGTTCCTCCGCTCGGATAGAACAATGGCAACGGCGAAGCTGCGTACTCTACAAGCGGTTTCCAGAGCGGAAGTCTACCCGGCATAACCCCGAAAATATAGGGCAGCTCCAGCGTAACAACCACAAGCTCATCGCCGGCAGCTTCCACCGCGGCATCATGCTGTTCCACACGACTGCGGATGTAAGGATGATGCCTTGTTAATTCCAGATGCGGCCAAACACGGTGAAAGTAAGCAAAATATGAACCAAGGATGATAAAGCGTCTGATATTGGCGCACCTTGAAATTTGCACCAACCGCTGAGTCGTCTTAACATTGTGATGATGAAAAAACGGGTAAGCGGGGGCTTTGGGGGTCACCCGGTCATCCACGCCGGCGGCGAAGACCACTGCGTCATGCCCAAGAAGGATCTGCTCAACCTCGCCATCACTCAATTGATTGAAATCGCTCAGATTAATATAAACTTCTGGTGGAAACAGATCTTCAGCAGGCAATGGCGGCAGGGCAAGAATGTTGACCTGGTGACCACGTTCTAGAAGTTCATGCGCCGCGTGGTACCCAAGCAAACCGGTGCCCCCAATGATCATCACTCTCACAGGCTATTTCCTTCAGAATTAGTTTGAGGCTGAATCAATATGAACCGAATCAACAATCCCGACAATGACCGATATGATACAGGCATCGGGATTTTTGAGCACCTGCCGTGCGCCACCCCCTTCACGGTTGATCAATACAGTATCGCCGATTCCAGCGTGGGTATTATCGATCGCAATAAAATCCTCGTCCTGGTTTTCCCCCTCCATCACCAACGGCTGCACCACCAGCAGCCGCCTGTTTTTGTAGTGCGGATGGCTGATCGTGGTCACAACAGTACCGGTTACTTTTGCCAAAATCATCTTCGTTAAGTAAAACTGTTGGTGCCTTTCTTAAGCACCAGGTCGAAAGTCCCATCCGGTATGACGTTCAATTCATCCACTATCCCGACCAGCGCCAGGTCCACCGGTACAAAGCGGATATCCGGCATGGCAAGGGCGGCCTCGCGGGAACGCACCATCACGCACAAATCGCCCGGTCCCGCCTGAACCACATCCGCCGCGACCTGCAGGGTCCCGACGGGCTCAAGCTTACGGTTGACCGGTTGCACCACGAGCAGCTTTAATCCTTCAGTGCCCGCGATCTTTATTGTGCAGACCGCTGTACCGTGAACACGACCGAATAGCATAGTTTACTTTATCCCCACGTTATTCAACACACGCGTGATGATCGTCTCGAGCAGCGCGGGATCGATCTGGTTACCGAGGCGGGCTGTAACGGCATCATGAATGCGCTTCTTCAAGTCCGAATCATCTGCGGGCTTTACCGCAGCTGGTTCAGTCACGCTGGTGCCCGCCTGGGCAAGATAGGGTCTCACCGGAGCAGCTGGAGGTAACTGGTGCGCCTGCACAAGCCTTACGCCAAGGCGGCCGGCTTTCTCAAAAGCCAGCTCAGTCAAAACAACGTCGTCGCCTACTTCCAGGGTCATTTCTCCCCTGGCAGCCATATCTTCAATATCGCGTTCGGTAAAAAATTGTTTCGCCATTAATCTCTCCTGCAACTACACACCGGCGATCCTGATATCTAACCCGGTATTCCATCCAGAGCTTCCAGCGCGGCGATCGCGGCGTTTTTTGCCGTGACGATCTCAGCCTCACTGCCTGAAAGCCACATCCTTCCAAAACGACCCACCGAGGAAATGTGAATGACCTTAATATTCGCTTTCTTCTCAGCTTCATTGACTGCGTAATTGATATAAGCTGCTGGAGCACATTCGAGTACAAGCATTGTTTCGCCCGGTACCAGCATGCTGCCGCGCCTGAAGCGGTTAATCAATTGTGATTGGTAAGGGTCGATGCGCGTGATCACCTGTGTGGAGACAACCTGGGGTTTGATACGGTCTTCCTGCCTCAATCCCAGTCGATCCAGCACCACATGCCCGGCTTCGATAACCGCCGCCTGGTTGAGTGAATGTACTTCAAACATACCGAATTCGCGCTCGACGATCTGGGCACCCGGTTTCGATTCGGTTGCCTTGACTGCAATATCCACCACGCGGAACACCTCGTTGCCGGGTGCCATTTCCACGTAGAGCGCAGCCATCCCCTCAACCGGCAGGTCACCCTGCGTAATCGTCCCGACGAAAGCGGCGTATTGCGCCTGCATGCGGTCAATGAAACAATAACACCGTAATGAGAAATCTTCTGCCATTTTGCCTCCTCGAATCACCCGCTGCTATCAGCGAGCGCAATCCCCAGCGGGGTGATAAACATCGGTTTTGGCGGCACCAGGGTTCTGATGCCTGTCACTTCCTCGATCACCCCTGCAATACCCGGGAAAAGCGCTGTGCCTCCCACCAGGGTGATCAAACCAGGTTTACTGCCGTGCAGGTGCCGATCAATGATCGTTCCTACTTTTTCCATCACCGGACGCACCATTGGAAAGAGCTGCGCCTGTTCGGATGCGGTCGTCTTCAGCTTTTCAGCCTGCTCAAAACTCAGACCTGTTGCGCCTGCAATGACAAGGGTAAAGTGCGTTCCACCAGTGGCTTCATCAGCTGTGTAAACCACTTCACCGTTCTCGATTACCGCCACGCCGGTCGTGCCGCCGCCGATGTCAACGATCACACCATCCCGAATACCCAACACGGCGTTCGCGGCCACAGGCTCATTCACCAGTATCGTGCAATGCATCCCGGCAGCTTCAACCACGTTTGCGGTTGCGCGCACCTCAGTCCGCGGTACTCCGGGCGGATAAGCACTGGCAGCCCGTGAGAGGGTCCGCCCCAGCCGCTCTTCCACCCGCTGTTTCAACAAGCGCAGCAGATTCACTGCGCCCCAGTAATCCACTACCAGCCCATCGCGCACCACCTGGGCAAACTGGCATTCTCCGGCGAGCGGGTTGCCTGCTTCATCGAGCACCACCAGCACGGTGTACGCCGTGCCGAGGTCTACTCCCACCCTCAGGTCGCCCTGCGGGATGGAATCAAGCCGCGGCGCGTTGCCATTCGGGTTGAAGTGGATCACTTCTTCAGCACGTGAAAGCCAACCTTCCGGGTCAGCCCCCGCGATGGTCCAGCCAGTTATTCCCACGAAACGAAGCCCGGCTTATTTCTTGGCTTCGGATCCACGCCCGCCAAAACCGCCTTTACTGTTCTGGGGAAGGATCGTTTCAATATCCTGGTGAGGTCGTGGAATGACATGGACCGATACAAGTTCGCCCACGCGCTTGGCAGCAGCCGCACCGGCATCCGTGGCAGCTTTCACTGCGCCCACATCACCACGCACCATCACGGTGACGTAACCGCCGCCTACATACTCTGAACCGATCAGGACAACGTTGGCAGCTTTCACCATCGCATCCGCGGCTTCAACAGCGCCGACCAGCCCTTTCGTTTCGACCATTCCCAACGCGATCAATGCAGTATCTAATGCCATCTTCTACATCCTTTCTTTATTTCAAGTTAATGTTTTAACGCTAAGATCTCTTGCACAACACTCCGTACAACACGCTCGATTTCGTCAGCACTGATAGCTTGCGCCGCAACACTGGCAGAAAAAGCGGCTGCCGGAGGTGGTGTCAATTCATAAGCAAGGCGCTTCACGTTGAACAGATGATAAGCCGTGACATTGTCTCCGGTGATCGATCCTCCAACGCCTCCCGCGCCCAGTGTCATCGAGGGGAACACACCTGTGGTCAATCCGATCGCGCCCAACGTTGACATCGTGTTCACTACGATACGAAAGACCGGCTTTTCCAGTCCGAAAGCCATGATCACATCCTGATCGGTGGCGTGGATCACGAGACTGTGCCCGCGACCGCCAAACTGAATGAGAGAGATGCAGCGGTCGCACCCGGCTTCCCATCCCTCCTCTTCATACCACCCAAGCACCGTGGTCAACTTTTCTCGTGACAGCGGTTCCTCTCGGCCGACTTTGGTCAATGGGGTTACAAGTACCCTTGTTCCAGCCGGCACATCGATATTTGCCAATCTTGCGAGATGCGCCGCGGGTTTTCCCACCGTTGAGGTGATCATCGCGCCATCAGGCGAGAATAACAACCGGCGCAAGCGCTCAGTTTCATCCTCTGTGGTGAAATATGCCCCTTCTTTGATCATCAATTCCCGCAACCGCGCCGCCACCGGTTTATCAGCCACCACAGACTGCTCGGTGGCGCAGATGGTGGAGCAGTCAAAGGCTTTGCTCGCGACGATATAGCGGGCAGCCTTCTCCAGGTCAGCTGATCGGTCTACATAAGCGGGCACATTGCCGGGACCCACACCATAGGCGGGTTTGCCCGTGGAATGCGCCGCGCGTACCATGGGTGTGCCCCCGGTCGCAAGGATCACCGCCACATATTTGTGGTTCATCAATTCCTGCGTTCCCGGCAGGCTCACGTGCCTCATACAGGAAACCAATCCGGCAGGAGCACCGTTTTCTTCAGCCACCTTCGCCATCAACGCCGCGGCTTCATAACTGCATTTCGCGGCTGAGGGATGCGGAGCAATGATGATGGCATCGCGCGCTTTTACCGCGATGAGTATTTTGTAAATCACCGTGGAAGTCGGGTTGGTGCTGGGTGTCAACGCTGCCACAACCCCCATTGACCAGGCGATCTCGTAGATCTTCTTTTCTGTATCGTGCCGGATGACACCAGTTGTTTTGATGTCCTTGATACTTTCCCACACATTGCGGGCAGCGAATTCATTCTTCAACCGTTTATGCGCCGCAACACCGTAACCAGTCTCTTCGTGCGCCAGCAGACCCAACCGTTCTGAGGCATTGAATGCTGCCTCTGCCATTGCGGCGCAAACCCGATCCACCTGTTCCTGGGATGCCTTCGCCCACACCTTCCAGGCTTCAAACGCCCGGGTGGAAAGTTCGCGTGCTTCCTGGATTGAGAGCAGGTCCTGGTCCATTGTTTCCTATCAGACTCAACTTTTCCGGAAGGTGACTTTGCCGTCAACTTCCAGTGAATCGATCATTGCCATGATGACCGCGTCCACCGGGGTGTCTTTGGTGATGTTAGTCTGACGCGCGCTTGATCCAGCCGCGGTCAATACGAGGTCGCCTACTCCGGCGTCCACGGTATCGATCGCTACATACGGCTTACCGACCGGATCACCATGCTCATCGGTCTGCCTGACGATCAATAATTTTCGCCCGGTCAGCTTTTCATCCTTTACTGTCGAAACAGTCGTGCCAACTACCCTGGCAATCAGCATACGATCCTCCGTTAATAAGCCTTCACCGGTGCTGCAACCGCAGCCTGTGGCGTCGGTTGAGCCTCACCAGCCTGTATGATCTTTACGCCTGCGCTGGCTCCGATTCGCGTTGCACCAGCAGCCACCAACGCTTCAGCTTCTTCGTGGGTGTGGATGCCGCCGGACGCCTTTACGCCAAGCTCTGGTCCCACCGCGCGGCGCATCAAGGCAATATCGTGCACCGTCGCGCCACCGCCGGAAAAGCCCGTTGAGGTTTTCACATAATCCGCGCCGGCTTCCTTGGCGAGCAGGCAGGCCACCACTTTCTCCTCATCTGTAAGCAACGCGGTCTCGATGATCACTTTCACCAACGCGCCCGCTGCGTGCGCCACATTCACCACACCGCGAATATCTTGCGCCACAAGGTCTGTTTCGCCAGCCTTCAATGCACCGATGTTAAGAACCATATCAATCTCAGTCGCGCCGTTTTCCAGCGCGTTTTGGGTTTCAAAAGCCTTGACCTCCGGTGAGGTCGCTCCAAGTGGAAAGCCGATCACAGTACAAACTTTTACATCCGAGTCCTTCAGCAGTGTCGCGCAGAGCTTCACATGCGTGGGGTTTACACAAACCGAAGCAAAATGATACTTCTTCGCCTCAAAGCAAAGCTGGGCAATCTTATCACTCGTGGCATCAGGTTTTAACAGGGTATGGTCGATCATACCCGCAAGCGAACGATCCTCAGGGATAATGCCAACCGTTGAAGTTAATCTCTCGGCACCAGCGCTGACCACGCGTCCGGCATTGTCAAAACAGGTTTTCACCTTCACACCATCTGCAACGTCAAACACGCAGTAAGAGCCGGAGGAATTTTTTTCGCGTTCCTCCTGCTCGATCATAGCCAGCATTACTTCGCGGGTGATGATCTCGACCAGGGTTTCAATCGTCTTAATTTCCGGTGTCATTCTGTTTTCCCGTCCTTTAGATAGTTCTTTTCAAGCGCGATGATCTTATTGACCCGCCCGGCATGCCTTCCACCCGCAAAATCAGTGGAGAGCCAGGTTGACAGGATCTGTTTTGCAAGATTGTTGCCAATGAGCCCCGCACCCAGTGTGAGCACGTTGGCATCATTGTGTTCACGGCTGTTCACCGCGGTAGCATAATCATAGCATAGGGCTGCCCGGATACCGGGTATTTTGTTAGCGGCAATACACGACCCGATACCTGCTCCATCAATGATCACACCACGCCAGGCTTTCCCTTCTGCCACTAACAAAGCCACAGCCCGTGCGATGTCCGGGTAATCCACCGGGTCAGTGCTGTTCGTTCCGCAGTCGATCGCCCCGTATCCAAGCCCGTCCAGCTCTTTGATCAGGATCTCTTTGAGCGCCACGCCACCATGATCCGTACCAATGGCAACAATTTTACGATCATGGTCTATGCTGTTGGAAGTTTCGGGGGAAGCTGTGGGGGTTTGGATTGCAGGTTGTGCCGGCAGCGTTGAATTTGCAGGTGCATCGCCCGCTGCAGGCAGTTCAGCGCCAAGAGTTTTACGCACAACCCTTGTCACAATTTCGTGGATGTCATTATCTGAGATTTGATTCATCGAACAATAAACTCCATACTTGACGTTTCACAAAAATTGTTGGATAATGTAACTGGTAGTGACCACATTACCAGTATATCAATATAATACCACTTAAAAAACAAATGTCAATAACGATCGATCCATTCGCTGCTGTACCAAAATACTATCAACTTGCTTCAATTTTACGTCAAAAAATTGAAGAGGGTGACTGGCAGCCGCGTTCCCCCATCCCATCCGAGCGGCAGTTGGAGGAAATCTACAAGCTCAGCCGCACCACCATCCGCGAAGCCATTGAAAACCTTGTCCGACAGGGTTACCTCTACCGCGAGCATGGACGCGGTACCTTCGTATCTCCGCAGAAACTGCAAAAAGGCTGGATGGAGCTGACGAGTTTCTCCGAGGACCTGATCAAGCGTGGTATGCAGCCCGGGCAGATCATCCGCAGTCTCGATCAGGTTATCCCCTCCCCCCGCATTCTGCAACGCCTTGAGCTGTCTCCCGGTAGCATGGTGTGCCGCATTGAGCGCGTCAGACTGGGAGACGGGACACCCATCGGACTGCAAACCTCCTATATCGCGCTGGGTGCAAATCAGCAGATCACGCTTGAAGACATGGAAGCCAGCGGTTCACTTTATCGCATCCTGAGTGAAAAATTCCACATTTACCCGACTGAAGCAGATGAAACCCTCGAAGTGACGCTGGCAACCCCTGAAGAGGCCGCACTGCTCGAGATCACCCCCGGCGCGCCGCTTTTGCTGAGCGAACGTTTGCTTTTCTCACAGGAAAGACGCCCCGTGGAGTATGTGAAAATTCTCTACAGAGGCGACCGGTATCAATACTACACGCATTTGAAACGCTGATCTTATGGCGGAAATTGTCCGCTCGTAATCGGTGGGACGAGATAGGTGTAAAAATCTCTACCCGGTACCTGTGAAGTGTGATGGCGGCTGAATCCGTTCGGGTAAAGCGCCATCAGTTTATTCATCCCCTCTGTGTCATCCGCTTTGACAAAAAACAATTTTGCCCGGCTCTCATCCAATGTGTACTCCAGGTCCTGCGGCCAGATCTGGTAATCCCTGCCGATATAACCGGCGTTCAACGCCACCAGGCGGGTATCCACCCAATGCGGGACTGCCACAACCCAAACAGTGTCCGGGTGCCCGATCGAATTGATGTAATCGCGCGCGATCTTTCCCATTTGTGAGGAATTCCATGTGGCATTCAAGTATTGCTGGTTGTACTGGCGAAAAACCAGGTCATGATTCTGAACAGAAGACACCAAAAACAAAACCCCTGCGAAAAGCACCACCAATACCCGGCTGGCAGTTCGCGGAAACCGCTGCCAGAGGGTGGAAAACAAAGACTCCATGGCAATGGCAACGACAAGAATGATCGGTATGATCGCCCCTCCAGCCCGGCTCAGCGATGGATTTTCATTGGGAAACGCCAAAGCAAGGATGGAAGGCAGCATCAATACCGGGATCGCGACCAAAATTGCCAGATACTGCCACCTGCGCCGCTTGAGCCATCCATACAACAAAAGGACAACACCCAGCACGTAGAACGCCGCGCTAACAAGGTCCAGAGCTGGTCGATTGATCACCGAAATGATCCAGGTGTTCCCGTTCCGCCAGATCGGCATGGCAAACGCTTTGAGCATATTATCGAGAAACACCATGAGGACGGGACCCTGGATAGCCTGCTCCACACCTGTCATCCGCGTTGCCATGCGGTAGGTAAACGCTTCGGGATACTGGAGCGCGAAACGGAACAAAGGCAATGCGCCAATTAGCATGAACAAAAGCAACACGCCCAAACCAGCGCTAATCCCCTCAACTTTTTTGGCGCGTTTTTGATAAAACAGGAATACCGCAAGAACAAGCAGCACGACCAGCGGCATGATGCGAAACGCGGAGTACCCCAGGAAGCCCAGCCCCAGGGATATCCCGGCGAGAATGAGGTCGTTACGGCTGGAACGCCTGAGCCCGCGCAACAGGTAAAAGAGCACCGGGGCGACGAAGACCGGGGTCAGAACAAGGCGCATACCCGAACGGGCGAGGATATTGGTCCATGCGGCAATACCGGTTAGCAGCATCGCGAACAATCCGGTCCAGCGATTGCCAACCTCTTTTCCCAATTGGTAAACATAGTATAAAGAGACAAGGAATGCCAGCGCCATGCTCAGCTTCAGCAGCGTAAAGTTCATGTCCAGGCTAAATACTTTGACCAGCACCGCAGCCAGATAAAACTGAATCGGCTCGCGCCCTGAATTGCGCGGGAAGAAAATGGAGGTATTCCCGTTCAACACCTCGTTCAGGTCAAGCAGCTTTTCCGTGTGGTCGCTCGTCATTTCCAACGGGATGGTGGAGAGATCAGCCAGGTGGAACCAAGCTGAAAGGATAAAGACCGCGATCACCAGAAGATTCCACCAGTTGAATCGCAAGTTAATCTGCCCACCGGTGAACAACCGTGTAAGCCGTTCTTTCCAGATGCTTAGCCATTGCCGAGTTTCTTCAGGCTGCCAGAACGCCACCAGGGCAGCCACGAGTGTGATCAACCATAAAAACAGGTTCAATCCCGTGAACCGGTTGCCACCGAAAGCGATAAAACTGACAACGAAAAGTAAGCAAAAAAGAACAAGCGCAGTCTTACGGTAGAAAAGGCTGAACGCGCCGCCTTCCTCCTGTGGCGCAGAACCGATCCGCCACTCCTCTTTCAACAACGCAAATATCAGTAAACCAATCGCCAGCAGGAAAATGAGAATGCCGATGAGCGGATTTTCAGAACCCGGCTCGAAGAAGCGCTGCCCGATCAGCGCCAGCACAACAGCTACAACCGAACGCCAAGGAAAATGGCTGCCCGCATCCCTCGGTGCTGTTTGCTCTACAGCTGGGATTTCAGTTGATTCTTCGATATCAGGCACGCCTGTTTTTCCTCTAAGCAGATTTCGCAGGCTAAATTTTTCATTCAAATAATCCAACAGGGTGGGTTCATCCATGGCTGATCGCTTTACTCACATTTTCCTGGCGATGTAAAAAGAATACACACCCTTGTCCTGAATCGATGCTTCCCGGTAGGGTCCCCTCGTGATGGCTTCAGTCAGCGCCAGGTTCCACCTCTTGGGAACAAGGATCCATTTGCGCAGGATCCAATGACAAACCAGCGAGGGTAGACCGAAATAATGCCCCCATTCGAGCACAGCCTGTGCGCGCGGCGAGAAATAATCCCACGTTTCCACGATCTCAAATCCAGCTTCTTCAAGCCGATTATGCCACGTTGCCTGGTCATCGCAGTGATAATGCCGGGAGATGCGGTCAAAAAAGCGACGGTAGAGCCTGGCAAGCGCTTTGAGATGAAGACGATCAAATGCCCTGGCAACCGATAAAGTTGAAAGAAAACGATGATTCGGCACACAGAAGACGAAAAGCGCTCCCGGCTTCAACACCTGGGCGAGCTCAGCCAAAACCGGGTCGAGCTCCGGGATATGCTCCAACACGGAATTGCTGACCGCACTAGAAAAATACTCCTCCGGATAAGGAATCGAGCTGGCTTCTGATTCGATGGTCTTCTCATAAACCCCGCGCTTCTGCGCTTCCTGCAGCGGACCGGACCAGGGATCAAGGCCAACTTCCAGATGGCGCGAAAAAGCGAGAGAAGCGAAATGTCCATCACCACAACCAAGGTCCAATGTTGGTGCAGGCAGCTCAATGTTCTCATAGAACCGCGCTTCGACAGCGCGCAATAAACCGCGAAAGTAGGGCAATGATGAAATTTGCGGCCAAAGATGATCTTTGCGTGCCTGGTCAGCTTCCACTGGCTTGTGTTGGCGATCGCTCATCCGCTCTCCCCGATAACTATTATGGGTGTTTCTCTGCAAAGTTTACTAACATTAAACACTGGCCTTGAATAAGGATGCCCATCTGGCGCCAATTATAAACGCTTATCAAGAATCGAAAACCGCCCGGCAAAGACCGGGCGGTAGATTCTTAAAAGTTATCGTTCATTTACCTGACATTTGCGCCAAAGCCTGCAAGAGGCTGCTGGCAACCAGCGTACCGGATTGCGCACGATACCCCTGATCACCCACCCTGCTGCCAGCCATCACCGCCTGCAGAATGGCTTCCATTCCAGTGCTGCCGGACTGCTTGGCTGAAAAGTACGCCATGCCGGCTTTCAGCAATTTGTTTATGTCAATTTTCCCGGATTGTGAACTGCTTGGAGCCGCACCGGTCAGGCTGCCCAATAGTGAACCCAACACGTCTGCGTTTGGACTCTGAGCTGCAGGCGCGCTACCGGTTTCCGTCAAACCGCCGAGTAACGAGCCCAAAAGGTCTCCACCCGCCGCGGCTGGCGCCTGCTGCTGTGGTGCGCCCGTCAAACCACCCAGGAGCGACCCGAGCAGATCAGCCCCGCCCGTACTCGGCGCGGATTGCGTTGTTCCTGTCATCCCGCCCAGGAGTGAGCCAAGAAGATCGCCTCCAGTAGAAGCCTGGGCTTGTGATTGCAGTGCCTCCGGAGTAACCTTGTTCTGGGTGCCCATTAAAGCCTGCAACATAGTCACCGCGTTGTTGGGGGTAACAGTCTTCTTCCCCTGGAACTTGGTGGCAGCCTGCTGAAGTCCTTCAGCATAAAGTTTTGCGGAACCGCTCTGGCTCTTTGACTGAACAACTTTACTGGCGTAAGCCAATTGTTCTGATGGGGTGGCAGTTTTCTTCTGCTGCACCGCATTGGTGACAGCTTGAAAAATCTCCACCATGTTATCTCCATGATTATGGTTGTAAGCATCCGCCCGATTTAATGTTTCCTTGTTTTCCATCAGCGTAGATGCTACTGTTCCGAATAATTGCGCGAGATCAATACTTTTGGTTGCCATTTTTATCCTTTCCCTATATATCAATTTATTGAATTATATCCTTTTTCATTGACAAAAAGTGACCGGAATGATATTCTTAACATATTCAATTATTGAATATTTATTTTATGACTAATCGCTCAAGAAATCTTCTCACCACTGAATATGCCTTACTCGGGTTCCTGCTTGAAGGACCGTGCCACGGTTATGACCTGCACAAGAAACTCACTGACCCGTCCGGCATCGGTATGATCTGGGGAATCAAGATTGCTAACATGTACGCCCAGCTGGACAAACTGGCGCGCAGAGGGCTCATAAGCGGCGAGGTACAGGAACACGAACAACGCCCGGCGCGGACGGAGTATTCTCTTACCCCGCGGGGAGAGGAAGAATTCCAACACTGGATGTTCAGGTTGATCGAACACCCACGGGACTTCCGTCATGATTTTATGGCGCGCGTGTATTTTCTTCAACATCTCCAGCCTGAGAAATTACCAGAAATGATCGATCAACAGCTTGAAATCAGTCGAAATTGGCTCAGGTTGACCGAAAACAAGGAAAGCTCTCTTCCCAAACCTGGCACATTTGAAAAAATTACCTACCATTTTAGAGTGTCACAGATCCAGTCCATGGTGGATTGGCTGGTCTGGTTGCGTGATCAAATCCCGAATTTCATAACCCAACGAGGTGAACAATGAAACGAATATGGAGCACCACCCTGTTTGTCGTGTTGGCTGCCGCGATGCTGGCTTCTTGCGCAGCCCCGAACCCAACTTTAGCCCCTGTGCCCACTGAGGCACCAGCGGTTGAAACCCCTGATATTATCGAAACCACCCCGCCTACCGAAGAGCCAATGACGGAAAAGATCGTGGTTACCGATGCACTTGATCGTACGGTTGAATTTGATGAATACCCCAACCGTATCGTGATCGTGGGAAAAGCCGCATTTATGCCGCTCGACGCCGCCTTCCTCTTCCCCGAAGCGCAGGAACGGATCAGTGGTTACGAATTACGCGCCCAAACCGGCGTTGATTTCATCGCTACTGTTTTTCCAGAGAGCAGTGTCATGACAGTATTGGAAACAGATTCAGGTCCTGAACAGATCGCACCCCTCAACCCCGACCTCGTGATTATGAAATCGTATCTGAAAGAGAAGTTAGGCGACCAGGTTGAACTATTGGGCATCAAAGTTGTGTATCTCGACCTGGAAACCCCTGAAAAGATCAACAAAGACATCCAGACTTTAGGTCAGGTCTTCGGCAATAAAGAAAGAGCCGACGAGCTGGTTGCGCTTTACGACCAGGCAAAGAACCAGGTAACTGACACGACAGCCACCATTCCCGATGGCGAGAAACCCTCCGCGCTTCTTCTGCAATACTCAGACAAGGGTGGAGAAATCGCTTTCAGCGTACCCCCTGCGAATTATCTCCAGTCGCAGTTGATCGAAATGGCTGGTGGTGTCTCAGCATGGAAAGAGATACCGACCGATGGATGGACGATCGTTACAATTGAACAGATCGCCGCCTGGAACCCGGATATGATCTTCATTATTCACTATCAGGGTAAAGCCATGGAGGTCGTTGAATCATTGAAAACAGACACCAACTGGATGTTGTTTGACGCGGTAAAAAATGAACATCTTTACGCGTTCCCGCTTGACTTCCAGAGCTGGGATCAGCCTGACACGCGCTGGACACTCGGTCTGCAGTGGATTGCTGCCCAATTACATCCCGAGCTTTACGCAGATTACGATCTTGTCGAAGAAACCAAAGCATTCTACAGAGATTTTTACGGTTTGAGCGACGAAATCATAGCGGAAAAAGTTCTTCCATTGTTGAAAGGCGATGGCTAAGCGTTTTATTCGCTGATTAGAAGGCAATGTGAAAACCCATAAAACCCGCATCGCGCTGCTGCTCATCCTGCTCCCGCTTCTGGTTTTGGGTATCTCCATTTTTATTGGGCGATACCCGAAACCACTGTTTATGCCCCTGTCAGTTTTACTGAATGATGAACTGGGGCAAAACCTCGTATTCAACCTAAGGCTGCCGCGGCTGATCACATCCGCTTTACTGGGTATGTCACTTTCCGCCGCCGGGGGAGTGATGCAAATGCTGTTTCGCAACCCGCTGGTCGAACCCGGCTTTCTCGGCGTAACGCAGGGCGCAGGATTTGGTGCTGCAATCAGCATCCTTTTCCTGTCCACGTCACCCCTTGTTGTTGAACTAAGCGCAACCGCGTTTGCCATACTTGGGTTGGCGCTATCCTACTTCATTGCCCGGCGAATCCGGTTCGGCGGCTGGGTTCTGCGCCTGATCCTTTCCGGCATTGCGGTATCCGCCATCTTCTCGGCGGGGCTGGGAATTCTTAAATACCTGGCTGACCCAACCTCGCAACTGCCGGAAATCGTTTTCTGGCTGCTGGGTGGCTTGTGGTCAGTCACATGGAATGACCTCATCTACATCCTGCCGGTGGTGGTGGTGGGCTTACTCATCATCTACCTGATGCGCTGGCGGCTAAACCTGCTTTCATTGAGTGATGAAACCGCGTTTTCACTTGGTGTTGCCGTAGGTCGGGAGCGCTCATTGCTGCTGGCTGCCAGCGTTGCAGTAACCGCGGTGGTCGTATCGGTGGCAGGTATTGTCGGATGGATCGGTCTCATCATCCCGCACATCTCCCGTCGAATCGCGGGGGCTAACTCCGCAGCCTTTATCCCGGTAAGCATGTCACTGGGTGCTGTCTTCGGTATCTTATGTGATGACCTGGCCAGAACCCTGACCATGGGCGAAATACCACTGGGTATCATCACGTCGCTGATAGGCGCAGCCGCTTTTATCATCATGATGACATCCCGCTCTATGAGGGTTACAAGATGACACCCGGCATTTTGCAGGCAAACGCCATAACCTTTAAGTACGATTCCGCCGACCATGATGCGTTGAAAGAAATTTCGTTCGATATTTACCCCGGCTCTGTTACAGCGATCCTTGGTCCAAACGGGGCTGGTAAAACAACCCTGCTGCACTTGCTGCTCGGGCTTAACCATCCCGCTTCCGGTACGATATTACTTTACGACAAACCGGTCAACCAATACTCACGCCATGAACTCAGCCAGCAGATCGGTCTGGTGCCGCAAACTGAATATGTTCCTTTCGCTTACAGCGTGCTGGAATTTGTGACGCTGGGAAGAGCCCCGTACCTCGGTCCGCTGGAATTACCGGGGGAGAACGATCTGCAAATCGCCCTGGCGGCGCTCAAAGAGGTAGGAATCAGTCACCTAGAAAACCGCCCCATACCCGATTTGAGTGGTGGAGAGTTGCAGCTGGTGCTTCTGGCAAGAGCCCTGTGCCAACAGCCGCGCATCCTGCTGCTGGACGAGCCCACCTCACATCTTGATCTTTCCAACCGCAATATCACGCTGCGCATTCTCAATCAATTGCGCGCGACTGGCACAACGATCATTTTCAGCACGCACGATCCTGAAGCAGCAGCGTTAATCGCTGATCACCTGGTGTTGATGCGCGCCGGCCAGGTACTCGATTCCGGCGAACTGGACAAAGTATTCACTTCGGACATGTTGAGTAAAGTTTACGGCACTCCCGTCGAAGTAGTCCAGTTTGATGGAATGCGGGTGGTGAAATCAATGGAACGGCTTGAGATATGAAGAAAGGGACAATCATCATCCTCTGCGGTGAAAGTGGAAGCGGAAAAACAACGCTCCTTCTCAATCTACTTGAACAACTGGCAAATTCCAATCTGACGCGTAAAGGGATCCTTAGTCCTCCAGAGTTTGAAGATGGACAAAAAAAAGGTATCAATCTTCTCAATGTATTTACCGGCGAAGAATGCCATTTCGCCGCGCCAAATGACACCGGCGAGACCAAGCTGGCAACTCACGGCTGGAAAATGGATCAAAAAGCAGTGGACTATGCCCGGGAAACACTCAAGCAGGCGACCCCTTGCGATATCCTTTTCGTTGATGAGCTGGGTCCGCTTGAATTTAACCGCGGAGAAGGGTTAATGGAAGGCTTTTCTGCTATTGACTCCCGCTCATACCATCTGGCATTTGTGACCATTCGCCCCTCTTTACTCGAATCTGCCCTCGGTCGGTGGCCTGACGCGAAAGTAGTGAATGTAACAGGCGAAACAAGAGATATCTTGTTAACGGAGCTGCTCGAGCTGGTCCAGCGAATCAAATCTAATTCCACAAATCCTTGAGACAATTTCTGAAATTAAACGTATATTGTTATTATGCGAAACCTTAGATCAATATTTCAAAACATACAACTCCCTTATCGTAAACGCAAAGTAGGCTTTGCGTTAAGCGGCGGCTCTACCTACGGTGCTGCACACGTAGGCGTGATGCAGGTTTTAGAGCAAAACGGCGTCTACCCGCAGCTTATCGCCGGAACCAGCGCCGGCGCACTGGTCGGTGCCGCATATTGTGCTGGCGTACCGCTTGATGAGATTGAAGCCCTCTTTCTTTCCATGAGCTGGCCAACCTTGTTAAAACTCTCCATTCGAAACCCGCTTTCGATCTTTGATACCCAACCCATGGAAGAATTCCTGCGCAACAAGCTCGGTGATATTGAATTCAAGGACTTGAAGATCCCATTTGCGGCAGTCGCCTGTGATATTCACACCGGCGAAAGGGTTGTGCTTGATTCAGGACCGGTCGCGCCAGCTGTGCGCGCCAGCGCTGCTATTCCCGGGCTTTTCTCGCCGGTGGAGATCGGTGGCCGCCTGCTTGTGGATGGGGGCATCGTTGACAATCTCCCGGTCGAACAGCTAAGCGTGATGGGTGCTGATTATGTGATTGCAAGCGATGTGTCTCACAGAAGCGCGACAACCAAAAAACCTGAAAACGCTTTTGAAATTCTTTTAGCAAGCACTTATATCCTGCAGGCTAGAGCCGCCTTACCCAAAGAAGATCAATGCGATTGTTATATCCGCCCAAAGGTCTCTCAATATTCTTCCTGGGGCTTCAAAGACACGCCCCGCATGCTTGAAGCCGGACGGGAAGCCGCTCAAGCCGCGATCCCGAAATTAAGGCGTAATCTAAGAATAAAAGATGCAAAATAAATTTGCTTTCCAAATCAATCGTTAAAAAATGGATGGCCCAAGTCACGGCCATCCATTTCGTATTTTCCCCCTTTAGCGAAGAACTTGTTTGCCTGCCTAAGGCAAAAAAGGATTATTGATCTTTTTCCTGTGAACCATCAAACAATGAGATAAATGCTTTTACGATCGTCGGATCGTAAGCGCTGCCCGAGTTATCCATAATTTCCTGTAACGCTTCCGCATGGGTGCGCTTTTCCTGGTAAGGACGACCTTCGATCATTGTGGAATACGTATCCACAACCGCCAGGATACGCCCCCCTAACGGGATCTCGTCACCTTTCAAACCCGCGGGGTAGCCTTTTCCGTCGAAACGCTCATGATGGGTCAGGATCAACGGTGCGATACTTTCCAAACCTGAAACTCCGCGTACAATTTGGGCGCCGATCTCAGGATGGGTTTTCATGATATCCCATTCGGATTCAGATAACGGCCCCGGTTTCTTCAAGATCGTATCCTCGACACCAATTTTTCCAATATCGTGCAACAAAGCCGCCCAGCACAATTCCCGCGTCTCTCTAACGGAAAGATTGAACTGGACTCCCATTTGCTCCGAAAGCGAAGCCATCAGTTTGCTGTGAGAAGCACTATGCAGATCTCGCGTTTCCAGGGTCTTGGAGAGCGCGATAACCGTCTCAATAGATAAACTCTCCAATTGCTCATTCATTTGCGCGCGGTGGATCGCATTGGATAATTGGTCCGATATTAAATCAACCATGTAATAGGAATCCTCTGATAATATGTGGCTACCATTGGAACCATATTGACCAAGGACCAGCACCCCAATCCCTCGGGATTCCACCTTAAGGGGAATGATCCATGATCTTTCAGTTTCCTTGATGCCAAGACTTGCCCGTTCGATCGGTGTAAGATGCTCATGCGCCAGTAAGAGTCGAATGTGGTTTTCAGGATCAAGCAGCCTAGTATACACGCTTTCTGCCACTGAGGGTTCGAATATGGTGCCATTCAGGTGAAATGGTTCAGTTCGGGAAAATTCCGACTTACAATAAAAACGACCGTCCAGGTCCATCAGGATGATGCGGCAGTAATCCACTTCAAGGATGTTCACAATATAACTGGAGGCGTTTTCAGCAAGGTCTTCCAACGTATCAGATCCCATGAGGAAATGGCTCAAATTTGAAAGGCCAATCCACTTTTCCTTAACCCTTGCAGGCATGGGGATTCCTTTACGGTTGTATAACGGAGAAATACCGTCAGATATATGCGCCATCAAATGGACCCTGTAATATAAAACGAATCAACCGCGCGCGCCTTTGCGCTCGCGTGAACAGGCATGGCTGGGTTTACTATTCCAACACTGCTGCAGAAGGCTGTGAAAGGCCAGCGTTCATCTGCCGGGCGAATTCAGCCAAAGTAGCCACTCGAATTGAGGATATTCTGCGGGTATCCTCAGATCCCAGGTTAAAGGCTTCACCACCAAACCCCTTCTTAATCGCAACTCCGGGGTTGGTCAAAAGCAGCTTGCGGAATTTTTCATTGATAACTGCCGCGGACAAAATCTTGCTGTATTCGCGGTCCTGCTGAACGACGCCTTCATCACGACGATGATAATCATAAAAAATGTTACTCATTTGAATTCTCCTTGTTTGATTCTTCTTCTTTTCCACCTAACGACCACAATAACCAGGTAACTCCGAAAAAGATGAGCAGATCCCCCACGCTGAAAGCGACGCCGTAGTGGATCCATTCAGGTAATGTCAGCCAGTCAGAAAGAAACCACAACCGCGTTTCTTCCGCTGAAAGAAGGATGTCTTTGCTGTAGCCTACGCGTTCTCCGATCTTCAATCCGTCTGTTGAGCTGACGGGTAGGATCTTTTGAATCGTCTGCGGGCTGATGGGCATCCATCCACCATTGAGCAGGATCACTAACGTATTGAGCAGGAATCCGGCTGCTACTGGCCAAAAACTGGTTTTGCGGATGTTAAAGAGCGAAAAAGCGATCAGAATTACCAGCGAACTGACGAACAGGATTGATGCACTAAGATCCGGAATTTTTGAGCGGGTAGATGGGAGGAAAAAGATGAAAAACTGGGGAATGAACGCTAACAGCACCAGACCCGGTGCCTTGAGATCGTATACCCTGTACTCTCTTTTGCCTATCCATGCTCTGCCAAACCCGAGAACCAATCCTATGATTACCGCGGGTACCAGAACCATAAATGGTCAATTATGAACCGACGGAACCCGTAGCCATGGGGGCGCCAGCCGCCAGGATGAAGAGTACAAGAGTGAAGATGAATAATAAAAGGCGGGCTTTGCTACCAAGTTTGCTGCTGAAGAGAAAAGCGTTGCGGGAAAGTGTTTTCATGAGAGACTCCTTGTTTTATTGAATTTTTTATACCTGAAGATACTAACATCAGGCAGGATGCAAAACAGGATGCAAGCAAGGATCAATGTTTAATTTTTCCAATAAAAATCAGGATGAAACCTGCCTCAGCGACAAAGGTTTCATCCCCTTTTATCCTTACTCTATTTCAATAATTAAAAATTATATATCAGTATAGTATCAGTAAGTTAATTTTGCATCAACGAATTGTATAAATTAATGGTCTGCGGGGATGGATCGATGTTAAGCTCTTTCTTCAATATTTTTCTGCACTTTTCGTACTGCCTCGCTACTGCCGGTCTGTCATTCAGCGCTGAATATACCTGCATGGTAAAACGGTGCGCTGCTTCATTGAAGTTGTCCTCTTCCAGAGCGCGATTGGCTATCGCTAATGCCTGGGTGTATTTACCGGACCTGAAGTAATAATTCCCCAATTCCATGGCAGCGCTGACAAACGCGAGGTGATATTTCTCCCGTGCCGCGATCACCCATTCCTGATCGATCTTTGGCAGGAATTTTCCGTGGTAACTCGAAGTAGCAGCACGGTAATGGTCACTCATCTCGGAGCTGTCCATAGACTTTTTTGCCAGCTCAATCTCTGTTAGAAAAGTGTCTACATCATATTCATAATCAAGCGAACGATTAAATCGGTAGTAATTATCGGTGAAAGTGATTGTCTCTGCCCCAATTGCCCTGCGCAATCGGTAGATCGAATTTTTAAACCTGAGTTTGATCGTATCCTCATCAGCATCGGGCCAAAAAGCTTCGCCTATTTCTTCTTTCGTCACGCCTTCGGAATGTGAGAGTATGAAGAAGAACAGGTCCTGAGCTGTTTGTGTTTTCCAGTCACTGGATGTAATGTTCTTCCCGCCAATCTTCACTTGCAGACGACCAAAACCCTTGATCGTCAATTTGGCACTGGTGAAATCAACTGCCGAGGTATGCCGGCGCATAATCCGGTAAATATTCGACTTCCGGTCTTCAAATTTATGGATTTCTTCCAATAATTCATTTACTTCTAAATCCTTGCCGGCATCAGTCGCAGCTTTTTGCAGCAGATCCTTGAACTCAAGCCCGATTTGGATGATCGCCTGGTGCTTAAAACCACCCTCATAAGGTTTCAGTAGATCTGCCAGGCGCTCGTGTGAGTTTCCTATCTCAAATTTGAGAACTGCCAATGCCGCGTAAACGGATGCTTTGAAAGCCTCAAGCTGGTATCCGGCCGCAACAAAATATTCCTCCAGCTCCCGGAACGAATCGACCAGCATTTTATCATTCTTGAATTTAAGGTCAAGCGCGTACAATTCGAGAAGACACAGGTTATGCTCGAATTTCGACCCGCTTCTCTCCACCTTTTCTAATGCATCGTCAATCTGTTTTCGGCAAGCCACCTCGTTACCGGCAATGCGCTCAAGAACCGCCTCAGCCAGTGTAAGATAGATCTCCAGCGAAAGATCGTTTGTTTTTTTCATTAATTCAGATGCCTGCTGGTATGCCAGCTTTGCTTCACGCAAGGCACGCACATCCCTGTAAACATCACCCAGGCTGGTTAATGTGTACCCTTCAAGACGCGGATTTACTGCCAGGCGGCTATAAGCAAGAGCTTTTTCCAGAGTGATCACGGCTTGTTCATATTGGCTTTTTTGATGCTTGAGATTGCCAATATTGTTCAGAACGTTTGACTGCCAGAGCGCGTTCTGTTCTGCCTGCCAGTATTCCAATGAATCAGTCAGACACTTTTCGACCTGTTCAAAATCACCCCTGGCATTGTAGACAACACCCAATTCCATCAAAACTTTCGCGGCATCAGATTCATAACCCAGGTCCTGGAAACGGCGGTAGGATTCACGGAGCTTCCATTGCGCATCATCCAGTTCCCCGGTTTGGAAATGCACCAATCCTTCCACCCTTAACGATTCAGCATACTTATGCGGCACCCCGAAAGGAGGCCTGGTTAATTCGCTGGCATCCTGCGCATCCTTTAGCGCCAGGTCATAATGCCCCATATGACGATTGATCGCGCTGCGGCGAATCAACGCGGAAGCAAGTTCTTCGCCGGCACCGGATTTCCGCAGATCATGAATCGCCTCATTCAATAGATCCAGGCTCGTCTTGTAATCACCACGCAGCATGGCAATTGATCCACGAATAGACTTCAACTCCGGCTTACTTTCGGCCAGATCCGATGGGAGTGAATCCAACCAATCCGTGAGAGTCACCCACCTGCCACTCAAGATCAAGGAGGATGCTGCCCGGCGGATCATTTCAACCTGCTGCTCCGGTGTGCCTATCCGGAAGTAGATGGAAATTGCGCGTTCCCATTCCTGAATGCTCTCAAAATAGAACGCGAGCTCAGTCTCAATCTGTCGGGTTTCGTCCGGTCTTTCAACCCTCATGCGGTTTTGCAGAAAGTCACGGAACAGATGGTGATATCTTAAAAACACCGTCTCGTCGCCAACCGGCAGAACAAAGAGGTTGTCCCGTTGAATCCGGTCGATGACTTCGTCCCAATTTTGACCCGCCAACCCCAACGCTTTGCCAATGATCTTCTCACAAAGGCTGGCATCAAATTCCTCCAACAGTGAGGTGCGCAGCAGAAAGCTCTGCATTGAGGCGCTTTGACGATCAAACACCTGCTGCGTCAGGTATTCATAAATACCCACACCGGAAACCTTTTCGACCCGGCTCCGTTCAGATGCACCTTTGGGGGTCAATTGAGCGGTCAGCAGCAATCCGGTGATCCAGCCTTCAGTCCGCGCGATCATCTCATCAGCTTTTTGGTCAGAGATCGTCTGGTGATAGTTGACCGCCATCAGCTGCTTGATCTCTTCCGGTAAAAAAGCCAGCTCTTCAAAGCTCAAACCGTCAACCTGCGATCGGGCAACCAGCAGGCTAAGGTCCGGTAAAGTGAGCAATGTGCGCGATGCGATGATAAAGTGGCAGTTTTCGGCGCATTCCTGGATGATGCGATTAACGAACATTTCAATTGGTTTACTGTCGCGGACCAGATGGTAATCATCGAGTACAAAAATGAAATGCTCGGTGATGTTTTCATAGATGTCATTGACGATGGCTGAGACAATCGGATCGAGATTAACCCTGTCCTGGTTCAAATCCGCGAGTGAAGCCTGCGCCATCAATCCAAAGGTCGGAAACTTCCCCTGTATCGCGGCGATGAAATGCGCGATAAAGCGCTTGGGGTCGCTGTCAAGGGGGTCAAGCGCGTACCAGCAAACCGGTACCTGTGTGTGGTGAGAAAAATCTACGATCAGGGAGGTTTTACCATATCCAGCAGGTGCGGCCAGAATTAACAGCTTGAGATCGAGCACGTTATCAAGGATGTCTAACAACCTTGGACGGGAAAGGATCTCGCTGCGACGCCGGGGAATCAGCGTTTTTGTGCGAATGACCGGAAATTCTGCCGCCATATAATCTACTATAATCCAGTCTGAGTGCGAATGGGCTTAACAAAAAAGTCTAGTAATATTATATGCAAAATAAGAGTCCTTGCCGGACTCTTATTCATTAGTGATTGATTCTAAGAGAGTAATACTTTGAATTAATATGTTAATAAGTCTGGGGCTGTCCCGCAATCGGACCCAGGTATTTTGCATCGCCAAATGCCAGAATCGGGATGAAAATAAACGCCAGGAAGATAAGTCCGAGACCAAAACCTGAACTTTTACCAAACACTTTTGCCAGGTCCAACAAAATGATCACTCCTATTACCACGTTAACAACCGGGACCAGCATCAATAACAACCACCACCATGGTCGACCAATGATTTCAAGTTCAACAAGCATGTTATAAATAGGGACAATCGCTGCCCAGCCCGGTTTTCCCGCTTTTTCAAAAATCCGCCATGTGCAATAGACATAAAAAAGGATCACAACCAGGTAAAGAAGAAAACCGCCTAAACTTAAACCATCGCCATAATAAGAATCCATATTTGTCTCCTTTTCAATTATGATATATAGTGTAGCAAGAAAAACAAATTTGTCAACAATATAGACCTTAAATATCTAAAAAACGCGTATGATCTTTCTTTCAAAATTCCTCCCCCTGTTCTTATATCCCACCGGCATGATCACGCTGCTGATCATCCTGACGCTTGTATTTTGGAAAAAGCGCCGCGTTTCAGTGACCTTTCTGATCATTGCCTTCATCATCCTGCTGGTAGCGGGCAACAAATACACCGCCACTACCCTGGCGCGCACCCTCGAATGGCGCTACCCGGCACTTGTGGAAGGTACAACCGCTGATGTGATCGTCGTTCTGGGCGGGGGAACTGAACCAGTAGTAGAACCCCGCAGCATGGTGGAAGTGAATTCTGCGGGTGATCGGGTTCTTTACGCCGCCAAACTCTACCAGGACGGTATCGCGCCGGTTCTCCTCTTGAGCGGGGGGGACATTGATTTTCTCTTTGATTCTCCTTCCACGCCAGCGGATGATATGGCAGCGCTGATGGAATTGCTGTCCATTCCGCGGGAAAACCTGCTCATCCAGAATGCCTCCCTTAACACGCAGCAGGACGCAGAATTTAGCTGCGCGATAATCAAGGAAAAAGGATTTGAGAAAGTGATTCTCGTGACATCCGCGTTTCACATGCCGCGGTCTGTCGCGCTCTTTGAAGCGCAGGGGTGTCCGGTAATTCCGGCACCAGTTGACTTCAGCATTACCAAACAGGGCTGGGATTCCCTCACCCACCCCACAATTGAAGAATTCGTAATTAATTTAATGCCTTCATACACTCACCTTTCCTCCGTTACAAAAACGATGAAGGAATACCTGGGAATGATTTATTACCACTTTTCCGGCGTTCTGAAATAGAAAGTTGAGATAATCTCATGAAAAAACTTGCCCCTTTACTACTCGTACTTGCTTTTATGGTGTCCTGTTCACTGCCGGAGACGCTGACTGCCCTGCTTGACAGACAATCATCGCAAAATACTCCCGCCATGGAAGCCAATGACCTCATGACCTTGATCGCGAATAACAGTATCAGCGTCGTCAGCACCCGCGGCAACCCGATCGTTGCAAGCTTTAGCGGACGGACAATTGATCTGGAGCTTGTAAACAATACTGATAAAACATTAGAAGTTCTCATTCCATGCGGGCTTACCTTTATCCCCACAGATGAAGGTGCCAGTCGAATGATCAGCGTGCAATCGCACGAGATCACCATAGACGCCGCCGAAGTGAAAAAGATCATGCCCTTTGTATTGAGCATGGATAACCTTGAAGCGCTTCCTACAGCTGACAAATCTTACCGCTTGGAGCTCCTGACAAAAGGAAAGCAGCTTGAATTTGCCGAGTGCCTGTGCAGGAGAGACCTGCCAGCCGAGATCGAAACAAATGACCTGGTCAGTGCGCAGCTGGCAATGTGGATGCTCGACGAAAGTTCTGCCATCACCGACCTGCCGGATGAACTCAATGAATGGCTGCAAGACGCAACCGGTCTACCAATTACCATTCCCGGATTGGATAACGCGTTTCAGAACCTGACGGGCAACCTTGCACCAGAAGCAAAAGCCTGGCTCGAAAAATGCGAGATTGAACTCGATAATTAACAATATTGATTGAATAATTAACCAAAAGAGCTGTCTAAATGGGATTTCCATTTAGACAGCTCAGTTTTTCAGGTAGTTATTTTATACAAACCGCGCGCGTATTTCCGCACTTAAGTAATCGAGGATCGCTACCGTAATCGCAATAAACCAGATGGCAATACCCGCTGAACGGTAGTCAAGCAGACGGATCCACTGTATCAGCAGGTAACCGATACCGCCGCCGCCTACCATACCAATGATAGTTGACATACGCACGTTGATATCCCAGCGATAGATCGTGAAGGACACAAATGGCGGGATGATCTGCGGTACCACGCCATACCACACCAGCTGCATCCAGTTGGCTCCAGTCGCCTGGATGGCTTCCAACGGGCCGGGATCAATGGATTCGATCGCCTCGGAATACAATTTACCCAGGGCAGCAATAGAGTGAATGGTAAGCGCGATGATACCCGCGAAAGGTCCAAGACCAACCGCGATGATCGCGATAACCGCCCAGACTAAGGGCTCGATCGAGCGGATGATGTTCAAGATTAGGCGCACAAAGTAGTAGATGGCTAGTGTGATCTTATTCGCAGACATCAAGTTGCGCGCAGCCAGAAAACTGACCGGAACAGAGAGGATGATGCCAAAGAATGTCGACATCATGCCCAGGAAGATGGTCTCGATCATCTTTTCGATCGATAATTTCAGTTCCTCGCTTGCAACAGGCTCCCCAACCGATTCCAGCTGACGCCCCGAAAGTTTCCAGACGACATACCCTTCCTCGTTCGTCGCGGGAATAACCCGATAGGGGATGATCACGTCAACCTCGAACGACCCGTTCTCATCCGTCGTCACCTTGACATATTCACCACCTGCGCGGTGACGGAATTTATTTTGCACCTGGTCTTCCCACCAGATTTCAGTTTCTGTATTCGGTAGAAAGCCACTGCCTGTCAACGTCAAAGTGGTTCCCGGATCGCCATCGATCTCTGACAGACTGCCGCAAACCGGGGTAACTGCTACAACCGGATCACCCTCCTCACCTGCGACCGGCTCAACCTCAACTCCTTCGGTACAAGGGATAACAACCTCAGCATATCCAGTTAAATATTCTTCTGGTCGATAAATCGCTTTTTCCCAAGGCCAGAGCACACGGCTTAGGAGTGGAAGTGAGTTTTTTCCATCTGTGATGAGTGTTGCTGGTTGGATCTCGCCAATTTGCCATCCCAGCAGGAAAAACGCGATGAGTACAAGCAGCCATAGAAATCCGGATTTTGCTTTAGTCTTATCTTTGGCGGTCTTATAGGCATCATAAATGATCCAAAGATAGATAAGAACCAGAAGGATGAGTATGACCAGAATGATCGGAAGAAGTTCAATGGATTTCTGTAACTGAGCGAAAAAACCCACTTCTCTGCGGGCTTCAACCCCAACCCGCCAAATCCATAATCCAGTCATGGATATGAAGCTAATGAATAATGTGAACCCTTTTCCAAAAGAACGCGCCAGCATGTGACCGACACCGGGTAAGACAACCGAAATCAAAGCTGCAACAATCGGGGAAACCAGGCTTGGTTTAATCTCGGAATCAGATTTTCGAGTTCTCATGCGACACCTTCATTTTCTGTGGCGAGTTCACCAACAAGACCGCCCATTCTTTCGGCTTCTTCTCCATAAATGGATTTGAATTGCGCATCCGTGATCTTTCGAATATCCTCACCAGATCCTTCATAGACCAGTCTGCCATCCCGCAATCCGATCACGCTTGTGCTGTAACGCTGCACAAGGTCAAGATAGTGCAGGCTGCAGATGATCGTCATTTCATCTTCCTTATTTAAACGCTCAAGGTGCTGGAGAATGGAATGGGCTAATACAGGATCAAGGCTCGCAACAGGCTCATCCGCCAGGATTATTTTTGGTTCCTGCATGAGGGCTCTGGCAATACCCACTCTCTGCTGCTGCCCACCGCTCAACTCATCCGCGCGTTTGTTGGTCTGATCAGTGAGTCCCAGCCTCTCGAGCGCGTTGATTGCACGTTGCTGATCTTCTTGAGAAAACTGGCCGGAGAGACTGCGCCATGTCGGAGTGTAGCCAAGCCTGCCTGCCATCACATTGGTCAGAACAGAAGACCTTTTGACAAGGTTGAATTGCTGGAAAACCATACCGATCTTCCGGCGCACAACACGAAGGTCATCTCCTTTCAGTTTAGCCAGATCAACGCCATCCCAGAGGATCTCTCCCTCGGTGGGATCGATGAGACGGTTAATGCATCTTAAAAGCGTCGATTTACCCGAGCCGCTCAAACCGATGACAACCAGGAACTCACCTTCTGGAACACTAAAGCTGACATCGCGCAGTGCCACCGTTCCATCATCATATACTTTCGTCAAGTGGCGAATTTCGAGCATAAGATTCCCTCCAATTGTCAAGACGGGGGACATTAAGCCCCCCGTCTAGAAGGTTAGTTGCTTGGTAAAACGATTTTTTACAGGTCTTCTGCTGTAACCCCGGCAGCATCAAGCAGTTGGCGGAAGGGATCGTAGAAAGTGTTGTCATGAATTTCGAGACCGTCCCACTCGTAAGCGGTATCCATGGCAAGCTGTCCTTCTTCAGTTTCCATGATGGCTAACAACGCATCAATGATAGCCTGCTTCTCTTCAGCTGGGAAGTCTTTCATGAACTGCACACCATCGTTGGGGATCTCCATTGAGATCTCGACCTGGACGACTTTATCCATGACATCAGGATACTCATCCTCTACACCAGCGCGCGCATCAACATAACTGGCACCGGCATCGCAGTCGCCATTGTAGACACCCATCACAGCAGAGTCATGGGCACCAGCGAAGATTACGTCCACATCAGTATCAGGATTGACGCCTGCGGCTTTCATCATGATGCTGGGGATGATCCAACCGCTGGTACTGGTTTCATCAGTTGCGCAGAAGGTGGTTCCTGCCAGGTCAGCAACCGAGGTAATGCCGCTATCAACACCGGCGATGATCTGACCGGTGTAGAACGGGGCGCCGTAGCGGGTGGCGACCAGTTCGGGGAAAGCGCAACCACGGTCAGCAGCGGTGATGGCAGCGAAGGTCGCCAGTGATCCCATCTGGGCCTGACCGGAGCACAACGCTTCAATGGCAGCGGTATAGTCAGTCGCCACGAAAGTTTCGACGACCAGGCCGGTTTCCTTAAAGATAAGGTCGGCAACAGCGTCCGCGCCCGCAGAGACATCTTCCATCTCGCCGGAAGGAACAAATACCCACTGAATGGGATTTTCTTCCGTCCCGAGCTTGGCTTCTTTGGCACAACCGGTTAACACCAGGGTTGCGACCAACAACAGGGAAAGCACTACAAACAATGACCTTTTCACTTTTCTTCCTCCTTTGGGTTTGACTAAACGATTTTGCGTTTATAACTCAAAACGCATTATTAATGATATCCCAATTAAATATAAAAGGCAAGCACATACCTTTTTATAAAACTTAAAATTTTGATATTGTCAATCTTCAGAATAGCCGCAGAGTGCCACCGCGCGCGGTCCCGTGTGCGCCCCCAGCACCGGAGAAACGATACCGATAATCAACTCGACTGGTTCTAACTCAGCCGTAATCCTATCCGCCAACGCTTTGGCATCATCATAAGCCGCATTGTGCAGCACAGCGATGCGCAATGGTTTGGATGCGTCCACTTTTTTAAGGAAACTCGAATACAAGGTTTCCAACGCGCGTGCGCGCGTGCGTGATACATCCCCTGCCTCCACCGTGCCGCTCTCATGGTTCACACGGATCTGAGGCTTGATATTCAATACATTGCCGATAAATTTCGCCGCCCCCGCGATCCGCCCTCCTTTTACCAGGTACTCAAGTGTATCCAACACTATGTGGTAATGCAGGCGTCCTCTTACTGCTTCGGCAGCCTTTGCCATCTCCTCTAAACTACCACCAGCTTCGCGCACCCGCGCGGCAGCCAGCAGCTGCCAACCGAGGCTCATGGAATTGGATTTGGAATCCAGCACCTTCACTGGTGCGCGAAACCCTTCCGCTGCTGCCCTGGCAGATTCGATCGTCCCGCTCATCGCCCCGCTGATTGTGATCACCAGGATCTCATCAGCACCGGCATTGAGCGCTTCTTCGTAAGCATCGGTAAAATCCTGCGGGGTCGGCTGTGATGTGGTGGGATGGAAAGGTATTTTCCCCAGCCGCTCATAGAATTCTTCAGGGGTTATCTCAATTCCATCAAGGTATTGTTTATCCCCCCACACGATCGTCAACGGTACGATGCGGATGCGGTATTTGTCACGCAGATCAGCGGGTAGATCATTGGTGCTATCAGTGATTATGGCAACCTGGTTTGTCATTTTTTCATCCTTTTTGAGAACAGATAATTCCAATCAATATATTATTATAGAAAAACCGAATCCATTTCAGGAGTGTCCTGAGATATATTGTTGATCCACGCTGATAATTCAAGCGTACTCATTCTTACCCGGCATTACATTTATCCTGTTTTGTCTGACAAGCGCTACAATTTTCTTGTCAGTGATTTTTTTTAATGCTATCATCTTAATAGCGAAATTTCATCGCAAAACACCAGCAAGTTCATCCGCCATTACCAAAATGACGTGATGTTTATATTCTAGAAGGTCTAGAAAGCGAGGTGACTGCCGATCAAAATTCCCCAATCAAAATTGCAGGGAAACACCTTTTAAGTTTTCACTTGAACCCGCCGTATCATAACTTGCGGAATAAAAGTGACAAAGCAAATTACGTGAAACCAAAATCTAAGAAAGACAGGACATACCATGATCAATCCTCATCCAGGACTTCCAGAGCTAGAGTATGTAAAACCCGCCAGTCTATCCGAAGCCTGCGCGTTCCTCGCTGAACATGAAGGAAAAGCAAAACCCTTCTCAGGCGGAACTGATAGTTTCGTTAGGCTGCGCGACGGGGTATTGAAACTTGATTACCTCGTTGATATCAAGGGGCTTGATGGAACGAAAGAACTCTCATTCGACCCCAAAAAAGGCCTCACCATCGGCGCTGCGGTGACGATGAACCAGGTTGCCAAACACCCTGATGTAATAAAGTACTACCCCATTCTTGTTCAGGCAGCCGATTCAGTGGCAAGCTACCAGTTACGCAATCGCGCAACGATCATCGGCAACATATGCAATGCCTCCCCCGCCGGTGACACTATCGGTACGTGTCTTGTGCTCGATGGCGTACTTAATGTAGAGGGCGTCAATGGAAAACGCTCAATCCCCCTGAGTTCATTTTTCCTCGGACCAGGCCGGACGGTGCTCAATGCTGGTGATGTTGTCATTTCCATCACCCTGCCCACCCCGCCTGCAGGTATGGTGGGGGTATACAAAAAACTTGGACGAAACAAGATCAGCGACCTCTCCATCGTGGGAGTTGCTGTAATGGGATATCCCAACTCAAAATCACCGTCAGGATATACCTTCAGAATTGCCCTGGCTTCAGTTGCACCAACCCCCATGGAAGCACTCAAAGCCGAAGCCATTCTTGCTGAGAAACCAATTACACCCGAAACGCTCGCGCTGGCTGCGGAAACCGCCATGGACGCCGTTACACCCATTGATGATGTGCGTGGTTCAGCCCGGTACCGCAAATTGATGGTACGCAACTTAACCCGCGAAGCACTCACAGAAGTGTGGGCAAAATTAGGCAAATAGCCCCGGCTATTTGTTCATTACAGGAGGAATAAATGTCTTATTCAAGAATAACGCTCACCGTCAACGGCGTACAGGAAACAGTTGATGTTCCGCATCATATGACCCTGCTTACGATGCTGCGCGAAAAACTTTCTCTCACCGGCACGAAGAACGGTTGTTCAGCCGGTGAATGCGGCGCCTGCACAGTATTGATGAATGATGAACCAGTGAACAGCTGCATGGTACTCGCTGCGGAATGTGAAGGCGCGAATATCGTCACAGTTGAAGGCCTGGCTAAAGAAGGCAAACTCACCAAACTGCAGGAAGCCATCATCAAATCAGGTGGTGTCCAGTGCGGTTTCTGCACCCCCGGTATGTTGATCTCCGCCACAGCCCTTCTGAAGCGTAACCCGCATCCCACCGAGCAAGAGATCAGGGAAGCCCTTGTCGGCAACCTGTGCCGCTGCACAGGCTACTTCAGAATCGTGGAAGCTGTTAAAGAAGCATCTAACTAATAGACTTCACGCACAGTGATCGTTCATTTCTAACAGCAATCCTAAAAGGAGCCGAAACATGGCAAACGTGAAACCAAAAGACAAGAAAACCAAAGTTGTTGGTACGAGTGTACCGCGTATCGACATAATTGAAAAAGTGACCGGGTCAGCAGTTTACCTGGATGATATCCAGTTTGGCAATAAACTGCTGTACGGTCGGGCTGTGCGCAGCCCATACCCTCACGCCCTGATCAAGAGCATCGACACCAGTAAAGCTGAAAAGTATCCCGGCGTCAAAGCAGTGATCACCGGCAAGGATTTTCCGGAACGCATGGGGCTCTACATTAAAGACAAGACCATCCTCGCGACAGATCGCGTACGTTATATCGGAGAGCCAGTGGCAGCAGTGGCAGCAATAAGCGAAGAGGTCGCCATGAAAGCCTGCGAGCTGGTGGAAGTTGAATATGAACCTCTGGAAGCTGTCTTTGACCCCGAATTTGGCGTTTCAGACGAAGCCCCTATCATCCACCCCCAGTTGGGCGAATATGAATGCCCTAATTTTCTGTTCCCCAAGCCGGGTACGAACATCTCTAATCATTTCAAAGTTCGCAAGGGTGATGTAGAAGCTGCGTGGAAACAATGTGCCCACATCGTCGACCGCACATTCAAGATTCCTCACGTCCAGCACGTTCCTATTGAAACCCATATCGCCGTGGCGCAAATGGACGAGAAAGGGAAAATCACCCTTTGGGCATCCTCACAATCTCCTTTTGCCCAGCGTAACCTCATCGCGAAAGCCCTGCACATGTCACAGAGCGATCTGCGCGTGATCGCGCCCCTGGTGGGCGGCGGTTTTGGTTCCAAAGCCGGCGTTACCATGGAAGCGCTGCCTGTCGCTTTGGCAACAAAGACCAAAGGCTGGCCGGTGAAATTCACGCTCACCCGTGAGGAAGAGTTCTACACCAACTTTGTCCGCCAGGGTCTGGTCATCCATGTCAAGATCGGCTGCGACAAAGACGGCAACATTCTCGCGCTCAAGAACACCATGTACTGGGACGCTGGCGCCTCCAACGAGTACGGATCAAATATCACTCGTGCCGCCGGCTATTCCAGCACTGGGCCGTTCGACATTCCCAATGTTGAAACCGACAGTATTTGCGTCTACACCAACCACCCCATCGGCGGTGCCTACCGCGGTTTTGGCATGTCAGAGCTGCACACCGGTATCGACCAGGCAGTCGATGAGCTGGCTGAAAAAGCCGGTATCGACAAGATAACCTTCCTCAAGCAAAACGCCATCGCTGAAGGTGACATCCTCTGCACCGGAATGACCATGCACGCAAATGGCATCCAGCAATGCATCGACGGCGTAGCTGAAGCGATCGAGTTCTCGAAAAAGGAAAAACCAACCTCACCAGACCGCCTGCGCGGCAAGGGCATCGCAATTATGTGGAAAGCCCCCGCAATGCCCCCCAACCCCGGATCCAGCGCGTGGATCGAGCTCTCAGAAGATGGGAAAGCTACCGTCGGTCTCGGCGGACAGGAAATCGGTCAGGGTACATTTACCGCGATGGCGCAAATAGCCGCTGAAGCACTCGGTATTAAATACGAAGATGTGCGCATTGCAGGTCCGGTTGATACGCAATACAGCCCCTACGAGTGGCAGACAGTTGCAAGCCGCCTTACATGGAGCATGGGTAACGCGGTGCGCCTGGCTGCGCTCGATGCGCGCAATCAAATCCTGGATGTTGTTGCTGAAGCCTGGCAGGAAACCCCTGAAGACCTCGACATCGTGGACGGAATGGTGATCTCCTACAAGAGCGAAAAGGAAACCCCGCTCGAAAATATAGTGATCTATGGTATGCCAAAACCGAATGACGAAGGCTGGATGGGTGGTCCGATCGTTGGACGCGGTTCCTTTATGCCCAAATACGTCACCAACCTTGATGCTGAAACCGGTCAGGGCGCTCGTGCAGTGGTTCACTACACCGTTGGCTGTGAAGGGATCGACATCGAGATCGAAAAGGAAACCGGCCGCATCCACGTGGTCAAAGCAGCTTCAGCGTTCGACCTGGGGAAGGCAATCAACCCCGAACTCGCAAAAGCGCAGATCGAAGGCGGTTTTGTACAGGGATTGAGCTCCGCGTTATTCGAAGAGATTCGCTTACGCGACGGCGTGATGACCAACCCCAGCTTTGTGGATTACCGCATTGCCACCTCTGCGGATGTCGACTTCAAATTTACACCAATCCTGGTCGAAGTTCCGCAGGATGACGGTCCCTGGGGAGCGCGCGGTGTTGGCGAGCATCCCATGGTCGCCACCATTGCCGACCTTGGCAACGCCATTTACGACGCAACAGGTGTCCGTCTGCAGGGTCCGCCATACCTGCCAGAAAAGGTGTTCCTGGCAATGGCCGACGCTGGAATCGTGAAGTAGACAGGAAAAAATACACTACATGCCGGATGGGGACATCCGGCATATCTTTAAAATTATGATTGGAGGAATATGAACCAAGACTACGACCTGATCATTCGAAATGCTGTACTCCGCAACGATCCAAAAGCCAAATTTGATGTTGCCATCAAAGACGGTAAGATCGCAAAGATCGCGGCTGGAATTCAAAGCAAAGCGACCACCGAATTGGACGCTGGCGGCAACCTGGTGACCGAATCCTTCGTCAACACGCATCTTCACCTGTGCAAGGTATACACGCTTATGATGATGGATGAAGCCGCGTTGAAAGATTATCACGGCGCAGACATGGGCAAAGCCATGACCGCGATCGAGCTGGCTGCCAAAATAAAAGAGCAATACGATGAAAAATGGATCATCAAAAATGTGCGCAAAGCCTGCGCCCTTGCCGGACGCTACGGCTGCACGCACATTCGCGCATTCGCTGATGTGGATTCAAAAGGCAAGCTTGAGGGTCTAAAAGCCCTGATTCGCGCCCGCGAGGAATTCAAGGGCATCGTCGATATCCAGGTAGTGGCATTCGCCCAGGACGGACTGGTGCGCGAACCCGGCGCTGAAGATCTGATGCGGCAGGCAATGGACCTGGGAGCTGATGTAGTAGGCGGTATTCCCTGGATCGAATACACCGATGCCGATATTGCTGAACACGTGCGCATCTGCTTCCAGATGGCGAAAGAATACGACAAACCCGTTTCAATGCTGGTGGATGACGCTGGCGATAACGGTCTGCGCTCGCTGGAAGTGATGGCGATTGAAACCATCCGCACCGGATGGCAGGGACGTTCGCTCGCCCACCACGCCCGCGCAATGTCAATGTACCCCAAGCCCTACCTGCAGAAACTCGCGGCGATCCTCAAGAAAGCGCAGATGGGAGTGGTCAGCGACCCCCACACCGGCCCGCTGCACGCGCGCGTGCGCGAGCTCCTCGAAGAGGACGTGCTTGTATGTTTGGGTCAGGATGACATCTCCGACGCCTACTACCCCTACGGGCGCAACAACATGCTCGAGGTGGCTTTCCTGAACTCTCACCTGCTGTGGTTCACCACCCGCGATGACATGGAAACCCTGTACGACATGGTCACGAAGAACGCTGCGCGCGCGATCGGGTTGAAGGATTTTGAGATCAAAGAAGGCGCGCCAGCCAACCTGGTTGTGCTCGATCAGCCCAATGTACTCGAAGCTTTGCGCTTCCACGAGAAACCGCGTTACGTGATCAGCCACGGAGAACTGATCGATCAGCAAAAGATGGAACAGATCCTTGCTGAGAATTCTTAAGCCTCTTGAACTGAAAAAGATTTATGCTATGATATTGATTTAATATAAAGGAGGTGTTCCCTAACCAAATTCATCAAAATCAACCAGCTCAGGCAGTAACGTATCCATTTACATATATTCAGAAGGAGAGAAAATGTCCAAAAAGTCCCTATTTACGTTTTTTGTTACAGTTCTGATGATCGCCGGTTTGCTTGCCGGTTGTGCCGGCGGCGCGGGCGAAGCTGAAGAACCAGCTGAAACTGATTTGGTAAAGGTCTTCGGCGCGTTCGCCACCCCCATCGAAGAACCGTGGGATGGTGTGATTCACGACGCTCTGCTTAAAGCCAAGGAAGCCGGTTTGATCGAATACACCTACACCGAGGATATTGGCTACACCGGTGATATGGAACGCGTTCTACGGGAAGTGGCTGAACAACAGAAACCTGACCTCATCATGGGCGATGCCTTTGTGAACGAAGAAGCCGTTCGCCGTGTCGCGGCAGATTATCCCGATATCGCCTTCGCGTTTGGCTCAGAACTCGGACCTGTCTCGCCGAACCTGGCTGTCTTCGACAACTGGATCCACGAACCCGCTTACCTTTGCGGTATGCTGGCTGGTGGTCTCACCGAAACCAACACCATCGGTGTTGTGGCTGCGGTCCCCATCCCCGAGGTTAACCGTCTGGTGAACGCCTTCATCGCTGGCGCCAAAGAGACCAACCCTGAGGTTACCGTGCTTGTTTCCTTCATCAACTCCTTCTTCGATCCCGCCACCGCCAAGGAACAGGCGCTTGCCCACATTAGCGCTGGTGCTGATGTGCTCTACGCTGAGCGCGCCGGTGTTATCGAAGCAGCCGCTGAAAAGGGTGTGTTCGTATTCGGCAACATGAGCGATCAGAACGAGATCGCACCGGAGTGGGTTGTTACCGGACCCGTCTGGAACATGACCCCGACCGTTGAATACGTCGTAGCGCAGGTCAAAGCCGGCACATTCACCGCCATGGACCTGAAAGACTTCAGCATGTATGCCCTGGGCGGCGCCACACTTGCCCCATTCCACGGCAACGACAGCAAAGTCCCCGCTGAGATCCTCGAAGCTGTAACAGCCAAAGAAGAAGCCATCAAGGCCGGTATGTTCCGTGTACCCATTGATGAAGCCCAACCTGGTGCTGTCAATTAATTGGTAATTTGGGGGCGGTAGAGGTATCTCTACCGCCCCATTTTAATAGAAGCCATACTTCCTTTAAGGATTGACCATGCTAGCAGTTGAAATGAAGCACATCTACAAGTCTTTTGGTCCTGTAAAAGCCAACCAGGATGTAAATTTTGACCTGGAGCAGGGAGAAATTCACGCTCTGCTGGGAGAAAACGGGGCTGGCAAGACAACATTAATGCGTATTTTATATGGATTATATAAAGCAGATAGCGGTGAAATTTTTATTGATGGTGAAAAAGTAACCATCCATTCACCGAAAGAAGCGATCGCTGCCGGGATCGGAATGGTAACCCAGCATTTCACCCTGGTTCCACCACTCACGGTCGCTGAAAACATTGTGCTGGGTTATACAAACGGGATTGTTCTTTCACAAAAGGAAATTGAAAAGAACGTCGCTGCAGCATCCGAAAAATACGGTATCCAGGTAAATCCATCTGCACTGGTGAAAGATCTCTCGGTAGGAGAACGCCAGCGCGTGGAGATTCTCAAAGCCCTCTACAGAAACGCCCATATCCTCATTATGGATGAACCAACCGCCGTGCTGGTACCACAGGAAGTGGATCTTCTCTTTGAATCGCTTGATCGGTTGGTCAAAGCAGGACTCTCAGTGATATTTATCAGCCATAAATTGGTTGAAGTAATGGCTGTTTGTGACAGAATTACAGTACTTCGTGACGGCAAAGTTGCCAATACCGTCAAAAAATCAGAAACCAGCCAGGTTGAACTGGCGAAAATGATGGTTGGGCGCGAAACCTTTGGCGTGCGCCTGCAGGATGTCTGTGAAACAAGTGACCCAATCTATGAACTTGACGGGATCACACTGGATGGAAAAGACGAAAAGAAAGTATTGGAAGGTATCAGCTTTTGTGTGGGAAGAGGTGAGATCTTTGGTATCGCCGGGGTATCCGGCAACGGTCAGGGTGAATTGACAGAAGTAATCACCGGTTTAGTTACCCCAAGCAAAGGTTCGATAAAGATAGAGGGAAAAGAAATCACGCATCTATCACCCGGTCAGATCTCCGATGCCGGAGTTGGTCGCACCCCGCAGGACCGGCACGAGGGAACAATTGGTGAGCTCACCGTGGCGGAGAATCTCGCATTGGAGCACATGAAAAACTATATCAATAAGGGTCTTCTTGACCGTAAAAAGATGCGCGAAGATGCGGCTGTAATCATCAAGGAGTTCCAGATCAAGGCTTCTCCGGGTGATCAGCTACGCAAATTATCCGGTGGAAACATGCAAAAGGTCGTTCTTGCGCGCGCGTTGTCACGCAAACCCAAGGTATTGATCGCTTCACAACCTACCCGAGGTCTGGACGTAGGCGCGACTGAATATGTTCGCAAACGCCTCCTCGAAGAAAGAGCGCACGGCACCGCGGTAGTTCTGCTTTCTGAAGACCTCGATGAAGTACTTGCGCTTTCAGACCGTATCGCGGTCATTTACGAAGGCAGGATCATGGGAATTGTCCCCTCCGCCGAAGCCACACCTGAAAAGATCGGTTTGCTGATGGCTGGCGCCGTCTCGTAACAACACTATTATCGGAGGAATTATTGTGGCAAAATTTCGCATAGAACGCTCGCCAGCTCCCATGTGGACCAGGGCATTGATCCCCGTGGCTGCGGTGTTGGTGACTTTTATAGTCACCTCTATCTTCATCCTATTAGCGGGCGCCAATCCTTTTGAGGCGTACTACAACTTCATCATCGTGCCGCTTTCATCGAAATTCTCAGCTCTCGAAGTGTTGGTAAAAGCAACACCACTCATCTTCACCGGTATCGCTGTGACCTTTGCTTTTGCCGCGGGGTATTACAACATCGGGGCTGAAGGTCAACTTTATGCGGGCGCGGTTGCGGCTGCCTGGGTGGGCGCGACGTTTACCAACCTGCCTGCCATCATCGTCGTTCCGCTCATGCTGATACTCGGTTTCGCCGGCGGTATGCTGTGGGCGCTGCTCCCCGCGTTCTTGAAAGTCAAACTGAAAGTGGATGAAGTGGTCACCACCCTGCTGATGAACTCGATCATCATGTACATCATCTCCGCTCTTCTGAACGGGCCCTGGCGCGATCCTGAAACCGGATGGCCGAAATCACCTGAATTTTTCGAAGCGGCGCGGTTTGTTCAACTCATTCCCAAATCACGTCTGCACCTGGGTTTTGTTATTGCGTTAATTGTTGTGGTGATTGTTTTCATCATCATCAAACGTACTTCGTTTGGCTTGCAGATGCGCGCCGCAGGCGCCAGCAAAGCCGGTGCGCTCTTTGCCGGTATCAATGTAAACCGCACCATGCTGATCGCGGCGCTGGTCAGCGGCGGCATCGCCGGCCTGGCAGGTGTGAGCGAGATTGCGGGCATCCATTATCACCTGATCAGCGAACTTTCAGGCGGATATGGTTACACCGGTATCATCGTCGCCACGCTCGGAGGACTTAACCCGATCGGCGCCACTGTTGCCGCAATGTTCATCGGGCTCATCGACACCGGCGCGCAAACGGTCAGCCGGGTGCTTGGTGTTCCTGTTTACCTGGGCGACGTCGTTCAATCCACCTTGCTGCTGGTCACCCTGGGTATGCTACTGCTGCAGAATTACCGAATTAAGAGGATATGATCATGGGAGATTTTATTGTTGACATTATCGCGGCTACCCTCCGCATTGCTACACCGCTGATCTTTGCAACGCTGGGAGAATTATTTTGCGAGCGCGCGGGCATCCTAAACCTGGGCATCGAAGGTACGATGTTCTTTGGCGCTTTTTCGGGCTTCACCGCGGCATCGTTGAGCGGCTCGCTCTGGGTTGGTATACTCACCGCACTGGTTGGAGGTATGCTCTCCGGCTGGTTGATGAGCCTCTTCTCGGTCAGACTCGGCGTAAACCAGCATGTATCCGGTTTGGGAATTACCCTTCTGATGACGGCGCTCGCACTATTCGGATTCAGGGTGATCTTTGGTGAAAGCCGCGTGCTGCCGTCCATCACACCGTTCAGCCAGCTCAAGATATTCCCAAATAGTGAGGTGCTTGGACCGATCTTCTCGCAGTACGCGCTTACGTATATTGCCATTGCCTTGATCCCGATCGTGTGGTGGATCGTCTTTCGCACCAACTTTGGTCTGAACCTGCGCTCGGTCGGTGACAATCCCGAGGCTACTGACGCAGCCGGCATCAATGTCTACCGGTTGCGCACAATCGCCCTGGTCATTGGCGGAGCGCTGATGGGTGTCGGTGGAGCTTTTCTCTCAGTCGCGCAACTTGGCTCGTTTACCTTCGGCATCGTCGCAGGTCGCGGCTGGGTTTGCATCGCGCTCATTATCTTTGCAAACTGGCACCCTGTTAAAGTTCTCTGGGGCGCTCTTTTATTCGGCAGCGTGCAAGCTTTGCAATCACGGCTTCAGCTGACAGGCATCAAACTGCCCTACGAATTGTTCCTGGCGCTGCCTTACATTGTTACCATCATCGCCCTCACCCTTGCAGGCCGCAATGCTTCTTACCCTGCTGCCCTCCTGAAACCCTACAAGCGCGAGTAAGTAAAACATAAACCTCCCAAAAGCGCACGGTAAATTCCATCCGTGCGCTTTTTTGTTAAAGATATGTGACAAAATGCCAGCTATCACGCTAAAAGTATCACTTGAAATGTTAGACATCTCGCCTTAAACTATTAGTATTGTTAATCATCACATAAATTAACGGAGGTAGTAATGGCGCAGGAATTTCCAGATAAGAATGCCAAGCTCAAAGCGCTTCGCGAGGAAAGCAAACTGGGCGGCGGCGAAAAAAGGATCGCTTCCCAGCATGAAAAAGGAAAGTTGACAGGTCGCGAACGCATTGAATCCCTGTTGGACAAAGGTTCATTTCAAGAGATCAATGGCATGATGCAAAACCGCCACACTGAATTTGGATTGGATAAAGACAAAATCCTCGGTGATGGCCTGGTCGCGGGATTCGGAACCATCAATGGCAGAAAAGTCTGCGTTTATGCGCAGGATTTCACCGTGATGGGCGGCTCGTTCGGTGAGGTTGCCGGAGAGAAAGTTTGCCGCGTAATGGATCTGGCGATGGACGCCGGCGTGCCCGTGATCGGTATCAATGACGGTGGCGGTGCACGCATCCAGGAAGGTATTTACAGCCTTTATGGATACGGTGAAGTTTTCTACCGCAACGTACGGGCTTCAGGGGTTGTGCCGCAGATCAGCGTCATCATGGGACCATGTGCCGGCGGCGGGGTTTATTCACCCGCAATCCAGGACTTCGTCATCATGACCCAGGGGATCGGAAATATGTACATCACCGGCCCTGCAGTGATCAAAGCCGTGACCAATGAAATCGTCGATTCCGAGACGTTGGGTGGCGCTGTCACCCACAGCACCATTTCAGGTGTTGCTCACTTCGTTGGGCAGGATGAAGCGGAAACATTCGCGATCATCAAAAAAATCCTGGAATACATCCCCGACAACAATGCCAGTACTACCGCCGTCATTAACACAGGTGACAATCCCTTCAGGGCAGACAAAGAGCTCGAGACCCTTGTTCCGGTCGACCCCAACCAGACTTACGACATCGTCAACGTGATCGATCGCATCGTGGATAGCGGCTCTTTCTTCCAGGTTCACGCCGGGTTCGCAACTAATGCGGTTGTTGGTTTTGCCCGCCTCAATGGTGAATCCGTGGGTATCTTTGCCAACCAACCCTCATCAATGGCTGGTGTTATCGATATCAACGCCTCAGACAAGATTGCCCGCTTTATTCGTTTCTGCGATGCCTTCAATATTCCTTTGATCGCTTTCGTTGACACTCCGGGATTCATGCCGGGAACCCATACCGAGCACAATGGCATCATCCGCCACGGTGCCAAGATCATTTACGCATTCTCCGAAGCCTCAGTACCCAAGATGTCAGTCGTCACGCGAAAAGCTTATGGCGGCGCTTACATTGTAATGGGCTCCAAGCACCTTGGCGCGGACATGGTCTTCGCCTGGCCGACCGCTGAGATCGCGGTTATGGGCGCAGATGGCGCAGTCAACATTTTGCATGGCAAAGCGCTCAAAGAAAAGTCACCTGAAGAGGCCAAGCAGATGCGCACAGAGCTTGTGGAAGATTACCAGGAGAAGTTCTCGAATCCGTATCGGGCAGCTGGAGCTGGCTATGTGGATGAAGTGATCCTGCCGAGCGAAACTCGACAGCGCCTCATCGCAACCCTCGACATCTTAAGGAACAAGCAGTCAACGTCTCCTGCCAAAAAACACGGGAATATCCCGCTGTAGCGGAAAGGATAAGGATAATGGAACCTTCTTTAGGTCTTGCAATAAAAGTGGCCGTGGTTGGCCTGCTGGTTCTTATGGTTGTGCTGACACTTCTTGCTGGTGTAGTTTACCTGCTGACAAGATTCATTACTGACAAAAAAGAAGAAGAAACAACCGTAATTGAAGAAACAACTACCCCCGCTGCTACCATTGAAGAGCCGAAAACTGACCTTTCGCTGGTCGCTGCGATCGCTGTTGCAATCGCCCGTGCCCAGGCGGATATTCAGAATGTAGCAACAGATATTTCAGCCGGAGAGGTAAACGCCTGGCGTCAGTTCGGGCTGCAGCGCCGGCTTAACCAATCTTCCACAATCAGGAGAACGAGATGACACAATACCGTATTACGATCAAAGATACAACCTACGATGTTGAGATCCTTGATGATCCCCGCCTGGATGAAGTACAGGTGAAAGTTAACGGCGAAGAATATACCGTTACAACTGAAGAACACAACAAAACCTTCACCCCCTCCGCCGCTGCGCCCGCACCGGTTGTGCGCAAACCTGCTCCCGCACCCGCTCCTGCTGCTGCAGCTGCAGCCGTAGCCGCCGGACCCGGCACGATCAAATCACCACTCCCGGGTGTTGTCAACTCAATCAAAGTTCATGTTGGCGATAAAGTAAAAGCGAACGACGAGATCTGTGTGATCGAAGCTATGAAAGCGATGAATATTATCCGTGCTCCTCAAGACGGAACGGTCGCTCGAATCCATGTGAATGTTGGCGCCCAGGTAGCACACGGCGCTCCTCTCATGGATATCGAGTAGGCGGAAAGGATATTATCATGGGTTTCGATCTAACAGGACTACTTGGAGGACTTCTCGACATCACCGGAATGCAATTGATCATGGTGGCGGTGGGATTACTTCTGATGGGCCTTGGAATTTTCAAGGACTATGAACCCACCCTCCTGATCCCGATTGGTTTCGGCTGTATCCTGGGAAACCTGCCCGTTGCTGCTAACATGGTTGGCGAACATGGTCTTTTCGGCGTGCTTTACAAAGCCGGCATCAGTAACGAGCTGTTTCCCCTTCTCATTTTCCTCGGTGTAGGTGCCATGCTTGACCTGCGCCCTCTGCTCAGCCAGCCCATCATGTTCATCATGGGTGCCTTCGCACACCTGGGTATTTTTGCCACCCTCATTGTTGCCTTATTGTTAGGCTTCAACCTGGCTGAGTCCACCGCCATTGGCATGATCGGCGCCATTGATGGTCCTACTGTCATCTACGTGAATGGTAAGCTGGGAGATCTGTTTGTAACCCCCGGTCTCGCAGCTGCCATCGCGGTTACCGCCTACTCTTATATGAGCCTCGTTCCCATCATTCAACCTCCGTTGATGAGACTCTTCACCACCAAAAAAGAGCGCGGTATCCGCATGGAGTACACCCCACGACCGGTCTCCCGTGCAACGGTTATCATTTTCCCCATCCTGATCACCGTAATCGCCGGCATTTTCCTCCCGGAAGCCGCACCGCTGATTGCAACCTTGATGCTTGGTAACCTGCTCAAGGAATCAGAGGTCGTGCCCGGGCTAGTTGAAACATCGAAGAACGCCATTACCAACACTGCCACGATCTTCCTGGGAATCACGATCGGCTCAACCATGCAGGCTGCCCAGTTCCTCAACTGGGGCACGCTGCGTGTGTTGATCCTCGGTCTGGTGGCCTTCGCGCTCAACACGATTGGTGGTTTGCTATTCGGACGCCTGGTTTGCTGGATTTCCGGGCGGAAAATCAACCCCCTGGTCGGAGCAGCCGCGATCAGCGCCTTCCCGATGAGCGGTCGCCTGGCACAAAAAGTAGCCCTGGAAGTCGACAATCAGAACTTCATTCTGATGCACGCTTTAGGCGCCAACGCTGCCGGTCAGGTAGCCTCTGTTCTCGCAGCCGGCATTCTCATGCAGATGATCTTCCCGATCCTGATCCCATGAGGCTGGAAATAATGCAACACCGGTTTCAAAGTAATACCCGGTAAGATGATCATGGCGAATTATGTTAATTCGCCATGATTTTTCTGAGAAAGCTTGTCGAACCTTAATGTTAGAATAAAAGCAAGATACAGCAAGTAAAAGTCTAAATCTTTTCAAAAGGAGAAAAATCATGAAACTGCTCGATCTAACCATCCCTTTGGGAATCGGAACCCCCGCATGGCCAACCTATGAACCCTTACAGGTAAAGTATTTCAAACGCCTCGCTCCCAATGGCGCCAACGGCCAGTTATTGACCCACTCAAACCACCTCGGTACCCATCTTGACGGCGAGATTCACTTCTACACCCCCGGAAAAGACATGGCATCCCTGACCATGGATTACCTGGTTCACGAAGCCGCCGTCGTCGACCTGAGCGATGTGTGCGGTGACTATGATGTTTACACCAGCAAAATGATCACCGACCGCGTGGAAGTCAAGGAAGGCGACATTCTCGTCATTCACACCGGTTACCATCACTTCGGTTGGGACATGCCAACCGCTGACGAGATCCGTTATATGACCAAGCACCCGGGTCCTGATCAGGAATTTGCTGACTGGGCGAAGAAAATGAAACTGCGTTGGATCGCCGTGGACTGTGGTTCGGCGGACCACCCCATGAACACCATTCTCCGAACATGGATGCCCCGCCAGGCGAAGCAGGCAGAGTATGTCTTCAAGAAGAAATTCGGAAAGACCCTCGAGGAGTTCTTCACCGATGAGAAGTACCAACTCATGCACATCGACATGTTCCCCAACGAGATCATCCACGCGGAATGCTTTGGCGGCATGATCGACCTGCTGCTCAACCGCCGTGTTGAAGTCGGTTTCTTCCCGTGGCGCTTCGTTGATGGCGAAGCCTCCATTGGTCGCGCGGTCGCGTTCGTTGACGACGCCGAGTATGAAGAACTGATGAAGAAGGCTGCCACTATGCCCAAGACCCGCTTTGGCGATGTCTACAACCCGGCGCACGTGGAAAGCCTGAACAAGCTCAGCATAGCCAATCTTTCGTAGGGTTTACACTCATTTACAGGAGATTAGAATGAAATTCGAGCTTCCCGAAAAAGCAAGTCAGGAGATCCTGGAGATCGATGCCCGCGAGGTTGAAGCGCTGTTGCAGGGACCTGCAATGGAGCTTCCCAAGTGGCCGGGTGCCCAGGTGAAATTAAAAGATGGCCGCACACTTTACATCCGTGAAGCGCGCCGTGAAGAAGCCCCCAAGATGATGGAATACGTGAAGCGCTTAATGGATGTTGACCACGACTTTTATGACATCGTCGGCGCCCGCGTATATTCCGAGATCCTCGGTTGGTATCGGCATCGTCTAAAAGATCCTTACACTCTCGTAGGTCTCATTGACGGTGTCTGGGCCGGCTTTGCCAACGGCCGCGTGATGAACGAGAAGGTCAATATCAGCCTGCACACCATGGCTCTCCTGCGTGGAGGCCGAATCGGCGCGGTGATGTACTACGCCAAAGCCTACTATGCATTCGAAATGATCGGCAACACCGAATGGTGGGCAACATACGAGTCTTACAACGGCTGGTTGCGCTGGGGACTCGGGATGGCACAGCCCTCCTACCCATGGCCGGAAGTTCAGCACGAACTCGGCGGCGCGCGTGTTTACTACGTCACCAAGAAGTACTGGGACCAGCTGGTGAAGAAGTACGTTCAGCAGATGGCCGGTGCTGACCTCGATTTCGATGTACCTGACGCGGTTCGCCAGGCGAACGAGGAAATGATCGTTCCCGAAGAGATCCTTGTTTAGGTAAACTCCCGTTACACATAAACAGGAGCCAAGTTTTGGCTCCTGTTTTTTATAGGATTGATTTGATCGCGTAGATGATCCCCATAAACGTATCGACTCCTGAAGAATGACCGATCTCCATCAACAGGCGAACCCGCTCATCGCTGAAAGACACGGCAGGGTCAAACAGGTGATCGATCAGGTTCAGAAAAATAGCTTCCGACCAGCCGCGCGCCGTGAACATCAATCGGTTCGCGGAAATGGTGGTCGTTTTTTGAAACGCCAGGGCGCTTAGGTCCGCGCACCACCCGGCAAGGAAATCTGAGGGGATGCCGGAAGATTGCTCGCGCCTGAAATGATATAGAAAAAATCCGGTCAGGAAGTCATCACCCGACGGGGTCAAACCTGCCCCGGATCCAAGTAAGGACGCTGCCGTCCTCAGAAAACTGGATCTTTTTTGCGAATAAAAGTGATAAGCGATGGCATTCGCCGTCTGAGTGACGTTCAGTGCATCACGCACACTGGTTACATCACCAGGCTGTGACAGGAACAGATAGCCTTTTTGCGCGTCGATCTGCCGCAAACCTTTCGCGATGACCATCGCACGATCGTACTGCTCAGCTAGAGTTGACTTGATCGTCACCGGTAATGGCGGTTCCCATACCTCAGCCTGACCTGTTTCAACCGTGATCCTCTGCGTTGGAAAAACGAGGTTCCCTGAATCAATGGAAAAGTGATCACCGGGAGCCAGGCGCTCGAACCGTTCATCGCCGCCAGCCAGCGTGAGATTGAAAGGGCTTTGGTAATCCAGCGGAGTGAGATAAATGATCCGATCCGCCACGCGTAAAAAAGCACCGCGCGAAGTTACACCCGCCACACTCCCGTCCTCAGCCAATCCCAGCGCTTCCACCGCTGCCGCCCCTATCCGGTAAACGTTAATTCTCATACTTTTCCCTGCTCTTTCGTCATTGGTCCAATCATAAACCAGAAGCTCATCGCCTTCCAGTAACAAAACACTCCCTTACGGGAGTGTGTGTGGTGCCGAGAGCCAGGATCGGACTGGCGACCCCACAATTTTCAGTCGTGTGCTCTACCAACTGAGCTATCTCGGCAAGTGCTGATTATTCTACCTGAGAGACGGATGATTGTCAAGAACACCCCGGCTAAACCTGCGTTGGAACCTTCCTGTGCTTCCCCTTGATGTATTTGTATATGTCCCAAATGCCGGTCAGCAGGATCACCGCCCAGCCCGCCAGAATAACCCGGATCATGTCAAAGAAACCAATGTATTCCTTGATGACCTGGTAGCGGAAAAGATACCACATGAAGAAAACCACGAAAAAGACAAGCACCATGCCAACCCAGCGCAGAAACCATGCCAGGTGACCGCTGCGCAGTCGCTGCCAGCACCAACCCACCAACAGCGCGAACCATGGGATTAAAAGGGCGCGGTAGCGCGGGTTATCCCACAGATCCCCACCCGCGCGCAGCGAGGAAATCAGGATCCAGCCGAACAGGGCGAGAACAATGACCAGCAGCCCCCAGCGGTCTGATTTCGGCCGCGCTTTCCATAACGCGAAAAATCCGTAAGGCAGAAAAGGCAGTACGAACCACCAACCCAGCGCGCGGATGATGGCGGTTGTGCGCCAGAACGGCAGCGAGGGATCGGTCAGAGCGCCCGGCAGGAAAGGCTGGACAATGCCGTAAATCGTGATGAACGGCATCTGCCATTTTTCACCCATGATTTCCAGCAGTGCAGTGATATTACCGGAACTGATACGGGTGAGATAGGCATCATAGTAGAGTGTCGGCTTCAGCCACAGCCAGCCGGCGAAAGCACCAGCGACGCCTGCCAAAACCAGCACGAGCAATCCTGCGCGGCGAATATTGCGCGACGGCTGATGGGTTAGCCACTCCACCAGCCAGAACGCGAGCAATGCACCCGCCAGGATCGCCCCAAAAGGCGCGGAAATGATCATCGAAAGCGCCACAGTTATGGTAAAGATGAGCGCTTTCCAGCGCAGTTTTTCGCGCCAGGTGATTAGTGCCCAGAAGGCGATGCCAAACAAACCGATCAGGAAAGGCTCACGCATTTGTGAGCTGCCCAGCAGGATACCCTCCGGGTAAAGCGCGTAGAACCAGCCGGCTGCCAGCGCCACCTTTTCACCCCAGCGTTTACGTAGCGCATCGAACAGGAAAGCCAGCCCGGCAGTCATTGTCAGCGCCGACAGGATGGTGATGAACAGGGGACGCGAGTCGTTCAGGTTGAAGTGGCGGTAAACCGCTGCGGAGAGGAACATCAACCCGCCGTACTGGTCAACGCTCTCTTCACCAAACGCCGTGAACAGTGATTCCTCGCCGCGGGCAAGCAAAAGCGCCTGGGTATCGCGCAGGTAGGCATCGGAGTACACGTACCCGGCGTTCTCAGCAGCGTTGTCGTAGCCGATCGAGGGCAGTGCAGCGTGGAGGAACACACCCAGCAGTAACCGGGTGAAAAAGGTTACCAGCAGCAGGGCTGCCAGCACTTTTCCGCTGCCGAAGAATCGCCAGGTTCGCAGCAGCAGGAAAAAACTGAGCCACAACAGCAGGTTCGCACCGAACCACGCGCTGAAGAAGGGCGCAGGTTGGAATGCTGCCACCACCAGGCTGAGCAGCAGGGAAGCAGCGAATGAGAGCAGGATATCCAGTTTCAGAGAGGAGAGCTTCATCATAAAGGGTCGTTGTATAGGGTGGAGATTGGATAAATCAGGTGGGCCCGGCAGGGATCGAACCTGCGACCAAGCGGTTATGAGCCGCGCGCTCTAACCACTGAGCTACGGGCCCCAGTGACGATGCAAATTATATCATTATTAAAAAGTAAACCTGCAAAGGAAATTCCTGCAGGCAACATTAATTATTCCTAATTCTATTTGCGCTCTAACCACTTGTCCCTACAGGGGATCTTCGAAGCTACGGGCCCCAGTGACGATGCAAATTATATCATTATTAAAAAGTAAACCTGCAAAGGAAATTCCTGCAGGCAACATTAATTATTCCTAATTCTATTTGCGCTCTAACCACTTGTCCCTACAGGGGATCTTCGAAGCTACGGGCCCCAGTGACGATGCAAATTATATCATTATTAAAAAGTAAACCTGCAAAGGAAATTCCTGCAGGCAACATTAATTATTCCTAATTCTATTTGCGCTCTAACCACTTGTCCCTACAGGGGATCTTCGAAGCTACGGGCCCCAGTGACGATGCAAATTATATCATTATTAAAAAGTAAACCTGCAAAGGAAATTCCTGCAGGCAACATTAATTATTCCTAATTCTATTTGCGCTCTAACCACTTGTCCCACAGGGATCTTCGAAGCTACGGGCCCCAGTGACGATGCAAATTATATCATTATTCAATTAAACATTCGACCCTTGACCCAAATAAGCCCCTGATTTATAATTCAACAATTGAATATTGGAGTTAGATGAACTATCCATCGAATGTTGAACGGGACCTGATCATATTGGAACACATTGAACAGAATCCCGACACCTCCCAGGCTGCCCTGGCTTCACAGCTTGAGGTCGCTGTTGGAACGGTCAACTGGCATCTCAAACGCCTGATCGAAAAGGGTTATGTCAAGGTCAGCCGCCTGGAACGCAAGAAACTCAAGTACATCATCACGCCGGAAGGGCTGCTTTTCAGGGCGCGCCTGACGGTGGATTACATACAAAATTCCTTCAACCTATACCGCCTGGTGCGGCAGCGCGCCATGAAAGCGCTGGATGAGGTGAGCGCACTGGGTTATCACAGCGTGCAGGTGGAAGGAAATGATGAGGTGGCGGAAATTTGCCGCCTCACTTGTCTGGAACAGGGCGTCAGTATTGTGGATGACGGGGCAGCCCCGCTGCTGAAAATGGTCGGTCTGAAAGTCATTCTTGAAACTCAGGAGAAATCAGAAAATGGCAAATGATTCCCGCTTCTGGCAGGAAAAGCGCGTGTGCGTCACCGGCGGCGCCGGTTTTCTCGGTTCATTCGTCACCGCGAAGCTGCGTGAACGAGGCGCGGCTGAAATCTTCATCCCCACCATCGAAAAATATGATCTCGTCCAGCCTGACTCGATCCGGCAGATGTTGGACGACAGCAACCCCGACATCATCATTCACCTGGCGGCGCAGGTCGGCGGAATCGGCGCTAACCGCGAGCACCCGGCAGAATTCTTCTACAACAACCTGATGATGGGTGTGCAGCTGATGCACGAAGCCTGGCTGCGCGGCGTGCAGAAGTTCGTCGCGCTGGGCACCATTTGCGCCTACCCCAAGTTCACCCCGGTACCCTTCAAAGAAGAGGACCTGTGGAACGGCTATCCCGAAGAAACAAATGCTCCTTACGGTCTGGCGAAGAAAATGCTGCTCGTGCAATCTCAATCTTACCGCCAGCAGTACGGTTTCAACTCCATCTTCCTGATGCCGGTCAATCTCTACGGTCCGCGTGATAATTTCAACCCCGAAAGTTCGCACGTCATTCCCGCGCTGATCAAGAAATGCATCGAAGCCGTTCAAAGCGGAGCGGAGACGATCGAGGTTTGGGGTGACGGCTCTCCCACGCGCGAGTTCCTTTACGTTGAAGACGCCGCGGAAGGTATTCTGCTTGCGACTGAAAAATACAACGGCTCAGAACCGGTCAATTTAGGCTCGGGCATGGAGATCAGCATCAAGGACCTGGTAGAGTTGATCGCGAAGCTCACCGGCTTCAATGGTCGCCTCGTGTGGGACACCAGCAAACCCAACGGGCAACCCCGCCGGCGATTAAATGTCGAACGCGCGGAACAGGAATTCGGTTTCAAGGCGAAGATCGACTTTGAAGAGGGTCTGCGCCGTACGATCGAGTGGTACATAGAACAGGCAAAGAGTATACGCTGATTATGACAACCAGTACACTTGACCAGAAAAAGAAGCCCAACGTGGTACTCATCAAGCCTTCCAAAGGCTGGGTGGGGCTGCGCCTGCGCGATTTGTGGGCATACCGCGAGCTGATCTACTTCCTCACGTGGCGCGACATAAAAGTACGCTACAAACAGTCCGTTTTGGGTATCCTGTGGGCGATACTGAAGCCATTTATGGCAATGGTCGTTTTCACTATTTTCTTCGGCAATTTTGCCAAGATCCCCTCGGATGGCGTCCCGTATCCCATTTTCTCCTACACAGCCACGCTGCCATGGGAACTCTTTGCCGCGGCATTGAGCGTCGCCAGCCGGTCGATGGTCGCCAATAGCAACATGGTGTCAAAGATCTATTTCCCGCGCATGATCGTGCCGTTGGCATCGGTGATGTCGAGCGTGGTGGACTTCTTCATTGGGTTCATCATCCTCATCGGCATGATGATCTATTACAAGGTCACTCCAACTCTCGCCACCTTATGGCTGCCGCTGTTGATCCTGCTGGCGCTGGTCACCGCGCTTGGGGTCGGTTTTTGGACCTCGGCGTTAATGGTGCGCTACCGCGACGTAGGGTACATCATGCCGTTTATCAGCAACCTGTGGATGTACCTGACCCCGGTCGTTTATTCATCAACCATGATCCCAGAAAAGTGGCGTTTGATCTACTTCCTGAACCCCATGACAGGGGTGGTGGAAGGATTCCGCTACGCTCTGCTGGGCACAGCCCGTTCCGGTTCGGTTCTGATGATCCTCCTCTCGGTGGTCATCGCCATTGTTATCCTTATCACAGGTATGTTCTACTTCCGGCGTATGGAAAAACAGTTCGCCGATATGATTTAGAGGAAAAAAGCATGAGTAACCTCGCTGTTCGCGTCGATAACATCGGCAAAGAATACAACATCTTCAAAGAAAACCAGTACATGACCCTGCGCGAGAAGATCGTGGAGGTGGTGAAGAGCCCGATAAAAACTCTCATCAACCCCACCGGCAGTGAGAAGTTCTGGGCGCTGCGCCATGTCAATTTCGAGCTCGACCACGGCCAGGTTCTGGGTGTCATCGGTAAGAACGGCGCTGGCAAAAGCACCCTACTCAAGATCCTTTCACGCGTGGTCGAACCTACCGAAGGTATGGCAGAGATCCACGGACGGGTCGGTTCACTTTTGGAAGTTGGCACCGGGTTCCACCCCGAATTGACCGGGCGCGAGAACATCTTCCTGAACGGCGCTGTGCTGGGTATGAAAAAAGGGGAGATCGAGCAAAAATTCGATGAGATCGTGGCTTTTTCGGAGATCGAAAAATTCATTGACACCCCGGTAAAACGTTACTCAAGCGGTATGTATATGCGCCTGGCATTTGCCGTCTCCGCGCACCTTGAGCCGGAGATCCTGGTAGTGGATGAAGTACTGGCAGTCGGCGATGCGGAGTTTCAGCGCAAATGCCTGGGAAAAATGAGCGACGTCGCTTCTGAAGGTCGCACCGTCATTTTCGTCAGCCACAATATGTCAGCCATCCAGCGTCTCACGCACGAATGTATCATCCTCGACAAAGGCAGTATGATCTTGCGCGCCCCTACCGCTGAAGCGGTGGATTACTACCTGACTAACGACCTCTCCGCCAGCGGTGAGCGCAAATACCACGCTGAGGAGATTCCCTCGATCGCGTATCCATTCAAACCGATCGCGGTGCGCGTAAAGAACAAAACCGGCGTCACAACCGACAATCTGCTTTCAGTGGAGCCATTAACGATCGAGGTGGAATACCAGCTGGATGCCGACATCACAGGGCTGCGCGTCGGTGTTTACCTGATGACCTCCCAGGGAGATTTCATTCTCACATCCTTCGACACCGACGAGGCTGAAAAATTCCAGTCGCTCGGCGTGCGCAAGGCGGGTCGTTACGTCAGCCGCTGCACAATCCCGGAGGACACTCTGAACGAAGGACGCTTTGTGGTCGGCGTCAACGCGAGCTCGTATCGGGTAAAGAGATACTTCGCGGATGAACGCGCGATCAATTTCAACATCAACCCCACCGGGGCACCAGGCATGCAATGGATGGAAGTAAGGCATGGTCCGATACGCCCCAGGCTGGATTGGAGAATCGAGGAAGTTCACTAAATGGCGAGCAGAAAAGAAACCGTTAAGAAAGTACTAGGCGAACTACCCCTAACAGCTGAGGTGTACTGGTTATTACGCCAAAACAGCCACCAGCTGCCATCCAATTTTTCACTTAAGACGATTCGTGAAGTTATGGCGGAATCGGTAGCAGTGGTCGGAAAATCACGCGAAGATCACCCTGCCGGCAAAAAGGTTTTCCTGTTCGCCTCCACTCATTACTGGATAGAACATACGGTGATGACCGGTCTCGCACTTTCAGGAATGGGACATGATGTCAGCGTGGGATATTATCCTTACGGTCGTTGGAGCGACGATGCCACCCAGTTTGACATCCGGCGGCAGAATTTTTACGCCAATACCGTGCTGAAGACAGCTGCCCAATTTATCCAATTTGAGAATTTTCTGCGCAACAACGCATCATTCGCACAGCTTCCCAGTAAACTTTCCGCTGAAGTGGACCAGGTGACAGATTACGATTTCATGTACTACTTCCAAAGCGAGGAAGTCGATCGCGAAGACCCCTTTTACCAGTTCCGCTACCGTCGCAACCAGCACGCAGCAAAAGCGCTTTATCACTACCTTCGCAGGAATAAACCGGATGTCGCCATCATCCCCAACGGCACCATTCTTGAGTTCGGCGTTGCCTATCGGGTGTGCCGCTTCCTCAAGATTCCAACCTCCACCTATGAGTTCAGTGACAGACGCGGGTCAATGTGGCTGGCGCAAAATGATGAGATCATGCAGCAGAATACCGATACGTTGTGGAAAGCGTACGCTGATTACAAACTTTCCCGCTCTGAACTTGAAGAAACCCGCGTGCTGCTTACTTCCCGCAGCAACGCGACCACTTACGGCGATTACACCCGCAAATGGCAGCGCATCCCGGCAGAAGGACAGGCAATTATCAAGGAAAAACTGGGCCTTACTGATGAACCGGTTGTTCTACTCGCTACAAACGTATTGGGAGACAGCCTCACCCTGGGCAGAAATACCTTCACAAAATCGATGACCGAATGGATCATCCGTACCATTCAATACTTCATTGAGCGCCCCGGAGTTCAACTGGTAATCCGGATTCACCCTGGTGAAGCGCTGGTGAAACGCGGCAGCATCCTGGACATGATCCGTAAAACACTACCCCAGCTGCCTCCTCACATCAAGCTGATCGAACCACTGGACGAGGTCAACACGTATGACCTGATGGATGTGGCTGACCTTGGTCTTGTGTACACGACCACCGTCGGCCTGGAAATGGCGCTGAGGGGTATTCCGGTTGTGGTGGCGGGAAAGACCCACTATCGCAATCGCGGTTTTACTCATGATCCTGGCACCTATGTTGAATACTTTAAATTACTGAATCTACTCCTCGAAAACACCCGTGAGAAACGGCTCAGCGCAGAGCGGGTAAATCTCGCGTGGAAATACGCCTATTTGTTTTTCTTCAGATTCCAGCTTCCCTACCCATGGAAGATGGGGCAGTTGAAAGACGACCTCGAACTCAACCCCATGAAAAATGTACTCTCCGCGAGCGGAATGAAAAAATATCGTGCAACATTTGACACCATGACCTTTACGAGAATGATGGATAGCAACTATGGGAAATAATCTCCCGGATTTTTTCCTGCCGGGAGGACAAACAGGAACAAAGTAATTCCACAGTGACGAGCTGATGAAAATCTTTGGCAAAGTCAGACATCGCATAAAGAGGCAAATAAAATGATCGATTGGAAAAAAAGTGTTGTACTTGTAACCGGTGGAACAGGCTCCTTTGGCAAAAAATTCATCGACATCATGCTGAAGGAATATCACCCGCAGAAATTGATCGTCTTTAGTCGGGATGAATTGAAGCAGTACGAAATGCAGGCAGCGGGGTTCAATCACCCTTCCCTGCGCTACTTCATCGGAGATATCCGCGATCAGCAGCGCTGCCGCCGGGCGTTTGAAGGTGTCAACGTGGTCATCCATGCCGCGGCGCTCAAGCAGGTTCCGGCCTGCGAGTACAACCCCATGGAAGCGATCAAGACCAATATCCTCGGCAGCGGTAATGTCATCGACGCCGCAATCGACGCTGGAGTGAGCCGTGTGGTCGCACTCAGCACTGATAAGGCAGTCAATCCGGTCAACCTTTACGGCGCAACCAAACTTGCGGCTGAAAAACTGTTTGTGCAATCCAACGCTTACGCCGGGGCGAAGAACACCCGTTTCTCCTGCGTGCGCTATGGCAACGTAGTGGGCAGCCGCGGATCAGTGGTTCCGGTGTTCCTCAAACAGCGCGCCTCCGGCAAAGTGACCATCACCGACGAGCGCATGACGCGTTTCTGGATCAGCCTCGAGCAGGGTGTGCGTTTTGTGATCCAGGCGGTCGAGAACATGCACGGCGGCGAGGTCTTTGTGCCAAAAATTCCCAGTATGACGGTGACAGATCTTGCACGCGCAATCGCCCCGGATGCGAAGATCGAGTACATCGGCATTCGCCCTGGTGAAAAACTTCACGAGGTGCTGATTTCTGATGATGAAGCCCGCCAGACGATCGAGCTGGAGGATATGTATGTCGTTCAGCCGGCAGAATCCCTGTGGTTTGGACGCGACTGGGAAAGCAAGGGGCGCCTGTTGGAAGACGGTTTTCGATACGCTTCGAATACTAACGACGCGTGGTTGGATGTGGATGCTATTCGCACCATCATCGCGCCCATTCAGGCCGATTACGAAGCCGGGAGATTGGGATGACCCACTTTCTTGTTACCGGCGTCAGCGGTCTTTTAGGACTCAACTTTGCCCTGGCAGTTGACGGCAAAAAGCACCAGGTCACCGGGGTGGCGAACACCGCTCCGCTGATGTGGGCAACCTTTAAGAATGTTGAAGCCGAACTTACCAAACAGGGCGTGATCAAAGAGCTGATCAACACGCACAAACCTGATGTCATCCTGCACTGCGCCGCGATGGCAAATGTGGACGCCTGCGAAAACGACCCTCAACTGGCGCACCAGGTCAATGCAGAACTACCCGGCGTGATCGCGGCAGCGTGTCAGAAACACTCCGTGCGCATGATCCACATATCTACAGACGCGGTTTTTGATGGCAGCAGCGGCAATTACAACGAAAACGATGAACCAAATCCGCTCAGTGTTTACGCGCAAACCAAGCTGGATGGTGAGCACGCCGTTCTCGCAGCCAACGCTGAGGCGTTGATCACAAGGGTGAATTTTTACGGTTGGAGCGCGGCAGGCAATCGCAGCCTGGCGGAAAATTTTGTCAACAGACTTTCACAGAACGAAGAGATGATGGGCTTCACCGATGTTAATTTCTGCCCGATGAATATCCTCGATCTCAGCGCGTTGCTCGTGGAGGTTTCATCGCTTGACCTGCGCGGTATTTACCACATGGTTGGACCAGAAGCGATGAGCAAGTTTGAATTTGGTAAACGGATCGCTGAAAAGTTCGGGTTTGACCCGGCGCTGATCAAACCGGTTTCAATCAAAGAAAGCGGGCTTAAAGCCGCCCGTTCCCCCAACCTGACCCTTTCAACCGAAAAATTACACGCAGCATTAGGGCATGACCTGCCCGATTTTGCCGGCGGTCTGCAGAAATTCTACGACCAGCACCGGCGCGGGTATCCTCTTTATATCAAGTCACTCGCTTAGAACCTAAACCAAAAGGAGATGACATGGACGTAAAAATTGGCAGTCACCTGATCGGTCCGGAACATCCCACCTACTTCATCGCGGACATCTCAGCGAACCACGACGGCAGCCTTGAGCGTGCTAAACTGCTGATCAAGCTCGCCAAAGAAGCCGGCGCTGATGCCGCCAAGTTTCAGAACTTCCGCGCAGCCAGGATCGTATCTGATTACGGCTTTAAGGCAATGCAGGGGCAGGTTTCCCATCAGTCAACCTGGAAGAAAAGTGTTTTTGAGGTCTATTCCGACGCTTCGATACCCTTCGATTGGACACCCATCCTGAAAGAGGAATGCGATAAGGTCGGCATCGATTATTTCTCCTCCCCCTATGACTTCGAAGCGGTGGACTACCTCGATCCATTCGTTCCCGCTCACAAGATCGGCTCAGGAGATGTTGACTGGCTTGAGATGCTTGAATATATCGCCCGCAAAGGCAAACCGGTCATCCTATCCACCGGCGCCGCCAGCATTGGCGAGGTGCAGCAGGCGGTGCACACCGTTCTGGCGATCAATCCCCAGCTGGTGCTACTGCAATGCAACACCAATTACACAGCCAGCCCGGTCAATTTTGATCACATTCATTTGCGCGTACTGCAGACCTATCAAACACTGTTCCCGGGTATCACAGTGGGCTTATCCGACCACACGCACGGGCACGCCACGGTGCTTGGCGCGATCGCGCTGGGCGGCAGGGTAGTAGAGAAACACTTCACTGATGATACTTCACGAGTCGGACCCGATCACCCGTTTTCCATGACGCCGGAAACCTGGCATGATATGGTCGATCGCACCCGTGAACTGGAACGCGCGATGGGGTCAGCGGATAAAACCATCAGCGGCAACGAAAAAGACACGACCATCGTTCAACGCCGCTGTCTGCGCGCTGCGCGCGAGATAAAAGCGGGTGAGATTTTAACCCGCGACATGATCGACGTCCTTCGCCCGGCTACCCCCGGCGCCATCCGTCCCGACCAGGTCAACCGGGTAATTGGCACGCGAGCTTTGAAGGATCTACCCGCCGGCAGGGAGCTGCGCTGGGTGGACCTGGGAGAGTAAATTGAAGGTCCTGTATTTCACGCGGGATTATTCACCGCACGATGAGCGGTTCCTCACTGCGCTCGGCACCAGCGGGCACGAGATCTTTCTGCTGCGCCTCGAACCAAGCCAGCCTGTGCAGCTGCCGGCGGGGATCAGCGAGGTCAAAACATCGACAGAAGGAACAGGACCTCTCGTAACACCAGCAGAACAAGTTGGAAAACTTAAACAGGTGATCCACTCAATAAAACCCGATGTAATCCACGCGGGACCGTTGCACAGCCCTGCCCATATCGCTGCCCTGAGCAGTTTTCCGCGCCTGGTAAGCATGTCGTGGGGAGCGGATATTCTGCACGATGGCGAGGTGGATTCTGACGCACGCGCGAAGATCCAGCACGCGCTCGACTACAGCGCGGTTTTTGTTTGCGACTGCCTTGCGGTGGCTGATAAAGCCACCAGGGAATATAATTTTCCATCCGAACGCATCTATCGCTTCCCGTGGGGTGTTGATCTGGCGCATTTCACACCTCAAGGCGGTGCTGGTTTGCGTGAAAAACTCGGCTGGAAGGACAACTTCGTCTTCCTCAGCAACCGTTCATTTGAACCTATCTACGGCGTAGATTTGACACTGCGGGCATTTATCAAGGCTACAGAGAGTAATCCTGAAATTCGTCTGCTCCTATACGGAAAAGGATCACAGGAGCAGATTTTGCGCAGCATGGTAGAAAAAGCCGGCGTAACGGACAAAGTCCACTTTGGCGGATACGTGAGCCGTGATGAACTGCCGTACACCTACCGCAGCGCGGATATTTTCCTCAGCGCATCCCATTGCGATGGGTCCTCTGTCTCACTGCTGGAAGCCCTGGCGTGCGGATTGCCCGGCATTGTCTCGGATATTCCCGGGAACCGCGAATGGGTAAGCAGTGGTGAACAGGGATGGATTTTTCACGATGGAGATGCTGATGAGATGTCAGCGCTGATGCACACAGCCCGGCATGAACCCGCTCTAGTGGAATACGCTGCCCGCGCCCGCGCCATGGCAGAGCAAAAAGCCGATTGGCGAAGCAACTTCCCCGTACTTCTGCAAGCCTATGAAGCGGCAAACAGCCAACAAAACCGGGTTTCCGGTATTAAGACAGGCACCGAATGAGAGTTGTGGCGATCATCCAGGCGCGCATGTCTTCCACCCGCCTTCCCGGCAAGGTACTTAAAAACGCTTACGGCAGAACCATGCTCGATCGCATGCTTGAGCGTGTGCGGAAAGCTTCAACAATCGACCAGGTCATCGTGGCGACCACCACCGATCCGTCAGATGACGCGATTGTCAGCGCCTGCCGCAGGTATGCCACAGAGGTCTATCGCGGCAGCCTGCCGGATGTGCTCGACCGTTACTACCAGGCAGCGAAACAATATGAGGCGGATATTGTGGTTCGGCTTACCGGTGACTGTCCACTGATCGACCCGCGCCTGATCGATGATGTCGTGCATGCGTTGACAGAAAAGCAATCGGACTTTGCCTGCAACCGGCTGCCGCCGCCATTCACCCGCACCTATCCGATCGGGCTGGACGTCGAAGCCTGCACCTTTGCAGCACTTGAGAACGCCTGGGAGAACGCCCGACAAAAACACGAACGCGAACATGTTCTCCCTTACCTATACGCAGTTCCCGGCAGGTTCAAGGTACTGCAACTTAACCACAGCGAAGACTTGGGGGACCTGCGCTGGACGCTTGACACCCCCGAAGATTTGACGCTCCTGCGTCGGATTTACCGGCACTTCAAAGGCGGAAACGATTTTTCCTGGCTGGATGTAGTACAGTTATGGCAGGAGAAGCCCAAAATGTTTGAGGTCAATGCACGGGTAAAACACAAATCTTACCTGGACCACGAAGCGGCAAGAAAATGACGGTTCAATTGATTAAACTGACCACAAAGAAGGAAATGTACTTTACCGGTATTACGACCGAGGAAAATAAATGACCCGACTCGCCATCTTCACCGCACCAAAGCCGTTCACAAATCCGCATATCCGGGTTATTCAGCGCAATGCCATCCGCAGCTGGAAAGCCCTCGGAGATGCTGTAGAGATCTGGCTGGTGGCGGACGAAGAAGGTGTCGCGGAAAACGCGGCTGAATTTGGGGTGGGTTTCATCCCAGACGTAGAGCGCAACAGCGCGGGTACCCCCAGAATCGACTCGATCTTCAACACCGTGCGCGAACGAAGTAACGCGCCTTTCCTTTGTTATGTTAACGCGGATATGCTCCTCTTCCCGGACATGCTGCAAACACTGGAACTAGCCCGCAATAGTTGTGAGCGGTTCCTGCTGATCGGTCAACGTTGGGACGCAGAGATCACTTCTGAACTGGACATCAACACGGGTTGGGGTGAGAAATTTGTCCCTGACTGCCTGCAATCCGCGAATTTACATGCCGCGGTTGGGAGTGATTACTTTATCTTCCCACGCAACGAATTCGTGGATATTCCCGCCTTTGCCGTGGGACGCGCCGGTTGGGATAACTGGATGATCTTCCAGGCACGCCGGCAGAAAATGGCCGTCATCAACGCCACCGGCGGGATCACTGCCATTCATCAGAACCATGACTATAGCCATCTTCCCGGCGGAACGATCCACCGCACACAACCGGAATCACTTGATAATCTTGTGATGGCAGGCGGGCGGGAACGGATGTTCACCCTGTATGACACCAATAAGATGATTTCTCAGGGCAGGATCGTGAGACAACCCTTCTCCCGTGAGCAGTTCATCCGGGAAATTAGTATATTCCCTTTGCTGCACCTGAAATCACCACGACTTGCAAAGTTTTTTTACACGATCCTAAATCCGATACAGGCAATAAAAGATAGAAAAAAAGACAAAAGGATGAAACAGAGAATTGAGATCACGCTGAGTAAAAACGAGTGAACATGAGAGCGATTTTTACATTTTTGAATCATCTTTCATCATCAGGGATATCTGTATATTCTTCTATTAGATTGGTCAAAGCTAAGGAATTCCCGGGAGCACGCGCATGAAAATTCTTTACACGACAGGTAAGTACAGTCCACTAAAGCACGATGATGGAAGCGGAACCGATTATCGTCTCTTCCACGCCATCAAAGACCAGGGCGTTGACCTTCACTACATTGGTCCTTTTAAAGACATTGCATCGTTCCCGGAAAAGGTTTACCGCAAGATCCATGCCCTTTTTTCCGACAAAAGACCTGCCAAATATTCCGCCGCGATGCTGCGGGAAGGCTCAAGCGCGCTGCGCACCGCTGTTGAAAGCCTGAAACCAGACGCGATTTTTTCCAAGAATCTTACATGCATGGTGCAGTACCGAACCTCGTTACCCTTTGTATATATGGTGGATTCCACGGTCGCAGCATTCAACCGTGACTGGCCTACGTTCTCAAAATTTGAAAACTGGCGCATGATCCGCTGGGAACGCGCAGTAATCAAACAGGCGACGCGCATCATCACGCGCAGCGATTGGACAAAATCCTCCCTGGTCAACGATTATGGGTATCCGGAAGAAAAGATTCACATCGTTTACAACGCGTCATCCCTCCCCAACGAGGTCATCCCTGTACAACCGGTTTTTGACGAGGTCGATTTTTCCACTGTCCGGCTGCTCTTTGTCGGGCGCGTGCAAAACCTGAAGGGCATCGACATCGCAATCGAGGTGACCAACCTATTAAACGAGGCGGGTATCAACACAGAATTGAGGGTCGTGGGCACTGATGGCACAGACCAGCCTCACGTCCATTACACAGGTCTTTTCCTGAAAAGCATTCCCGAACAACTGCATGATTACGCTGGTCAATACTTATGGCCGCATTTTCTGATCCATCCGGCGCGTTACGACGCCGCGCCCATCGTCACTGCTGAAGCGGCGGCTTTTGGGGTGCCCACGCTCACGAACGCTGTTGGAGGGATCGCCTCAACAGTGAAGGACGGTATATCCGGCGTGGTGCTCACCCCCGGCAGCCCCGCGGTTGAGTACGTGAAAGTGATTCGCCATTACATCGAAAACCCAGCCGAATACCTGGCGCTGCGGCAATCAACCCGCGAGCGTTACGACCAGGAATTGAACTGGGAAGTGGCTGGTGCCAAAGTAGTGGAGGTCATCCGCCAGGCTGTAGAAGAAAAGCGAAATACCGGCTCAAAATCAAACGGAGACGAGCGATGAAATTCCTGATCGCCGGTTACGGCTCGATTGGAAGACGCCACATGAACAACCTCATCGCGTTGGGCGAGAAGGATGTTCTTTTGCTGCGATCACACAAATCCACCCTGCCGGTAAGTGAAATCGCTGAAATCCCGGTCGAGACCACGATTGAAAGCGCGCTCGCGCATCATCCTGACGCGGTGATCATCGCCAACCCGACCTCTCTACACCTCGATGTAGCGATCCCCGCTGCCCGGGCGGGCTGCGCCATCCTGATGGAAAAACCCATTTCCCACTCAATGGAGCGCGTACAAGAGCTTAAACAGGCGCTGCGAGAGGGAGGCGGCGGATTTCTGACCGGTTTCCAGTATCGTTTTCACCCCGGTTTGCGCCAGGTGAAGCAATGGCTGATGGAAGGTCGTATTGGGCGGGTCACCACGGTGAAATCACATTGGGGCGAATATATGCCCGGATGGCACCCCTGGGAGGATTACCGCCTCAGCTACAGCGCACGCGCTGACCTTGGCGGCGGTGTGGTCAACACACTCTGCCACCCCTTTGATTACCTGCGCTGGCTCTTTGGAGAGGTAAGCCAGCTCTACGCGCACACCTCTAACGGTGGACTCAACCTGGAAGTAGAAGATACCGCCGATGTGCTGCTGCAATTTGAAGACGGGCTGACCACCAACGTTCACCTGGATTACCTGCAGCGCCCCGCGCAGCACGACCTCATGATCATCGGGACTACGGGCAGTATTTATTGGGACAACGCATCCGGAATTGCGAAGTATTATGATACCGGAGAAGAAAAATGGCACGAGGTTCAACCTCCTGCGAGTTTTGAGCGCAACCACCTCTTCATGGACGAGATGGCACATTTTCTACGCGTTGCACGCAAGGAAGAAATGCCCATCTGCACACTGGGGGACGGAGTGACCGCTCTGCAAATCACAGAAGCCGTCCATCGCTCCGCCCGTGAAGGCGGTGTTCAGGAACTCGTAACAACAGAAGATAGCGAGCGTGAACCATGAGAAAAGGCATCAACCCGGTCAAGCAGTTAAACACTGTCGAAAAACCGCAGCGAGTTACCGCGGCAGTGTTAAACCACATCCCCTTTCTGGATGGTTTTTACGCGGATATGCTCAATGTGCTGGATATGAGTCTGACGAGCCTGCGCGAAAACGCGGGGATGGATTTTGATCTGCTGGTCTACGACAACGGTTCCTGCCCGGAAGCCCGCGCTTATCTTTTATCGGAATTTGACCATGGCAAGATCCAAACACTCATCCTATCCGACCGCAACATGGGCAAAGGCGGCGCCTGGAACGTTATGCTGCAGGCAGCCCCGGGGGACATCGTGGCATACGCCGACAATGACGTTTTGTACCACGAAGGCTGGCTGCGCGAATCAGTAAAAGTGCTCGATACGTACCCGAACGTCGGTATGGTCACTTCGCGCCCTTACCACTCCATCCCCGAGTTATATTCCGCCAGCATGGATTGGGCTGAAGGAAATTCTGACGTCAAAGTGGAGAAAGGTCACCTCATCAACCCGGACTGGATCCGCGAGTTTTTGCAGAGCCTGGAAAGAACCGAAGAGGAGATCCTCGAGGACATCAACCAGGAGGACGTAAGGCTGACCTACAGGGGTGTGAGCACATTCTGCGGAGCCTCCCACTGGCAGTTTCTGGCGCATAAAAAGGTGTTACAGGAGTTCCTGCCGATAGACCTTTCAAAGCCATTGGGCCAGGTATTGAGGTTGGACAAGATGGTGAATGACCGCGGATATTTGAGGTTAATGACTGACAAACCTTATGTGATGAACCTGAGCAATACCGTTGAGCTGCCAAATGGCAGCAGTAAAAAGCCGGAAATCGCGAGACGTAAACGTATTGTTGATTTTCCAATAATCAAAAGCCCCTTGATGCGCTTGTATCACGCCATCTTCCGGCTCTACTATGACAGGTGAGAAATGAAAATCTTATACGCTTCCTGCCGATATGACCCATTCGACCGCGATGCTGGCAGCGGTGTGGATTTCAATATGTACGAGGCTTTCCAGCAGAACGATGCTGAGCTGACGACAGTCGGACCATTTAAGGATCGTCCCTCCCTGCTGGAGAAGATCTATCGCAAAGGTCACCGACTCTTTTCCCGCAAGCTCACTGCCAAGTTCTCCGAGGCGTACCTGCATTACTGCGCCCGGATCGTGGATGAAACTGCTGAACGGGTGCAGCCGGACGCCATTTTCACCCACAATCTCATCCCACTGGTTTACAGCCGGTCGAAGATCCCCGTGATCTACAAAACTGACGCGATCCTTTCCAACATGCACGAACAATGGCCTTCCTATTCCCGCTTTGAGTATTACAGGATGCTGGCGTGGGAGAAAAAAGCGCTGGACCGCTCAAACCTGATCGTCACGGTGAGTCACTGGGCCTACCAGGCGCTGCTCGAAGATTATCACATCCCCAAATCGAGAATCGTGGTGATGCCAATTCCATCGTCGCTGCCCGCAGACGTGATCCCGCAGCAAATGGAAGCCAAAACGATCTCACCCGATGAATTGCGCCTGTTATCGGTTGCCAAGGATTTCAACATGAAAGGGATTGACATCTCGATCGCCGCGACAAAGATGCTGCGGGCCAAGGGGATCAACGCGCAGCTGCGCGTGGTCGGTCAGGATGGCGAAAACTCGGATGGCGTGGAGTTCATGGGGCTGTACAAGAAAGCCGATCCCGATATGCTGAGGGGTTATGTGTCGCATTACGAATGGGCGCACCTGCTTATTCACCCCGCGCGTTATGAAGCCGCCGGTATTGTTTGCAGTGAAGCAGCCGCCTTTGGCGCGCCAACCATCACCAACGCGGCGGGCGGACTGGCAACCACTGTGAAGGAGGAGGTTTCCGGTATGGTACTGCCCCGCGGCAGCACAGCAGAAAAATATGTCGAAGCAATCGAGGGATTCCTCAATGACCCGGATAGATACGCCAGGATGAGCCGGACTGCGCGCGAGCGCTACTTCGAAGAACTGAACTGGCGTTCAATGGCTTCCAATATCCTTGCCTCTTTTCAACGCATGCAGGCGGGCAAATAGGATGAGATTGTGACTGGTAAGCAGCTGGATGCGGAAATGAGCGACGTGCCTGAGATCAGTGTCTTACTCTGCGTCTACAACGGTGAGGACTACCTCACCGGGTGCCTGGAAAGCATCCTCAACCAGTCATTCTCTGATTTTGAATTCATTATCGTAAACGACGGTTCAACGGATCGCTCACTTGAAATCCTCACCGATTTCGCGCAGAAAGACAGCAGAATCAAACTGATCAATCAGGCTGAAAACTCGGGCATCACCGCATCGGTAACCGAAGGTCTGAAGTATTGCCGCGGAAAATACATCGCCCGCATGGACCAGGATGACATCAGCCTGCCGGATCGCTTTCGCAAGCAGCATGACTATCTTGAGACCAATCCACGAATCGATGTGCTGGGCAGCAGCCTGGCTTTTATCGATCAGAACGGCGACTTAACTGGCAGAACTCTCATCCGTCCGACCGATCCGCTGGTCATCCGGCTGCAAATGTACTACCGCTGTGTGATCCACAATCCATCCGTGCTCATGCGCGCGGCGTACTATAAAAATTACAATCTGAATTCGCAGGAAAAAGATTACCGCGCAGCGGACGATTATTCATTCTGGCTGCGTGAGAACCTACACCACCTGTACGCCAACCTGGAGGAACCCTGCCTGCTTTACCGCGTGCATCAAAAACAAACCTCCAGCGAGAAAAGCCGCGTGCAAATGGACGAGACCCTGCGCTCGGCTCAACTGGCTTACCATGAGCTGATAGGCCGCCGTGTCCCGGTGGATGTTATCGAATCATTCTATTACATCAAACGTGTCACAACAACCGATCCTGAAATTGTAAAGCAGGGGTTGCTGACCATCTACCAAATTCAAAAGTCTTTCGAAAAACTGAACCGGTTAACCCCTGCGCAAAGGAAGGCGACCCGTCAATTCTCATATGAAAAGCTCAAGAGTTATATCGCCAAATACCGCTCCATGCCAGGCGTTCTAACGCAAGGTGCCTGGTACCTGATCAGGCTCGCACCCGGGGCGGTGCTGGCCGATGTACTGCTGAAATTTTCACGACAAAAACCTGATGTGAGTAATGCAGAGGATGAAGAATGAGCCTGAATCGTAGTCTGGTAAAATTTTAGTGATCCACCCGGAGGATGCATGTCCGAAATATTTGAAAAATTCTCACTAAAAGGCAAGACAGCCCTCGTTACAGGCGGCGCTGGGCTTTTAGGAAAAGAGTTCTGCCTAACCCTGGCACAGGCTGGCGCGGTCGTTTATGCCGCTGATCTCAACGCTGAGGCGGTAGAAGCGGTTGCCGACACCTTGCGCGCTGCTGGATACACGGCTCACGGGATCAGATTGGATGTGACCGACTCAACCTCAGCCGCCTCGGTTATCGATCAGATCGTAGCCAATACCGGTCATCTCGATGTGCTGGTGAACAGCGCCGCCCTCGACCCCAAGTTCGACCCTGAGCACACGCAGGATAGCAGCAATGCGTTCGAATCCTATCCTTTGCAGTCGTGGCAGGACGCGTTGAACGTCAACCTCACCGGACCTTTCCTGGTCTCACAGGCAGCGGCGCGTCAGATGGTAAAACAGGGCAAAGGGTCGATCATCAATATCTGCTCCACCTACGGACTTGGCGGACCGGACCAGCGTATCTATGAAAAACCCGGGCAGCCCAAAGTTTTCAAACCGGTTTACTACACGGTCACCAAGGCGGGTATTCTGGGGTTGACCAAATACCTGGCGACTTATTACGCCGGCAGCGAGATTCGCGTCAACGCGCTCACGCCGGGTGGGGTATACAACAATCATGACGAGGAGTTCGTGCGCAACTATTCCGCACGCACCGTCATTGGGCGCATGGCGCAGAGGGATGAAATGAACGGCGCGCTGCTCTTCCTGGCATCTGACGCATCTTCATATATGACAGGCGGCAACGTAATCGTTGATGGAGGATGGACAGCGTGGTAAAGAGAACAGAAGTCCTCGCAGTGATCCCGGCGCGCGGCGGCTCCAAAGGCATTCCGCGCAAGAACATCAAACTGTTCGCCGGTTATCCGCTGATCAGTTACAGCATCGCCGCTGCACTGCAATCTCAGAGCGTCACCCGGGTGATCGTTTCGACCGATGACGAGGAGATCGCCGCGGTTGCGCGGCAATTTGGCGCTGAGACACCTTTCATCCGCCCACCGGAACTGGCGCAGGATCAGACCACTGACCTGCCGGTTTTTGAGCACGCCCTGAAATGGCTGAAAGACAACGAGAACTATTCGCCTGACCTGGTGATCCAACTGCGCCCCACCTCCCCCATCCGCCCGCGTCAATGCGTGGATGAGGCGGTCGCGCTCCTGCAAAAACATCCTGAAGCGGACAGCGTGCGCGGGGTGGTGCCCAGCGGTCAGAACCCCTACAAAATGTGGCGGTTGACTGGCAAGGATCAGCCAATGACCCCGCTGCTTGAACTTGAAGACCTGGCTGAACCATTCAATTCTCCGCGACAGGCGCTGCCACCCACTTACTGGCAGACCGGGCACATCGATGTCATCCGCCCGAGTGTCATCCTTGAGCAGGCCTCCATGAGCGGCAAAGTGATACTCCCTTACTTAATTGACGCCCGCTACACAGTGGATATCGATACGCCGTTTGACTGGCAGCGCTACGAATGGCTTGTGCGCAACGGCGACCTTGACATGGTCGATCCTGCCAGCCGGAGACGGCATTTTCCATCTAAGATTTCGCTGGTAGCGATGGATTTTGACGGCGTGTTGACCGACAATATCGTTTATGTAGATGAAAATGGTGTTGAGAAAGTGGCAACGTCGCGCGGCGACAGCATGGGCATCCGGCTGGTACGCGAAGCGTTACCCATTGAGTTTATCGTCATCTCCACCGAGGTCAACCCGGTGGTAACAGCTCGCTGCAAAAAACTCAAACTGGAAGTCTACCAGGGGATAAAAGACAAACCCGCTGTGCTGCGCAATGTGATGCAGCAAAAGGGGATTTCAGCAGAAGAGATCGTGTTCATCGGTAATGATGTCAACGACCTGGGATGCCTTGACATGGCAGGGTACGCTGTTGTGCCTGCTGACGCGGAACCCGAAGTTATAAGAAGCGCTGACCTTGTCCTTAATCGCAAGGGTGGCCGCGGTGCAGTGCGGGAATTCTGCGATATGCTTTTACAAAAATTTGGTAAATAACCTCTTTTCACAGGAGAATTCAATGGCAAGAGAAGTAAAGATCGGAAACAAATGGATCGGTGATGGTCACCCGGCGTATCTCGTCGCCGAGATCGGGATCAACCATAACGGAGATCTTGGCATCGCCAAGGAACTCATCCAGGTTGGCAAGCGCGCTAATGTGGACGCAGTGAAATTTCAGAAGCGGACACCGGAATTGTGTGTTCCCCTTGATCAGCGCAACCAGATGCGCGAGACCCCCTGGGGTTACATCTCGTACCTGGACTATCGCTACAAGGTGGAATTTACGGAAGAGGAATATGATGACATTGACTCTTTCGCACGCGAGACGGGTATAGACTGGTTTGTCTCCGTATGGGATGAACCCTCTGTCGATTTCATGGAAAAATACAATCCCATCGCTTACAAAGTTCCTTCAGCCTCGCTTACCGATAGCGGTCTCCTGAAACACCTACGGTCGACCGGCAGGCCTCTTATCCTTTCCACGGGAATGTCCACCCTCGACCAGATCAAGTCTGCGGTAAGCCTGATCGGTGAAGACAACCTCATCATCACCCACACCACCAGTTCCTACCCATGCGACCCGTATGAGTTGAACCTGCGAATGATCCACACCCTGCGCGACATGTTCAACTGCCCGATTGGATATTCGGGTCATGAGGTCGGTTTGGTCACCTCTGCTGTGGCGGTGGGATTGGGCGCTTGCCTGGTGGAGCGCCACATTACACTCGACCGGGCGCTTTGGGGTTCAGACCAGGCAGCTTCCGTTGAACCGGGCGGCTTTGAGAGACTGGTGAAATACATCCGCGTCACTGAAGCCGCAATCGGTGATGGTGTCAAAAAAGTCTATGAAAGCGAAAAACCTTCGCTGCGAAAATTGAGACGGATCCAGGATTGAAACCTACCTACCAGAGGATAAAGAACGGCATCCGCCAGCGATTGGTGCACCGTAAAGGCAATCAGCGCTGGCAGGCGCTAATTGAAAATGTGAACCAAGAAGCATTGAAAACCGATGACAGGCGTCCGGTCATCTTCTTCAACGCTTCGACCCGGTTACAGGCGATGAGCCAGAACGCGGCGTATTCACTGCTGACCGCCCTGATGGTGAGGCTGGCAGGGGTACCGGTTATCCAGTTTGTGTGTGACAGAGGTCTTGAGCGCTGTGTGCTGGGCAGCAACCGGGATGATTTCACAACTCCTCCCCCGTGCGAGTACTGCACCAGGCAAAGCCGGGCGGTTTTCAGCGGTATGGATACGCGCTGGTTTAAGGCTGAGGAATACCCCGAGTTGGAACAATTGCTCTCGGATCTCTCCGTGAATGAACTGGAATCCTTCACTTACCAGGAAAACCCGCTGGGATTCTGGGCGCTCAACTCGCTGCGCTGGGTACTGCGCCGCCACACCCTGCTGGATAATGAACAAAATCGTGCTTTTATGCGCGCGTTCATCATTTCTGCCTGGAACGTCTACCACCAGTTTTCCAACCTGATCCAAACAGAAAACCCTCGTGCTGTAGTTGTATTTAACGGCATGTTCTACCCCGAGGCGGCAGTCCGTCACGCCTGCCTGCAAAAAGGCATTCGTGTGATCACTCACGAAGTAGGTCTGCGCCCTTACACCGCTTTCTTCACAACAGGTGAAGCTACCGCTTACCCGATGGATATCGACCCGGGCTTTCAACTGAGTGCTGAAATGAACAAACGCCTGGATGATTACCTGGCTGACCGGTTCAAAGGAGACTTCTCAATGGCGGGCATCCGCTTCTGGCCTGAGATCAAGCCTCTGGACCCAGCATTCATCGAGAAAGCTGAAAAGTACAGCAAAATCGTTCCGGTTTTCACAAATGTCATCTTCGATACAAGCCAGGTGCACGCCAACACGATCTTTTCCCACATGTTCGCCTGGCTGGAAAATGTGCAGGAGATCGCCCGTGCTCACCCCGCGATCCTCTTCGTTTTGCGCGCCCACCCGGATGAAAGCCGCCCCGGGAAGGAGAGCCGCGAAAGCGTGGGGAATTGGGTGCGCGCCTCAGGAATTCTTGATCTGCCAAACGTGGTTTTTTACGACAGCAATGAATTTGTAAATTCCTATGAACTTATACATCGTTCACACCTGGTAATGGTGTACAACTCGACCATCGGGTTGGAAGCCACGCTGCTCGGAAAACCGGTCATCGCGGGAGGAAAAGCGCGTTTTACGCAGCTCGAAACCGCATTCTACCCCTCTTCTCCGGAGACATACAATCAGCTCCTGGAACAGCTGTTATCCGCTGACGATATCGAAATTCCCCCGCAATTCATGCACAACGCCAGGCGCTTTCTATACTACCAGCTGTTCGCAACATCCCTGGAATTTGGCGAATTCCTGGAAGATGATCAAATATGGAAGGGCTATGTGAAACTCAAGGATTTTCCGCTCGATCGGTTGACACCAGAGCAATCAGCTACGGTTAAAACATTGCTGGATGGAATCCTTGGAAAAGGAGAGCTAACCTACCCGTTATGACCAATCCGCAGTGCTCGATCATCATTCGCGCGTATAACGAGGAAAAACACCTCGGCCGGCTGCTGCAAGGCATACAGGAACAGCGTGTAAAAAACACGCAGATCATCCTGGTTGACTCTGGTTCAACGGACAACACCAGGCTCGTTGCGCAGGACTACCCCGTGGAGATCGTTGAAATCGCCCCCCAGGATTTCACCTTCGGACGTTCGCTCAACCTCGGCATCCAACATGCCGCCGCGCCGATAATCGTGATGGCAAGCGCCCACGTGTACCCGGTCTATCCGGATTGGTTGGAGCGACTGCTGGAACCATTTGAAGACGATCGAATCGCGCTGGTTTATGGAAAACAACGCGGCGCAGCGACCACGCACTTTTCAGAACACCAGATCTTTCATCACTGGTATCCCGACGAATCGGTTAAGTGGCAGACTCTTCCTTTTTGCAATAATGCCAATTCTGCCATCCGGCGCAAGCTATGGGAAGAACATGCCTACGACGAAACACTGCCTGGTCTGGAAGACCTTGAATGGGGTAAGTGGGCGCAGGAACAGGGACACGGCATCACCTACAGCGCTGAAGCCGAGGTGATCCACGTACACAACGAAAGCCTGGCGGGCATCTTCAACCGCTACAAACGTGAAGCGATGGCTTTTAAGCGCATCTACCCGCACGAGACCTTCCATTTGCGCGATCTCGGCAAACTATTTTTTCAAAACGTGATCAGCGATTGGCGGGAAGCCGGGCGGCAAAAAGCGTTTTCAGCCAACTGGTGGAAGATCGCTGGTTTTCGCTGGCGTCAGTTCTACGGAACCTACCAGGGCTACCGGCTGTCCGGTCCACTAACGTGGCACTTGAAGAAGGCTTTCTATTACCCCCGCGACCCGGCTGGCGATAAAAAACAAACCGGGCAGCGCGATGTACAACCTATTCAGTATAATTAGCGGTGAGTGTGAAAGGAGAAATCCATGCTTACCGTTATTGTTGAGTTTACCGGTTTATCGAAAACCATCACCGGCACTGCACAGAAAACATTGAGCCTGCCGGAAGGCTCCACCTATCGCGACCTCATCCGCCATCTTGGAGAGCTCTACCCCCCGCTTATCGGCGTACTGATCGCCGGGGATGGTGAGACCTTCCTCAGTTCAAATATGTTCATCATCGATGGTGACTATGCCAACCCCGCGATGGTGATTAATGATCCTGTAAAAGATGGCGAACACCTGCACCTGATGTCCGTTATTACCGGCGGATGATCGACCGAAATATAGGAAGGATAGCAAATGCCTGAGGAATCACGCCCCAAGATAACCGCACTGGTACCCATGCGTCATCATTCCCAGCGGGTGCCAAACAAGAATTACCGCCTGCTGGATGGGAAACCCTTATACCAGCATATTCTGACCACGCTCCTTTCTGTCTCTGAGATCGCGGAAATCGTGGTTGACACAGACAGCCCGGTAATCATCGAGGGGTTGCTCGCGTCCTTTCCGACCATAAAAGTCATCGATCGCCCGCAAGAATTGCGCGCAGATGACATTTCAATGAACACAATCCTGCAACACGATATCAGCCAGGCGCCCGCTGATTTCTACCTGCAAACACATTCCACCAATCCGCTGCTGAAAGCGACTACGATTACAAAAGCAATACACACATTTCTTGCTGCCTACCCGGGCAAAGATTCGTTGTTCTCGGTTACACGTCTGCAGACCCGCTTGTATGACCATGAGGGCAGAGCGATCAATCACGATCCGCGCGTACTGATCCAAACCCAGGACCTGCCGCCGGTGTATGAAGAGAATTCCTGTATTTACCTGTTTTCAGCAGCCACGCTGGCGAAAAAAGGCACCCGTATCGGAGACGATCCGATTCTGTTTGAAACCGACCCGGAAGAATCCCTTGATATTGACGAAGAGATCGACCTGAAAATGGTCGAAATGATGATCAAAGCCCGAAAATCATAGAATGGGTCTGACCAAAAGAGCGCTCATTTTTGCACAAATCGCAATTCTCCTGCTGGGAATCAGCGGGAGTCTTTATACTGCCATGACGCCCGCCAACAGTATGATGAACTGGTATTCGATCGACGATGCCTTTTTCTACTACCAGGTCGCCCGGAACGTTATCGAAGGTCACGGTTTCACATTCGACCAGGTTAACCTCACCAATGGTTACCATCCATTGTGGATGCTGGTCTGCCTGGCGGTCTTCTGGCTGGCGAGGTTTCACCTGCTGCTTCCGCTGCGCGTGCTGATTCTTGTAAGCGGGTTATTGAACGGACTCACCGGGGTGATCCTATTTCGCTTGCTGCGCCGCTACCTGCATCCTCACGCTGCGATCCTCGGTGCGCTGGTATGGGCGCTGCTTCCGATGATCTACAACAACTACACCACCAAGGGACTGGAATCCGGACTGAGCGCCTTGTTCATTGCGCTTCTTCTATTGAAAGGCGTCCCACTGCTCGAAACCGATTCCGCGCCGAAGATGCGGGATTACATCCTGCTGGGGATTTTTTCCGCACTTGCCATTTTGAGCCGCCTGGACAACATTTTCGTGGTTGGCTTGATCGGAACGTTCGTCGTATTTCGCATCAAACGTATCAAACGACTCATCATTTACGACCTGGTAATCATTTTGATCATGTCCGTTTTAGCGTGGATCATACGCTTTGGCACGAATCCAACAACACACAATAACTATTCCATCTATCCGTTGATGCTTACCAGTATGAGTATCATCACGATCGTTCTATTCTTTAGTGGTTTTTATTCAGTGTGGAATAAGGATAAGAATCGGGAGTTCCTCCTTCGCCTGATCCTGGTCTGCATCATTTCTCCGGTGCTGGTATACGGGGCGCTCATGCTGCTGCGGATCATTGGCTTTGAGCTGCTTATCTCCCGCTCCTTGACACTGATCGCGGTGGGTCTATCAATGGCAGGCATCGCGGTCATTCGCATCTTTTACAAGGGGCAAGGCAGGAGTGGGTCACCCTCACCCTGGCGGGCTTTTGTTAAGTGGATTGAAAAAGATGTTCCTTTCATCTTCAGGAACGGGGTAGTGTACTCATTGCCGATCTCTTTATTAGTGGGCGGGTATATGCTGATGAACCGGAGTGTTTTTGGCACCCTCTCACCTATCAGCGGTCAGGTGAAGAACTGGTGGGGCACCCTTGCCAACACGATCTATAAGAAAAACGACACGCTCGTCAGCCTGTTGGGATTGACACCGGGAAGCGGTAACAGCCCCTGGTCGCTGATCACAACCATCATCGCGGATAGCGCGATCTTCCTGCGCAACCTGTTCAAACGCGATGCAAATGACCTTCCCCTGCTGCTCTTCCTGGCGTTATTGTTCACATTCTTCATATTGATGGTCTACCTATTATCCAGAAAAGACGGCTACCTGGCGCGGAAATCATTTTCACTTCTCATCCCCGCGCTTACCATTGGATGCTTCCTGCACATCGCGTATTATGCAGCGCGTGGATACGGTCACAGCCGAAGCTGGTACTGGGTGCCCGAATCAATGCTGCTTGTGCTCCTAGGCGCGGTATTCAGCTCGAAGATTTTCGAAAAATTCCGTCAACTAACCAAGAGGAATGCCCCCAACCTAATCCTGCTATTCGCCGCGGCAGTATTGCTGATGTTCCTTCACACAAGATACCTTGTTCGCCAATATCCTTACGCAATTCCCGCTGAAGAAGAAATTGAATATATTGTGCAGATAAGATCGCTTGAGAAGGAAACTCCGGAGGGCTCTTTGATCGGTATGACAGGCGGTGGTGAGACAGCATATTTCATCCAGAACAGAACGATCGTGAATCTTGATGGGCTGATCAACAGTGTGGCATATTTTGAAGCGATGAGGAACGGAACCGCGGATGAATTCCTGGAACTTATGGGGCTTGATTACGTCTTCGGGAACCCTTATACTCTGCTGGAATCGAACCCGTATCGATCGATCTTCGAGGATCGCTTGCGGGAGCGTAAATCCATCGATGGACCCGATCACTTTATTCTCTACGACTTCCTGGCAGGCAAGTAGGAAAAACCGGTAATTCACCCTTTTTGAAGGTTATAATAATCGAAACTCACGAGGAAGAGATCAAACTCCTATGCCCGTAATCCTTTTATCCGCACCTTATATGCTGCCTTTCGTTGAGCGCTTCAGACCGGTTTTCGACCATTATAAAATTGAGCTGCTCTTACCCGAGGTGAATGAGCGCCTTGAGGAAGAGGAGATCCTCGCTTACGCCGGTCAATTCGATGGGGCGATCTGCGGGGATGACCGCTACACAGCGCGCGTACTGCAAGCCTGTTCCCCGCGCTTGAAGGTGGTTTCCAAGTGGGGCACCGGCACTGATTCGATCGATCGCGTGGCTTGCGACCGGCTTGGTATCCAGCTGCGGAATACCCTCAACGCTTTTACGCTGCCAGTCGCGGATAGTGTGCTGGGCTACATCCTTGCGTTTGCGCGTCAGCAGCCCTGGATGGATCGCGCGATAAAAGCAGGAGAATGGAAAAAGATCCCCGGACGCTCGCTTTCAGAGTGCACCCTGGGGGTGATCGGCGTGGGCAACATCGGCAAGGCAGTGTTAAGGCGCGCCAGCTCGTTTGGTATGACGCTTCTGGGAAACGATATCGTCCCCATCCCGACCGATTTTTTGACCGAATTCAAGGTCAGCAGCGTGTCACTATCAGAACTGGCGCAGAGGTCCGATTTTATCAGCGTTAATTGCGATCTAAACCCCACATCAAAGCACATGGTGGACAAAGCGCTGCTGGATCAAATGAAAGCAAACGCCGTATTGATCAATACCGCGCGCGGACCAATCGTCAACGAGAAAGACCTGGTGAACGCGCTACAGGAAAAGAAAATCGCCGGGGCGGGGCTGGATGTTTTTGAAGATGAACCTATTCCAGCAGATTCACCTCTCCTCAAAATGGACAATGTCCTGCTCGCTCCCCACAATTCCAATTCCAGCCCAACCGCGTGGGAGAACGTGCATTGGAACACGATCCGTAATCTTCTCCTCGGGTTGAACATCGATCCTGGTGACCTTGATCGCCTTAAGGCATCAGCGCAGAAAGGAAAGCAAGATGAGTGAATCAGAAAAATTCATCATGATCACCGGCAGCGCCGGCGGGATCGGGCGAGCTTGCATCAGCCGCTTCTTCAGGCAGGGATGGCGGGTGATCGGAATTGACAAAACCAATTTCGGTGAAGGTTTCCCGCAAAACGGTCTCTTCATCAGAGCTGATATTTCCAAGCCGGATCAATTTCCTGTGATATACAGAAAAATAAAAGCCTTCACACCTGTTCTACACGCGCTCGTCAATAATGCCGCGGTACAGGTTTCAAAGCCCCTGGTCGAAACCACGGTTGATGAGTGGGATATGGTGATCGCCACCAACCTGCGCCCGGTTTTTTTGAGCGCGCGATTCTTCCATGAGATGCTGGTCAATGCAGGCGAGAGCGCCATCGTGAATATTTCTTCGGTTCACGCTGTGCAAACCTCCACTAATATATCCGCGTACGCTGCCAGCAAAGGCGGCATCCTCGCCATCACCCGGGCTATGGCAATCGAATTTGCCAACGAGGGGATCCGGGTGAACGCTGTGCTTCCCGGCGCTGTAGACACCCCCATGCTGCGCGATGGACTGAATCGCGGACAGCACTCTGGCTCAAGCGTGTTGGATCGGCTGGACAACCTGGCACGCAAAACAGTGAACGGGCGCATCGGTCAACCGGACGAGATCGCGCAGGCTGTCTATTTCCTCGCCGATGGCAGTCAATCTTCATTTATGACAGGCCAGGCACTGATCGTTGATGGCGGCGCCACAGCCCGGTTGAGCACCGAGTAAGCAAATGCGGTCAAAGATCAAAAAACTCATCCCAGCGCCGATGCTCGACGCCTTGCGCGCCTCGCGCGACAGCCTTGAGATCGCAGCAGAATATCCCCTGGCACGCTTTCACCCATGGCGTATTGACTCGATCCGCAAATTGGAGACCCTGCGTGATTCTCACAACGGTGAGCAGTGCGTGATCATCGGGAACGGTCCCAGCCTCAAGAATACCGATTTGAGCAAACTGAAGAATGTGTTTTCGATCGGGATGAATCGGTTTTATATGGCCTTTCCCGATCTCGGCTTCACAACCTCGCTGCTGCTCACTGTGAATGACCTGGTGATCGAACAATGCGCTGAAGACTTGCGCCAGCTTCCCATTCCCACATTTGTGTCCTGGCGCGGCAGAAAGCATATCCAACCCGCGCAAAACCTGCACTATCTCTACACGTCTTACATCCGTCCGCGCTTCAATAAAAATGCCACCGGCAGATTATGGGAAGGGGCGACGGTCACATTCGTTGCCATGCAACTCGCCTACTTTATGGGTTTTAAGCAGGTCATCCTCATCGGGGTGGATCACAACTTCACCACCAAAGGCACTCCCAATACCACAGTCGTCTCCACCGGTGATGACCCCAATCATTTCCACCCGGGTTATTTCGGGCAGGGCTTCCGCTGGCAGCTGCCGGACCTGGAAACCTCCGAGATCGCCTATCGGATGGCCAAGGAAGCCTACCTCGAGGATGGGCGCGAGATTCTGGATGCAACGGTGGACGGGAAACTGACCGTATTCCCCAAGGTGGATTTCAACGCGATCCTCTCATGAAAACACAGCCCACTGTCTCGATCGTCACACCTTCCTACAACCAGGCGCTTTTCCTCGAAAAAGCCATCCTTTCGGTTATTGAACAGGATTATCTGAATATCGAGTACATGTTGGTAGACGGCGGGTCAATCGATGGCAGCGTGGAGATCATCCAAAAGCATAGCGACCGCATCAGCTGGTGGGTCTCCGAAAAAGACCGGGGTCAGGCAGATGGGATCAACAAAGGTCTGCGGCGGGCGACTGGAGACATTGTCGCCTGGCTCAACTCGGATGACTTTTATCAACCAGGAGCGATCACAAACGCGGTGCGTGCCCTGCAGGAGCACCCCGGCGCCGGGTTCGTTTATGGTAATTTGCAGGTGGTCAACGCGGCCGGTGAAACGACCAATATCCTCTCGTATGAGGACTGGAAGTTGAAAGGACTGATGGAATTCAAGATCATCGGGCAACCATCAGTTTTCATGCGCCGTGAAGTGTTGATGGAAGCGGGATACCTGGACGAGAGTTATCATTACCTGCTTGATCATCACCTCTGGCTTCGAATGGCAATGAAAGCCCAGCCGCAGTACGTTTCACAGTTATGGGCAGGCGAGCACTATCACGCCGGCAGCAAGAACGCCGCTCATGCCGCTGAATTTGGCAAAGAAGCCCGCCGTATTTTGGAGTGGATACGTTCACAACCAGAACTGGCAGACCTGCTCATGAATAATCAAAAGCAGGTTGAAGCCGGGGCGGAACGATTGGACGCGTTTTACCTTTTCGATGCGCAGGACTTCAGAGGCTCGTTGCGCGCTTATTGGCGTTCCCTTCGGAAACACCCCTCCACCGCGCTGCAGGATTGGCGCCGAATCCTCTTCGCGATAGTTTCCCCGCTTGGGCTGACCAAAGCCAGGGAAGCCTATCTTCAGCGGCGCAAACATAAGTACAATAACAATATACCCTCCTGATCATGAGGTGATCAATGTCTGAAACCCGGTCAAACCAGACCGTCCTATTCCTGAAACCCACAAAAACCGTTGTCACCATTCTGCTGGTGGTGTTCATTCTCGCCGGTCTCATGTTGAGGCTGATCGATCTGGATGACCTTCCGCTGGACTTTGCCGCCACCCGCCAGCTGCACTCTCACATCATGGCACGCGGAATCTATTACGCAATGGACACGCCCGCTACCAATGCCATACCGGCAGAAACCCGGCAGTTCGCCATCATTACCGGACAAAGCGAACCGCAGATCGAACCGCCTATCATGGAACACCTGGTGGCTTTCATCTACAGGATAATCGGACACGAAGATATGCGGGTCGCGAGGCTGCTCTCCATCTTTTTCTGGATGATCGGTTCCATACCCTTGTTCCTCCTGGCGCGCAAAATGACCTCTCTTAACGGGGCGTTTGTAGCCCTGGCGGTCTACCTGTTCAATCCGTTCGGCACGATCGCCAGCCGCAGTTTTCAGCCTGACCCGCTGATGGTCATGACCATAGTCTGGGCATTATATTTCCAGTTCAACTGGGCGGAAAAGGATACGCTCAAGAGCGCCATTCTGGCAGGTATCTTCACAGGGCTCGCGCTCTTTATCAAAGCTTCAGCGGTATTTTTTGTCGGCATTCCCATGGTCGGGCTTGTCGTTTCAAAGGGTTTGTGGAAATCCCTCAAGAATTGGCGGGTCTGGCTCATCGCTGCCATTGCGCTCATCCCGACCATCGTCTATTACTGGATCAGCGCGACCGTGGGCGGCAATTCCGGCGCCATCTTTGGAGCCCGCTGGGTGCCGGCTCTGTTCTCTGATCCAAAATGGTATCTCAAATGGTTCATGATGGCAAAATTTGTGGTCGGGTACTATCCGATCATCATCGCGCTGCTGGGATTTTTCTTCCTGCGCGAGAAACTGCACAAGATTTTCTTCTTTTGCATGTGGCTGGGGTACCTGCTGTACGGATTCATGTTCGCGTATCATATTTACACGCACGATTATTACCACCTGCCGTTGATTCCCATCATCGCGCTGGGATTCGGTTTTGTGGCCGCGCAACTTTTCTCCCTGCTCGAAACCCGGTCGCTGCACTGGTTCTCTAAAGTGCTGGTGATTCTGCTCCTGCTATTTGGGATTGGTCTAAATGTGATGAAATCACGCGGCGATATGATCGGCGAAAGTTTCAGGCACGAGGCAAAATACTGGAAAGACCTGGGAGACAAGATCGGACAGCGATCTTCGGTGATCGCTCTCACACATGATTATGGATACCGCCTGAGTTACTGGGGCTTCATCCAACCTGATCTCTGGCCTACGCGCGGAGACCTGACCGTAAAGCAGCTGATCGGCTCCACCGACCCTGAATTCGAGACCCTCTTCAACATGCGCACGGAAGGCAAACACTACTTCCTTGTCACGCTGATCGGGGAATTGGAAGGGCAGCCCGCCCTGTCAGAATACCTTTTTGCACATTACCCGTACCAGGAAGGCGATGGATATTACCTTTTTGACCTCAAGAATCCTCACAAGTGATTGATGCGATGAGTGAAAAACCGCTGGTTTCCATCGTTACCCCCTCCTTCAACCAGGTCAAGTACCTGGAGGAAACAATCCGCTCGGTGCTTGAGCAGGATTATCCGAATATCGAGTACATTGTGATCGATGGCGGCTCCACTGACGGCAGCGTGGAGGTCATTCGTAAATACGCAAACCGCCTCGCGCACTGGGTTTCGGAAAAAGACATGGGGCAGACTGACGCAATCAACAAAGGTTTTTCAGTCGCGCAGGGCAGCATTCTCGCCTGGCTGAATTCAGATGACACCTACAAACCCACCGCCGTTAGTGAGGCGGTAACTTACCTTCAGAACCACCCCAAGATTGGCATGGTCTACGGCGACCTGGATTTTATCGACGAGAAAAGCAAACCGATCGGCAAATTCCCCGCCGCCCAGACGGACCTCGAAAAGCTGCGCCGCGGTTTTGTCCATATCCCGCAGCCGGCGGCGTTCTTCAGGGCTGAACACTGGCGCAAGGTCGCCCCTCTGGATCCAACCTTCTACTTCGCCATGGATTACGACCTCTGGGTACGGCTGGCGAGGGTGACTGATTTTCAGTACCTGCCTGGACAAACATGGGCAAATTTCAGGCTGCATTCCGATGCAAAAACTGTTGCCGCGGACGACCGCTGCTGGCCTGAGATGCTGCGCGTACACTACCGCGACGGTGGAAAACGCTGTGCACCAATCGTTTTGAAGTACCACGTAAGGCGGCTGGCAGCCCCTCTCATCAACTGGCGGCGTCGGCGAATGTTTGACCGATAAAAAAAGCGCTGGAGTTTTTCTCCAGCGCTCCCGTTTTATATAACGCCGAGTTTTTTCGCGACTTTTTCAAACGCCGCCAGCACCTTATCAAGATCTTCACGGCTGTGCGCGGCTGAGATCATCACCCTGATGCGCGCCTTACCCTGGGGAACAGTCGGGAAACCGAGCGACATGGCGAATACGTTCTCATTGAATAATTCACGGCTGAACTGCTGCGCAAGCGGTGCTTCTCCCAGCATCACCGGGGTAATCGGGGTGACGCTGTGGCCAATATCCAGACCCATCCGCTTGAGTTCAGCTTTGAAATAGCGCGCGTTTTCCCACAACAGGTCGACAAGTTCGGTGGAATTTTCGAGGATGTCCACTGCTGCGATGCAGGCGGCAACATCAGCGGGAGGTGTTGCGGATGAGAACAGGAATGGACGCCCGCGCTGGCGCACCCATTCGATGATTTTTGCGTTACCGGCGACAATGCCCCCTACCACACCAAAAGCCTTCGAGAGCGTGCCAACCTCCACATCCACTTTACCGTGCAGGTTGAAATGGTCCACGATCCCCCGTCCTCCACGCCCTACCACACCCTCGCCGTGGGCGTCGTCCACCATCAACATGATGTCATATCGGTTTGTGACCTCGTATATTTTATCAAGCGGCGCAAGATCACCGTCCATACTGAATACGCCGTCCGTGATCACCAGCGCCCGGCGGTACTTGCCCGCGTTCTCAAGAATCACACGCTCAAGATCAACCGCGTCAGCGTGCGCGTACCTCTCGATGCGGGCGCCAGAGAGCCGGCTGCCGTCTATGATACTGGCATGATTGAGTTCATCCGATATGATCAAGTCTTCTTTGCCTGCGAGAATGGGAATCACAGCCGTGTTGGCTGAAAAACCCGATTGCAAAACCACAGCCGCTTCCACGCCCTTGAACCTTGCCAGCCGATTCTCCAATTCCGTGTGTATTTCCATGTTTCCCGCGATGGATCGTACCGCGCCCGGACCAACACCGTATTTTCGCAGCGCTACGATCGCGGCTTCAACCATTTTGGGGTGATTAGCCAACCCAAGGTAATTGTTCGAACAGAAGTTTAACACCCGCCTGCCATCGACTACCAGCCAGGCGCCCTGCGGTGAAGCCAGGGTACGAATGTTGTTGTACAATCCAGCAGCCCTTAGCCCTTCAATCTCCTGACCGATCCAATCCAGCCTGTTGCCCATATACACCTCTTTTGTTATTGGTTTATGTAAAAATTATACATCTGCTCCGGTTTCCACCAAAATGCCCATCTCTCCAAGCATGCGGACGATCCCCTCCTGCTGCGAGGGTTTGATCGATACCACAAGCGGGTTCAACACCTCAAGATTAAATCTTCCACCGGCAGCTTTTACAAATTGATCACAGCCCGCCTGATCCTTGAACCGTAATATCGTGACCTGCTCAAAGCCGGCTTCAACACCGTTGCGGCTCCAACGTTCTGCCAGACGCTGCAATTCAGCCGGCACCACCCCGGGTTGTTCTTTTTCGAGGAGCTGCAGCAGCTGCTGAATTTGCAATCCCTGATCAGCTGCTCTCGTCAGCGAAGCCACAGTCAACAGGTACCTCGAATCCTTCAGACTGACACTGTTGAGTTCACAGAATCTACCCGCCTGGTAGCGCAGCACTCGCGAAGCTCCCACCGGTAACACCACAACGCGCACATTCCTGATCTGTAGAGGTTTATTTTCTTTCTGCCCCGTAATTGGAGAATCACCCTGCAGCATTCGCCGGGTTTGCGACACCAGCTGGAACGCGGTGAACCTGCCTTCATTGCTGCCACGGGCGAGGTTGATCAATCCCAGCCAGTGCATTGGACCGGTGAGCAGGTAATAGAGCAAAGCTCCTTCCACCCGTTCCCATGATGAGAAACCAGTGAGATACTTGCTGCTTTTCTCCTCCCGGATGAACCATGAGTCATAATCACCAGCCGGGCGCTGAAAATCAGGGTTGGTATCCTTCACGGTTGCGAGAAGCGAGGAGATGCTCCACCAGGTTCCCGTCTCCAGCCCGCTGATAAGATCTGCCACCAGTTTGCGCGGCATAACCGGGTCATTCTGCCAGTTACCCTCACATATCAATCCGGGCAGCATCCGGAGTTCATTGATCTCTCGTGAATCAAACCAGGCCTTGAAAAGCTGGTGCAGTCCTGTATCCCGATCCGCGTTGAAAAAAAGCTTCAGCGCGTCCGCACCAGGCTGCCCATCCGGGGCCAGAATTCCCGCTGAAATGAGCAGCGATTCCATAAATTGTTGCGGTTTTCCCCAGGTGGTGAAAACAGACTGCGATAATGATTGACCCATCCTGCAGGCAGCCAGAAGATCAGTCAACTGATCCAGGATGGCGTTATCAGCCCTTACGATGAAGCGCGGGGTTTGGTTAACAGCCGGCCGGATGCTTGATCGAAGCCTGCTGGCGGCAGGTTTGTCGTAAAATCCAAGAATTTCATCGGGGATGTACGCGTGCTCCACCGGTTCACCTGTACCTCTGAAAAAAGCCCTCCCTATCAACCCGGAATAAAATAAGGATTCAGAAATTGAAACCGGTTTTAGATCCGGATTTTCGCGTTCGCGCGCGACTGGACCCAAATCGCGAATCGTCCCGTACAGCCGCGAAAATTCAGACCAGGACTGGCGCCCCCCCATGCCCGCCAGGTCCAGCCAGGCATTTTTAACTTCTTCGGGTAATTCATCGATCAGTGACTTAAAAAGATCCTTCTCTGCCATCCTGGCTGCCAGGTCTACCCTGGCAGTGGAAGCATCCCGCTGGCTGATCTCCACATCCCAGGCTCTGGCGATGCGTTGTAATAAATCGAGATCATACTTGGCTAAAGCGGATTTGATGGGCGGCATGGTATTCCTTGTGTGTGTTTTTCCCAAAGAGATTATACTAAACTTGATTAACGAACGCCCCCGGCTTAACCAAATGATTAATTGACGTGAAGCTGTCTTGATGTATAATTTTATGAATGCAAGATATCCCCTAAGGGTTGGCGGATGACATTAAAAGGTAATCTTAAGGATTTTACATTCACCCAATTGCTCAACCTGATAAACCTGGCGAATAAGTCCGGCGCGCTTTACGTGGAGAAACCCGGTCTCTATGCCAGAGCAGTGTTTCAGAACGGCAAACTCACCTACTTTGAATCCAGCGAGGAAAAACCCTCGCTGCTGAAGATCCTCACCGATCACCAGCTCATCACCGCATCACAACACCGGCTGCTGCGGGAACGGCTGGCAGATCAGAGCGAGCGGGAAATCGGCATCTACCTGGTGAACGCCGGCTATGCAACGCTTGATCAGGTGCTTGAGGTACTGGAAAAAGAATACGCGGACCACTTGCGCCCCGTCTTTACCTGGGACGATGGTTTCTTCCGTTTCGAAACAGGCGAAATTTCTCCGGAAGATCGCATCCCGGTCAGGCTTGACCTATCCAACCTGATCGTTGAAGGCGCGCGGGAATTGCAGGAGATCGAGGAGCTAAAAGCGGAAATCCCCAGCCTTGAAATGGCGCTAAAATTCACTGAACGCCCCGGTACGGATATCCGCAAGATCAACCTCAACTCAACTGAGTGGCGCGTCATCTCGTACGTGAACCCCAAGAACACCATCGGGCAGATCGCCGCGACCACGAAACTCGATGAGATTGAAATCCGGCGCGTGGTCTACACGCTTCTGCAGGCTGGTTTAGTGGAGATCATTCGTCCGGACGGTCTGCCTGTCGCGCTGCCCGGGCAATCACTGCCGGTCAATAAACCCAAAGAGAATCGCCCCTTGATCAAACGCCTGATCGACCGCATTCGCTCGATCTGAAATCATCAAAGGAATCATTTATGCAGACCCAGACGGTAAAAATTGTAATAACAGGGCCTTTCAATGCGGGGAAAACGGAATTCATTCGATCAGTCAGTGAAATTGACGTTGTATCCACTGAGCGCAAGATCACTTATGCGCCGGAAAAGGTGAAAGAAACCACCACGGTGGCCATGGATTTTGGCAGGATCACTGTTGACAACGATCTTGTGTTATTTCTTTTTGGCACACCCGGGCAGAAACGATTCGACTTCATGTGGGAGATCCTCTCGGAAGGTATGCTGGGCTTTATTGTTATGGTGGATAGCACCCGACCAGAGACGTTCCGCGAAGCCCGCAGCATTCTTGAAACCTTCCACGCCTACGCGCCCACGCCCTACCTGGTAGCAGCCAATAAACAGGACCTTTACGACGCCTGGGACGTGGAGGATATGCGCCTGGCATTAAGGCTCGATCCTTCCGTTAAGATTCTCACTTGCGAGGCGACAAAGAAAAGCTCAGTAAAAAATGTGTTGCTTGAGCTGCTTTACAGCATCCTCGAAGAAATGGACCGCAAAGAATCTGAACAGGGGCAGCCGTAAACCCGGGCATTGTTGATGAACGGAATACTCCAAAGCAATTTAAATTCCGATTACGAAACCCTCAGCCTGGTGGACATCCTGGGTGAAGAAAAGGCGACCGAGTTTAAGGTAAGCCTGGCTGAAAAGCCGGTAGATCTGCTGGTTCGCGGCACACTCCATCGCGCGGGGAGAGCGGGGTTTTACCACTGGCATGAAAAGCATCGCGAGATGCTGGGTTGGGATGAGCCCGCTTTTCGCTTCTCGCCGGTAAAAAAGAAAATCGCGCTTGGGCTCAATTCAATCTGCGAAAAAATAAGCATGGAGAAAAGCATCCCCATCCAGCTGGAAAATCTGAAAAGTCACTGGATCATTGAGGTCAATCCCCAACCGGGAAGCGCGTCTCTCCAAAGCGACTACCTGGCGGGTTTCGTGCAGGAATTTTGCAGTTGGGCAGGATTGGGAAAATTCTACCGGGTTGCCTCTGAACAGGAGACGGTGACTGAAACTGATAAATACCGGATTAAAATTTTCAAAGATCCCCTTGATGATTGATCACATCCCAAATTTGGAACTGATGCGTGTATGACCGAAGAAATTTTCATCTCCGTTGATGTTGAAACCGCTGGTCCGATCCCGGATAAATATGCCATGCTCACGATCGGAGCTTGCCTGGTCATGGACCCTACCAACACATTTTATGTAGAACTCAAACCAGACCGTGATGAGTCGCAGGATGAGGCGTTATCAATCACCGGATTGAATATGGACGACCTGCGCAAGAATGGGCTGGAACCAGAAGCAGCGCTGGTCGCCTTCGTCGATTGGATCCGCGCGGTTGTACCGGAGGGCGCGAGACCGGTTTTCGTTGCGTTTAACGCACCATTTGACTGGATGTTCATCAACGACTACTTCCACCGGTACCTGGGAGAGAACCCGTTCGGGCATAGCGCGCTGGACATCAAGGCATACTTTATGGGACAGCAGGGCGTTGAGTGGTCTGACACCTCCATGAAATTCGTCTCAAAGCGTTTTCTTGACAACAGGCGGCTCACCCACAACGCGCTGCGCGACGCCCAGGACCAGGCTGAAATCTTTCGCCGGATTCTCGACCTAAACCCGAAATACAAATCACAAAAATAAATGACCTTTTCGGGTCATTTTTTGTTATACTGATTTGTAATGTAGACCTTTTTTATCATAAATAAGGAGGAATCATGACACAAACGGGTGAAGCAAAGCAAGAGGATCTAAACCGGATCATGGAGTCAGCCAAACGACTTGGTATCGAGGTTGGTGAAGAAGAGGCTCTGCAATGGCTCACCAGTATGGCAGCTTACAAGGGTAGCAGCCAGATCTCCATGGACACCCGCTCTGGTGTGTTCGGGCACAACATCACCATGCTGGACTTCAGCGACAAAGACCTGGATTATTTCAAGCGCATCGGTAAGATAGTGGAATTTGAGGATGTTCCGGGAAAAGTTGAAACCGCTCTGGCGCTTTCCGGTTCCTCCGCCCAATCGAAGATACAGTCCTATCCCGGTGACTGTGATTACTTTGAACGTATCAATATTATCGCGCCTTCAAGAGAGGAAGCCTGCGAAATTCTGGGGAGCATTATGCGGGAAAAAGCCCTCAAATACGTACAGGGTCCAAACTATCAGCTGATCGAAGTGAAATTTGGAGAACATCCCAGGGACATCGTGATCGGTGATCGCGAGGTTCGCGCCGGGTCTCCCGTCTCCTGGCACCCTGCTGAAATACAAGCAGGCAAGATCGATGGATTCACTAAAGAAGGTGAAAAGATCGAAGTCAGTTGGGATGAAGTTAAGTACAATCCCGGTTGGTGCAAGCTCGATTGGGTTGTGGCGGATCCGGTCCGTAAACAGCTCGCCAATGCCAGCAACATGCTGGACGCCACGTGGGAAGCTCCTGACGGTGAGATCACACCACTGGATGGGTTCCTTGATCCCTATTTCCAGGAGGTCTACCTGGAAATTTCATCAGTTCCCATTTTCTCTAAGCTGTCTCAGCACGTATCCTCTGATGCATTGGATGATTACGTCAGTGCGCTCGAACGCGAAGTATTAAAGTACCTTACCAAGGATGTCAACTACGGCAAAGTAGCCAAACGCATGTATAACATCTTCCGCCTTACCGGAAAATACGAAGAGGCGGCGTTCCTGCGCGAGCTGTTCGATGAACCGGCAACCATCCTTTACCAGATCTGGTCGCTAATCCGCACAATCGATGATGCGTATATCCCGGGATCCTCCATCACAAACGAGCAAATGGTGGCTTCAACAGATAATCTTATCCTGGAAGTGATACGCGCGCTTGAGGGTGATGCAGAAACCGAAATTGTGAAACACCTGCTGAATTTACGCACCGCGCTCGCCCAGCCGGAAGCCCGCAACCAGTTCACCGCTGAAGCAGAAGCAGCCCGTGCAATGGTGATCAATATCGTCAACAATTTCTTCTATGAGAGATTGGCAGGAATGCCAACCATCAAAGAATACATGGAGAAGGTTCAAACGCGAAAGTAGAGACAGGTAACTGATTGTATGTCAATGATGGTCCTGGAATCGCGTCCGGGGCCATTTTTGTTCATCCAGTGGATGGTAAAATATATTTATTGACAAAAGAGAAAAAGAGGAATGATTGAACAATAACCACAAGAGCATCACCGAGGGATTTGCCATTGAGCTTTTCCTCGACGCGGAAGCTGAAAAAAAAGTACTGGCCTTCAGAGACATCATCTACCGGGAAGGTGTGCAGCCGGTACAGGGATTGATGAACGACAAACCCCACATCAGCCTGGCTGTTTTTCCAAAAGTGGATGGTCAAAAATTACAAAAGTTAACAGAAGAATTCGCGCCTACACTTACCGCTTTTGAATTCCGCCTGGGAGCAGTCGGCACGTTCCCCACCTCTGATAATGTGCTGTTCCTCTACCCCGTTCCCAGCCCCAAATTGCTTGAAGTGCACGCACGGCTTCACGAAAGTTTAAAACGCAGCGGTCTGGAATCCTCACCATACTACTCCCCCGGTAAATGGGTGCCGCACCTGACGCTCGAATTCAACCTCGCCCGGGAGGAATTGTGCCGCTCGGTGGGGATATTTAAAGAAAACTTCATCCCCATTGATGGTGAGTTCACGCAACTCAGCGTGGTCGGCTTTCGACCGATCGAATACCTTGGGAATTATGACCTAAAGAAAGAGAAAAAATGAGCGAGAATCTATTTACGCCTTCTGAAAAGAAGATAAACGAGGCAGTCAACCGCAGTAAAACCAGGGCTGAAGAGTACCTTCACGACCCCGAAAAATCCCGTATTCTCGTTGAAGAGGCAGTAAAAAAGGCAAACGAACGCGAACCGGGCTCCAAGATCAGCAAAGATTTCTGGTCTCAGCTTAAAGCGTTTATCCGTATGCTGAAAGCCTACATCAACAAAGAATACACAATTATTCCATGGGCTTCGATCGCAATGGTTACCGGTGCTGTGCTCTATTTTGTGTCTCCGATCGACCTTGTGCTGGATTGGATCCCGGTTGCCGGGCTTATTGACGATGCGGCTGTGCTGGTTTTCGTTCTACGACAGATCCGCGGCGACCTGGAAAAATTTCAGATCTGGGAAGAAACCAAAAAATTACCCGGGCAGCAGGTTATCGACCTCTAAGGTTCGTGGTAACAAAAACACTCTTTTTTCGTATAATTGAATTTACTTATATTTAGAATGAGGAGATGAGGATGAAAAAACGCTGGGTAATGGGATTGTTGGTAGGTCTGGTATTACTATTTTCGCTCACCGCGTGTGGTGAATTGAGCTCGCTTTCCGACACAGGGGACGCCTTTATGTCTGCGCTGAACACAGGTGACCATGCCACCTCGTACCAGATGTTGCACCCGGATATCCAAGCCGAGGTGGGGGGCGAAGCGGGCTGGGCGGAATGGGCTTCGATAAGGAATTTTGAATCCTGGAAATTCGATAGCAGCTCGTTCGAAAACAACACGGGCGAACTTCTGGGTTCTGCTGAACTGGATGGTGTGACATACGAAGTCTCCCTTTACTTTGAAAAGATCAACGACGCTTGGATCATCAACGGGATAAGTTTTGAGTAAGGAATCTTTTTGACATCTGTGAAATAAGTGAAGGTGAAATCACCTTCACTTATTTGATTAATTACAGGAATTTTGAGAAAATACCTATCGGTAATTGACCTGCGGTTCGTCACCTGTTCACAGCAGATCCCTCCTGCTATCGACCACGGATGGCGAAATGCACACCATATAAATCCCGCAGGGTTGCTTGCAGAGACCGCAATCATCTTAATTAAATGAATTAAACTCGAGGAGGAATCGAAGAATGACTCAATCCATCACCTGTCCTACTTGTGGAGGAGTACTATCGTCGGGCACAAACACCTGTCCACATTGTGGAAAATCCGTTGAATTGAACTTACCCACCCCTCCCCCTCTGCAGCAGCCCCCTCCGATCCCGGTCGTTCCTCCCTTTAAACAGGCTGTTCCCTCCGCACCCCCTCCAATTCCCACCGGTACTGGCATTCCCAACCCCATTTTCAGTGAAACGGGCGAAAGTACTCCAGGAAACACACCGGTTCCTCCTCCCATTATTTCCCAGTCTGATCACGTCATTAGCGTGGTGGGGATGGTAACGCGAAAAACCGGCGTTTTCTCTTCAGAGCTTTATCATATGGTAATCACCGATAAACGCCTGGTTTTCGCGCTGCAAACCAAACAAGACCAGGCAGATGACGTAAAGAAAGCGCGCGAAAAGGCAAAACAGGAAGGCAGGAACCTCCTTGGGCAGATCGGCGCGCAAATGGCAACGCGCAGCGGTGAAAAATACATGGGAGCCTCTCCCGAGCTGATCCTTGTGGAGAACCCGCAAAACTTTGCCATCAGCCATGATGAAATCGTCAAAGTAATAGTTTTCCACGGTGATTTTGAAGAAAATTCACCTGACAGCATCGAGATCAGAACCACCACCCAGAAGATGAAGTTCACGGTTTCAAACGCCTACGGTGTGGAAAAGCAATTGAAGGCAGTGCTGGGAGCCAGGGTTCGCTGACCAATTGCCTGACCGTTAGGAAAATCGATTAAAGAATTATCAGTCAAATTATTAAGAGGTATTTTTGAATCCAACAAAACCGGCTGTGAGCTGCCCCTGACCGGACAACTTGCGCAGCAATTGGGCACGTGATACACTTTTCTCATGTCAAGCTCAGTCCTCGCCTACTCACCCGATCACTCTGTACTGGATCAGATAAATGCCTGGGCGCAGCACGGCGGGCTCGAAAACCTGCATGCGTTCAACTCGTTTGAAATTTTCTCACAACATTTCACAGAAAATGATTATGACGCGGTAATCCTCGATTGCGACGGAATTGAACCTCCGCTCACCGCGCTGATACAACGCATGGCAGGAAGACAAACTGGTGCTAAACTTCTCCTCCTCCAAAGACCGGGCTGCGAGATCGAAGATGACCTTAGCAGCGCTATAGAAATTTCAACGGTCAGTCAACCCTTCGATGATGAAAAACTGTACACCGCGTTAAATGAGCTGATCGCTGTCAACAGGCGTCCGGAAATTGCACAAGGTGAATCGCTTAAACCCGCGGTCGAGACGGTCGAAGAAGATGACCTCAGTTATCTAAAAGGCTGGATCCCGGAAGACCCGATTCCCGAAGACGTAGAAGAGGTCACAATTGAACAGGAAGAAATCCTCTCGACCGAAGTGAAGGACCTTGACAACGAAGTCGATGGCACACCCGAAACAGCTGATGATGAAACAAACCCGCCTGCATCACCCGACAACGAAGAAAATGAGATCGAACCCCGGTCAGAGGAGAGTATTTCAATTCAGATGCAGCAAGCCGGCATCGATTCAGAAGTACATAACAATCCTCCTGTGAGCATTACGCCTTCAGATGGATCCCGTGATACCCCCGAACCCGGGGTAGAGCAGCCCGTTGACCCTGCGGTGGCGCAGGATAATTCTGATAGTCTGATATACAGCTGTGTGCTCGTTCCCGCCAACCCGCAGCACTTTCTTACCCGTCAGCTGGCTGAACGGATATCGATCAGTTTGCCATGGATTCATATCAGCCGGGGTTGGCGCCTGACAGGATTATCTGTGCGCCCCCAATATCTGCAATGGTCAATGGAACTCCCACCGGATGTAAGCCCGGCGAGCGCGATGAAAGAGATTCGCCAGCTCTCCTCCGATCAGCTTTTCGCCAGCTTCTCTGAACTGAAAGAGGGAGAGCAGGAACAGGATTTCTGGGCGACCGGCGACCTCGTTGTGAGCGGCTCACAGCCTGTTTCATTTTCAATGATAAAAGCCCTTATTGACCGCACAAAAGATCCCCAACCCGAAAAAAACCGGTCCTAAGAAACGGATGTAATCATGCCCCCGATCCTATATTTAATTGATGGACACGCCTTAGCCTACCGCACCTATTACGCCATTACCGCCGGAATGAGCGACCGTATGCAAACCCGCAGTGGTGAACCGACTGCGGGTATTTACGGCTTTGCCAATGTTCTGATGCGTCTCCTGGAACAGGAAAAACCGGAATATCTGGCTGTGGCGTTTGACACCGGAAAAACCTTCCGCAACGAATTGTTTCCCGAATACAAAGCCACCCGCGCGAAAATGCCGGATGACCTGCGCCCGCAGATCGAGCGGATCCGCCAGATGATCGACACCTTTCACCTCCCGCGCCTGGAAATGGAAGGCGTGGAAGCTGATGATGTGCTCGGTTCCATCGCACGCCAGGCAGTGCAGCAGGGATTCGGAGTGAAGATCATCACCGGTGACCGTGATTTACTGCAACTGGTGGATGACCGCGTCACGGTCAGCCTGCCGGGGTCGAAACTTTCTGACTCAAAGAACTATACGGCAGCTGAAGTGCGCGAACATCTGGGTGTTGATCCCGCGCAGGTGGTCGATTATAAAGCACTCGTCGGTGACACTTCAGATAACATACCGGGCGTTCCGGGTGTTGGACCGAAAACCGCTGTCAGCCTGCTGGACAAATACCAGACCCTGGATGGTGTGTACGAACACATTGATGAAATCAGCGGTAAGATGCGGGAAAAGCTCGAAGCGGGTAAAGACTCAGCTTACATGAGCCAGGATCTGGCGCAGATTAGAACGGATGTCGGGGTAAAACTTGTGCTTGAGGAAGCACGCACTGATCATATTGATATTCCAGCGGTTGAAGCCTTCTTCCGCGAACTTGAGTTCCGCACACTCATCCCACGACTGCGCACCGTGGTTTCACCCCTCAAACATCAGGAAACGCCTCAACTATCCCTGTTCGGTGAAGAGATGAAAGAGATCAGTCTCTCCTCTTCTTACGCGCTCGATGTGAAGTTGATCGACACGGAAGAAAAACTTCAACAGCTCGTGCAGGAGCTGTCCAAAAGTAAATTGATCTCCTTCGATACCGAAACCACCGCCCTGGACCCGCTGCGCGCAGACCTTGTGGGAATCTCCCTGGCAGTGCGGGATGGTGAAGGGTTTTACATTCCCGTTGGTCACAAAGGTGAGGACAAACAATTACCAGTCGACCGGGTGATCGACGCGCTCAGACCGGCAATGACTGACCCGGGTATCCGGAAGGCGGGACACAACATCAAATACGATGCCCTTGTGCTGGGGAATTATGACCTGACGGTCAGCCCCTTGTCCTTTGACACAATGATCGCCGAATGGCTGGTCGACCCGGCTTCACACAATTTGGGTTTGAAGGACATGGCTGACTCACTGCTCGGCATCAGCATGACTCACATAGAGGAATTGATCGGACGGGGAAAAGACCAGATCAACATGGATTCCGTTCCGATCGGCTCAGCCGCTCCGTACGCCGCTGCTGACGCCGAGGTGACCCTGCGCCTCGTCCCGATCCTTGAAAAGCGAATGGAGGAGCGCAATTGCTCCAAGATCTTTGAAGAAATCGAAATGCCCCTGGTGAGCGTGCTGATCAGTATGGAACGCGAAGGGATCACGCTGGACACGGGTTTCTTCGAGAAATTCGGCGGTGAGATCGGTGAGCGGTTGGCTGAGATCGAAACCGAGGTACACGACCATGTTGGACATTCCTTCAATCTCAATTCCACACAACAGCTGTCGAAGGTATTATTTGAAGATCTCAAGCTAGAACCTCCCGACCGCGGCAAAAAGACTGCCAGCGGGCACTACTCCACCTCCGCCGCGGTACTCGATGAATTGAAGGGCAAGCACCCGGTCGTGGACCTTCTGTTGGAGTACCGTGAACTCGCGAAGCTAAAATCAACCTACCTGGATGCGCTGCCGCAGGAAATCAACCCGCGCACCGGAAAAGTACACACCAGTTTTAACCAGACCGGTTCAGTAACGGGCAGATTGGCATCATCAGAACCCAACCTGCAAAACATCCCCACCCGCACAGAGCTCGGCAGAAAGGTTCGTCTCGGCTTTGTGGCTTCAGAAGGGCACACACTGCTCTCGGTGGATTACAGTCAGATCGAATTACGTATTGTGGCGCATATGGCGGGTGACAGAGCGATGTTGGAGGCGTTTCGTGAAGGACAGGACATTCACGCCACAACAGCCGCCGCTATCTACGATATCCCTCTCAATGAAGTGACCAAGGATCAGCGTCGACACGCCAAGGCGATCAATTTTGGCTTGATCTACGGGATGAGCTCCTTTGGGCTCAGTCGATCGACTGACCTGACCCTGGGGGAAGCCGAAAACTTTGTAAAGGACTATTTCGAGCATTTTCCCGGCGTAAAGAAATACCTGGACAATATCAGGAACCTGGCTGCCCGCCAGGGTTTCGTGGAAACCATGTTAGGCAGGCGGCGGTATTTCCCCAACCTTGCCAACCCGGTTAATGTGATGATGCGCAACCGGGAAGAACGCGAAGCCATCAACGCGCCCATCCAGGGCACGGCTGCGGATATAATGAAGATAGCCATGATAAAAGTGGATGAAACCCTCCGCAGCAGTAAATTGCGCGCGCGTTTGATTCTGCAGGTGCACGATGAATTGGTACTCGAAGTGCCGGTCGATCAGCTGGAGGACACCGTAAAAATGGTGCGCCAGGTGATGGAAGAGGCTTACAAACTTGATATTCCACTGCTTACTGAAGCCAGAAGTGGTATAAACTGGGGAAGTATGCGGGTGTTAGATTCCTGATGAAAAGAGTGGGAGCGGGACATGAGCATTGACCAGAGCAGTATTCTTTCAAAACTGAACGAGGGGCACGCCGCATTGTGGGAACACGATTGGGACGGCGCGGTTCTGGCATACAACGAAGCACTGGCGACAGCTCCGGAAAACGATTCAGCCCTTTCGGGCATGGGGCTGGCTTTGTTTCATCAGAAGAGATACAGCGATTCGTTGCGTATATTTCAAGAACTCGCGCACAAAAACCCTGACGACCCCATGCCAATGGAGCGCATCGCCCGTATTTACGAGCGTGAAGGGCTTTTGTCAGAAGCCGCGCACAGCTTCTACCGCGCGGGAGAACTGCAACTAAAGAATCGAGATGTTGACCGCGCTCTGTCTGATTACCGCACAGTCCTCCGCTTCGACCCTGAAAACCAGAACGTGCGCGCCAGGCTGGGTATGGTCTTTTCCAAGCTGGGAAAAAAACTGGAAGCAGTGGCTGAGTTCATCGACCTGGCTGCCATCGTACAGCAATCTGGCGATTCGGCGAAAGCAATGCAAATTCTCGAGTACGCGCTGCAGATCAAACCCGATTCGACCGAAGCGCAAAACGCTATGACGGCATTAAAAAGTTACCAACGGATCCCTCTGCGTGCGCTCGAGCCGGAAATCAGCGGAGCTTTACGTATGGCGCAGGTGCGTGAGATCGAAACCGCTCACGTTATTCCGGACAGTCAGATCAGCCACGATCCCATCACGGAAGCGCGTTTGAACGCCCTTGAAGAATTGGCGGACGTTCTATTCGAAGAAAACGATTTTTCGAGTTCGCGAAAGAAATTCCCAAACAGATTGATTCCTCAAAAAGAGATTTTTGACCTTCAGAGCGGACCGATTTCGATCGACCGCAAGCGGGTTCAATTGCATGTTAGCCACGCAATCGACCTTCATTCAGCTGAGAACAATGAGCACGCAGCCGTTGAGTTGGAAAAGGCGATCAAAGCCGGTTTCAACCTGCCGGCAGCAGAATTCCTGATCGGGCTGTTCAATAAAGAAAACGATCCCGAAAAGGCTTTAAAACACTTACAGAAAGCCAATACTGATCCGGCTTACGCGCTCGCATCAAATCTGCTCTCCGGTGAGATCAACCTGGGCAGCGATCATCTGCCGGAAGCAACCACGAATTATCTGCACGCGCTCATGCTCGCAGACATTGAAACGGTCAACGATGAAGAGGCTTTGGAGCTTCTTCAGCTTTACGAACCGATACTCGAATCGCAAAACCTGATCACCCAGGAAAAGGATATGCGCAATCTTTGCGCAGCGATAAGCGGTCAGTTGAACCGGCAGGATTGGCGGGCTTATCTGAAAGGAGCGAGGGAACAACTCCCGAAATTGTCTGAAGACGCCCCGCCGCTTCCCCTGATCGAAATGCTGATCGACTCCAACAGCAGCCGATTGGTTGAATCCCTTTCAGAGATAAAACAACTCATTCAGCAGGGCAAACATCGCACTGCAATGGAAGAATCGTTCCGCGCGTTGTCTTACGCCCCCAACTACCTGCCTTTGCACATCCAAATGGGTGAGATCCTCATCAATGAAGGTCGCGTGGCTGAAGCGATCGAGAAATTTCTAATGGTATCGCGGCTTTACACAATTCGCGGTGACGTCTCCGCGGCGATTCGCCTTCTCAGTAAAGTTTCCCGGTTGGCCCCCATGGATATCACCTTGCGCAAATCACTCATTGACCTGCTGAATTCAACCGGCAACACAGAAGAGGTGATCCAGCAGTACATTGACCTGGCAAACGTTCATTACCTGCTGGCAGATCTGAATGAAGCCCGCAGGGCTTATCACGCTGCGCTCAACCTATCCCGCCAGAATCGTTCTTCGCGCGACCAATCGATAAAGATACTCAACCGCCTGGCCGATATCGAGCTGCAGAGTCTCAACTGGAAAGAAGCGATCCTGGTTTACGAACAGATGCGCAGTCTGCTTCCATCTGACCCCGCGCCACGCATTGCCCTGGTCGATCTGTACTTCCGGCTTGGGATGAACACCGCGGCGATAAACGAAGTGGACGCGTTCCTGAAACTGCTTGAAACCGAGGATAAGAACCAGGAAGCTGAAAAATTCCTGGATGAGCTGATAAACGAAAGACCGGAGAATATCGATATCCAGAAACGCGTTGGATCTTACTACGCCTCGCGTGGACAAATCGACACAGCGATTGCAAAGCTGGACGCATTGGCTGAAAAACTGCTCGTTGAAAAGAAGCCCTCCGTCTCGGCCGCGGTTGTCGCCCAGATCATCGCGTTAAACCCGGCGAATAAATCAGAATATGAAAGATTGTACCGGGAATTAACGGGAAGTTAATCACTTCGCCCAAAAAAATCTCCTCAAGATAAGTTGAGGAGATTTTCTTTTTAATAGATCAAGGGCTGAACTGCTACCACCAAATGCGAAAGCGGCTGTTTCCACCGCCGGTTTCCCCGCGGATATTGATCTCAGCCTTAACATTCACCACCGATTTGACCGGCAAATCAGGAGTAGTAAAGCTGAACTGACTGACCCCAAACTCGTTGGTGCCGGGAAGCCGGTACAATTCAGAGGTTCCATTGGGATAGCTCAGTGTGATTTCCACCTGCGCGCCTTCGATCGGCCTTTGGTAGATATCCTGTATCACCACGTAGACCGTCTGCACCTCGCCTGCACCGATGAGCGCTCTGGCAGTGAAAACACGAACGCGCGGAGACAGAAAGCTGCCGGATATTTCCGGCGGTGGACTCGGTTTCAATAACTCCGGGTTGGCAACCACCTTATCAAAATAATCACGCCCCAGGTTGGATAACCGCACGCGCTGCCCGGAGGGCAGATCAGGCCACCATTCCATCCGCGCGTAATCAAAATATTGCACATAACGCCCGTCCAGCACCTCTACTTCCGAGATGGGCAGACCGAAATAGGTTTCGCCATTAAAAGAATCATAGAATTGCAGGAAGGCATAGCAGATCGTGTACCCCGAGGAAAAGGCTCGGCAGGAAGGTCCTTCGTTCGGGATATCAGCCAGCGGGTTACCGGATTCGTGCAACAACTGACCCAAAGGTGCGATCTGGATCTGCGGTCCCTCGTCGGTTTCGATCAGGTCAAGACGGGCTTTCTCGAAATACTGAACATGCGTCTCGGTCACCGGATCGATGAAATCATCCGTGATCGGGTTGCCGAAGTAAAAAACGGGATTGGAAACAGAATTGTAAGTCTCCAGGAACTCCCCCCAGATCCAGTGACCCGTTTCCGGCACATACACCGATGTGGAATCCTGCGCGGAGACTGAACCCGTCAGTAATATGAAGGAAAGGATCAATAAGACAAATCCAGTAAGCCTTTTACCCATAATTAAGATTATATTGAATCCTCGTTACTTGCGCAACCAGCGGTATTAATGAAGTGAAGATCAGGGTGTCGCGAACCTCTCGGTGTAACGAATTTAGCGT
>JAXGXM010000007.1:0-173441 GCA_040772785.1 Anaerolineaceae bacterium | reverse complement strand
AAAATGATAGTCACCATTTTCATCCCGTACGAACAGGCTCTTATCTCCTGGGCAACGTATCAAGCCAGAACGGTTTATTAATCGGATAACCCGGGAATTCTGAAAAAGAGGTGCAAGGGTGCAATACGGATATTTTGACGACGCTGCCAAAGAGTATGTGATCACCCGACCGGACACGCCTTTATCCTGGAGCAACTACCTGGGTAATCGCGAGTACGGTGCTGTGATCACCAACAACGCCGGCGGGTACGGGTTCTACCGCTCAGGCGCTAAAGGACGCTTCCTGCGTTTGCGGTTTAACAGCATCCCGATGGACCAACCTGGACGATATTTCTATATTCGGGACAATGATTCAGAGGATTACTGGTCTGCCTCCTGGCAGCCCGTGGGAAAACCCCTGAGCGAATACAGTTCTACCTGTCGTCACGGCACCGCCTACACGGTGATCGACTCGCATTATGCGGGTATCCGGTCAGAGACCACTTATTTCGTGCCACTGGGTCAGCATTTCGAATACTGGCTGCTGCGTTTGACCAATGAGAGGGGAAACCCAAGACGACTTTCCGTTTTCACTTATTGCGAGTTCACCAACCAGTGGGACACCCAGCAGGACCAGGTGAACCTGCAATACTCATTATTCATTGTTAAAGGTGAAAAGATCAAAAACGACCTGCTCCGCATCGCCATCCAGGACAATCTTACCGCGCAGGCTGATCGCTTTGATCAAAATGACGCGGGGATGCACAGCTGGATGGGATTGATCGGTGCCCCGGTCAGCAAATTTGACACCAGCCGACAGGCATTTTTGGGAACGTACGGGGATTACCGCAATCCGGAAGCAGTGATGCGCGGATCGTGCAGCAATAGCCGGGCGTACGGCGACAACGCCTGTGGCAGCTACCAGGTTGACCTTGAGCTTCAGCCCGGCGAAACACGTGAAATCCTCGTCCTGTTGGGTATCGGAGACGCGCGAACGGTTGGACAAAAAACCTTCAGCAAATACGGCAACTTTGAGCGTGCTGAGGAGGAGCTGAACGTTGTCAAGGATCACTGGCATCAGCAGCTTGAAAGCTTTAAAGTGAATACACCTGACCCTGATTTCGATCACTACATCAACATGTGGGGATTGTACAACTGCCTGATCACCTTCAATTGGTCGCGGTCAGCCAGCCTGGTGTACAACGGTGAACGTGACGGGTTGGGTTTCAGGGATTCTGTACAGGATGTGCTCGGCATCGTCTCCAGTGCGCCAGAGCTAGCGCGAGAGCGGCTTGAACTGATGCTGACAGGGCAGGTTTCGAACGGGGGAGCCATCCCGATCATCAAACCATTCAACCATCATCCCGGTTCAGAGCCCGTGCCGCAGGATGAGGAATTCCGATCGGATGACTGCCTGTGGTTTTTCAACGCCATCCCCGCTTATGTGCTTGAAAGCGGCGATGTGGATTTTTATCGCAAAGTGCTTCCCTTCGCGGAAAAGGGTGAAGCAACCGTACTGGGACACCTCCGGCGCGCGCTTGAATTCAACCTGGAACGCAGCGGGGCGCATGGCCTTCCCTGCGGACTCTCCGCGGATTGGAACGACTGCCTGCGACTGGGCTACTTTGGCGAGAGCCTGTTTGTGGCTTTTCAGGTGCGGCTGGGGTTGACCGTTTACGCCGGGATATCTAAACTGCTTGATCTGCCAGCGGAGGAGAAGTGGGCGCTGAGTGAGAGGGAGAAATTGGACCTGTCTATACAAACCACGGGGTGGGATGGCGAGTGGTTCATCTGGGCGATCGGCGAGAATGGCGAAATCTACGGCTCCAGATCTCAAGCGGAGGGCCAGGTTTACCTGAACACCCAGGTCTGGTCGGTTATCAGCGGAGCTGCTTCGCCCGTTCAGGCGAAGAGCAGCTTGCAAACCGTGTATGAACGGCTGCATACGCCTTATGGATTAATACTGGCTGCGCCGCCTTTTGAGCAAATGCCCGTCGATGTGATGCGCGCCGTGGTCTACAACCCCGGTATCAAAGAGAACGCCGGAATTTTCAACCACACGCAGGGATGGGGAGTGATCGCCGAGTGCATGCAGGGCAATGGTGACAGAGCTTATGAGTATTTCAAAGCGACCATGCCCACAGCCTACAATGACCGCGCCGAATTACGCCAGAGCGAACCTTATGTGCACGCCCAGACCACTTACTCCACTTTTTCACCACGCCCGGGCAATACGCGCACTTCGTGGCTCACCGGTGCCGCAGCGTGGAGTTACCATAGCGCTACCCGGTATATTCTCGGCATACAACCGGAGATCAGTGGTCTGCGCATTGATCCATGTATTCCCGCATCATGGGACGGGTACGAGGTTACACGGCGATTTCGCGGCAAGACGTTGCGGATCAGCATTCACAACCCTGATCACGTCTCACGGGGTGTAGAAAGCGTGACCGTGGACGGTGAAGAGATAAAAGGCAACCTGGTTCCGGTGGATTTGCCGGGAGAGGAACATCAGATCGAGGTCTGGTTGGGAAAACACAATCCAATAAAGGTCTGAAAAGCGGAATAAATTATTCTGTCATCAATACAAAATCCAAAAGTTCATGCCCATCCTCTGTGTATAGCTTCAAATCATTACCCGAGAAGGAAAAACGCGCGGCTTTTTCCAGGCTGTTGAGAAAATCTTCATCCAGCCGCATAATCCCGGGTTCCATGCACTCATCCGTTGTGCGATCCAACACTTCGAATTGAATGATATCAGCCGCAATAGTATAACGTCCCTTGAATCGATTGCATTCCGATGATCCACTGATCTTCTGATTGTGAAAGCGAATCGTCAGCGTCGAAAATTCAAGCAATGGTTGCGCACTGATCTCCTCCACCCGCCAGATACTGCCATCCAGAATGTCTTTTTTCTCCGGCTCCCAGTAAGTGAGCACGATCAGCACAAGAAAGATCAACCCCAACGTGATGAGTATTGGTAAATACCTTTTCATTTTTTACTTCCGGATCATCGTACGTTAGCTTGCAACATGGGACAGAACGTCTTCTGCCCTGGCGTCCGAACACTGGCAGAGGAAAATGACTGAATCTCCTGCAAGCCAGATTTGTTCAGAATGTACGATCTCCACCGCTCCTTTTTGCACGCGCAGAACCGGAATCAGATCCAGGGGGATTTTCGCATCTTTCGCGATCGTCCGCGGTTGGTCAATTGGTACCTGCCAAGTAAATTCGTGAATGCTCTCCGGACTTTTTTCCCAATCTGCAATATTAATAAATCGCCCAAAAGCCATCCGTCCACCTGTCTGTTGGAGAAGCGCCACGTTGGCACCCTTGACCGGATTACTCAACGCTGGAAAAGCTGGTTCAATGCGGAAACTTTCCCGCGCAAGCTGGCACGCCAGCACATTCACTTCGGAATTTGAGGTCAACGCGAGGAAGGTGGAATACTCCTCGAGGTGCAGTTCCTCGAGAATCTCTTCTTCCAGCGCGTTGCCGTTTATAGCATCAAGCCCTCTTTGCAGCACCTTTTCCACTGATGAGGGATTTGTATCAATTAATGTTGTCGGTCGATTATGCTTTTCCAGCAGCCCCGCTATTTTGCACGCCAGCCCGTTCGCGCCTACGATCATCACTTTACGAGCTTCAGTTGCCCGCAATCCAAGAATCTCCGCCACCCACCCGGCGGTCAACCCCTGGATAGTGACTGTCATAAGAATAGTCAGGAAGGTCAACGCAAGCAATTTATCTCCGCCCTCGTAACCAATATTCGCAAGCGAAATGGAAAAGATGGAAGCAACTGAAGCCGCGATGATGCCGCGCGGACCGACCCATGAAATGAAAACCTTCTCGCGCCATTGCAGTCCCGTTTTCCAAGTAGAGATGAACACCGCAAGCGGACGGGCGACAAACATTATGAGCAGAACGGCGATGAATCCGGCGCCCCCATCCTGCCACAAAGTGGAAAGCTCCAGGTTTGCAGCCAGGAGGATAAACAACATGCTGATGCCCAGCGTGGTCAATGTTTCCTTGAAGTTGCGCAGCTGTCTTGCACCGGGGATAGCGGCATTTTGAGCGACGAACCCCATTACCACAACCGCCATGATCCCGGCTTCGCCCTCAATCCACTCTGCCAGGCCAAACGTAGCCCACACACAGGCAAGCGCCACCAGGTTACTCAACTCGATCGGTACGAGGCTTCTGTTCTTTAACAAGCGTGCCAAAAGAAACGCGCCTGCCGCGCCGACCACTACCCCTATCAGGATGCGGCCAAAATACGCCCATATTATTCCGGTAACCCCTACGGAACCTGAAAGCGAGTTCCCCACGATCACGTCTAAAACAGCAATCGCCAGGATCGCACCAATTGGATCCACCAGGACGGCTTCGGCTTCAAGCACGGTTTTCACTGTGTGCGGAATGTTGATACGGCGCATCAAAGGTTGAATCACTGTTGGACCGGTGACGGTCATCAATGCGCCGAAAAGGATGGCCAGCGGCCATTCAAATTTTGCCACGTAGTGGGTAATCAGCGTGATAGCCCCCCACGAAACCAGCACCCCCACTGTAACAAGGTTGCGAACCTCTTTAGCCTTGAGCTTCAGTGACTTGATGTTTAGGTTTAACGCGCCTTCAAAAAGGATGATCGCTACAGCCAATTTAACCAGAATCCCCAAGCCATCCCCGAGCTCGTCCGGGCGTTCCAACCCGATCACGTCCTGCCCCAGAAGGATACCAAATACCAGCAACAGGAAGATTGCCGGAATGCGCCAGCGGTGCGCCAGCACCTGCGCGAGTAAGCCAAATCCCGCTGCAGCCACGATCATGATCAATACAGCCGTACTATGTTCCAAATTCACCTCGCCAAAAAGAGGATCATCGTTTAAAGCGGAAGACCTTTATGAAATATTTTACTCTGCTTTGAATAGTGTTGCCTGAATGCGCACCAGAAAACTATTTTGCTCTGATTGTTGATAAAAGGTCCTGCGCATCCAACCTTGAGTGTTCAGGACTGGCATAGAAATGGAAGATTCTATGCCTGATTTCGATCAGCGTAGAGCCAGCAAGCAACCTGGCGGTTTTCCATCGTGTAAGTCGGCGGCATCCGCTTTTCACAAATCTCACCCAGTTTTTCTGCACAACGTGTGTGGAAAGGACATCCGGCAGGAGGGTTCAGCGGAGATGGAATATCACCCTGTAATAGAATCCTTTCGGTGCGGAATTCTTTCCTTACCCGTGGAATGGCTGCCAATAAAGCTTTGGTGTATGGATGCAAGGGATTGGTATACAACTCCCTGGTTGGACCTGTCTCGACGATCTTCCCAAGATACATCACCGCAACCCTCGTGCTGATGTAATAGACAACACTGAGATCATGCGCGATGAAAAGGTAGGTCAGCCTGAATTTTTGTTGCAGCTCCTCGAGGAGGTTAATTACCTGGGCTTGCACGGAAACATCTAGCGACGAAACGGGTTCGTCCGCAATAATGATACGCGGGTACATCGCCAGCGCCCGGGCAATTGAAATCCGCTGGCGCTGACCCCCTGAGAACTGATGAGGGTACGAATCCGCGTGACGCGCATTCAATCCCACCCGATCCAAAAGCCCTGCGATCTCCTTTTCCCGTTCAAGTAAGGATTTGATACCGCGGTGATAGAGAGACGTGGATAGAATCTCGCGCACCGTCTTTCGTGGATTGAGCGAAGAATACGGATTCTGGAAAATGACCTGGATCACACGGTAATAAGGAACTCGGGTAGGTTCAATTGAGTTACCCTCCCTGTCTGTTGCCACGGTGACCCTGCCTTTTGCCAACGGAGCACCTTCAAAGTACACTTCTCCTTCTGTCGGTTCATACAGCCTTGCAAGCATCCGCCCAAGCGTGGTCTTACCGCTGCCGCTTTCGCCGACCAGCCCCACTGTTTCACCGCGAAAGATGCTTAAGTCAACTCCATTGACCGCGTGAACAACAGGAGCGGGTTCTCTTGTTAACAAACGTTCAAGCGGGCTGCGCGGGATAGAAAAATGTTTGACCAGTCCCCGGGTTTCCATTATTGGCGTGTTGAGATTTTCCTTACGACTGGTCATGTGTTGCCTTCACTTCTGTAAAATGTGTTTCGATCTCGATCCGGTCTGCCCATGTCCAGTCCATCTCGCGTTCGTAATCATAATGGGCAAGGCACCTGCTCAAGTGACCCGCTTCAACCTCGATCTGAGGAATGGGTCCCTCAAGGCAAATGTCCTTTGCAATCGGACAGCGCGGCGCGAAGGAACATCCATCCGGCAGGTTCGCCAGGTCGGGTACGTTTCCAGGGATTGGAGCAATCGGCTCTTTGGGAATGGTGATGCGGGGGCGGCATGCCAACAGACCCTGTGTGTAGGGATGCTGCGGATTGCCGATAACCTGATCCACAGAACCCCGCTCAACGATACGCCCTGCGTACATTACGGCGATCTTATCGCAAAATTCCGCAGCAACACCCAGGTCATGCGTCACCAGCACAATAGCTGTTCCGTGGTCCTGGTTGATCCTGCGCATCAGATCAAGAATTTGAGCCTGGATTGTCACATCAAGCGCCGTGGTGGGTTCATCAGCCAGTAGTAACCCCGGATTACACGATAAGGCGATCGCGATTAAAGCCCGCTGCATCATCCCACCGGAAAACTGGTGCGGATAAGCCGCGTAACGCTTATCAGGAGATGGAATGCCCACCTCTGACATTACCTGCAAAACCCGTTCGCGCTCTTTCCTGGAGGATTCGCCATTGAACGGCCATGGTTTCCTGCTGCCCTCCATGATGTGGTGCAACCTTAATGTTTCACGAATCTGTTCGCCTACCGGAAAGACCGGGTTCAGCGTCGATAACGGATCCTGAAAGATCATCCCGATCTCTTTACCCCTGATGGCGCGCAATTCATTGTTCTTCATATCGCGCAAGTCACGCCCTTTGAAAAGGATCTCACCCTCGCTGACCTCACCTGGAGAACGAATAAGCCCCAGGATCGAGAGAAGAATGGTGCTCTTACCGCTCCCAGATTCTCCCACGATTCCAAGTATCTTCCCCTCCTCGAGAACGAGGTTGATCGCATTGACAGCACGCACATGCCCCCGCCCTGTGGGATAGACAGTTGACATATTTCGCACCTGAAGCAGCGGGGTTTTCATCATTCCACCTTCATTCGCGGGTCTAAAATGTCACGCAGACCCTCACCAAACAAATTGATCGCCAACACCAGGATCAGGATCGCGATACCCGGCAGGGTTGAAATCCACCAGGCGACCAATAACTGGTCACGGCCGGCAGCCACCATTGAACCCCAGGCGGGTATCTTGGCAGGAAGTCCAAGACCGAGGAAACTTAGGCTGGCTTCCATAATGATCAGAAATCCCATACGCAGCGTCGCCAGAACAAATACAGAATGGAAAATATTAGGGAAAATCTCCTGAGAAATGATCGCCATCGAACCCTGACCGCTCACTTTGGCTGCCTCAACATATTCCTGGTTCTTTTCAGCCATCATGGATCCGCGTACGAGACGGAAAAATTCCACCCAGCTCTTGAACGTCAGTGCAACAATCAGGTTGGTAAAACCAGGTCCGAGAAATGCCATCATTCCAATGGCAAAGATGAGATACGGGAACGCCAATAACAGGTCGGCAAAACGGGAAATGATGTTATCAAACCAACCTCTGAAATACCCGCTCAAAGCTCCCAGGACGGTACCAACCAGCGCGGAGATTCCCACGGAAATGAAGCCAATCGCCAAGGAAACACGGCTGCCGTACAGGATGCGCGTCAACAGGTCGCGACCTTGCGCATCTGTTCCCAGAGGATACTCCCAGGACCCGCCTTCCTGCCATACCGGCGGATTCAAGCGCTCACGCAGATTTCCCTTGTTCGGTTCAACATCCGTGATGTAGGGAGTAAGTAACGCCAGCACGATATAGAGCACAAGAACAACACCGCCCGCCATCGCCAATGGATGTTTTTTAAGATCCTTGAACAGGTTTGAAAGGTTTCTGCGCCACAATCCTATCTTGAGGCGTAAGGCGAACCAGAAAGTGGCCTGATCAGTGACGCTTGCCGGCAAAGAACTCAAATTGTCACTCCTCTCATAACTGGATCTTGGGGTCGAGATACGTGTACACGATGTCCACGATCAAATTTGTCAGGACATAGATAAATGCATACACCATCACCGCGCCCTGAACCAGCGGGAAATCTCGTTCAAAGATCGCCGAAACAACCGTCCGACCCAACCCTGGCCAGCTGAAAACGGTCTCAACGATCATGTTGCCGCCCAGCAGAACACCGATCTGCAATCCAACCACCGTGATAGTGGGAATGAGCGCGTTTCGCAAGGCGTGTCGCAGGACCACTTTATTTTCACTCGCTCCTTTTGCCCTGGCAAGGGTAACGTAATCAGCGCGCAGCGTCTCCAGCATGCTTGAGCGGAGCACCCGGGCCACCACAGCCGCCATCGGAACTCCTAGTGTAATTGAGGGAAGCACCAGGTGGCGGATGCTACTCGCGAGAGCTTCACGGTTGCCTGTCAACAGGCTATCAAGCACGTACAACCCGGTCACTTCCTCAAGGTACATGGAATGATCAAGCCGCCCCTGCACAGGCAGCCATTGTAGCTGCACCGAGAAGAGCAACAAGAGAACGATTCCAAGCCAGAAGCCGGGCATTGAGATACCCATGAACGCACCACCCATCGATAAACGATCAAGCCAGGTATTCTGCTTGACCGCGGAAATGATTCCGATGGGGAAGGCGATGACCAGGCTGACGATCAGGCCGCCCAATGCCAATTCAAAGGTCGCCGGCAACCGCTGACCAATGATCTCAACAACTGGTCTTCGCTGTACATACGAATTACCCAGATCTCCCTGTACAAGGTCACCTAAAAAAATACCCAGTTGCACAATGAGGGGTTTATCGAGGTTGAATTCCTCGCGCAGTTGAGCCATTTCACCCGCTGATACAGCTCCCCCCTGCCCCATCATAATATCAACCGGATCCCCCGGCATCAATCGCATGAACAGGAAAACGATCAACGCCACACCGATTACGATGGGGATCATGATCAGGATGCGTTCAATGATTTTGGCTAATCGCATAAGAATCCAATCAGAAGAACATCACTTGAGGTGTATGTTTGGCGTTCAAGATTGCAAATTCACATACACCTCTAGCTTTTTTTACTCACAGTCGCTTATTTATCACTCAGGCAAACATCATGCATATTGAGCCGTCCATCAGAAGCGGGTTCCCAGTTCAATACTGTCATCAAAGATGCCTGGATTTCCTCAGGCAGGATCAGGAACACTGCAGGTGCTTCGTCATAAATGATTTGCTGCGCCTCATCATAAATCGATTGGCGTTCAGCTGTATCGACAGTAGTCTCTCCCAGCTTAATGAGTTCGTTCACACGCTCGTTGTTGAATCCGGAAAAATTACCGCGCCCGTAGCTGGCACCTTCTACATAACCATGCCATTTAGCCTCAAAATGCCCAACAGGATCGAATGCTGAATCACCCCAGTCATCAAGGTAAGCCTGGCGCTCGCCACCGATTAACATTGGTTTTATCACACTGAATTCCCAGAAACGGACGCTGGCATCTATTCCGGCATCATTAAGGAGATTGGCAACACCTTCAGCAAGATTGCGGTGCTCTTCCAGAGTGTCAATCGTGAATGACAGCGCCTGACCGTTCTTATCTACAATACCGTCATCGTTTGTATCGGTCCAACCCGCTTCCGCTAACAACTGTTGAGCTTTGGCAAGGTCATAAGGATAGGGTTGGAGCGACTTGTTCACGAAATTATTATAGGGAGAGAGTGCACCAGGTAAGGCCACAGCTCTTCCGCCATAGATCTCCTGGATGATCAGAGTCTTATCCAAGGCATAATTCATTGCCTGGCGTACTCGTACATCATCGAATGGGGGTTGATTAACATTCAACTCGATCCACTTAGGCTGAGTACCAGGTGCCGTCTTTACCGCTACATCGTTGTCGCCGCTCAAGCGGTTGACAAGATCACTGGGAACAGTCTCGATGATCTGAACTTCCTGGGCAAGCAGCGCAGCAACACGAGTGGAAGCCTCCGGGATGACCCGGAAGATCACTTTATCCACACATGCAGGTCCGACCGGCGTCATGTCCGGAGATCCGCCATAATAATCATCGAACCTTTCCATAATAACTTCCTCCAACCCATCGCTTGCGGATACGAATTTGAAAGGTCCGGTACCGATTGGATGTTCCACAAATCCCTGGGTTCCAACTTCTTCAATATAGGCTTTTGGAACGATCTGCTGATGGACGAGCATCTGTATGGCGACCGGGTAAGGCTCGCTAAAAATCATGCGTACTGAATAGTCGCTGGTCTTTTCAATGCCGGCTAGAGGAGCAATCAAACCTTTTCGTGGTGAAGAATGAACCTCGGGATAGTCGATCTGGTTCTCGTTGATAATTCGCTCAAATGTGAACACAACATCGTCCGCAGTCATCTCGGTCCCATTATGGAACTTGACACCCTGACGAAGGATAACATCAAGCGTCAGATCATCCGCCCATTCCATTGACTCGGCCAGCTGCATATGTACGCCTGAACGAGTATCACGCGTCACAAGACCATCAAACATGTTTCTAATGACGGTTTCAGATTCACGACTGCGGTGGTCCGCCGGATCTAGTGTAACGGGAGCAGCAGCCATTGCAATAACAATGGTTCCTTCTGCGTTGCCAGCCGGTTGATCTACTCCAGAATCCTGGGGGGCAGCCGGAGGCACTTCTGTTGTGCTTGGCGATTGGCAGGCTGCGATCATAAATAAAGTGATCATTAATGCAACGATCGTACTTAAACGACTGATTTTCATGTTTCCTCCATTTTTAATTTATTCTGATGAACTGATGATTATTCCAGATTACGTTTTGTGAACATCCTAAACGTATTCGAGCATCGGAATCTTATTCCCCACAAAGGGGATCAACGGAAATTTCGTAACTTACTCACTGGATAAAAACTTCTAATAAAAAAGTATAACCCAAATCGTTTTGGTAGTCAACCAGACCAGTTTTAAATTGCTATGCCCTGGATTGTGCTGAATTCAAGCATATAATGGGATTAAATGATAAACGTTTTGGAGGCTTCACTTGGCTGTTACCATACACGACCTGGCAAAAAAGCTTAATCTTTCCATCACTACTGTTTCTCGCGCGCTTGATGGTTACGGCGATGTAGCCGAGGAGACTCGTAAACGAGTTGAAGAAACCGCACGCGAGATCGGTTATGAACCCAGTTTCGCCGCGCGCCAACTGCGCCGCAAACGGGCTGACGCGATCGGCTACATTCTCCCGACAAGCTCACCGCGATTTACCGACCCATTCTATGTAAGTTTTCTCACCGGCCTGTGTGACGAGATCGCCGCCTCGAATCTCGATCTCATCATCACATCCAGCCCACCTGATAGTGATCAGGAAAAACACCAGTATCAACAATGGGTTCAAAGCGGTCGTGTGGATGGGATTGTGATCAACCGCACCCGACTGGATGACTGGCGGATTAATTATTTAAAACAAAATCGGATCAAGTTTGTCTCACTGGGTAAAGGCAGTGGCGATGCAGATTATCCTTATATTGAGGTGCACGATACCGCAGGGATGGAAAAGCTTGTCAATCACCTGGTTGAAAAAGGACACCGGCGCATCGCGTTTATAGGCGCTTCGCCGGATCTCGTGATCCACGAAGACCGACACACTGGTTATCTGAACGGTTTGAAAAAAGCCAAGATCCGCACAGATACCTCGCTGTTTCGTAGTGGTGACCTCACGGAAGAGAGCGGCTACCAATGCTCCCATTCCTTATTGAGTCTGCCCGAACCCCCTACCGCAATAATTGGCTGCAATGACCTGATGGCATTAGGCGCATTGCGCGCTGCGAAAGAAAGAGGACTCTACATCGGTACTGAGCTGGCGATCGCAGGGTACGACGGTATCTCGGAAACCAAATTCACCGATCCTCCGTTGACCACCCTGTATCAGCCAACCTACGAGATTGCCCGCAAGCTCGGAAACATATTGGTTTCAATGGTAAAAGGAAAAAAACAGGAAGAATCTAACCTCATCATTGAACCGGAATTGCTCGTTCGCGCTTCAACCGGGTGATTTCCATGAATTTGTAAATTGTCTGTTTGATCGCTAATTATTTTTAACGTCAGCCGAAATCCAGCTGAAATCTGTTTACACTTTTGATCCAGCGATATTTTCCCGGGCTTCCAGCAGCAGCTCGACCGTCCAGGCAGCCACGTTGCCGGTAACGCCCGGGCACTTATCGACGTGTCCGCCAGCCGATTCAAATGCTGCGTATTCTTCCCGATCCCACATGTTGAAATTTCTACCAAAAATGCAACTGTGAACCCCATGGCAAAGCGGAGTGCCATATTTTTCGACAAATCTATCATACAACTTTCTGCTTAATTTAAATGATTGACGGTAGAACCGGACATTCTCCCCGTTGCTGAAGTCTTCGCGTGTTCGACCGTAAATCGAGCTGATCGCTAACATTCCACCCGCGAGCGCACCGCAAGTTCCCTCTGTCGTCAGTGCGCCCCCACCGGCCAGGGCATGCGCAGCTTTGAAGGTCGCATCATCTTCAAACCCCATCACATCCTGAACAGCAGCCAGAACTGATTGCGAACAAACCTCGTTCTTTTGCTCGTTCTCAAATCCCAGCTCGTAAGCTTTTTTGATCATTTCCTGTTTTGTAATTGCTTCCTTATCAATCATCGACACATCCTTAAACTTGGTAATCTGAGGCAAAATAACTCTGTTTTTAAGTCAATTGTATTTTGTAAAATACACCCGTTGACATACTTTGCGTATAATATTTTTACACCCTTTTATTAAACCACGATGAAGCTGTGTAGTTCATCCCGTTGTTGAATGTAAAATGACACACAAAGGTGAGATCATGAAAATTGCGCTGATACAGATGGCTGTATGCCCGGATAAAACAACGAACCTGACACACGCGAGTGATCTGATACGCGCTGCAACAGCGAGTGGCGCGGACCTGGTGATGCTGCCGGAAATGTTCTGCTGCGAATACAACAACAATGCCTTCCTTGAAAACCGCGAACCAGCCGGCGGCGCGATCTGGCAGTCGCTCTCGCACGCTGCAGCTGCCAATAAGGTATGGCTCATAGGCGGTTCTTTCCCTGAGGCTGAGGGAGAACGAACGTTCAACACATCGTTTGTGTTCGACCGGAATGGCAGACAGGCAGCGTTTCACCGCAAGATGCACCTTTTCGATATCGATGTGAAAGGCGGGCAGCATTTCCGCGAGTCGCTGACCTTCAGCTCTGGAGATGGGGTCACACTCTTCGAGACCGAATTCGGGAGGATGGGATTATGTGTATGCTTCGACATCCGCTTCCCCGAGCTGTGCCGATTGATGTCGCTTGAAGGCGCACAAGTGATCTTTTGCCCCGCCGCCTTCAATATGACCACCGGTCCCGCGCATTGGGAGTTAATGTTCCGCGGCCGCGCGGTTGAAGACCAGGTTTTCACCGTCGGCTGTTCTTCCGCCCGCGATGTCAACGGATCCTATGTTTCCTACGCCAACTCGATCATCGTAACCCCATGGGGAGACACCCTCGTACGCGCCGGCGCTGAGGAAACAATCCTGTATACTGACATTGACCTAGATCTTGTTGCCAAAGTTCGCGCCGAACTTCCGCTCCTATCCGCGCGCCGGACGGACGTCTACCGGTTGGACAGAGTTTGATTCTAATATACAACCGGTTGTGTATTAACCAGATTTCTACCAGATCCATCTCTTTGCGGTCGTGGTAGGCTGATTTATAAACTATGGTCGATTTGTTTCCCTTTTCTCACATAATTTCGCTCTGCAATTTGAATTAATAATTGAGTCGATATATAATCACAAAGAATCTTGTTCACATCACATTTTTCCAAGGATGGGTTATACGAACGAACTCATGTGATTAAGCACGCCCCTGTCTACAAAAATACACAAGGATGGAAAAATCACCTAAAAAGGAAAAAGATATGAAATACGATCGCGTTTACAACTTCTCAGCAGGACCCAGCATGCTGCCCGAGCCAGTTCTTGAGGAGATCAGAGACGAACTCCTTAATTACCAGGGATCAGGGATGTGCGTGATGGAAATGAGCCACCGCAGCAAGGTTTTCGAACGCATCATCAACGAAGCGGAAGCGGATCTGCGCACGCTCATGGATATCCCGGAGAACTACAAAGTGCTGTTCATCCAGGGCGGTGCTACGCTGCAATTCTCAATGATCCCAATGAACCTGATGAAAAACGGCGAGGCGGATTATCTTGTCACCGGCGGCTGGTCGGACAAAGCTTATAAAGAAGCACTTCATTTTGGAAAGATCAACCTGGTAGCTTCGAGTAAGGATCGCAATTACAGCTACATCCCCGATGTCTCCGACCTTCCGATCTCTGATAACGCGGATTACGTGTACATCTGCGAGAACGAGACCATTCACGGCACAACGTACCAGGAATTACCCAACACGAAAGGCAAGGAGCTTGTTTCAGACCAGTCTTCGATGTTCCTTTCAAAACCCTGCAACGTGAAGGATTACGGTCTGATCTACGGCGGCGCGCAGAAGAACATCGGCCCGGCAGGTCTGGTGATCACAATCATTCGTGAAGACCTGATCCGTAAGGATCTGGATGAGCGAACCCCTGTTTATATGCGTTTTGATACCCACGCTGAGAACAACTCGCTGTACAACACCCCCAACTGCTGGGCAATCTACGTGTGCGGCAAGGTGTTCAAGTACCTGCTCAAAATGGGTGGCCTCGCCGAAATGCAGAAACGAAACGAGGAAAAGGCAGCCGTTTTGTACGATTACCTGGACGGCAGCAAAATGTTCAAAGGCACCGTTGAGAAAAAGTTCCGCTCCGTGATGAATGTGCCTTTCGTTACCGAAAGCAAGGAACTGGATGCGGAAGTCGTTGCTGCCTCAGTGGCTGCGGGCTTTGATAATCTGAAGGGACACAAAAGTGTTGGCGGGCTGCGGGCATCAATTTACAACGCCATGCCCAAGGATGGTGTTGAAGCTCTTGTCGCCTTCCTGAAGGATTTCGAACAGAAACACAGCTGAGCTTTCGATCAACACTGAGTAACTACGCAGGAGGGTTGATCATAGATCAGGTCAACCCTCTGCTGTTTCCGGTTCACGAACACCAAAGTAAAAATTTACTCAAGGATTAAAGTTAGATGACCATAATCAGCCTGTACTTGATCGTCATTGTCATTGTGTCTCTTCTCACTTTTCTCGTCTGGGGATGGGACAAAACAGCAGCAATCAATGGCAGCTGGAGAATTCCGGAGCGGACGCTGTTGACCATGGTCATTCTTGGGGGTGCCGCCGGAGGAGCGCTGGGGATGTTGACTTTCAGGCACAAGACGCGCAAAACACATTTTAAGCTGGCAATATGGTCTGCGGGAATTCTGCAGTTAGTCCTCTTGATTCTGCTGGTGACGCGCAGTAGTTAAACCGGCCGCTTAAAGCATCGATAAATCAGAACCTCCTGTTATACATCTACTGAGTTGATTATGTTTATTACCGGTTCATCCGGTCAGTTTTTTCACTGATAAGGTGCTGAGCCAGCACATGGTATCCACTCCAATTACCGAGACTAACAGAGAGATTATCCAGAATCAGAGGCGGAACGTACTTAATTCTAGCATCAAGGTGGGGTTCCTGTTTGAATAAGCGTTGTACAGGAGTCTCGCGATTGATGCCTGAATGCCTACGGACAGCGTTGTAGTAGTACATGTAGTTGAATGCCTCTGTGAACATTTCTTGTCGATTGGTAATTTTGAGTATCCTGGGGATGTAAAACTCATCGTCATCTGTACGATGGGAACGCTCAAGGTGGGCATTCTCTTCAGGATGTTTCAGATGGTTTTGGATGAGCTTACAACCAAAACCAGAGAGTAGTTTTCTGAGCTCGGTGATCTTGTACCAGGATTTGCCTCCGAATTCTTCTCCATGATCCACGGTGAAAATGATCTGGTGGGATACACCATGACTTCTTAGCCAGGAGATGACCCAGAGGAACCAGGTCAGGCCATTGGTCCAGCTCTTCTCGTCTGAGTAAGCTATGAGTTTGAAGCGGGAATTTACATCCATAGCACTCCACTGATATATGGGCAGTTTATGGGTATAAATATGGTTGATCTGGGCCAGAGAAAGCGCTTTTTGGTCTACAACATACTTCAGATCCACTTGTACGACTTCAAAGGGTTTGGCGGAGTACCAGTCCACAAATGGTCGGGGTCCTTTTTTATGCGGTTTGTGTTTCTTGTTCTTGATGATGTCCTTGTTTCGTCTCACGATGTTACGAATCGTATGTTCCGATAAACTGATCTCGTACACAACTTCCAATTCCTCTTTTAGTCTCAACGGCCCATAATTCGTTTTCTTCTTCAAGAGTACGACTTTCTCTTCAATCTCTTGGGGTGTCTTGTTGTGCACCATTTTTGGAGCACGTGACGCATCATCCAGATCCCCGGCCTCACGCTTCGCCATCGCTTTGTATACGGTTCTCCGCGTTATCCCTAACATTCTGGCCGTTTTACTTACTTTCCCTTTGTTCGCTTTTAGTATCTGCAATATCGCCTGCCGGGCTGCTTTTGGGCTGATGGTGCGCAAATCTTGATAATCTAAATGGGTTGTATCGTTCATCTCGATATGTCTCCAACTGGTTGTACTTTATCCCAACCAATTCTAGACACTTATCCCTGTAGATTTCATATCCCCGGTTCATAAACTGTATACCATGTGCTGACCCCCTCACATTTTTTCACTGATAATCTCTAGCGCTACTCAGGTAAAATAGATACACTGACAATCCAAATCACAATTCCAGGAATGACCATGAGCGAAATTGTAAACAAGAGCAACGTAATGAAGGGAAAAGTGGAAACGTACATTGATAAGGATGGGAACCTGGTGGCCTGGCGCCCGATGCCAGGTTTGGATTGGGATCGTCTGTCAGAAATGCCGGAGGAAAAAGCGTTGGCTGAATTGTTTGAGTTTCAAACATCGCGAGGATACGAATGGCTGATGCCGGCAGACTTTGGCGGATTTCTCTTCTCACCCATACTTGGCTGGAACGTCAAACGCGATGAAAATGGCAGGTACATTTCAGCCGAGCACATCTACCGCTTCTGCGGTTTTCGTGTGATCGATGGACTGAGAAAATTAAACACCGGACGCGGAATTGTTTTTTATAAAGTTAAGTAAGGTGCCCGGCAGCGCAACACCACGAGCCGCAACCGGAAATAAAACACCTGATTAACCTGCACCCCTCTCACCAAATATCGCCGTGCCAATACGAACCAGGTTCGCTCCCTCCTGGATCGCTACCCGGAAGCTGTTACTCATTCCCATCGAAAGCACCTTCATTTGCACATTCGGCAGGTTAATTCCTGATAACCTTTCGTATATTGCCCTGGTCGTTTGAAAATAAGGTCGGCTATCTTCAGGATCACCAAAGCGCGGTCCCATTGTCATCAGCCCTTCCAGGTAAAGATACTTCAGAGCGCTGACTTTCTGCACCAGTTCGTCCACTTCCTCCGGCAGTACCCCGGTCTTGTTTTCCTCGCGCCCGCTGTTGATCTCGATCAGCATGGGCATTGACTTCTGCTGCTGTTCGCACAATCGTTCAAGAGTAAGAGCAAGCTGCCATGAATCCAGCGTCTCAATCACATCGTAATTCTCCACAACCACCCTGGCTTTGTTTCGCTGCAAGTGACCGATCATATGCCAGGTTGCCCCGCTGCCAATTTGCTGAATGATCGGGAGTGATTCCTGCACATAGTTATAGCCAATATGGGTTAAGCCTGCTTCAATGACCGTTTCCACCTCTTCCAGCGATCTTGTCTTCGCGGCAGCTTCGAGCGTTACACCGGGAGGAATGGTTTGGAGTATAGTGTGGACTGCATCAAGGAGTCTCTTCTTATCGAATACCATGCTTATCCTTTCGTACCTTCAACTTCTGAACAATATCGTAACCCACTCTAAAATTTGAGCAGGGAATTATTGATCTCTTTTCTTCCTTAATTGTACAGTCTCTTCCCGGTCAGCGTGATGATAAGAGCTTCACCTGGTTGGTTAGTTCAGCTGAAATATCCTTTAGGCATCCCGTAAGGAATCAACCAGCAGGGTCAATACTAATTGGTTCCCCCAAACTAACGACATACAAATCGACCAAACATTTGCTAAAATAATGTCATGTCTCTTTCCGAGATGGTCATCAAAAGCAAGTTAATACCCCCTCAGCCGCAGCGAGATGTTTTTCATCGCAGCAGGCTGCAGGAGAAATACAAAACTTCACTTAACCACCCGCTCACCTTTATTCACGCTGGAACCGGTTATGGCAAAACCACAACCCTGCTAGAACTGAGTGGGCTCTACAAGCAGGTGTTCTGGTACGACATCACAGAGCCTGATCGTGACCCGGCGCTTTTCCTCGCTCACATGCTGTCCGTTTTAGCTCCCTCCTCAACTCACTTGCTTGAACGGCTTGAAAGCGGCGGCATGGCGGCTATTCCAGCCATCATGACCGCGCTTCTCAACCAGCTTACGCTCGACCTGGAAGATGATGCACTGCTGGTGCTGGATGATTATCATCTCGTCAGTGATGTGAATGACATCACTCGCTGGGTTGAGCTGCTGATTGAAAACCATCCACCGCGCCTGCATGTGGCAATCGCCAGCCGCAGGGTTCCTGAGTCCGCGGCATTTATCCGCTGGCGCGTCAAGGGAACGCTGATGGTCATCGACCAGGCGGACCTCGCTTTCACTGAAGACGAAATTGCGCTGCTTTTTTCTGAGCAATTCGGTTTTCCCATCGATCCACAACAGGCGCAAACGATGTACGCTTACACTGACGGTTGGATCATCGCCCTCCAGCTGATCTGGCAGCGCCTGCAGACCAGCCCTACGCGGCAACTGGAAAAGATCCTCTCGGAGCTTCCCACATCGTTCAACGAGGTATTTTACTTTCTCGCCCAGGAAGTGCTTCTACGCCAGCCAAAAGGCATGCAGGATTTTCTTCTCTCCAGCGCAGTGCTGCGGCAATTGGATGTGGACGCGTGCAATCACCTTTTGGAGATAAGCAACAGTAGCGAGCTTTTAAAACAACTGGTTGAGCGCGGGTTATTCACATTCTCAGTAGACGAAAATACCTACCGCTACCAGCGTCTCTTTCAGGATTTTCTTCTCGATCAGGCCAGTAAGGATCCGCCAAGGGTGCTGGCGCTTCACAAAAAAGCCGCCGCCCATTTTTTACGCAACGATAACGCTGAGGAAGTCATCTTTCACCTTTTCGCGGCTGGTGATAGCGACGCTGCCGCCAGTCAGATCGATAAAACCGCGCCACGCCTTCTTGAACTTGGCCGATTGCGCACCATCGCCCGCTGGCTCGAGCAGCTTAACGAGAATCACATGAATAAGTATCCCCACCTCTGGTTGATCTCAGGTGAAGTGTACCGGCTGCGTTCCAACTTTGAGTCCGCGCTAAACGCGTACAACCACGCCGAAGAGGTCTATCGTAAGAAAAGGGACACCCTGGGGCGCAGCCTTGCCCTGCGCAGCCAGGCACAGGTCTATCTCGATACCATCCGACCGTTGAAAGCGACAAGTCTGTTGGAGGAAGCCATTTCTCTCCTCGAGCCGCAGGAACACCCTTCAGAAGTTGCCGCCCTGCTGGATCAACTGGCTGAGAACAAACTCAACCTTGGAAAACCGAATGAGGCGCGCGCCCTGCACAACGAAGCCGGTATGCTCCGTTCTGAAGCAGACCCTGACGCGATCTACCTGGAAGCGCGTTCACTGCTTCGCACCGGGCGTCTGCAGGAGGCAGTTGACCTATTCGAACCGTACCAGGAGAAATTTGACTGGACACAATCCGAACAGCGACCACAAAAATTCCATAGGGAAATGCCGCTACTGCTATCGCTCATTCACCTGATGCTGGGGAACATTGAAAAAGGAGAGATGTACGCGCGCCGCGGCATCGAGATCGGACATCAGCTTGATTCACCTTTTGTGGAAGCAGTCGGTTGGATGCGCCTGGGGCACGCCTGCCAGCTCTATCCCCACTTGCCATGGCGGCGTGAACGCCTTGAGATGGCGAAAGAATGCTACGAAAAGTCGATCGAACTGGTGCGACCATTCAATGTGGTCAGGGTGCAGGTGGAGCCATTGTGGGGTCTCTGCCGCTATCACGGTTACCAGGGTAATCTTACAGAAGCGCGCCGCTTCGCCGACCAGGCGATGGCAATTGCTGACAACGCCGGTGACCAGTGGTTTGTCGGGTTGATCCTGTGCACAATGGGTACAGCATACGCCCTGTCTGGTGATGCCCTCGCACCAGCCTGGCTGCAGCAGAGCGCGGAAAAACTGGAGGAGGTGGGAGATTTTTACAGCCGATCAGCGGGACTGGCTGCGGGTTTATATTACGAGTGGATTCATGGTGCAAAGCAGCAGGCAATCAACTCCTTTGCCAACACCGCCGCGACCTTCAAATCGAGTAACGGGAGCGTCATCCTCACCCGCCCGACCCACATCGGTATGCAGGAAACCCAACCGCTTATCCCTTTGCTACTGGAGGCCTACAGGCAGGGGATCGAGAAGGATTGGATCAAGCAACTTCTGCCCTGGATCGATCCGGCTACAACCGACAATCACCCGGGATATTCGCTGGCTGTGCGGACCCTGGGGCAGTTCGAGGTGTGGCGGGGGAAGGAACAGGCAAATCCACGCGAGTGGCAGCGCGAAAAAGCACGCCAGTTGTTCCAATTCTTTATCAGCAACAAGGATAAATGGTTCACCCGTGAACAGCTGGTTGACCAGCTTTGGCCGGACCTCGACCTGGAAGCCTCCGGTCAAAATCTCAAGGTCGCGTTGAACGCCCTAAACCGCGCACTAGAACCTGAACGTGAAACTGGTCAAAATCCTTACTTTATCACCCGGCGCGAAACACTTTATGGGCTCAATCCCGGCGCACAGATTTATCTGGACACTGATGATTTTCTCGCCCTGGCTTCCTCCAACCGGGATGAAGACCTTGCAACAGCCATGCAAATCTACCTTGGGGACTATTTACCGGATGCCACGACCGAGAGCTGGGCAGATGAAAAACGTGAGCACCTGCGGGAAACCTACCTGCACGCTGCTCACAAACTCGCCGACCGCCATTTACAGGAAGGGCAGTGCGACGAAGCTATGCGCATCTGCCACGAAATTCTTTCGGTAGACCCCTGCAATGAGCCTGCCTACCGGGTATTGATGCACTGCCACGCAGCACGGGGAAACCTTGCCGCGGTCCACGCTGTGTATCAGAGATGCAGCAGCTTGCTCAAGGAAGATCTCGATGTCCCTCCTTCATCAGAGACTACCAGCTTATACAGGCAGTTAACCGAAAAATAAAGGCGCAGTTCTGAATATACTGCGCCTGGTTATTCGAGAAAATTAAATTTCGTTACTCTTTTAGCTTCGTCCCAAACACCCCTAAAAGCCGCTGCCAGCCCTGTTTCCAGGCTTTTTTCCACCCCATTTTTCGCAGCATCCATGTTCCGACAATTCCATAGGGAATGAAGAGCACGAAGATCACGTAAATAGCACCAAGGATAAAACTCGCGCCTTCGCCGATGAATCTGCGCAGACCAAAATCAAGCAGCTTGTAAACGAACGCCCCGATGATGGCTCCACCCAGTGTGCCCACACCACCGATAAGCACGATCAGCAGTCCGGTTACCGTGAAACCAAGATCAGCGATGCTTGGGATGATCGCCGGTTGATAAAGCGCATGCAGGGTTCCTGCAAGAGCAGCGGTGAAAGAGGAGATGATCATCGCCAGGATCTTAAAATTCGCGGTGTTAAAGCCCAACATCTTTGCCCGCCCCTCGTTCTCACGGATGGCGATGCAAACCCTGCCGGTGGGGGACTTCACAAATTTCCTGTAAAGGATGTACATGACCACCAGGATGAGAAGAGCGATGAAGTAGAAGCGCAGTTTATCAGCTGAAGCGCTCAAGAAAGCAGGCACCGGGTAACCCTGCAGTCCAACATCCGAACCGGTGTATTTTGACAGGTCAGTGGACGTTATCACGATGTGGAAAACGGACGCGAGCCCCAGGGTAACCAGCGCGAATGTAATCCCTTTCACCCTTGGCAGCACCAAACTGAAAAGGATCGCTTGCACGATCGAGATCACAAAAATCAGAATCAGCACAACCCAGAACGGAAACGGGGTGAACTTGAGCAGCATACCTGTGGCGTATGCGGCACTGGCAAAGAACATGGCATGACCGAAGGATAATAATCCGGAGATACCGAAGAGCAGGTCATAGCTCATGGCAAAGAGGGCGAGGATGAAGATCTCGATCAATAAGCCCTGGGTGAATTTGGAGTAAGTTCCTTCGTTATTCCATACCAGCGTCGGGGCTGATCCCTCAATAAGACCGATAATGAAGGGCAAAACCATCATCACCAGAAAGAAGATCAGGATTGTGCGGTTTTCATTGAAGAATGAGGTTCGTGGCTTATTCATTGTTATTCCTTTTTGCCCATGATGCCGCCCGGCAGGAAGAGTAGAACGATAACCATCAATAAAACGGTCGATGCAGGTACCAGAGGCGGCGAGGGTTTAAAGACGATATCCGTAAACGGAATCTCGATGCCGATCTGCCCATATTTGATGATGAACTGCGTCACCAGCCCCACCAGCAGAGAACCAAGCGCGGCTCCCGGGTAACTGGTTAGACCGCCAATTGCCAGGGCGATCAACGCCGAGGTCAGCAGGCTTGCGCCCATGCCTGTATTCAAACCGCTGGAAGGGGCGGCCAGTATACCGCCAAAAGTTGCCAACCCGACACCCAGTGCAAAAACAAATGTGAAAACGCGGCGCACGTTGATGCCAAGCGCTTCCACCATGGCGCGGTCTTGAACGCCTGCGCGAATGATCATACCGATACGGGTGCGTTTCAACAGGATCCACACCGCAATCAATACAATGATGCCCATCAGCGGAATAAATATTTCATCGTACACGCGGATTCTGCCGTCAAAGAACTGGATGGTCGCGCATTTGTTCTCCAGCCAGCCTGCCATACTCGTTGCCGGGCAGCCCTCTCCGCTGCCCTTAACGATCGCAGGACGCGGCATGATGAATCCGGGGCGACCCCAGATCGCCTGCACCATCTCAACCCCGATTGCGCTCAATCCGAGGGTCAACATCAGTTGATAGATCGGGCGGCTGTACAACGGTCGGATGAGAGTCGTCTCCATACCCGCACCAAGACCAACGCCGCTCGCGATCGCCACAATGATCGCGATCAGGAAAAGCCAGGTGGAATCGATCTTCACAAGCCACTCAGTAAGCGGTGTGTTGAATATGGTAATGAGAACCGCGCCTACCCCCAGAAGAGCAAACAGGATAAAACCGCGCCAGTTGAGCTTTCCATCTGCGCGCTTCTCCCCGCCAAGCAGGGCAATCCCCAAACCATAGATCACGCTGGCGACCAGCAATCCGAGTAGTGCCAGCACCGGTGAAATCTCATCAAAAGCCAGGTGTTCCAGAGGTAAACGCATACCCTGGTCAGCAAAGAAAGAAAAGGTCACCGGACCGCGTGTGTAATTCTCAAGGTCCCACATAGCAATGGGATACCGGGTGAGGATCAGGGCTGCAAGTACCACGCCCAGGGCGATCAAGCCCCAGGAGATCAAGCGGCGCGAGGTCACGCCCAGGTTGATCCTGCCGGTAAGCTGCTTGAAAGCGCCTGTCAAAGTCAACCCGGTGAGAAGCAGAAAGGCTGGCGCGAGCAGATCCACAAAAGTATCGGGTCTTACAAATACTGTCCAGCCGACATAAGCGCCGATCATATACAGGGTGCCATGCGCCAGGTTGAGCACATCGAGCAGCCCAAAGATAAGAGAAAAACCCGCAGCCACAAGAAACACCACCGAGCCATTAGAAAGGCTCCGCAGCAGCGTGATATAGAAATCCTGGTTGCTCATCCCGCGGGAAGCGCTAACAAGGAAGATCAGTATCAGCAGCAGCGTGACAAGGAGGGGGGAGTTTTTACGTATAAAAGTTTTCATGGTTTCTCCCTATGCGGCACCCAGGTATTTGCGGATGGTCTCTTTATCAGCAATCAGGTCCTGCATTTTGCCGTTTTTCACGGAACGACCCTCCTCGATAATGACATAATTCTCAGCGAGCTTGCTGGCTACCAGGAAGTTCTGTTCCACCAAAACCACGGTGGAATCTTTTGACAACTCCCGGATAACCTCCATCATGTTCTCAATGATGACCGGCGCAAGTCCCTCGCTCGGCTCATCGATGAGAAGGAGCTTGTTATCCGCCACCAGGGCCCGGGCAATTGCCAGCATTTGCTGCTGTCCACCCGAAAGCCTGGTTCCCGGGATTGCAATAAAACGCTTGAGGTCCGGAAAAAGATCAAAAATGAAATCCCGCTTGCGCAGATATTCCCCCTTTGTTCGCTCGGCAATCTTCAGGTTTTCCTCAACCGAAAGGTCGCGGAAGATGGCGCGGTGCTCAGGTACAAAACCGATGCCCAGTGCGGCGATGTCGTAAGGCGGCATCCCCTGTACTTCGCGTCCGTCGAACACTACTTTGCCCTGGCGAACAGACGCCAACCCCAGGATCGATTTCAGGGTCGTGGTCTTGCCGGCACCGTTCCTGCCCAATAGCGCGGTGATCGTTCCCTGCGGTACCGTCACATCCACCCCCTGCAGGATATGAAACTGACCGATAAACGTATGAATCCCGATTACCTCAAGAATATTGCTCATCTTTGCCTCTTGCCAATGAAAGGATTACGCGGATGATTGCTACAGTTCATACAACCCGCCCAAATACGCAGTTTGTACTTCCTTGTTACGAGTGATCTCTTCCGGTGTACCCTCTGCCAGCTTCATACCGAGGTTCATCACCGTGATCGTGTCGGATATACTCATCACAACGTTCATATTGTGCTCAACCAGAACGACTGTTTTGTTGCCCTCAGCCTGCACCTCACGGATCAAAGAGATAAGTTCCGGTACCTGCTCGGCTGCCATACCAGCGGTAGGTTCATCCAATAGAAGAACCGCCGGATCGGGCGCCAGGATCATACCAAGCTCCAGTTTTCGCTGGTCACCGTGGGGGAGCATTCGCGCCGGTGTGTTAAGCTTTTCTTTAAGGCCCACCTTTTCTGCCACAACATGGGCGCGCTCTTCACAATTCTTTAAATGTGATGCATCTGTTAAGAAACGAAAATTGCCTTTTTCCATCGCCTGGGAAGCCAGACGGATATTTTCAAAAACCGAGAGATTGGGAAAAACATTAGTAATCTGAAAGGACCGGCCAATTCCAAGGTGGATCATACGGTGGATCGGCTGACCGGTGATATCGTTGCCTTCGTAAAATACCTTTCCACTCGTGGGTTTCAAGTTGCCGCTTAACAGGTTGAAAAAAGTGGTTTTCCCAGCGCCATTCGGGCCGATGATCGCGTGCAGAGTGTTCCTGCGTATCTGCAGGCTCACATCATCAACGGCGGCGAGAGCGCCAAAATGCTTGCTCAAATTGACAGTTTCAAAAAGAATATCGTTAGCCATCTTTCTTCCAACCTTTGATCAAAGTATTTGGTCGAACCGGGTTTCAATAGAGGGTATTCCCTAAAGGTCTTGCGACCTTTAGGGAATACCTGGTTAGATAAATTACTCGCCGGAAAGCGTGCCGTAAGGCAGCGCGCCGCAGCGGTCTTTCAAAGCTTCAGGCAGCTGACACGGGGGTTCCGGGCGCGTGGTATCTATATAGGAGTAGAAATTCGCGGTGGGATCGGTCAGGTTTTCGAGCTTGAGGATGTACATATCCTGGATAGCCACATGATCTTCGGGGCGGATGTAAACTGTACCCTTGGGACCTTCGAATTCCATTCCCTCCATTGCCGCAACCAGCGCGGGTCCGCTCACATCACCGTTGGTCTTCTTGATCGCTTCAACTGCCATAATAGCAGCGTTCATCGCGTCCGCGTCGAAGAGATCAGGATAGACGCCATAGCGGGTGGACAACTGCTCCACCAGGAAGTCATTGATCTCATTCTTGGGGGCGGACCAGTGATAGAGGATACCATTGGTGGTGCCGACTGCGTTCTGATACCAGAGGGGCATTAGCACATTGTCAATGAAGGTAGCTGCGAGGACCATTGTGTCATTCAAACCGGAATCAACAGCAGCCTGCGCCAACGCGGGGAAGCCGGAGCCTGCCCAGGTGACGATATAGGCTTCAGCACCGGAATTGATGAGCGGGTCCATGTAGGCGGTGAAGTCAGTGGTGGTGGCGGGAGCGAACACATCATCCGCGACAAATTCCGCGCCCATGAGCGTGCAGGCATCGCGGAAAGCCTGGGCAGAACCGATACCGAAGGCGTAATCCGGAGCGATCTGAACCAGCTTGGTGTAATTCTTTACCAGATATTCGCATTCGTTGATGGCGTCCTGGTAGTTGTTGCGGCTTGTGCGGAAGGTATACTCGTTGAAGTCCTTGCCGGTGATATCATTCGCGGCCGCGGGGGCAACGATCAGGGGGATCTGGTTCTGGGCAGCGATACCCTGCAGAACAGTGGTGTTGGCGGATGAAGCGGTGCCAACCAGCAGGTTCACCTTTTGAACTTCGATCAGTTCATTGGCAACCGTGGTGGTATTCTCAGGCAGACCAGCGTCATCGCGTAAGTACACGATGATCTCGCAGTTATCGACTGTGAAGGTGTTCTCCTGCATGGATGCAATGTCGAACACATCACCGGCTGATCCAGCAGCACCTGTCGCCCATTCCATGCCGAGCATGAATGAACGGGGGATCATAATGCCGTAGATCGCCAGGCCGCCGGTCAGGTCGGTGATAAGACCGATCTTGATCGGTTCAGCGCAGGTCAATCCTTCAGCGGGAGCCTCAGTTGCCACAGGGGCTTCGGTTTCAACCGGAGCTTCAGTTGCTACGGGGGCTTCGGTAACCACTGGAACCTCAGGGGCAGCAGTGGGTTTCGCGCAAGCTGCGAGCAGCAAGGCGAAAACAATAATTACACTTACCAGAGTTGCGATTTTTTTCATTGCGTTTCTCCTCCATTTATTTTTGAATCAAACAGAATGGTCAGTAATCTCATTATGATACATTTCCTCGGAAAAAATCACCTCCTTTATTATTACTGCCAGTTCATGGCAGTATCCGGTCAGGCACAAGCATCACAGCCTGCCCGGTGATGACCTGTTTCTTATCCTGGTTGTAACAATCTGTCCGAAAAGTTGCCAAGTGTTTCACGACGTCCAGATTGGTCAACTCTATTACCGACTCGATCCGCTCACCACAATAGACCGGAGCGAGGAACTCATACTGCATGGTCACGCATTGCGATCCCTCTCCCGGCAGGTGCGAGTTCAACAACCCGCCAATGATACCAACCAGGTATTCGGGATGTACACTGACTCGATCAGTATTGACCGAGCTCACATCCGCCTCCAAATGTAATCGGGGACTGTTGTCGCCAACAAGTCCGGCAAACAGAGCAGCTTCACCTTCCGTGATGATCTTGCTGAAGGTTTCCTGCATGCCAATTTTTAGCGGAAGTGGAATGTGGATACTCATGCTACCACCTCGCAATGCTTTAGTACAAATCCCAGAAGCGCGCTATTGAACGCAGCCGGCTGCTCAAGGCACACCGCGTGACCGGCATTCGGAATGATCACCAGTTCAGCTCCCGGAATCTGTGCAGCGATAATCTCAGCGTATTTGCGGGGCTTGAGAATATCCAGATCGCCAACCAGCACCAGCGCAGGCACAGCAATGTTACTAAGTTGCTCAGTGAAATCGATCTCAGAGAAGGCCAGCATCAGCCTCTCCGCGGCTGCCAGGTCCATCTGGTGATAGCGGCTGCGCGTCGCTTCCAGGATGCCAGCGTTCGCCTTGAGCCAGCTTTCTGAAAAGTTTAATGGAAGGGAGGATTCAAAGAGGGCGTCCGCGTTTCTATCCCGCAGCGCGCTGCTCCAGAGAGTTCCCATCGACGTAAGCATTGTGTCGATCTGGCTTACCGCCGATGACACGATCAGGCTGCGCGTGCGTTGCGGGTACTTGAGCGCGAAAAGCATGCTGATTTCGCCGCCGTAAGAGATCCCGCCAATATGGGCTTTTTCGATCCCAAGCGCGTCAAGCAAGCCCGCCAGGTCCTCCACATGCTGATCCATCGAGTACGGACCCTCAGGGTGGTCAGATTGCCACATCCCGCGGCAGTCATAAACCAGCACCCTGAAGTGCTTTTTCAGATCCACCACCTGGTATCCCCAGCTCGCTGATGACATGAAGATCCCGTTGGAAAGGACAATCACATCAGCCTGCTCCGGGCCATGCAATTCATAATAAATGTTGATCCCGTTCACCTTCTCAAAAGGCATTACCGGTTTCCTTTACGCGGGCTCAAATGCCAGCAGGGTCTTACGATTCTCACCGTCGCCATGATCGATGAACGTCACTTTGAGCGGTGTACCGATCTTCAAATTTTGCGGATTCGTGCCGTTCAGCCCTACCACGAGCGCGCTGATCATAGGCCCTTCGGCGGTTTTTATGATCCCAACGAGGCAGGGATTCGACCGATTAAAACCCGCTTCGTTCATAGCGGTGGAGTTGATGTGGATACTGGTGAAAGCCTGCAGCTCGCCTTTCCCGCTGAACTCGACCCATTCCATGTCGGTCGAATAATCAACCGGGTTCAAGGGGCGCGGAGGGAGGAACATTTCTCCCGAGGATACATCCCGCGAACCCATCAGACGGTGTTCCTTCAGATAATCGTTGTAGGCATGTACAGTAAACTGGTTCTCCATAACTAATCTCTCTTCTCAAAAATATGCACCACGCAGGTCTGTCCGGTGCCGCCCACGTTGTGCGTCAAACCGTAGCGCAGCTGACCCGGCAGCTGTCGTTCGCCTGCTTCACCGCGCAATTGCTTCCATACTTCCACCACCTGCCCCACACCAGACGCACCCACAGGGTGCCCCTTGGATTTGAGTCCTCCTGACAGGTTGATCGGCTTGGCACCTGAACGGCCTGTTTGACCCTCCTCCGCCATTCGACCGCCTTCACCTGGTTTGAAGAAACCCAGGTCTTCTGTCGCGATGATCTCGGCGATGGTAAAGCAATCGTGGACTTCGGCAAAGTCGATATCTTCCGGTCCAATGCCTGCCATTGTGTATGCCTGGTCAGCTGCCAGGCTGGCGGCCTTGATACTGGTGAGTGATTCGCGGTCGTGCAAAGCGCCATCGCTGGCCTGCCCTGTACCAACGATATAGAGGGGGTGATCCGTAAAAAGGCTGGCGAGCTCTTCGCTCACGATAAGCGCAACGGCTGCCCCATCAGAGACAGGAGAGCAATCGTAAAGGCGCATCGGCCAGGCAATGATCGGGTTGGCTTTGTCATCCTGCAGGAAATCCATTTCATCAGCCCACTGCGGTATCGGCAGACCTTTTCTGGCGGCGCTGGCTTTTCGTATTTCCATGATGGTGGAGATCTTCGCTCCGAATTGCGCTTTCTCATTGAGCGCGCCATTCTCGTGATTCTTAAGACCCACCTTCATAAAGGTTTCGGGGGTAGCCCCGTATTTGTCCATGTACGCGGTCGCCATCGAAGCATAAAAACCCGGGAAGGTAAAACCAGCCGGCACTTCGTATTGCATATCAGCGGCGGTTGCCAGTGTATCGGTCACCTTCTCGGTAGGCAGATCAGTCATTTTTTCCACACCGGCGACCAGGACGACATCATAAAGACCGGACCCGACCGCGATAATGCCCTCACGCAGAGCAACACCGGCGCTGGCGCAGGCATCTTCGATGCGCGTTGCGGGAATGGGGTTCAAACCAGTCCAGCTCGCTAAAATCGGTGCCAGGTGACCCTGCCCCTCGAAAAGGTCGCTGCTGAAATTACCCATGTAGAAGGCTTCGATCTTCTTCGGGTCGATGCCTTTGTCAACGCTTGCCAACATTTCCATAAAGGCATCTACAAACAAATCGCGTGAAGTCTTCCCCTTGAACGCGCCAAACTTACTCATTCCCGCGCCAACCAGCGCGACACCTCTAGCCAGTTTTCCCATAAAACGAATATCCCTTTCTAGATCTTCAGATAAAGCCGTGATTTGCTCATATCCTCGGGAGCCGGTTCGCCTGGATTCCCAAAGATCAACTTCAATGTTTCACCTTCAAGTTTGAAACGCCCCGCGAACTTACCCAGCAGCCCGAAATTGTGACTGGTCTGGTCCATTTGGATCAGGTCGCCCTCAACGGAATAGGTTCCTGAGGAGGTAACACCCATGTCGGGATATTGAGACTCGAAGGTTCCATCTTCCTTGAAATCAAAGATCAACCCGGCGTACGCCTGTCCTTCAGGCTGCTTCCACTTGCCGATCAATGGATTCATCAACTACTCCTTTCTCCTTTAGAAACGCGGCACGATGCCCAACCGCGTTACTTCATCTTTCAACTGCTCTCTAAAATCAGGGTGGGCGATATTGATCAGCGCATTGGCGCGGTCGCGTACACATAACCCTTTCAGGTCCGCGATCCCGTATTCGGTCACCACTGTATCAATATCCTGGCTCGGCACAGTCACTTCCGCTCCGGGTGAAAGGATCGGTACGATGGTCGAAATCTCGTTGTTTCGCGCTGTCGACCTTAAGGCGATGATGCCCCGACCACCCGGTGAAAGCTGCGCACCGCGATGAGTATCCAGCTGACCGCCCGTGCCGGAGAAATGTCTGTGTCCGATCGACTGCGAGCATACCTGCCCCATCACGTCCACCTGCAGCGCTGTGTTGATACTGATCATCTTGTAATTGCGCCCCACGACGTAGGGATCATTCGTAACCCGGCCTTGCTGAAATTCGATCCCAAGATTGTCGTCGACAAACTCGTACAGTTTTTTTGTCCCCAGGGCAAACGCGCCCACCATCTTGCCCTTCCATTGGGTCTTGCGCCGGTTGGTGATCACACCAGCGTTGTACAGGTCCACCATGCCATCGGTGAACATCTCGGTGTGAATGCCCAGATCCTTGCGGTTCATAATGAACGGTGTGATGGCGTTGGGAATTCCACCAATACCCAGCTGCAGGGTTGAACCGTCCTCGATCAGGTCGGCAATATAACCGCCAATGGCTTCTTCCGCCTCTGTGGGGGGTACAACCGGCAGTTCAGGCAGCGGAGCGTTATTTTCCACCACAAAATCCACCTCGGAAATGTGTACCTGGGTGTCACCCAGTGTCCAGGGTAGATTTTCGTTGATCTCCAGTATCACCAGGTCAGCCGCTTCGATCAACTGTTTCTCGATGACAAGTCCCAATGAGAGCGACATGTAACCGCGATCATCAGGCGGTGTGGCAGTGCCAAAGAACACGTTAACGCGCTCGCCTGCCGCGTAAAGCTTCTTCGTGGCTGCCTGGTGGAGGTTGTTGGGAATGTAGGATTCACGTCCCTGATCATGTACCTTACGGTCCGCCGCCCCATAGAACCAGTTTTCAACGAAGAAATGACCCTCCATACCAGGATCTTGAATAAAGCTGTAATAACCGAGGGGAAGGCAGACCCATACATGCACATCCTCCAGCCGGTCACGGTGATTGCCCAATTCGTTCATCAAACCCGGGGGTTCTGAGGCAGCCATCGCCAGACCGAGGGATTGGCGGGACTGCAGTTTACCCACCGCCTCGGGAATACTGATCAGTTTCTGCTTGTACTGGTCTTTAGGATTCATAATCACCTATGGCATGATGAAGGCGGAACCCGCCTGGTTATAACCGACGCCCGAACCAACAAAGGTCACCAAATCGCCGGAATGCACTTTACCTTGCTGCACTGCGTCATCAAACGCGATCGGCAGGCAGGCTGACCCGGTGTAACCGTAACGATCCATCACGTAATGCGCTTTTTCAAAGGGCAAGCCAAGCGTCTCCTGCACCAGCTTGATGCTGTTCAACCGCACCTGGGTGTAAATTGCGAGGTCGACATCCTTCAGATCGAAGTTGCCGTTCTTCGCCAGCTCACGCATACGCGCCGGCCATCCTTCATGGTTGACCTCCGGTGGAAATGCCGTGACAAGTTTTACCTGCGTGCGGCCTGCTTTCACGCTTTCTTCAGTGGCAGGCTCATAGGTACCGCCGGAATAGATTCCCCAGTGCTTGTGGTAGGAACCATCGGCAAAGAATGTGGAGGAAACAAAACCCGGTTTATCGCTGGAGGTGAGAACAGCTGCCCCGGCGCCATCGCCGTAGAAAAAGGAAACCACATCATTCTCCCAATCGGAGAGTTTGTGCATCATGTAGGAGCCGATGACCAGCACATATTTCATATAAGGGTTGGTAGCGATCAGCCCCGCAGCCAGGTTTAAGCCGGTCGGGAACGATGCGCAGGCGCAGCCCACGTCGAATGTGCCTGCTTTTTTTGCGCCCAGCTTATGCTGTGTCACCACTGAGGTGGCAGGCGTGATGTAATCCGGGCTATCCGTGCCAAGAATGATCAGATCCAGATCCTCGGCTTTGATCCCGGCGTTTGCCAGCGCTTTTTTGCCGGCTTCAACCGCCAGGTCAGAGGTCGCCCAGTCATCCGGCGCATAGAAACGGGTTTTGATCCCCGAAGACGCCTCAAACTTGCCCACGACCTCTCCAAAGCGCTCCGCCATCACAGCGTTTGAGCGCTCGATCTCGGGCACGTAAGCCCCGGTTGATATGATTGTCGCGTAACGGTTCATATATCCTCCAGTGTTATGTACCCAAAACGATTCCGCCATCCACGCTGATGGTCGCGCCGTGCACGTAAGCTCCTTCATCAGAAGCCAGCCACAGGTAGGTATTGGCGATATCTTCAGGCTCTCCCAGTTTTCCGAGCGGTGTCTTCGCGCGCATGCCGGCGAGCACTTCCTCGGGCATCTTGGCGACCATTTCGGTCATGATGAAACCCGGGGCAACAGCGTTAACGCGGATGTTGTAGCGACCCAGTTCGCGCGCCCACACCTTGGTCATCCCGACTACTGCGGCTTTGGTGGCGACATAATTTGTCTGACCAAAGTTGCCGTACAACCCCACCACAGATGAAGCGTTGAGAATAACACCGGAGCCCTGCTTGATCATGTATGGCGCAACGGCCTGGCTGCAATTGAAGACACCCTTGAGGTTGACAGAGATGACCAGGTCAAACGCATCTTCAGACATTTGTTTAACCAGTTCGCCGTCCTTCACCTTGACAAACTGGGCATCGCGGGTAATGCCGGCGTTGTTCACCAGGGTGTCCACGCGCCCATATTGCGCAACCACATCGTCAACCCATTTTTGCACTGCCTCGCGGTTGGTGACATCCACTTTGTAAAAACGGGCATCCGGTCCGAGGGTTTTCACCAGCTCATTGCCCAATTCCTCGGATACATCGCAAATGACCACTTTGGCGCCTTCGCGGGCAAATACCTGGGCAGTTGCTTTTCCAATTCCGGCTGCGCCGCCAGTGATCAGTGCTACTTTTCCCTCTAAACGCATACCTTCCTCCTGATAAATAGAAGATGAATTTTGAACCAATAGAAATACAGAACAAACCGCCCTGTATAAAAATATCTTACATGGTCACGGTTACAAATCGGTTACAAATATTTTTAAACCACCGGATTAAAAAAATCCGGTGGTTTAAGAAAAGAGGAAAAAAACGAAATTTTAATGGTTGTGTACGTCTTACCTGTCTTTGAGTATCTCACGTACTTGTGGAGGAACCCACAACGCCGCATTGGTAGTATCTACAAAGAGATCGCAGCGCAGCAGTTGCGGTTGGTAGTTCTTCACCGCCATCGGGGGCTGCTCTTTGAAAAATCGATTACGCAGGTAATAGGGATCATACTTCTTGCGGTAATCAATATCGCGGCGCCACTTTCGCTTCAGGCGCACAGGGTCATCGGTCAGGTACACCACCTTAATGCCTACCAATTCAGCCATCCCCTGAAACAGGAACGGGGAGTTGCCTTCGATGAAGACAATGTCTGCCGGTTCGACCGTTACAGGAACACCATCCGGTTTAAGATTTCCCTTCAGGTCATGGCTCGATGTGGCATAGATAAAGTCATAGCGCGGTGTCTGGATTGGTTTTCCCGCCAGTATATCCCTCACACATGATTTCAGCAGGTTGAAGTGCAGCGCCCGCTCCCCGAACGACCCGATATTGTGTTCCTCGCGATAATCGCGGTCAAGCAGGAAGTTATCCATCTCAATTGCCGCGATACGTTGATTCTTCGCCGCAAAACGCTCGCGCAATCTATCAACGATCTCGGTCTTGCCGGCAGCGGTTGGTCCGGCGATACCAAGCAGGATCGGAGTTCCTTTCGCTTCGATCAGTTTCAATACACACTCAATAAAAGCCTGGTCCACTTCCTGGTTGGCTGCCATAAATTCCCGGTAACCGACCTCGTGCGCGAATTCAAAAGCTTTCTGTTTGGGCTCAAATTGCTGGTAAGGCTCACCGCCCAGGAAGGCTTTTACCTCATCCGTCAGGTAAACCGAACGAACCAGGAAGTTGAACCCCCGCGGATCAAAGTAAAACCATTTTTTTACCCATTCGATTGAATAATCGCCCGTGACCAGTCCGACAAAAAGCATTTGTGTAAGCCGTGAAATTGTTTCGTCCAGCACAATGCGGTCATCTACTTTCGGCTTGATCCTGATCTGGTCAAAATAATCCGGTCGCGAGATTTTCTTCTCGATCTCATTAGAAGGATCCGGTTGAATCCCTGCCCAGTCACCCTCCGCCGGTGTGATGTTATTCAAAGAGTAGCGGAATTCATAGGGTTCCATGCAGGTACAAACCGGCGCGACCAGGTTCATAACCTTATGCAATTCCGCACAGAACTGGTCCTTGTCATTTAAAATGCTCGCAGTTTTCATCGGCTCCACCTTTTCAAAAATATGCGGTCAATCAATATCGATTCTGTCACCCATCAACGCTTTCTCAACGCGTAAACCGGGTCTTCTTTGTGTGATCGCTTCGCTTACAACCTCAAAATGTGTTTCCCGCCAGAGATCATTCTCATCCCGTCCGAATTCGTTCATATGCGCAATGATCAGGCGGTCCGTTTCAAAACTGGTAAAAAAGTCGCAAAAATCCCCGAGCAGTGGCGGACTATCCGCCAGCGCCTGCGCCTTCCCCAACCAGAGGTGCGCCACCACACCATCAAGCCTGCCGAATAACGGCAGCGCGCCGAAATCGTAAGTCCGGATATCTCCCGTAAAAAGCCAGCGCTTGCCAGAAAACCGCACGAGGTAGCCAGTCTCTGCCACACCCCGTCCACCGCGCATGTGCAGAGAGTCAAACGGAAGCAACTGCAGCGGACCAATATCAATCACCTCTCCCGGAATCGGTGTGATCACCCTATCCATTGGAATGGACACCTCGCGTCGGATCTTACCCAGCAGGTAAGGTGGAATGACCCATCGAATATCCAGATCGGCCAGCGCTCTTACCAGCGCCATATCCAGGTGGTCATTGTGCTCGTGGGTTAACACAACCAGAGAGAGTGAATCAAGGTCCACCCGGTAATCCGGAGCTGGCGTGTTAGCAACCCGTGAAGAAATGGCGAACGGATCCAATGCCCATTTGAAGCCGTCGAACGAGAAGAGATAATTGGCGGCATAGGTCAGCCATAAGTGACTGCCTGCTGTAGAATCGCGCCACTCCCGGATGATCCTGCGCCACAGGTCGGTATAACCCGCCGCTGCGCGAACGATATCCTGCTTGATCTGGCGCTGCCGCTCAATAATTCGATCAGTCATAGTGCTCAGCGATAAACGCTTCTACCTCTTCGACTGCACGGTCAAAGACACCATGACGTTCCACCTTCAGGCTGGTGACCGCCGCAGACCACTTGCCGGCCTCAGCCGGCGTCAGGGTGAGCCGCTTCGCCACGTAGGATCCCACGCAGGTATCACCACGCCCGCTGCGCCCCGCCATGGAGTTGGCATGGAACCGGTAGTGGTGGAATTTCCCATCTGTATGCACCAGGATGCCTTCACTATGCGAAAGCAGTACTTCGCGCACCCCCATGTCAGAAAAATACTTCGCTGCTTTTTCGATATTCTCCTCACCGGTCAGGAAGGCGGCTTCAACCGCATCGGTCTTCAGGATATCCAGGTTTTTCAACACGTCCGGCATTTCCGGCCAGGCTTCATACACGAGAGTTTCATCCCGCAACACCCGCACGAACCCCTGCACATCCGCCGAAAGGAGGACCTCGGGGCGTTTTCTCAATTCAGCGAAGAACTCAGGCTCCACTTCACCGCGCAGGCTTGGGCTGACCACAATCGCTTTCGCTTCAAGCCCAGCAAGAGCCGATGGATGAATGGTGCCGGCAGTGGCTTTGACATACAAGCTGCGCTTATCGACGTCATCCGTTTTGTATTCGAGTGTCATCAGTGTGGAAGACGGTGAATAGACCGGGTAACAGTCGATGCCGTCCGCGCGGATCGCCTCTACAACATGTTTATCCTCACTGGCTAAACGGGTAACCACGGCGGTTTTCAGCCCCAGGCGCGCAGCCGCATGCGCGGCGTAATTCATTCCGCCGCCATCCACATAACGTGTGCCTGCCGGGGTGATGATCGTATCTTTCGTGTAATTGCCCGCGAATATCGCGTCATACTTCCTTGTCATTTCGTTCATAGGTTCCTCTTAAAAAATAGTGTTGAGCAGCGCGTAGATCCCCGCCCCCAGTAACGCCGTGGCAGGGATTGTGAACAACCAGGCAGAAGCGATCTCCCCCGCCACCCCCCAGCGAACCTTGCTAACCCGCTCCGCCGCGCCGACTCCCATGATCGCTGTGCTTACCACCTGTGTGGTGCTCACCGGACCCCCCACAAGAGAGGCAGTGAGGATTACGGCTGCAGATGTGATCTGCGAGGCGAAACCATGCACAGGACGAATCTTGTAGAATTTTGAGCCCAAAGTGCGGATCAACTGCCAGCCGCCAACTGAAGTTCCCAGCGCGATCGCGCCGGCGCAAAGCAGGATCACCCAGAAAGGCACCTCGAAGGTGGGAATCACCCCGCTGATAACAAGACCCAGTGTGATGATGCCCATGGTCTTTTGCGCATCATTCGTACCGTGGCTGAGCGCCAGCCCGATCGACGTGATGATCTGTAGTTTTTTGAATACGCCGTTCACTTTGGGAGTGCTTTTCCAGGAGAAAAGAAAAACAATGTTCGCGATGAGCATTCCAGCGAGAAAACCAATGATCGGCGAGGTGAAAAGCGCGATCAGGACCTTGAGCACACCGTCCATTTTGATGACTGAAAAACCAGCACCCACCACAACTGAACCGATGATCCCGCCGATCAGCGCGTGAGAAGAACTGCTGGGAATTCCCAATAACCAGGTTAGCACGTTCCACATGATGGCACTGACCAGAGCTGCAATGATGACGAGCATGCTTAACTGGTCTGACTCAACAATTTCATTGCCAATCGTGTTGGCGACCGCCACACCAAAGATGAATGGTCCGCAAAACTCGGCGACGGCTGTGATCGCCAGTGCCGCCCGCGGAGCGATCGCCCGCGAGGAGATCATTGTGGCGACAATATTACTCGAATCGTGAACGCCGTTCAAAAAATCGAACACCAGGGCAAAGAGTATCAGGACGATAAGAAGTGGTGGCATGTCAATTCACCTAAGTTGTTTTAACAATGATATCAGCAATTACATTGGCTGCTTCATCACCGCGGTCCGCTGCGTTGCTGAGGTGCCGGTTAACTTCGCGCATCTTTAGAATATTCACCAGCGTTTGAACATCATCCGTTTCCACAAACATGGCTGCCAGCGCTTCGCGGTAAACATGCTCAACCCGGTTTTCCAGCGCCTTTGCGCGCTGGGCGTGTTCCGCCGCTACTGCGGGGTGGTCCTGGAGCTGCTCCATTGCCTTCATGATCTCAAAGGTTGCATCCCGCAACAGGGAGCAGATGCGAACCATGAATTCGGAAGGTTGAACCTTGAGGATGATGATCTCTGTCATTGTGCTATACGCATAATCCAGCACGTCATCGATCGCGCGGGAGAGGGCGAAAATATCCTCCCGGTCGAAAGGTGTGATAAAGGTTCGGTTCAATTCATCGATCAAAATTCGGCGCGCTTCATCCGCCTCTTTCTCCTTGGCGGTCAGGTCATCCGCCAGCTGCTTGGCTGGATTGTTGAGATACTCGATCAGCAGGTCCATCCCTTCCAGAGCCAGTGACGCCTGTTGGTGCATCAACTGGATAAAGATATTGCGGCGTTTTTTAAAAATCTTTAACATAATACATCCTCCGGTTTAATTAAACTATGTTCACACATCCACACTCAGCCAGGCATTGCATACCATGCGCCACCTCTTCCGACGACAGTGCTTTATCCACTTCCAGCGCGCGATAGCAATCCCGTGGAATATAACCCGCCAGCCAATTGAAATCCACATCCCCTGTACCTGGCGCCTTATGATCCTTGATGCCAATCACATCATGCAGATGGACGCCAACAATTCTGCGGCTGAAATGCTCCAACCACTGCTGCATGTTGAGCAATCCAAGCTGATCGTGCACCTGCAGATGTCCTACATCAAACTGCCAGCCGACCCATGGCTGTGTGAATTCATTCAACATGGCTTCCAATTCACTGAACACAGGTAATTCGTAATAATGGAAGCGGTTTTCCAGCCCCAACATAACCCCCGCCCCTTTTGAAAAATCCACGATCTCACGCAGGCTTTCAAGACACTGTTCGAGATGCGGACCGGCTTTGACTGTCCGGTCAGCGATCGTACGCAGGCGCAGCTCTTCATATTCGGGGCTGCCTTTCTTCCCCGCCCGGTAAAGCTGGCGCAGCTGATCATCTAAAGCGTGATCACAAACGATGCGGCCGGGGTGGATGACCACCAGCCTGCAGCCAAACTGGCTTGCTTTTTCAATCGTGCCCTTGACGACATCCACACCCCGCATACGGCGGGTTTCATCCAGCGAGGTAATCTGGATATCCAGGTTTTCAATCTCTTTGAGTGGAATATAAGCCGGGCAGGGATCATGCAGGGAACCGATCGAAAACCGATTCGCATCGACCTGCGCCATCACCTCAGGCGGGATCTGATGATTCAACTCAAAGCGCGCAAATCCGAGTTTTCGCCCGCTGCCAAAAAACTCCTCTGCGGAGTATCGTTCTTTATCCCACCACATCGTCGAAAGGGCGGCGTCATACAACACATCGCTACCACTCTTTTTATGCTTCAAACCACTAGGTTCTCCGCGTACCGGAAAAATCTCCAGCAGCTCGCCGAGGTCACTGATCACTAGATCCGGCTGCATCAGGTTTGACTTCTCAAGCTGTGGGGAAATACCATTTCTCATCAACACTATGCTGGCATAACCCGCTTCACGCGGACCGACAACATCGCGCCAGGGGTTGTCACCTACATAGGCGCATTGCGCAGGTGTTACTCCGCAACTCCGCGCTGCGTCGACAAAAAGGGATGGGTGCGGTTTGCGCTTGCCATACTCAACCGTGTGAATGTGTACATCGAATAAACTTGCCAGTTCAGGTTCATCGAGGTAAGCAGGAGTGGAGTGGCTGATGGTGCCAAGAATGTAACCGCGCTGCTTGATTTGTGCTAATACCCCGCTGACATCATCTTTCACCCGCGCGCTACCCCTGGAACTGCGCCATAACTGCTGCAGCGACAGGGCATTTCTCCTTACAAGCATCTCATCCTGTTCAGGCAAGAGATATTTCACCCACTTTTCGTCGAGCGGTAATTCCCGCAGCGTTGTCTCGCTCCATTCCTTATACGCCTGCTGCCCCCGATTGATCCTGTCCAACAATTCATCCGGTGAACACGTCAGGTTAAGCAAAGCGGACATCTGAGCGATTGCCGTATGATCTCTTACAGGGAACCGGGTCTTTTCAACCAGTGTTCCGCCAATATCAAAGAAAATTGCTTTTATCTGCGCTATCAAAAAATTTATAACCCTTCCATTAATCCAAATCAGATCCTGTTGATACAACCCTTCGCTGCCAGTAATTCCATACCGGCGGACAAATCCTCAAGCGTGGCTTGCGGGTTAATCTCCATAGTCTTGTAACAATTCGGCGGCAGGAAGCGGCCAATTGCACCAAAATCCACGCTGCCTTCACCCGGCACCTGGTGATCGCTGATGCCATCCACATCGTGCAAGTGAACGCCGATCATGCGATTGCTGAACTTTTTCAGCCAGATACCTTCTTCACAAAGCCCGAGCCTTTCGAGGGTAATCGCGTGTCCGGTATCAAGCTGGAAACCGTACCAAGGCTCTTCACACAACGACAGCAGTGTTTCCATCTCGTCGGGCAGCGGGATATCGTAAAAGCGATATCGATTTTCAATGCCAAGCGCGACACCGCTGCCGCGAGTGTACTCAATGAGTTCTTCTATGCTGCGTATTACCGCATCCAGGTGCACCGGGGCATATTTCGATCGATGGGTGACAAGCTCATCTTTAAGCCCGAGATATTCCGGGGTGCCGGCCAAGCCCTGCCGATACAGTTTCCGTAGTTGTTTTTCTCGTGTTGAATCACATTGAATACTACCCACATGCAATACAACCGATTTGGAACCAAGCCTGCCCGCCAGGTCGATCGTGCGTTTGACGACATCAACTCCCTTTCGGCGGCAGGTTTCATCAATACTCGAAACCAACCAATCGTTTTTCTTCAGCTCATTCAAACTGACCACCGCCGGGCAGGGGTCGTGAACGGTGACCGCGTAGTAATGATCCCGATCCCATCCCTCAAGCTGATCGACGGTCACCTGGTGGTTAAGTTCAAAGCGCGCGATGCCGATGCGCTTCGACTGCTGAAAGGCGTCGTTGAATGAACTTTGCTGATCAACGTGCCACATCGTGGAGAGCGCTACATCATAGAGGATGTTTTCCGGGTTCTGATCCTGACCGACTCGAGCCTTTTCTGCCCCGGTGAAAATATTCAGCAGTTCGCTCAACAGGTGGATATGATGATCCGGTTTGATCTCAAGGTGCGCGTCCTTCTCAGGGTCGTAATCGTCGGGGTCATATTCATCCAGTACATATCCCGCGGTGTTGATGATCACCGCCTTGCCATAATTCGATTGCCGCGCGCCGATGAGATCGCGAGATGGGCGATCGCCCACATAAGCACATTGCTGCGCTAAAACGCCCAGCCTGCGCGCCGCCTCAATGAACAATGACGGGTGTGGTTTTCGTCTGCCAAATTCGGCGGAAAGTATGACACAACCGAACAAATCCTCCAAACCGTTTTCTTCAAGCAGCTGATATCCCTCTAACGAAGAGGTCGTGTTACTGATCAATCCCAACCGGTAGCCACGCATTGAGAGTTCGCGCATGGTAGCAGCCATATCCGGTAGCATGTATTTACGTCTGGACTCGCGCCACAACTGATTGAAACGGATTGCGTTCTCACGGATGAATTCCTGCGGATACTCCGGCAGGAGAAATCTTGTCCATAGTTCCGCCTCGTTAAGTTCGATGTAATTGGGTTTGCACCAGCGGCGGTAGGCTTTCTCCCCCTTGCGAATACGGGTAATGAAATCATCAACTGAGATCTTTTCGTCCAGTATCGCAATGATCTCCTCAACTTTTGAGAGATCCCTGCCTTCCTGCGGATTTGTCACGCGCAGGGTGCCGCCAATATCAAATAGGATTGCTTCAATGGAATTTTGCATATTTACACTCAATACGTAATTAATAATTTATTGCACCAGTAAAGGCACACTCAAGAGATCAGCAAACTGATCAATGTACACATCCGCCCGGGCATCAGGGTCGTAATTAAAAGCGATGGTTTTCATCCCAATGGCTTTTGCACCATCAAGTTCGTGGGTTTTATGCCCCACAAAAACAGCCTCTTCCGGCTTGAGGCCGGTTTGAAGGAGCGCTTCTTCATACATACCTGGTGCCGGTTTGCGCGCGCCGATCTCCTTGGAGCTGATCACGACATCCCAAACACGGCCAAACCCATGCTCATCAAACCAGTCCAGTTTGCGGCTGAAAGGCATTGCGGTATCGGTGATGATGCCAAGCAGATAGCCTTTTTCTTTTAACGCGTTGATCGTTGCAGGCACTCCCTCGAAAATCGCCACGGTTTTATCATCCCGGCTGAGGGCATTCATCCCCTCCTCCACATCCACAGGGTTTTCAATACCATACAAACGGATCAACTCGCGGTAATAATCATGCCGGCGCATTTTTCCGGAGAAAGCCAGGTCTTTAATGCGCTTTCGCTCAGCCTCAAAGTTTTCCGCTGGCTTAATCTCTCTCTTCGATAGAAATTCGTTGAGATGCTTGTCCCGCTCAGGCCGGTAATAAAGGATGTCACCGGCATCAAAAAACAGGGCTTTAATGCTGCCGTTCACAAACCCGATACACGTTGTTGTTTCGCTTTCCCTGAGAATCGATTCCAACAGCGGTATCATCTCGGTAAGACTGCCCATGACAAAATCAGGGGTTGCACCTTCATCAATTTCACCATCGTCAAACTCATGGCGTACCTGCAGCGCGAGTTTAAAGCCGGCTCTTTTCGCGCCCAGAACATCCCGATTGATCTTGTCGCCAATGTACGCGCAAGCGCTGGTAGGTGTGTTCGCCTGCCGGGCTGCCCAGTAGAAGATCGATGGATCAGGTTTTCGGCGACCGTATACCGATGAGAGCACAACCGGGTCAAAATACTTACTGATACCGTAATTAATTAATGTTTGTGGTACCTGGGTGACACTCTGGGTATTGCTGATCAAACCGATGTTCAACCCCATCTTCCTGATCTCTGCCAGTACTTCAGGTACTTCGGGGCGCATCTCGCGATTGTAGAATTTCATTTCATAAAGATTGGATAATTGCTCAGATATTGCCTTAATGGTTGTCCGGTCGATTGAATAATTCTTGAACACGTAATCTGCCCAGATCTCTTCCGTACTAAGTTCGATCATGGAATCAATACTCCAGTGGCGATAAGTCTTGATCCCGCTTGTGATCATCTCGCACAGTTCTTCATCGGTCAAAGGAAGTTCAATACCATGTTCCGCCAGTAGATCCCTGAAAATACCGGTATTTGCGACGCGCAGTTCCCTGGTAAATCGATAGGTTTCCAGGGTACCGCCAACATCGAAGAACATGGTCTGTAATTTCATAGGGTTTCTCCTAAGCAATTTCTTAATCCACCCTTCCAGTTCAGGAAGAATAAAAGAGCGATCCGTGTTGTATTTACTCCGGTTCCAGGCACGGGTTCGATTGAACCCGTGCCTTGGAGCTAAGAAAGAGGTTTATTCACTCAGGTTGATCAGATAGAAGTCGCGTGCTTCGATCATGTGATCATAAGCAAACTGTTCATCGATGAACCAGGTCATGCCCATCATTTCGTCGAGGAGTATCATCCCTTCGGGGACCTCATAGGTGGAGTCGGTGAAGTAGGTGCCGAACTTGCCCCATGGATCACGACCCTCTTCGCTAACCTGCCACAATACCCAAAGCTTGGCGGCATTGGGGTGGCGAGCCTGGTTGATGATGCCCACATAACTCTGGCTCTGAACACCCAGCATGGGTTTGACACCCCAGCAGGGTTCAAAGACCAGCAGGCCTTCCTGTACATCAGCCATGTTGGAGTACGAGGTCAGCGCCATGTAGCTCTCGGTCATTCCAGGGGAAGCGAATGCTTCATCAACTTCATCGCCACCGGGTTGCGGGATGGGACCGTTCTGGGCGAATTTCTTCAACCATAACCAGCCGGCATCAGGTGTATCTTCTTCAAGCACAGGTTCTTCACCGTACAACTCAACATAAGCCGCTTTCATTTCATCAGGATGTCCGACGAGTGTCAGCAGCTTGCTAAGCGTTGAAGCATCATTCAAAGGATCTTCAATGAAGAACCTGCCCTTCCACTCCGGTTGGGTGAGTTCCCATACGTTAGATATAGGGCAGCTGTCGTTGAGTTCGGAGTTGTAAGCGAAAACGCTGGTGCCCAGACGCGCCATTAACAGAGGTTGGGTGTATTCTTCAGGGATTCTGTCAGCAACGGGTGATGGCATAAAGCGCCAGACATATCCTTTCGGCAGAACATTACCAACAAGCTCTGCGCCGCCGCTGCTCGACCAGACATCACCAATAAAGGCCTCTGCCTTCTGCTCTTCAAGTGTCTTAAGCAGCACATCGTCGCCGCCCAGGTCGTAAGCCTGCACCTTGATGCCGGGATACTTTTCCATAAAAGCTTCCGCCGATTTTTCGACCTTAGAGGAGTTCGAATAAACCACCAGTTCACCCTCTTCAATCGCCGCAGCTTCAATTGCCGCCCAATCCTGCTCATCGGTGTAGTACGGTCCGAGCTGGTTGGTTTTTAGCCACTGCTCTTTCGCAGTAAGCTCTTCTGCTGGTGCTTCGGTTGCTGCAGGTCCTTCACCCGCAGGGGGTTCAACAGCGGGCGCTTCAGTGGGCTGCGCGCAACCCGCGATCAAACTAAACAGAAGTACGATTGTTGCAATTCTTAATACTGCTTTCATCTACCTTCCTCCTTATGAGTTTTGAACGATCAAGCCAAATGGTCCCGACAGAAAATTGTTAAAAATCACCTCCTCTTGAAAGGATTCTAATCATCATAAAGTTACCGATAACGGCTCAACCGGTGATTAGATCACCGGTTCTCTTGTCATACAGGTTGATGGCATCATTATCAAAGGTAAGCCAGATCTTCTGGTCCATAGCGATTTTGCTGACGCCCATTTCCTTGACGATAAGCTCTGTGTCGCCTTTGTGCGCGATGATTGTCGAATCCGCTCCGGCGGGCTGCACAGAGTAAGCGATAAATTCAACACTGTCTTCTACAGGCTCCTGGTGAATAATGATGTCTTCAGGGTGTACCGCCAACACAACTTCACCGGTCTTACGTAAGGTCTTGGCATGTACATTAAATTTTCCAAGATCTACTACATCTTGAGAATGGATCCAACCATCCAGCATATTGATTTTTGGACTGCCGATGAAATCCGCCACAAACAGATTGGCGGGGTAATGATAGATCTTCTCCGGGGTATCCAATTGCTGGATCACACCTTCCTTCATCACCGCGATCTTTGAGGACATCGTCATCGCTTCCAGTTGGTCGTGCGTCACATATACGGTCGTCGCGTCGGAGATGTGGTGCAGACGTTTCAGCTCAGTGCGCATGTCCATCCTCAGGCGGGCATCGAGGTTGGAAAGCGGTTCATCCATCAGGAATACCTTGGGGCGGTATGCGAGCATACGGGCGAGGGCAATACGCTGCTGCTGGCCGCCGCTCATTTCGCGCGGATAGCGGTTTTCATATCCGCTCATTTTTACCTCAGCCAGAGAATCTGACACGCGTTTGTCCATCTCCTCCTTCGTCATCTTTTGGATTTCCAGCGCGAAGGTCATATTCTTGTAAACGGTCATGTGCGGCCAAAGTGCGTAGTTCTGAAACACCATTCCCAGCTCACGCTGCCCGGGTGGAATCGATATACCCTTTACATGAGAATAGATCAACTTGTCGCCGATGTAGATTTCGCCTTCGTCAGGGTCCTCAAGACCGGAAATGCAGCGCAAGAGGGTCGTTTTTCCGCAGCCGGAAGGTCCGAGCAAGGTCAGAAAAGTATGAGGATCAATGGTCATTGTCACATCATTAACAGCGATCACGTCACCGAATTTTTTGGTTAAGTTCTTTATGATAATAGGGGTTTCCATGTTTTCTCCTCTTTAGACTCCGAGTCCTTTTTTAAGGCTGCCGCCGCGGAAGCGGCTGATGATGAAATTGCCAATCAGAACCAATACGATCAACAGGATGATGACGGCGTTTGCCTGCTGGTCATTACCGTTTTCAATGTAACGCATGGTCATACTTGCAAGTACCGCCGTCGTGGGCGTTACCAACAGGATGATCAACGAAAGCTCACGCATGGTGCTGATGAAAGTCAATAGAAAACCGGATACGAAACCGGTGCTGGTGAGCGGGAAAATGATGCGCTTGAAGCGCCGCCAGGGGCTTGCACCTGCCAGCGCAGCCGCCTCCTCCAGTTCCTTGCCCACCTGCAGCATCGCTGAAACACCGCTGCGCGCCGAGAACGGCAAATGTTTTGCCACCGATACCAGTACCAGCAGCGCAAATGTACCGTAAAGGGGGGGTATCGGACCTACCGGTTTGGTGAACATGGCGATGTAGACCGCGCCAAAAGCGATGCCGGGAATAACGTACGGGATGAAAGACATCTGCTCTACCAGTTTTGAAAGCTTGGTGCCGCGCCCTTTTACAATCGCATAACCCAGGATGACACCCGATAGCGCAGTGAACAGGGAGGTCAGAATGGACAAGCGGATGGAGTTCCACGCACCTTGCCAGATTCGCGGATTACGCAGCACCCCCGGCTCGCCACTATTGATCGAAAGATCACCCTTTCCGATCCAGTGCGCCAGCGTAAAGTTTTCCGGACTGTAATTGCCATCTCGCAGCATGAAGGAGCTAAATATGAGTAAAACCAGTGGTAGCACAGCGATGATAAACTGGAATACCACAACCCCACTCACTATGATCGGTTTGAAGTTGCGCAGTTTTACCTTCTTTGCCATGAACCCGCGCCCGCCGATGGTCTCAAAACTCTTTCGCGTGCCAACGATCTTTTGATTCAACATCACGGTAACCATTGCAAACACGATCAGCACGATCGCCGTGACAAATCCATCACCGTAGTTACCAATGGCTGAGTTCGACTTCAACATGGTCGAAAGTGTGTAATAACGGATCGGTACGCCCAGCACGTTCGGACCGCCGAAGGTTCCCATCGCCTTGGAAAAGGTCATGATGAAACCGGATGCAATGGCAGGAATGACCAGCGGGAATGTGATCTTGCGCATGATGCGCCAGCGACTCGCACCAGCCAGTTCCCCCGCTTCTTCAAGCGATGAGTCAATCGACAGCAAAGCTGCCGAAATAAAAAGGAAGAAGAACGTGTAATAGTGCAACCCGCTGCTGACGATGATCGGTATCGGGCCGTACGCCAGCCAGTCCGGCGTCGGCGCTCCCGTTATAAATTCCAGCAGCCCCATGGTGCCTCCTGATTTCTGGTTCTTGAAGAGCACCAACCACGCCATCGCGATCGTCCAGGAGGGCATGATGTAGGGAACCTGCGCCAGCATGTGGATGGTTTCTCTGCCGGGAATATCAGTGCGGCATACCAGCCAGGCCATCAACCCGCCGATCGCCAGCGACAGGAACGTTGCGCCGAGGGCGATCGTGACGCTGTGCACCAGCGGTTCATAGGTCATCAGTTTGCCGATCTTGCCGGTGAGCATTCGCACCCAGTGATACCAGGTTAAATCCCCAACCTCAGCATCGGGTAACACCCTCAGATCCATATCAGAGACGGTGATCGTTGTAATAACCATCCGGTAAAGCGGGATGATGACGAGATAGAACATCACCGCGACCATTATGATTGAGAGAACAACATGCGGGGTTGTCAACCAGCGGAACAAGCGCCGTAATATCGCTGTGTACTTCTCCCGGTTGTCTTTTGGAGCTATTGATGCTTTTGTCATCAGCTTACACCTCGTATTTATTTCCTTTCGTCAATGTGTGTTTGCCATCCATAAAAGCAGCCTATTACTCTAGTGTTTTTAACCTTCACGATTCAACTCCTTTAGTTGGTCGCGCAGCGAATCCAACCGATCAAGCACCGGCATGATGTGCTCCTGGTCTACACTTGCAACAGAGAGGAGGAGCGCGTTGATCACCGTCATCGGCACCACCAGCGAATGAAATTCACCCACTGGACCCCTGCGAGCGCTCAAGACCACATCCGCTTTATCTCCCAGGATGGTATCCAGCGTGTCGGTAAGCATAATGACGGTGGCGCCAACCTTATGGCTGTAATCCAGCACCAACTGCAGCGTAGGGTTTTGATCAAAGAAGCAGATAACGAAAACCAGGTCATCCGGTTTCATCACCAGCATGGAATCAATGACTTCGCGCCCGTAAGCTTTTAAGGGCACAACCTCTTTACCGAACCGGTGCAGCCTGATCTCCAATAAGTCAACCAGCGATATTGATGGACCAAGACCTAAGACATAGATCTTATTGTGCGTACGAATCAGTTCAACGGCTTTGTCCAGCTGCTTCCGGTCGATGGAGTCAAGCGCCTGGGTGAGATAATCGATCTCCGTAACTGTCAGTCGTTCAAAAATGTCCCCGTTCTGCTTTGTTTCTTCCAGCCTGCCGCGCAACCTTGCTGAGTGCGTAACCCGCTGGCGAAAGTTCTCCTGCAGTACAGATCGCATTGCCGGGTAACTGCAAAAACCGAGTGTCCGGGCGAATCGCACCAGCGTCGCTTCACTCAAATCCAAACGCTTGGCGATCTCAGCAGCAGACAGGAATGCACTTTCCTCCTGGTTCTTGCGAAGGAAATTCGCGATGATCTTCTCGCTCTTGGTAAGAGAGCTGTAATGATCACTGATCAATTGAGCAATATCAGCCGATTTGTGTATCACGTTACCCATATTTCCTCCTTTCATTTACAGGGCAACCCTTTATGCACCGTATTTTTGAATGCGCCCAGCATTTGCCAATAAGAGAGGCAAAAAATCTACTGCGGGCATTATTCCCAGGCTGCCCCTCGCACAAGCCCGTTCCCCAAACTCGGGAATGTTGTCTTCGCGGACGAACTTCCCGTAGACCAGCGCTGGTACAGGGTGCCAGCTGTGTGATTTCAGGATCGCCGGAGAGGAATGGTCGCCGGTAACCAGGATCACATCAGGATTCAACGCGAGAATGCGCGGGATCTGGGTATCGACATACTCGATCACTTTCACCTTGCGGTCAAAATCACCGTCTTCGCCATGCGTATCGGTTTGTTTAATGTGAATGTAGAAGAAATCAAATTGATCGAAATACTTTTCAAGGGTTGTGAATTCATCCTCGATATCATAACCTTCAACCGGCAGCACCTTCATCCCCACCAGGCGCGACACCCCTTTGTACATACCGTTGACCGCGATGGATGCAGCACGTAACTTGAACAGGTCTTCATATTGAGGCAGTACAGGCAGCCGATCAAAACCACGCAGAAGGATCATATTTGCCTGGTCTTCCTCTTCCAGCAAATCCTTAACCTGTTTAACATACTCATTCAGCAGGTTCACTGTATGCTCAGCGTCAGCGGTCTTTGCATTTGCGGGCTTCGGAGCAATCCCGTTCTTCAACGGATCGGTATCTTCAAGCTCCGCACTCAATTTTTCTCCCCGCATGACAAAAGCAAAGCGATGTTCCTTGACAGGCTCGATGTGAAACTCCGCGCCTTCGATCTTTATCGTGTTTAATATCCTCGCCAGCTTGATCGCTTCCGGCGTGGAGAGCCTGCCCGCGCGCCGATCGACCAGTATTCCATCTTTGTCAACCTTGCAGAAGTTGCCGCGCGCGGCGACATCGTCCGGACCAATGTCCAGGTCAACCCCCAGCGCCTCAAGAGCACCCCGACCGATCTCGTGTTCGATGGGATCAAATCCGAAGATTGCCAAATGACCGGGACCACTGCCAACAGCTATACCGGGTCCCGCTGGACTGGAAAAACCGAGCGCGGAACGCGCGGCCAGGGCATCAAGGTTGGGGGTGTACGCGGCTTCCAGTTCAGTCTTTCCCCCATGTTCACGCGGCAGCCCGCCCAAACCGTCCATAATCAACATGACGATCCTGGTCTCAGCAGGTATGATCAATTTTTTCAGGAAGTCATAATTCATAATCGCGCTTTCTTCCCCTTTCCGTACACAAGCGCATCGTAAGCGCGCTGCGTTTTGTTGTAATTTCCATCCCGATCGAGAGCAATACCGCGCCCGATACCGGTGGCAATCTGACCGCCGCCAATCTTATCCATCAAGTCGCCCAATTTTTCCAGCAAAGACGGCGCGCTGCCCGGCTCGGTGCTGCGCCCGTCAAATATCATGTGTAGATAAACCTGCTCCAGCCCCGCGTCGTGTGCCATTTTCAACACCGCCAGCGGGTAATCCATCGAGCCGTGAGAACTCTTTTCGGTCAATAATCCAATGAGATGCAGAGCGGTGCCACGTTCCTTCACACCCCTGATCTCCCTGGTGATCACTTCATTCGTGTAAAAACTTCCATCTTTCATCGCCTGATCAAGCCGCACGTCGTCCTGTAAAATGATTCGCCCGGCGCCGATATTGATATGCCCGGCTTCAGAATTGCCGGCTTTCCCGGCCTTCAAACCAACCGCCTCGCCTGACGCGGTAAGCAATCCATGCGGGTGATGCGTCATCAGAGTATCCCAGAAAGGCGTGCGACCAAGCACAATCGGATCCTGTTCCGGTCGGGGGCTCAGACCCCAGCCATCCAGAATGACCAGTAGCACCTTGCGTTGCACGCCAAACGCCTGATCCGGTGCCAGGCTTTTCCCTGTCATCAGAGATGACCTGTCGATGCCAAGAATCTGCAGCACGGTTGGCGCAATATCAGCCAGGACGCCGTTTGCGGGTTGTATGGTGGTTTCAATCAGCGGATCGATGATGAACAACGGGATCGGGTTGGTGGTGTGCGATACATGCGGGTTGCCCTCAGGCGTGAGGCTTTCTTCAATGTTGCCATGATCTGCGGTGATCAGAATTACATAACCGGCCGCCTGCGCCGCTTCCACAACTTCCTTCAAATGATGATCGACGTACTCGGCGCATTTAATCTTGGCATTGTGATTGGATGTGTGCCCGATCACATCACCGTTGGCAAAATTAGTGATGATGAGATCTGTGCCCCGCTGCACCTGCCCGATCACCTGTTGGCTTACCTCAGCCAGGCTCAGTTCAGGGTGTTCATCAAACGGAACCCCTTTTAAGGAAGGAACCCGGATATCCTCTTCACCTGTGTAAGACTTGCCATTGCCTCCGTTTAGGAAGAAGGTGACGTGGGCAAACTTTTCCGATTCCGCGACGCGCGCCTGCGATAAGCCCTCCCGGCTGACCAGCTCGCCGAGTGTCTCCTGCACCCTGGCAGGCGCAAAGGCAACCGGCAGATCTTTGAATTTGTCGTGATACAGGGTGAGAATTACGAACGGGAGGTTTGAAAAATAGGCTCGCGGAAAATGATCCAACTTTGGGTCAGTGAACGCTTCAGTGAGCTGAATCTCACGCTCGCCGCGCCGGCAGCAGAAAATGACCGCGTCACCATCTTTCACTCGACCGACCGGCTCGCCATGCTCACTGGTCAGCACGATCGGATCAAGATAATAATCCGTTTGTCCTTCAGCAAATAATTCCTTCACCGCTCGCACCATAGCTTGCGCGCTTTCTAAAGCAGTGTGTTGATCGGATCTTTTGCTCATGGACTCCATGTTGATCATCCTTTATGTCCATTCAAGCCCGGAAAGTGATCCAACAACTCCGCGAGGCCATGGATCACCAGGTCCGGTTGGTGTTCATCCGGAACGGGTTCGTCTCTATCCGATGGATCAGGCATGATAATCACCATGCCAAATCCCGCCGCGCGGGTTCCGCTCACATCGCGGGAAAAATTGTCGCCGACATAAGCACACTTGGCGGGCACAATTTCCGCTTGTCGGGCGGCTTCCGCATAAATGGCGGGATCGGGTTTACGTTTGCCAAAGGTAGATGAGAGCACCACAGACTTAAAATAGCGTGTCAGGTTTTCCTTTTCCAGCCAGTCGGGAATTTCTTCCGTGGTGATCACATTACTGATAATGCCTAAGGTGTATCCCCTGGCATGTAACTCAGTGATAACTTCCACACAGCCTTCCGCCATCACCCGCCGCCCCATCGATTGGCGGAATTGATAGGTCAACTCGTGCGCCAACATTGCAACCCGTTTTGCCGGGTATTCAGGCGCCAGCCAGCGTGTCCACAGTTCTACTTCAGTGGCTTCTGTGAGGTGTGTAAAAGCCCATTTGCGGTACTCTTTGTAGCGTCTGTCCAGCTCGGCGACAAATTCCTCCGGTTGCTCTGCAGTGCCAAGCAATGAAACGATCTTCCGGCGTGCTTCTGTGCGGTAAGGCTCATCCTTAAGCAGGATGCGCAGCGTGTTGCCAATATCCAGGAAGATCGCTTCGATATTTTCTATCATTGGTTTATGAGGGTGTTCCATCCCTCGGAGGGAAGATATCCAACAGTTCGCGGGTTTCCTTGATGATGTAATCCGGGGCGTGCTCCCCTGTGGGAGGTTCCTTGGCAGTGGTAGCGGGTTCGTCAAAAAGGATCATCATTCCGTAACCAGCCGCACGGGTACCTTCCACGTCGCGTACAGGATTATCACCCAGGTAGGCGCATTTGGCCGGTTCCACACCAATCTCGCGTGCCGCCAGCCAGTAGATCTCGGGGTTGGGTTTGCGAATACCCACTTTTGAGGAGAGAATGACCGTTTTGAAATACTGGGTTACCCCATCAGTTTCCATCCAATCCGGGATCTCGGTTTCGGTAATCGTGTTGGCAATAATACCCAGCAGGTATCCACGGCGGTGCAGTTCGACGATGGTCTCTTTGGCATCATGACGTGGAACCCGGCGTCCATCGCGGTCGCGCCACAGGCGGGTTAACCTCCCATGCTGCGGACCGATCAAATCCGCCGGATAATCAGGCAGCAGGTGTTTGGTCCACAAGTCATATTCTGAAGCTTCAATAAGTGTTTCCTTGCAGTTCTTCCGGTGTTTTTTCCACCGTTCTTCCACCTTCGCAAAGAACTCATCCTGTGGTTCTTTTGCCTCAACCAGCCTCATCAGCTCCTGCATGGCTTTTTGTTGGTATTCAGGCTCTTCCAGAACAATGCGCAAGGTATTACCCACATCAAGAAAGATCGCTTCAATATCGTGCTTCATAACAACAACCCTTTCTGCAAAGAAATCATCGTGAAACTCCCAATAATGCCGCTTAAATTTGAGCAATCAAAATAATTAGGTTTTCTTGCATTTTATAATTTTTTGAAGGAAAACTGACATGTTTGATAATACAACATTTTTACAAGAATTGCAAGATATCTTTCAAAATGTGATTGACTTTTCTTCCGGAGTTTGTTATTATTTTTACGCACACGTGTGCGTAAAAAGGAAAAAATGTCTGTAACCATCAAGGATATTGCCAGAAAAGCCGGGGTTTCTCACACAACCGTTTCGCGCGCGTTGAACGGGAATCCCAGTATTCCTGATAAGACTTCTGTCCTTATCCGTGATATCGCTGAAGAAATGGGTTACCTTCCCAGCGCTGCCGCCAGGGGTTTAAAAACGCGCCACACCCGGGCTTTGGGCGTATTGGTTAACCGAATCGACAATCCTTATTTTGGTGAGATCCTGCAGGGAATTGAGGACGCGGTGAAAGACGCGGGTTACAGCATCTTTATCGCCTCTTCATTTATGAATCCAAAACACGAAAAAAGCATCATCCAGGCGTTCAGTGAACACCGCGTCGACGGGGTCATCATCGGATCCGTTCCGGTCAACCAGGAAAGCTATAACCTGCTGGACCAATACGGCATCCCGGCGGTGGTGATCAATAACCAGTCCCATCGCAATCACAAATACACCATTTCACACGACGATTTCTACGGGGCTCAACAGGTCACCCGTCACCTGCTTGATCTCGGACACGAACGCATCGCCTACATCGGCAACAAGCGCGCTTCCAAAATTAACAACAACCGCCTGCGGGGACTCAAGCATGAATTTCTCGCTGCTGACTTGGCATTCAATCCAAATTTCGTACTGCACCAACCCGGCGGAGAGATCGAAGACGGCTTTACCGGGATGGAGGAATTGTTAAAAAAACAAGCGGATATCAGCGCGGTTTTCTGCTTCAACGACCTCACCGCCATCGGTGCTTTGCATTTCCTGATCCGCAACGGAATCAGGGTGCCGGAGGATATTTCCATTGTTGGCTTCGATAATATCCGTTATTCGGCTTACACCAACCCGCCTTTGACCACCTTTGACCAACCAAAACGGTCGATCGGGACTGAAGCCGCCAAAATGTTAATGGACCTGGTCAAACAGACAGTGTCCGGAGAACCGAATGACCATCCAATGTCCAAATTGATGCGCGGTCAATTGCTGGTTCGCGAGTCAACCAAACAACCGGAAAGGAGAAACTTATGACATCAACCGAATCACGCTTGTTAGTAAAACCTGATTACACACGACGGGAATACATCTCCATAACGCCGGAGAGCGCCGGCTGGGAGCACCTGTCTTTTACCGCAGTAAAGCTCCCAAAGGGCGAAGAGTGGCATTTTAACAGCGGTGAAAACGAGCTGGCGCTGACCATTCTCGGGGGTACCGTGGATGTGATCTCGAACAAAGGGGATTGGAAAGCGATCGGCAGCCGTAAGGATGTGTTCAGCGGAATGCCGACCACGCTTTATCTCTCCAGGAAAACCGAATTTACCGTCAAAGCAAGTTATGGCGAGGCAGATTTTGCCTGCGGCTGGGCAGCAGCGACTAAGGATTACCCTCCACGCCTGATCAAACCGGAAGATGTTAGTGTCGAACTGCGCGGCGGTGATAACGCCTCCCGCCAGATCAATCAAATGATCCTGCCCGGGTTCCCTTGCGAACGCCTGGTGGTGGTGGAAGTGTACACCCCCTCCGGCAATTGGAGCTCTTACCCGCCGCACAAGCACGATGTTCGCCGGGTCGACGCTGACGGAAAAGTGTTGGAAGCCGACCTGGAGGAAGTGTATTTCTACAAGATCGACAAACCGGAAGGCTATGCCTACCAGCGCTGCTATACCGACGACGGCAGGATCGATGAACTGGTGCTGCTTCAGAACGATCACGTGATGCTTTCACCTGAAGGTTATCACCCGGTGGTCGCTGCGCAGGGGTATAACGCGTACTATCTGAATTACCTCGCCGGTACCGATCAATCGCTTGCCAGCGCTGACGATCCGCGCTACGCCTGGGTCAAAGACACCTGGAAGGCTTTGGATTCGCGCTTACCGATAGTGGATCTATCGATGAATAGTAAACCAAGGAGTTAAGAAAATGAGTGAATATAAAAGCAAACTTCATCAGACTGTAATGACCTCTCCAACCGATTACTGGAACGATTCCTGTTCGATCGAGGAATTGACCTACGCGATCGAAAATGGCGCTGTCGGCGCCACCACAAACCCGACGATCGTCCTCAACGTGCTTAAAAAAGAAATGCACCTGTGGGAAGATCGAATCCACCAGCTCATTGATGAGAACCCCACCTGGTCAGAGGTTGAGGTCACCTGGAAGTTGATCGAGGAAATGGCAGTGCGCGGTGCGGCGTTGTTGAAACCGTCTTACGACCGATTTAAAGGAAAGAAAGGTCGCCTGTCCATTCAGACCAATCCCCAGCTTTACCGCAATGCCAAAGGGATTGCCGAGCACGCCATTCACTTCAATACCCTTGCCCCGAACATGCAGGTCAAAGCGCCGGTCACCAGCGCCGGTGTCGAGGCGATCGAAGAGGCGACCTACAACGGCGTTTCGATCAACGCGACGGTTTGCTTCACCGTCCCGCAGGCGATCGCTGTCGCCGAAGCCATGGAACGCGGTCTCAACCGCCGTGAAGCTGAGGGCAAACCGATCGATACAATGTCGCCAGTCTGCACCATCATGATCGGCCGCACGGATGACTGGATGAAAATTGCGGCGAAGAAATCAGGAGTCGAGATCGATCCCGAATACTTCGGTTGGGCGGGTATCGCGTGCCTCAAACGGGCTTACAGCATTTACCAGGAACGTGGTTACCGCGCGAGACTGCTGGGCGCTGCGTACCGGCACCTGGGTCACTGGTCCGAACTCATCGGCGGCGATATCATCCTGACGATCCCCTACGAATGGCAATTAAAAATCAACGCCAGCGATATCGAAGTGAAGGAACGTATGGCTGACCCGGTTGACCCGAAAATCATCAACGAGATGTTGACCAGGATCCCTGATTTCCGTAAAGCCTACGAACCGGATGGCATGACTGTCAAAGAATTCGATACATACGGTGCTACTGTAAGGACTCTGCGCGGGTTTGTTTCCTCCTACCACGACCTGCAGGCAGTGGTGCGCGACTTTATGATCCCCAACCCGGATATCAACTGAACCCGGACCTGCTGAGAATTGGAGAGATCAATTATGACAACCATTCGACTTACCACCGCCCAGGCGCTGATCCGGTTCCTTAAAAACCAGTACGTTGAGCGCGACGGTGTTGAAACGCTCTTCTTTGCGGGCATACTGGGCATCTTTGGACATGGGAACGTGGCAGGAATCGGGCAGGCGCTGCAGGAAAACCCTGATTTTAAATACATCATGGTGCGTAATGAACAGGCAGCTGTACACATTGCCAGCGGTTTTACCAAGATGAAGAACCGCATGCAGGCGTTTGCATGCACCTCGTCCATCGGACCCGGTGCGACCAACATGATCACCGGCGCAGCGCTCGCCACCATCAACCGGCTGCCTGTGCTTCTACTCCCCGGCGACATTTTCGCACGCCGCAACGTTGCGCCTGTACTGCAGCAACTGGAATCGCCCAACACCCAGGACATCAGCGTTAACGATTGTTTTAAACCGGTTTCACGCTATTGGGACCGCATCAGCCGCCCCGATCAGTTGATTACAGCGCTGCCTGAAGTGATGCGCGTGCTCACCTCCCCCGCGGACACCGGCGCGGTGACGCTTTCGCTGCCGCAGGATGTGCAGGCTGAAGCTTATGATTTCCCCGAAGAGCTGTTCCGCAAGCGGGTATGGCATATCTCCCGCCCCATGGCTGACCGTGAGATGCTTGCCAGGGCTGTCCAATGGATCAAGGCGTCCAAACGACCGCTCATCGTGGCCGGTGGCGGTGTGCTATTCAGTGATGCCACCCGGGCGCTCGATATTTTCGCCCGCCAGACTGGAATTCCGGTGGGTGAAACCCAGGCTGGAAAAGGTTCGCTGCCTTATGACCACCCTCAATGCCTCGGCGCGATCGGTGCTACCGGTACGCTGCCAGCCAACCGCATTGCGCACGATGCCGACCTGGTGATCGGCATTGGCACACGCTATTCAGACTTCACCACGGCATCCAAGACCGCGTTCCAGAATCCCGAAGTGAAATTCATCAACATCAACCTGTTCGAAATGGACGCGTTCAAACACTCAGGGCTGCCGCTGCTGGCAGACGCCCGCGCGACGCTGGAGGAACTGGTGCAATCGGTTAGAGGCTGCCAGGTAACCCCTGAATACGCCGAAGAAATACGGAACTTAAAAGAGGATTGGGAAGCTGAAACCGACCGCCTTTACCACCTCGACCATCATCCGGTACCGGGTCAGAGCGAGGTCATCGGGGCGATCTGGGAGACCATTGGGGAGCGCGACGTGCTTATGTCTGCTGCCGGCAGCCAGCCGGGCGACCTGCATAAACTGTGGCGCGCCAAAACACCCAACTCCTATCACATGGAATACGGCTACTCCTGCATGGGGTACGAAATCCCCGCTTCGCTGGGCGTTAAAATGGCAGATCCCGCCCGCGAGGTCTATGTTTGGGTGGGTGACGGCACCTACCTGATGAACCCCACCGAGATCCTCACCGCGGTTCAGGAAGGCATCAAGGTCAATATCATCGTGGTCGATAACTCCGGTTTCGGCTCGATCGGCAGCCTGAGCACTTCACTCGGCAGTGAAGGATTCGGCACCCGCTTCCGCCGGCGCGACCCGAAAACAGGAAAGCTGGACGGCGCGAAATTGCAGGTCAATTTTGCCGCCAACGCCGCCAGCCTGGGGGCTGAGGTATTCACCCCGGGTTCGATCGCTGAGTTCAAACAGGTTCTTGAAAAAACCAGGGAACTTGATCACACCTCGGTGATCGTCATCAGGACTGACCGCGAAGTGAAGGTGCCCGGTTATGAATCATGGTGGGATGTGGCGGTGGCGGAGGTTTCAACCATGCCTTCTGTCAGGCAAGCGCGCGAGGAATACGAACAGCACCGTAAGGATGAAAAGTACTTCCTGTAAGTCAAATCTACATTTCGAGGCGAATCCATGAGTATAAGATTTGGTTTGATTGGGGCTGGCAGGATGGGTAAGGTGTTTGCCAACACACTTGCTTTCACGGTTTCAGAAGTCGACCTGGCGGCGGTGGCGGATCCGAACGCCGAAGCGGTTGACGATGTCGCCGCACGTTATCACATCCCGCAAAAATTTCGGGATTATCACGAACTGCTCGCGCAAAAGGATATCGAAGCGGTGGTGATCGCTTCTCCTACCGGCACCCACGCCGAAGTGGTCACCGCTGCGGCACAAGCCGGTAAACAGATCTTCTGTGAAAAACCGCTTTCGCAAGATCTTACCGCCTGTGATGAAGCGATCGCCGCGGTGAAGAAAGCAGGAGTGAAGCTGCAGATGGGCTTTATGCGCCGTTTTGACGCCCCTTACGCCGCTGCAAAGCAGAAGATCATGGATGGTGTCATCGGTATGCCCGTGATGTTCAAGTCGACCAGCCGCGACCCCAGGCGCACCAGCCTGGAATTTGCCCGGCGCGAGAACAGCGGCGGGATGATCATGGACATGGGCGTGCATGATTTCGACCTGGCGCGCTGGTTGATGGGCGCAGAGGTTACACGGGTGTTCAGCGAAGGGGCCTGCCTGGCTTTCCCCGAGTTGAAAGGGGTCGGTGATATCGACAACGCCGTGATCAGTTTACGATTCGCTACTGACGCGGTGGGTAATATCGACATCAGCCGCAACGCGGTGTATGGCTATGACATCCGTACTGAAGTGATGGGCACCGAGGGCAGCCTGTGGATTGGCTACCTGCAGCAGACCCCCACGCTTGTCCTCACACGAGCGGGCGTCACTCACGATACAGTCCCCTATTTTATGGAACGGTTCGGCGCCGCCTACGCGGAAGAAATACGCGTATTTGTAAACCACATCATCAACGATACAAAACCGGATGTGACTGGCGAAGATGCGCGCGCTGCAACCGCTATCGGCATCGCGGCGACCCTGTCTCTTGACGAGGAACGCCCGGTTTTGTTAAGTGAAATTGAATAATCATTCTGCAAATCATTGAAAACAATGGAGGACTTATGATCAAAATTGCCAACGCGCCGTGTTCCTGGGGAGCCCTGGAGTTTGACCTGGAGGGTCAGGCAGCGGGATACTCGCTGGTGCTCGACGAAATGCAAAAAACGGGGTACGAAGGCACCGAGCTGGGTGATTGGGGATTCATGCCCACCGATCCGGTACAACTGAAAGAGGAATTGCGCAAACGGGAGTTGACCCTGCTGGGCGCGTTTGTCCCGGTGGCGCTCAAGGACAGGAGTACCCACGCGCAGGGTGTTGAAGCTGCGCTCAAGGTGGCGCGCCTGCTGGCAGCAGTCGAAGGCACAACCCCCTTTATCGTGCTGGCGGATGACAATGGCAAGGTGCCGGAACGCACCCTCCACGCCGGTCGCGTCAAGCCTGAAATGGGCCTGAGCGATGCCGAATGGGAGGCATTTGCGGAGGGCGCCAATAAGATCGCCAAAGCAGTCAAAGATGAGACCGGTCTGCGACTAGTTTTCCACCATCACTGCGGCGGTTACGTTGAAACCCCGCAGGAAGTCGATAAGTTGTTCGCGCTCACCGATCCATCCCTGGTGGGGCTCTGCCTCGATACCGGTCACTACCAGTTTGCCGGCGGCGACCCGCTCGAGTTTCTCAAAAAGAACGCGGGGCGCGTGTGGCATATGCATTTCAAGGATTGCCAGCCGGACATCGCTGAACGATCACGCCTTGAGGGCTGGGATTACTTCAAATCAGTCGCAGAAGGAGTGTTCTGTGAACTGGGCAAGGGCGCAGTGGACTTTCCGGCAATCAAAGCCGAGCTGGAAAAGCAGGGGTTCGAGGGTTGGATCGTCGTTGAACAGGATGTACTTCCCGGTATGGGCAGCCCTTACGAATCAGCGCTGCGCAATCGTGAATATCTTAAATCCATTGGTTTTAATTAAGAGGAAATTATGAGCGACAAGAAAGTGATCAAAGTTGGTGTCATCGGCGCGGGCAGGATCGGAAAGATCCACGCGGAAACCCTCGCCACCCGTGTCCCCGGCGCTGTCGTGGAAGCCATCGCGGATGTCAATATCACCGCGGCGCAGGAACTGGCGGAAAAACTGCATATTCCGCACGTCTATTCGGATTATAAAAAGATCATGGAAGATCCAACGATCGACGCTGTGGCGATCTGCTCCTCCACGAACACACACGCGGACCTGATGATCGAAGCAGCCGCGGCTGGCAAGCACATCTTTTGTGAAAAACCGGTTGATCACAGCCTGGCAAAGATCGACAAAGCCATCGCAGCCGTCAACAAAGCGGGCGTGAAATGCCAGATCGGTTTCAATCGCCGCTTCGACCCGAATTTCAAGAAACTGCGCGACCTGGTCAAGGAAGGCAAAATCGGCGACCTGCAGATCCTGCGCATCACCAGCCGCGACCCGGCGCCCCCTCCCGCGGAGTATGTGAAGACCTCCGGCGGGATGTTCCTCGACATGACGATCCACGATTTTGATATGGCGCGTTATCTTTCTGACAGCGAGGTTGAAGAAGTATCGACCTTCGGCGGTGTGATGGTTGACCCTGCCATTGGGGCAGCCGGCGATATAGACACCGCCATCATCATGCTCAAATTTGCCAACGGTGCCATTGGCACCATCGACAACTGCCGCAAAGCCGTCTACGGGTATGACCAGCGCGCTGAAGTTTTCGGCTCCGGCGGTATGGCGGCTACCGCTAACAACACCCCCAATACAAGTGTGTACAGCGATGCAGAGGGCGTCCATGCAGAAAAACCGCTTTACTTCTTCCTTGAGCGTTACATGGACTCGTTTGTGGCTGAGATGAGAGATTTTATCGCGGCTGTTCGCGAGTATACAGTCACCCCCGTGACCGTTGAGGACGGGCGCGTGCCCGTCGTCATCGCCATGGCAGCAAAGAGATCGCTGGACGAAAATCGACCGGTGAGGCTTTCAGAGATCGAATAAAAACGAATTTTCCGTGACGCAGCAGCATTGATCAACTCCCCCGGAATCCTGGATTCCGGGGATTTTAAATTAAAGGTAAAATCTAATCAGTTCATTTTTTCCATCGTGCAAGATCCGGAATATCACTGGAGAAAGGCTCGGATATTAAAGTAAAAGTCTTTATTCCTCCATTTGTTCAAGTCAAAAAACTCGACACTGACGGCACTGTCGAGTTAAAGGACGGAGCAACTTTTGCGGATCTGCTTCAAGTATTGCAGATTCCCCTGCCGCTGCGGTTGTCAATTCTCTATGTGTTAAATTACGAACAGGTAAAGTGGAATACCAGGTTGAGAGAAGGTGATACGGTTACATTTCTTTTTCCTATCCATGGTGGGTAACCGGCTAAAAACCAGGAGGCTTTATGAAATGTTACACAGGTAAAGTATTATTTGTGGATTTGACTACCAAAGTCATACATTCTGAAACCATTCCAGACGCGGTCTATGAACAATTCCTTTCTGGTGTCGGGTTGGGGACATATATTCTCTATAAGCATATACCGGCAGGTGCTGACCCACTGGGACCGGATAACATGCTGGGTTTCGTCAGTGGACTGCTCACCGGTACGCCGAGCCTTGTGACTGGCAGATGGATGGCGGTGTTTAAATCACCCATCACTGGTGGATGGGGGGATGCCAACTGCGGCGGTAATCTCTCACCTGCTATCAAACAATGTGGATACGACGCGATTTTCATCAAAGGTGTTTCTCCCACACCGGTCTACCTCTTCGTAGACAGCACCACAGCCGTCCTCAAGGATGCCACCCATGTCTGGGGAAAGGATGCCATTGAAGCTGAAAAGACACTTCAGCAGGAGAACTGGAACAAGAAGAAACCTGTCGTAGCGCTGATCGGACCAGCTGGTGAGAAACTCTCTCTCATTTCCGGTATCGTCAACGATGGCGGCAGGTTAGCAGCCCGCTCTGGCGGTGGAGCCGTGATGGGGTCCAAAAATCTCAAAGCTGTGGTCCTGGCCGGGGTAAAACCAATCGGAAGTCACGACCCGGCTGCCATGAAAGCGTTGAGCAAGGATTTATCAGCCAAAATGCGAAAATTCAACCTTCCCGGGTTTGTCAGAGGTGGTATCTTCCCATTAATGGGAAGAATAATGGGAGGAATGACACGCGCACTACCTCTTGACGGCGCGATGGCCGGGATTCTGATGAAGCGCTGGGGAACGATCAGTAACAACACGCTGGGAATCACTTCAGGTGATACACCGCTGAAAAACTGGAAGGGATCGGTAAAGGATTACAATCGGTCGTATTTCAAACATCTCAATCCTGAGAAGATATTGAAAGTTGAAAAGAAGAAGTACCATTGTTACAGTTGTACAATAGGCTGCGGGGGAATCGTTGACATTGCTGAATCGACAAACGGCGAATTCACTCATTCTCACAAACCCGAATACGAAACCTGCACAACTTTTGGCGGTCTGGTAATGAACAAGGACCTGGACGCGATTTTCTACATCAACGAGCTGCTCAACCGGGCAGGAATGGACTCAATAGCTGCCGGAAGTACGGTGGCTTTTGCAATGGAGTGTTACGAGAAGGGTGTTCTTACGCAGGCGTTGGCAGATGGGATAGACCTGTCTTGGGGCAACACGCAGGCGATCATCGCCCTGGTGAAGAAGATGATCGCACGGGATGGCATTGGCGATTTGCTCGCTGACGGCGTTAAAGCAGCCGCCTCGAAACTGGGCGTAACCGGGCAGCCTTACGTTGTCACCGCGGGCGGTGTCGAGCCGGGTATGCATGATTCACGCTTTGATCCCTTGCTGGCAATCCACTTCAGTGTTGATCCAACACCCGGTCGGCACACTATTGGCTGCGCGCAGTATTACGATATGATGCACTTATGGGAAAAAGTTACCTGGGCTCCTCCTACCGGCGCTTACCTGAAGGCTGATGAATATATCCCTAACGACAAATTGGCGTTGAAGAGCGTAGCTTCCTCCTGTTACAAAGAACTCGCTGACGGAGCTGGCGGTTGCCTGTTCGCGATGATGCTGGGGGTTAATCATTGGAAATTGTTTGAATGGCTCAACGCTGCAACCGGCTGGCAGAAAACTCCGGATGAATACATGGAGATCGGCAAACGCATCCAAACGCTGCGCCAGATGTTCACGATCAAACACGGCGTCGACCCGATGAGTTACAAGATCAGCCCGCGCTTGGCGGGTGTGCCACCTCTGTCGGAAGGTCCCAACAAGGGAAAAACTGTTCCCATTGAGGAAATGATGAAGCTGCATTGGAAACACTTTGGATGGGAAGAGCAAACCGGCATCCCCACAGCAGTGACAAAAGCCCAACTCGGGCTGGATGCGCTTTAGCGAAGGAGTGGAATATGGCTAAACAGATCCCTGTGGTTGAGTACACCCTTTGCGCCGCCTGTGGTGTCTGCGTGCAGGCTTGCCCGTTCAGCTGCCTGGAGTTGAGCAAGGTGGGTATTGACAGGTACAACAAGGTTTATCCTGTCCTTGCCTCACCGGGTAAGTGCACAGGCTGCGGCATCTGCGCGAAAGCCTGCCCGGTGGAAGTGATCACCATGCAGGTGCTGGCAGGAGCACCTTAGATTCCTGTTTCAGTTGTTGCAAAGCCCTACAACGTGAAAACACAAAGGAACCCTGGAGTTCCTCTGTGAAAATTTTCCTCTCCTGTGCTTACGATCGGATCATCGCGTAAAGTTTTTGCAGATCCTCAGTAAAAAGGATCTTTGGTACGGGGTAAAGCGGGTTGGCTTCTTTGAGCGCATTATGGATCATACCCGGCAGGTCAGTTTCTTGAATTCCCTCCAGTTTGTCTGGGATATTCATTCTGATGTTCATATCCCTGATCCAGGTAATAAATTTGTGCGCTTTAGCAGCCATAGTATCCGATTCCATGGTGATCCCGATCAGATCTGCCAGTTCCGATAATGGTTGATGAGCTGTATCACCGTAATACTCCATTACATACGGTAGGATCACCGCATTCGCCAGTCCATGCGGGACGCGATAATACCCGCCCAGCGTGTGCGCAATGGCATGTACATAACCAACATAAGCTTTTGTGAACGCGATCCCGGCATAGAACGCTGCTTTGAGCATATTGCTGCGGGCTGTGAGATTGCCGCCCTCTGAATAAGCAGTGTTAAGATTCTCATGGATCAACTTGACCGCCTTTCGTGCCGCCAGTCGCGTTTCCTCCGTGTTGCTTCTCCCAACGTACGCCTCAACAGCGTGAGTTAGTGCGTCCATGCCTGTGGTGGCAGTGATATGCGGCGGCAGGTTGACTGTGATTAGCGGGTCAAGCACCGCATAAGTTGGCACCAGGTGAAAGTCGTTAACCGCGTATTTTTCATGAGTGCGCGGATCTGAGATCACCGCTGCTATTGTGGTCTCACTGCCCGTGCCGGCAGTGGTGGGAACTGCGATCAACATGGGGATTTTCTTCATCACCTTTAGTAAGCCGCGCATCTGGGGAATGGTCTTGTTCGGTTGGGCAAGCCTTGCGCCTACCCCCTTGGCGCAATCCATCGGAGAACCCCCGCCAAACGCGATTATCGCCTGGCAATTGTGCAACTTGTACATCTTCAGTGCATCTTCGATATTGTCAATCGTTGGGTTGGGAACGGTTTCATCATAAACAATACAAGTGATTCCGGCTTTCTTTAGTTCTGCCAGCAGCGGGGCAGTCAAACCCAGTGACGTGATGCCCTTATCTGTCACCAACAGAACCCTGTTGTATCCTGCTTCCATAATCAAAGCGGGAATTTTAAGGATGCTGTTCTCTCCCTCGATCAATGGTGCGTTTTTCCATTTCACAATACCCGCCACCAACCGCATAATCGCCTGGTAAACGCGATAGAAAAGTACGCGCATGATTAACCTCCTTATCGAAACCCGGGGGAAATTTGATATAAACTTTACATGTTTATTATACAAACCAAATCAGTTATCGAGTTCAATTTTTTCGCAAATCACACACCTGAGACTCAATTCACACCATAAAGAAAATGAGTATAAAATAAGCACAATCATCATCCCAAGAAAAAGGTATTGAAATGGAATCCGAATCCAGACTTCGCACAAAAACCAAGCTTCTCTACGGCACTGGAGACTTCGGTTACAGCATGAACAATTCCATCATCGCCGCGTTATTCCCGATCTTCATGATGGATGTGGTTGGGGTTACACCAGCTCTGGCGGCTGCTGCGCTTTTTATCGGGCGCAGTTGGGATTATGTGAACGACCCGCTGGTCGGGTATCTTTCAGATCGAACACGTACGCGCTGGGGAAGGCGTCGCCCCTGGCTGCTTTTCGGCGCGCTGCCCTTCGCGCTCACCTTTGTCCTGCTATGGATCAAGCCGGCGTTCATCACCACGCAGACCGGGTTGTTGCTCTTTTTCGCCGCGGTCTACCTGATCTACGAAGCCAGCGCCACAACCGTTTACATGCCATATTTCGCGCTCACCCCTGAGCTGACCCAGGATTATGATGAGCGCACGCAGCTGACCAGCTTCCGCATGCTTTTCAACACACTCGGCGGTCTCACCGCCTACACGCTGCCCATGCTGGTGATCGGTTCAATGGTGCCTGAAAACGCCAACCGGGTCGTTTTGATGGCGGTCATCTTTGGCTTGCTGGCAGCTGTCCCGTACCTGATCGTGTTCTTCAGCGTGCGTGAAAATAAAGAATATACCGAACAGGCTCAACCAAAGATCAAAGACGCGTTCAAGGCCGTACGGAAGAACAAACCCTTCTTTTTCGGCGCGATGATCTATTTGTGCACATGGATCGTCATCATCCTTGTTGAGACAAACCTGATGTTTTATATCAAATACGTTATTAAGCGGCCGGGTCAGAGTTCCCTGCTAATGGGGGCCATCTTCATCTCCGCGATCATCGCGCTCCCCTTCTGGAACTGGATATCCAAAAAGGGCAATAAACGCATGGCTTATATCATCGGTGTTTCATTTTGGGCTGTGATGATGTGCGTGTTGACCATTCTCACCCCCCAGACTCCCATCTGGGTCCTTCTGATGATGTGTATGCTCATCGGGTTCGGGTTGAGCGCAGCGCAGGTGTTACCGTGGGCGATCATCCCGGATGCCATCGAATGGGATGAATACCAGACCGGGGAACGTCACGAGGGCACCTTCTACAGCCTGATCACATTAATGGGCAAGATCGCAAATTCAATCGCTGTGCCGCTCTCGTTGCTGCTGCTTGAGGTCACGGGGTACGTTTCCAACGCGGTGGAACAACCTCCCAGCGCACTGCTCGGTTTAAAGATCGTCATCGGACCCATTCCGGCTGCGCTGCTCTTCACGGGTATCGTCTTCGCCATCTTCTACCCGCTCAGCCGTGAAAAATACACTCAGGTCGTAACCGAACTCAACCTTCGCAAGGAAGCCAGGCGAAAAGCACGCGCCGAGAAGAGTCAACTTGAAATCGAAAGCCAGCCGGTCGTTGACTGAGTGCAAGCATAAACAGCAATAACTGCCGAAAGTAACGGCACAAATGATTACATTTGCTTTGAAATTTTGTTGACAATTCCAATCAAATGTTTATATAATGAGTTTACACGGTTAAATACCGTGCCATGAATGCTGCAAGACACAATTGAATATCCTCCGATTCATTTGCTCCCACCGGGACAAATGAACGATAGGGTATGGAGAGCAATTTCCATGCCTGCCAGTGTGCAAAGGAGAGCTTCTATCTGAGCAGATAAATTCTGCCAGTAAGTTGTCCTTTGTACATTTGTTTTTAAGGCTATTTATAAGGAGGGCGCAGGAGAAAATCAGATTGGCAGTTTTTTATAAATCACAACATCAGTTGATTACAAAGGAGGTTAGCATGTTTTTCGTACGCGTTAATATGACCGATCGAACATATAAAGTAACCGAGGTGCCGGAAAAATACAGGGGGTTTGCTGGCCGTGGCTTGACCTCAAATCTCATCGCCGATGAAGTTCCCCCTCAAAGCCACGCGTTAGGACCGAGCAACAAACTAGTCTTCGCACCTGGTTACACCACCGGCACCAGCGCCCCCACCTCTGCCCGTATCTCTGTTGGTGGTAAATCACCCCTGACCGGCGGGATCAAGGAAGCGAACGCTGGCACGTCCTGGGCAGCTGACCTGGCTGTGTTGAATATCAAAGCCCTCATTATCGAAGGTTTCCCCGAGGAAAAGGGAAAGTATTGGGGCATCGCGATCAAATGGGATGGTAAACCAAAGATTGAATTCTTTGAAGCCACTCAATACATCGGAAAGCCTCTGACCGAAGTTCACCCCGACATGTACAAAAAATTCGGTGAAAAGGTCTCCGTGTGCAGCATTGGCATGGCCGCCGAGCACGGTTACAGCAACTCAGGTGTGGCATTCAATGATCAATCCAAAAATGCCACCCGTTACGCCGGGCGCGGCGGACTGGGCGCGGTGATGGCCACCAAAGGTCTCAAATTCATCGTCCTTGATCGGGCTGGCGCACCCGGTGTTGAAATCGTCGACAAAGCCCTCTTCGAGGAAGGCCGTAAGAAGATGATCGACGCGCTGCGCACGCACGCGATCACCAAACCAAAAGGCGGCTTGAATTCCTACGGCACCGCCATCCTGGTCAACATCCTCAACGAGGCTGGTGGTCTTCCCACCCGCAACTTCTCCAGTGGTCGCTTCGAAGGCGCCCCCAAGATCAGCGGTGAAACCATCTTTGAGAAAAACAAGGAACGCAAAGGCAAGGAAATTTACAACCATGCCTGCAGCCCCGGCTGCATCATTCAATGCTCGAACACCGTGTATGACGAAAATGGTGAAGAGATCACTTCATGCCTGGAATACGAATCTGCCTGGGCATTGGGCGCTGACTGCGGCATCGACAACCTTGAAGACGTAGCCAAGATGAATGCGCTGTGCAACGACTACGGCCTGGACACGATCGAGACCGGCGTTGCTATCGGGGTCGCCATGGATGGTGGTTTGATCCCCTTCGGTGACAGCAAAGCCGCCATTGAACTGGTGCATGAAATGGGTAAAGGCACCGCACAAGGCCGCATCCTTGGCGCTGGCGCAGCGACAACCGGCCGTGCTTACGGCGTGCGCCGCGTTCCCGTGGTGAAAGGTCAGGCTATGCCCGCCTACGAACCACGCGCGGTCAAGGGCATTGGTATCACCTACGCCACGACTACCATGGGTGCTGACCACACCGCGGGTTACACCATCGCTCCTGAGATCCTCGGCGTGATGGGTAAGCAGGATCCCCTCAGCCCGGAGGGCAAAGCCGCCCTCAGCCGCGCTTTCCAGGCTACCACGGCTTTCATCGACTCATCCGGTCACTGCCTCTTCATCGCTTTTGCCATTCTCGATATTGCCAGCGGTTACCAGGGCATGATCGACGAGGTCAACGGCGTGACGGGATTCAACTGGACAGCGGACGATATCCTCAAGCTGGGCGGCGAAATCCTCAAAGTTGAACGTAAATTCAATGAGGCCGCTGGAATCAGTAAGGAAGCGGATCGCATCCCTGAGTTCATGAAAAACGAACCATTGCCGCCGCATAACAACATCTTCGATGTCTCTGACGAAACATTGGATTCTGTCTTCGGCGAGCTTTAAGTAATGTCTGCGTTGCCTCCCTTCCTGTACGATCAGGAAGGGAGGTTTTTTTAAATGTTATAATTTTCAACCTGATTACCGGTATAAAATTAAGCGGAGCAATAAATGCCAAAAATTTCCTCAGATGCCAATGGAAACCTGATACTGCCAAAAAGCTTTCTTGATCGGCGTCAAATGAACGCATGTTCAGAATACTGGCTTAATGAACGGGAGGGAGATCTTATCCTTCACCCGCGTGTGCCAAACGTGCGCAAATTGTACATAGAACCGACAACCGCCTGCAACCTGCAATGCAGCACATGCATCCGCAACATATGGGACGACCCGATTGCAGTAATGAAACGGGAAACTTTTGAGCACATCGTTTCCAGCCTTGATGGTTTACCGGATCTGAAACGGGTGGTATTCACTGGATTCGGAGAACCGCTGACGCATCCCCGCATTCTCGATATGATCGCAGCGATACGTGAACGCGATATTGCCGTCACAGTTGGTTCCAACGGATTGTTATTGACCCCGCAGATGACCAGAGAACTTGTTCGCCTTGGGGTTGACCGACTGGTGGTTTCAGTGGATGGCGTCAAGCCGGAGACCTACGAGGAAGTGCGCGGCGCTGACCTGGGGAAGGTGCTGGAAAACCTGCATCGTCTCAACGAGATCAAACAGGAAATGAACACCCTGCTTCCCGCCCTGGGTATCGAATTTGTGGCGTTGAAATCCAACTATAAGGAACTTGGCAAGCTCACAAACCTGGCAATGCAGCTGCAGGCTTCAAGGGTACTGGTGAGCAATGTGCTTGCCTACACCGAGGAGATGAGGTCAGAGATCCTGTACGGGTACGAACCTCAGGAACCCTTCAAATCCAGCGGTTTCCCGGTGCAAACCGGCGCTTTTATCGCCTGGGGTAACCTTGAACTGCCGCACATGCATTGGGGGGCTGAACGACGCTGCCGATTTGTAAATGATCGCGCAACTGTTGTGGGTTGGGATGGAGGAGTAGCACCTTGTTATGCGCTCTCCCATAACTACTCATACTACGCCATTGACGGACGGAAGAAAAATGTCACCCGCTACGTGCTGGGTAATGTCAATGATTCCTCCCTGGCAGAGATATGGATGTCAGAAGATTACACCCGCTTCCGCAGCGAAGTGCTCATTTTCCACTTCCCCTCCTGCCCGGATTGCGACCTGCGCGACACTTGCGACCTGCGTGAGCTGAACGAAGGATGCTGGGGATGGAATCCCTCCTGCGCGGATTGCCTGTGGGCTCAAGACATTGTGATTTGCCCCTGATTCATCATTACATGGGTAAAAAAGTGAAGATCAAGCTGAAACTATTCGCAAATCTAAGGCAATATCTGCCCGAAGCTTCCATAGGCGAAGCGATTGAAATTGAAATCTCTGATAAAAGCACACTCGGAGAACTTGCAGCAGGTTTAAAATTACCCCCTGATGAGGTCAAGATCTGCTTTGTGAATGGAATTATTTGTGAACTCGACCAGCAACTTAATGAGGGGGATGAGGTGGGAATCTTTCCACCCATCGGAGGAGGATAAATGACCGAGATCTATATTGACACCTGGCTTTACGGCAACCTGGCCGTTTATGGTGGTGATCCAAATGAGCGTAATTTTGCCAATGTTAATGTCTCTTTACAGGAAAACAGTACACTGCAGGACCTGTTGAACGAACTGGGAATGAAGACTGAGGAACGGGGCATCACCTTTATCAACGGTGACCTGAGCGCGATGCCGGGTATGCAGCCTGATCTCAACCATCCTCTCAAGGACGGTGACCGCGTCGCATTCTTCCACCTTCGGTCCATGTGGCCGTTCCAGTACCGTCATGGCGTTGGAATGATCGACGAGATGCAATCAGCGATCGATAATAGCGAAGATATGGGATTACGGCACGCCTACAAATTGCCTGAGGATGAGTAACGGGTAATCTGGTTTTCTAAGAATCAGAGCAGGTTTCGATGAGATGGATCGCGGTGGACTTGAAGACCGCGATCACTTCTTTTCCTGCCTCAAGTTCCAAATCTTTCACCGATGGTCGGGTGACAAGCGCGGTGAGGTTGAATCCCGCTTCCAGTTGAACGCGAGTGAGTGGACCCTGGTTGATCAACTGGGTCACCCTGCAGTGCAGCCTGTTGCGGGCAGAGGAAGGCTTTATTTCAACTGAATCGTTGTAGAGCGTGATGTCCTCAGGTCGCAGGCAAATATACACCGGTGTGCCGGGTGGCAGGTCGCTCACCACATCAAATAGAGAACCGTTCGCTTTCACCTGCACCAGGTCGTCCAGTTTCCGCTCCACTTTCCCCGGGATGATGTTCTCCACCCCTACGAACGCGGCGACCTCAGGGGTGTTGGGGTGTGAAAACACATGTGAAACCTTGTCCAACTGATGCAATTTCCCCTTGAACAGCACCGCAACCCGGTCGCCGATCGCCAGACCTTCTTCAAGGTCGTGGGTAACGTAAATACAGGTCTGGTTTGTCCGCGTAAAAATCTCGCGCAGGTCCCCTAGCAGCTCCTGCTGAGTGGGGGTATCCAGGGAGCTGAATGGCTCGTCCATCAGAATCAATTCTGTTTGCAGGCAGAAAGCCCGCGCCAGGCTGACCCGCTGGGCTTCACCCCCGGAAAGTGAGCCGGATCTGCGCTTTGCCAGGTGAGAAATGTGCAGCTGTTCCATCCAGAAATCGACCCGCTGGCGTATTTCCTGCTGGTTTATCCCGCGGAATTTAAGCCCGCTGGCGATATTGTTCTCGACGGTTCCACTCAGCAGGAGGGGCGATTGGTACACAGTGCTGATCTTGCGGCGGTAAGCCAGGTCTCTCAAATCGGGCGAATCTGTGAATTTGACAGTACCCCGTGAGGTCTTTCTCAAACCGGCAACCACCTGCAGCAGGGTGCTCTTGCCCGCTCCGTTTGGTCCTACAACTACCAGAACCTCATTCTTTTCGACAACAAGTTCGGGCAGATCGAGGATGATGTTTCCGTCTGCTTTTACCAGTAGATCCTGGATTTCAAGAAGAGAATTCATGCGCTCATTTCCTGCGTTGTTGTAGAGTCGTTAACGCAAAATTCACCAGGAAAGCCAGGCTTAATAATATGATACTCAACGCGATGGCTGATGCGAATTCCCCGCGGCTCGTTTCAAGCACAATAGCGGTTGTGAGCACGCGGGTGGAACCCTTGAGATTGCCGCCAACCATCATGGAAGCCCCAACCTCCGAAATAACGCTGCCAAACGCGGCGATCAGCGCAGCTACAAGTGCAAGCCGCGCTTCCTTCCACAACGCCAGTATCATCTGGATTTTTGATGCGCCCAAACCTAAAAGTTGAACCCTGAGCCGAGGATCGAGCTGTTGGAGGGAAGAGATCGTCAAACCGGCCGCCAACGGGAATGAGATGAGCACCTGGGCGATCACGATGGCAGCGGGGGTATAGATGAGATTGAGCGATCCAAGCGGGCCGCTGCGCCACAGAAAAATAGAAACCACCAGCCCCACCACCACCGGTGGCAGCGCCATGCCGGTGTTGATCAGGCTGATCCAGAATTGGCGCGAACGAAAATGAACCATTGCCAGGAAGGTTCCCAGCGGCAGCCCGATTAGGATGCTGATTAGGGTCGCAATGCCTGAAACCGCCAGCGAAAGCAGGGTGATCTGGACAACCTCCGGATCACCCTGAAACAGCAGCTGGATTGCCCTGATAATGCCGTCAATGAGATTCTGCATACAGGGCTATTTTACTAGTACTCTGGTTTTCCCGCGTCCGGGAAGAACAGCGGCTGACCAAATTTATCTACACCAAAATTACCGATCAGATCCTGCACCTCTTTGGTTACCAGCCAATCAGCGAAGGCTTTTGCGCCATCATAATTCATGTTCGGCCATTTATCCGGGTTGACCGTAATGACGTGGTAGATGTTGAGCAGCACTTTGTCGCCTTCAAACAGAATATCGAGATCAAGTGTATCCTTGAGCGCAAGGTAGGTAGCACGGTCGGTGAGCGTGTATGCGTATTTCTCTGAAGCGATGCGCAGCGTATCTCCCATCCCCTGACCAGTGTTAATGTACCAATCACCTTCCGGGGTAATTTCTGCGGATGCCCACAAACTCAGTTCCATCTTATGCGTTCCAGAATCATCGCCGCGGGTGGTGAACGGAGATTCACTAGCAGCTATGGCTGTGAATGCCGCTGCTGTGCTCTCGCTGCCTTTGATTCCCGCCGGGTCATCCGCCGGCCCCACGATAACGAAGTCATTGTGCATGATCAGGAAGCGATCCTTGCCATACCCGCCTTCCATGAGTTCGAGTTCTGAAGCGGGTGCGTGTACCAGTAGCACATCAGCGTTGCCTTCCTCACCCATCGCCAGCGCTTCACCGGTTCCAACAGCGACCATCTTTATGTTGTAGCCGGTCTGCTCCTGGAACATGGGCAGCAGGTAGTCAAGCAGGCCTGAATCCCTGGTGCTGGTCGTGGTCGCCAGGATCACATCAGGATTTTCCGGTGCAGTGGATGCTGCCGGGGCTTCGGTCGGCTTTGCCGCGCAGGCTGCCAGCAGCAGGCTTAAGATCAGTATAAGCCCCAGCATTGTGACGATTGACTTCTTCATTTTCCACTCCTTAATATTTTTTTAATCAATTGCTTTAGTAAAACAATGAAGTACCTTTCCCGCAAACAAACACTTGACTTCTAACTGAACACATCATATACTGTATAATTGTATAGTTAATGTTATACATTTAATGATAGCTTTACTTGATTATCCAGTCAATAGAATGAACGGGTAAAATGATAGAAAGATCGGAGCCGCTATGGATGAAGATTTTCTATATCTGCGCATTGCCGAGTACATCCGCAATGAAATCAATAATGGCAGCTACAAACCCGGCGATCCCATTCCATCCATAAGAACCCTCGCTGACACGTGGAACTGCACAAACGGTACAGTTCAACGTGCCATCCGGGAATTGGAATCTGCTGGACTGGTTGCCGCTCACGTTGGAAAACGGACCCGCGTCACAGGAGCAGCGCCGCTTGCGCCAGCGGATACATTACAAAGAGCCAACCTCATCCACCGGGCTGAAACCTTTTTACTGGAATCCATGACATCAGGGTACTCCCCTCTTGATGTGGAGGACGCGTTCAGGGTTGCGCTCAATCGCTGGCGCGCTGTCGTTCAACCTCAAGGCCGGTCGTCTGCAAAAACTCTGCGCTTTTCAGGCAGCCACGATCTGGCAGTGGCTTGGATGGCCACACATTTCAATGAGGTTGCCCCTGATTATGGTTTAAAAATTTCCTTTACTGGCAGCCTTCCGGGTTTGCTAAGCCTGCAAAAAAAAGAGACGGATATCGCCGGTTCGCACCTGTGGGATAAACAATCAGAAATGTACAACGCCCCTTTTATTCAACGCCTGTTTCCAGGCGAAAAGATCGCCCTGGTCACCCTGGCCCAACGGAAGGTTGGGTTCATTGTAAAAAGTGGTAATCCACTTAATATTCACACCATCACAGACCTTGCCCGACCGGATGTCCGTTATATTAACCGCCAGGCAGGGTCGGGCACACGAGTCTACCTCGATTCGCTGCTGCAGCAGTCTAAAATCGATCCCACCGTAGTCCAGGGTTACAGGGATGAAAAGATCACCCATTCTGAAATCGCGGCTGCTGTGTTTGACTCACGTGCAGATACAGGCATCGGGCTGGAAGCCGCTGCCAGAGCTTTCGGTCTGGATTTCATTTTTCTCACTCTTGAACGTTACGACCTTGTGATGAGAGAAATAACCTTAGCTCTTCCGCCCGTTCAACAATTGATCCTATGGTTACAAAGTGACGGGTTCCATGCACTTCTGCGCCGCCTGGGTGGATACGAGCACACTGAAAGCGGACAGGTTGAGTGGGTATAAACGAGGGTCGTAACAAATTTTATATATAAAAAAACGGCTGTGTCAAATCTTTCACACAGCCGCTTCAAAAAAGATTATTTAATCTACCGCCACCATTACATTAGATGCCTTAACAACCGCGTAAACCTCCTTACCCTCCACCAAGCCCAGGCTCTCTACGGACTCCTTGGTAACAATCGAAACGATCGTTTCACCACCACTTGTGCGGATGATTACTTCCGCATTGACAGCGCCCATAATTACTTTCTCAACTTTTCCTTTGAGTTGGTTGCGTGCACTAATTTTCATTTTTTCTCCTTTTCTGATAGTCTTAGTCATATTATACTGTGTTTATAACCAATTACACTTTTTAGCCTATTATCTTCCGCACTCATAGGTATCGCCGCGCAGCGTCTCAACCGCGTGCGCCATCACCGGCAAAAAGACCTCAATGGATTCGACAGCGCCTTTCGGGCTGCCCGGCAGGTTGACGATCAATGTTCTCCGGCGGATGCCGGCTGTGGCACGGGAGAGCATCGCCCGGCGGGTGATTTGCATACTCGCCTGGCGGATCGCCTCGGTAATGCCTGGTGTATGCCGATCAATCACCGCCATGGTCGCTTCGGGGGTTACATCGCGCGGGGCAAAACCAGTGCCGCCGGTGGTGAAGATCACATCAAATGCACCTGAATCACAAAGTTCTTTCAGCAATGCTTTGATCTCCTCAAGTTCATCCGGCACAATTGCAGTCCTGTCAACACGGGCTTTTCCTTTTAGCGCTTCGATGAGCGCAGGTCCGCTTTGGTCCTCGCGTGTGCCGGCGTGCCCCTTATCACTGACCGTGATAACAGCAGCCCGGATATCCGGAACCACCGAGATTTCATCTCCCACCCTGATCGTCCCCGGCTTGATCACGCGTGTAAATACCCCTTCGCTCAGCATGATACTGATCCCTATTTCATTATGAAACGGGCTGTCTTCTTCGGGGTCCTTTCCGATCTGGCTGATCTCCAGCACCACATTACCAACCAGTAAACGGGTCCCGACCGGCAATGTATGCAACTCGATGCCTTCGGTATCTATGTTCTCTGCCAGGCTTCCGGGAGGAAAATCTTTGCCCGTTTTTTTAACCATCTTCTCGACAGTTTGTCGATCAAGCAGGGTCACCTGGCGGGGCCATTCACCCGCGTGCGCATCTCCTTCGATTCCCAGCCCGGTCACTTTCACCTCACCCGTTACCGGGTGTTTCCTTGTTCCCCTGGACTCACTGATGTTGACAGAAAGCACTTTCGCCACTGGTCTTATCCTCCAATCCTGCTCATGTCCTTGTTCGTGATGAAATCCTTTTCAAAATGATGCTGCATCGGTTTGTTTAAGATGGCTTCGCTGATGACTTTTTCTAATTCATCCTCACCGCTTTGCAGCGCTTCGAGGATGGAAATTTCCGAGTTATCTCCCAGGCACATGCGCAATTTCCCGTCGCTCATTAACCGCACCCGGTTGCACAGGTGGCAGAATTTTTGCGAATGCGGGCTGATAAAACCCACTCTTCCCATGTACCCATCCACCTGGTAATCGCGGGACGGCTGGCTGGGATAACGCGGGGTAAGGGGTTTTAGATGCGGTCTCGCATTGATCAAATCAGTGTTGTTCACCCGAAGGCTTTTATCCTGACCAAGGATTCCCATCGGCATCAGCTCAATAAAGCGCACATCCAGCGGTTTAGTGCGGGTAAGTTCAATAAAATCATCCGCCTCATCATCATTCACACCGTGAATTAAGACCACGTTGATCTTTACCGGCGTCAGCCCGGCAGCCATCGACTCCTCAATGCCATTGAGCACAAGACTCAGGTCTCCTCCGCACATTTCCTTGAACCGCTTCGGCTTCAGCGAGTCCATGCTGATGTTGACCCGATCCAGACCAGCCTGTTTGAGCTTGACCGCCCGCCCCCCAATTTGCTGGGCATTTGTGGTCATCGACAACTCTTTGATCCCGTCAATTGCAGAGATGTTTTCAATGATCTCAAGGATATCTTTGCGCATCAGCGGTTCTCCGCCAGTCAGTCGAACTTTGCGAATACCCAACTTTGCAAATACTTTCACGATGCGGGTAAATTCATCTGCACTGAGTTCACTTTTGTTTGGATAGTTTCCCGCAGCAGCACGGCAGTAAGCACAGTGCAGTGTGCAGCGTTCAGTAACAGAAAGCCTCAAATAATCGATGTTTCGACCGAACCCGTCACGCATAATAATCAGCCCTCTCTACGAATAAAATCACCGGATTTGCCGCCGCTCTTTTTGACCAAATGGATGTTTTCGATGGTCATTCCGCGATCTACCGATTTACACATGTCATAAATTGTCAGCGCTGCCACGCTCGCAGCGGTCAGCGCTTCCATCTCCACACCGGTTCCGTAATTTGTCTTTACTGTTGCAGTGATCAAGACCACGTCCGGCTCGACAGGTGAAAGGTCTACAGCAGCGCTTGTGATGGGAATGGGGTGGCACATGGGAATCAGCTCCGGTGTACGCTTGGCCGCCATGATCCCGGCGATCCGCGCGCAAGCGAACACGTCGCCTTTTTTAATTTTATCTTCACGGATCAACGCCAGTGTTTCCCCTTTCATGCGCACGGTAGCGGCAGCCACCGCGATCCGCTCCGTGACCGGTTTCTGGCCGATGTCGACCATAACCGCTTTCCCGTTTTCGTCCAAGTGGTTCAGTTCCATAAACGTATCTCCCCTGGATGACCCAGTGTGTAACCGCCTAATTGTTTCAACCGGCGGGAAAATTCCTCTCCGCGCAGGATATCCAGCAATTTTTCCACCATTACCGATGACAACGCGTCCAGCTGCACGAGCAGGTCGTACTGCTCCTCGTAGATCGGAATAAAACCCAACCCAAAGGCTTTCGCCGCCGAAAAAATACCCAAACCCGCATCCGCTGAACCTGCTGCGATCGAAGCTGCCACCGCAGAATGCGTATATTCCTCACGATTGTATCCATTAATGGTCGCAGGATCGATATTCTTCTGCTTTGTAAGATAGTCGATCAGAATCCGCGTGCCGCTCCCCTTCTGGCGATTGACGTATCTGGCTCGAACCAGGTCTGATAAAGACTTGATGCCGAGAGGATTTCCAGCCCTGACCATCAATCCCTGGGTTCGCTGCACACATTCCACCAGCGCAACGCCGCCATCAGGGAAAAACCGGCGCAGGTACGGGATATTGTATTCACCAGATGCTTCATCCAGCAAGTGGATGCCGCCAAGATGGGCTTCACCTCGCTTTATCGCCAGGATCCCCCCCATGCTGCCCACGTGAGACGATACAACCTGGCTGCCGGGCGATTCACGACGCATAATATCCGCAATTTCATCCAACAACGGATCATGGCTGCCTGTGATCACAAGCGCACTTTCGATCTCCTCCAAACCGCGTAACATTTGCACCTGTATCTTATCGCCCTGTTCGTAACCCTCCACGTTCAGCGGCACCTGAATAATGCCGTCCGCTTTAACCATTGAACTTACCACACCAGCTCCCCGGTTCAAGGGCACTGCCACAACTTTTCCTCCCACTTTGCCCAGCGTTGCCCGGATAAACTCGTGATATTTCAATGAAGAGGTAAGACGACGAGAAATCTCCACCTCACGAAATTCAATGTTTTTGGATATCCGACCAGTTAATCGCTCCATAACCAGGTGGAAGAAGTGTTCCATCACCAGCATCCCCGCTACCGGGTAGCCGGGTAATCCCAGCACCGGCACCACGCTGGAACCCGCGGAATTTTCCGCCAGCGCCAGGATCGCCGGTTTACCGGGTTTGATGGCGATGCCGTGGACGACCACCTCCCCCACGCTGCGCATGGCGCTGACCGCGAAATCCTTTCTGCCCGCCGATGAACCCGCCATCAGGATCACTGCGTCACATTCCTCCACCGCTTTTCTTAGCGCCGCTTCGATGGTGGACTGGTTGTCTTTCGCGATCGGGTACCGCTTCGCCGCGCACCCCCATTGCGTCAGCATTGCCGAAAAAATGCCCGAGTTGAATTCAATGATCTGCCCGGGCTGAGGATCATCGGTTAAAGGAACTAATTCATCGCCTGTTGGGATAATTCCAACCAGGGGACGGGTAATCACATTGACTTGCAGCACTCCAGCTGCCAGGAACGCGCCAATGATCGCCGGCGTGATCACGGTGTAGGAGGGAACAACCATATCCCCGGCGCTGATGTCCTCGCCGATCTGCCGGATGTTTTCCCACGGTACTGCGGCGGAGTAGAGTGTGATGTGTCCCTCATCCTGGATCACGTCCTCCACCATCACGACCGCGTCATAGCCTTCAGGCAGCTGGTCGCCGGTGTTAACCCATGTAAAGTCCTCATCATTGATGTGCACGGGAGCGCGCTCACTGGCACCAAATGTGAGTGTTGAATCCAGCGCTACCCCGTCCATTGCGCAGGCGTTGTAATGAGGAGTCGAAATTTTTGCGTAAACTGCTTCCGCAGTAACCCGGTCAAGTGCGTCAACCGCAAATACTTTTTCGACTTTGTAGTGCAATCCGCGCTCCTGCAAAGCCTTTAAGTACTTACTTCGCGCTTCTTCCATTGGAATGTTGGTCAGGTATTGATAGGACATTTCACCTCGAAAAAAGCGTCACTTGCACCAGGTCGCCTTCCCGCAACCCTTCCAGTTCCCGCGGTATACGGATGAACCCATCAGTGTCAGCCAGTGTGGTGATGAGCCCTGATTTACTTGCCACAGGCTGAACGCGCCCATCCCGCACCACCACAGGCACGATCTCTTCACGGCCATGATTGGAAGGGACCGACCGCGAAACGGGTAGTGTGAGCTGATGATAGAACGGCACCGCGCCTTGTAAGCTAAATAGGATCGGGCGTACAAGATTATAAAAAAGGAAATAGGCCGCAACCGGGTTCCCCGCGAGACCGAAGACCGGAACCCCGTTTACTTCTCCAAATAACGTCGGCTTTCCCGGCTTTACCGCAATGCCGTGCAGCAGCAATCGCCCCAGGTTACTGATCACCCGCGGCATGGCATCTTTCTCACCGACTGATGTGGAACCGGACAGGATCACCATATCATGTTCAACAGCTGCCTTACGCACAGTCTCAGTGATGGCATCCTCGTCGTCCCGGATGAAGCCAAGTTCATGCGGTTCGCCCCCGGCTTCCAGCACTGCGTTATACAGCAACGGAGAGTTTACGTCACGGATCTGACCCGGGGCGGGCTTCTCTGCAGGGGTTATGAGCTCATCCCCGGTAGAAATTATCGCGACCCGTGGTCGACGCATCACAGGGATATTCGTCACCCCTAATGCTGCCAGGGCGCCGATATCAGCTGCGTTGATTCGCCTTCCGGCGGGCAAAATAACGTCTCCGGGTTTTGTGTCTTCGCCGCGCATGATCATGTCCGCGCCCGGAGCAACGGGCTTGTAAACAGCCACCTGCCCGCCGCCAAGGTCCTCAGTATATTCCACCATGACCACAGCATCCGCCCCTTCAGGCACTTCGCCGCCCGTGGGAACGATCGCGCATTGACCGGGTCGGAGAACGAAGCCGGCATGTTCTCCCATTTTCGATTCCCCGGCAATGTTTAACAACGCGGGTATCGAATCAGAACAGCCAAACACATCAGCACTTCTCACCGCGAATCCATCGGCTGTGGACCGGTTGAAAACCGGCACAAATTCATCCGAGCAGATATCCTCGGCTAATACACGCTGCAGCGCACTTGTCAAATCGACAAAGTCGCGGCTTGTACGCAGCGAACCAAAATGCTCCCTGGCAAGTTGAATGGCTTCTGAAAGAGGGGTCACGGTCAACATATTCGGGTATCCATCAATATTTTTTTATATGCTCTCTACCTGTAATATTCATCAAAAAGCTGAGGGAAAATCCACCCGGAAATTAATCGGTGTTAACCTCCGGGGAAATTTATCCCGCAACTTTTTCGGGTTCAATCTTCGCTGTGCAGAATGCTTTGATCGTAAATTTCTGCAATATTCTTCGGCAGCAGCGCATAGAACGCGGCGGCGTTGACCACATCATCCAGCCCGACATGCTCCATGAAAGTATGAGCGAAGCGTTCATCTCCCGGGCCAAACCCGATCGAGGGGATATGCGCCTTTCCTGCCCAATACGTACCGTTGGTTGAGAAGTCCCAGGTACCCAGGGGGCGGGTTTCTCCCCAGAGATCCAGAATGGATTTTTGACCAGCCTGAACCAGCGGGTGGCTCTCTTCCTGCAGCCAGGCCGGGAAGTACTTGCTCACCGGGAATTTGAAGCCTGTATAGGAAGGCTCATCGTAAAACAACTCTTCGACCAGGATCTCGCTCTGCAGGTAATCCGGGATCAAACCTTTGATCAGATTAATGACGTAATCATGGGGTTCATTCAGCGTAAGACGGCGATCGAGGTAAATTGTGAACTGATCCGGGACCGCGTTCAGCGAATTAGTGCGCGCGACCGCGTTCGTAACAGCGATGGAGGGATTACCAAGCACGGGATGTTTTCCCATACCAAAGCGGAAACGGCGGTCGAGTTCACGCACCAGGTTGATGATAGATGCCATTTTATACACCGCGTTGTCTCCGATGTAATGCACCGCGGCATGTGCCGAGCGTCCCATAGCGGTGATCTTTAATTCGATCCGTCCCTTGTGTCCGCGATAGACGTTCATCTTGGTTGGTTCGCCAATGACCACGAAATCCGGTTTCAACTGCGGGTCTACCTCAACAAAGGCATTGGGACCAATACCATCGCACCACTCTTCCATGTTGCCGAAGTAGTAGACGGTGTACCCGTCGAGCAAACCAAGGTCGCGGGCGATCGCCAGCCCATGAACCATCCCCGGTGTGCTTCCCTTTTCATCACAGGCACCGCGGGCATACAAATTACCGTCCTCTATCTTACCTTCAAATGGATCCCAACCCCAGGCATCCCGATCACCCACACCGACAGTATCGATGTGCGAATCAAAGACGATCACCTTCTCACCGTCACCGATCCGCCCCAGCGTATTGCCCATCTTGTCGAACCGCACCTCGTCGTAACCCAACTTACGCATCTCCGCCTGGATTCGCTCTCCGACCGGTCCGATCTTTGATTCCATTGACGGGATGGCGCAAATCTCGCGCAAGAATTGGATGATTTCTTCCCTTTTCTCTTCCACTTGCCGCTTAATCTCAGAATATGGTTCCATGGCTCCTCATGTACAATATTGATTTTGAAATTTTAAAACCTGTGATTTTTTCAAGAAAATATCCCGATCCACTCTCTCTATCATAATGGCTTTAATCCTTTTTTACAATGCCGCTCGCAACAGGAGACAATTTGGCTGGTCTATCACAGGCACAATCACTGACCGCGCTCCTCTAAGCGCAAAGTATTAATGATGATATTCAGACAATCCCGGGGTGAGCGTTCAATATCGATGGTTAACGCATCAATCGGCTCTTCCAACGCGTCAAACTGACTCGCCACCATATCCTCTTTCATATAATGTCCGGCGCGATTCTGCACGCGCTCATGGATCTGCTGAGGTGAACCCTTGAGATAAACAAAGCGCACCTTCTGCGGGTCAATGTTCAACTTGTCGCGGTAGCGCTGTTTGAGCGCTGAACACGCCAGCACACCGGGTTGATCCATCTCCAGGCTTTTACGAATCACCGCCGCCAGCGCTTCAAGCCAGCCGGTCCGGTCCGCGTCAGTCAGCGGGATTCCCGCGCTCATCTTTCGGATATTGCCCGGTGAATGATAATCATCACCCTCATGAAACTCCCAACCAAGTCTCTCAGCCAGCATCTTACCCAGCGTTGTCTTGCCGCTGCCGGTGACGCCCATGAGGATTATGAAGCTGATATTTTCTTTCATTTCAGTTATTCCCGCGTTAATCTCGACGACTCACCGGGGTATTTAACTGCTCGTTGGCCAGGCTTTTAAATAATTGTCGATAAGCCGGTCACACATCTCATTAAAAGCAGGATCGATCTTTTGACTTTCAGGATTGGCTTTATGCCAAGCGATGATCTCGCGCGCGCCTGTTGAGAATGGAATGGTTGCGGCGAAATCAGGCACTACCTGCTTGATCTTGCTGTTATCGAAGATTGCGCTGTGGGTTTTGTCTCCCAACAGGCTGTCGCCGATGCGCCGATCATAAGCGGCGATCAGATCGGATGGAATATGGACCAATTCTGCCTGAACCCCGGCGGCTTCCGCGAGAAGCTCGTAGATCCGGTTCCAGGTGAGCCATTCATCAGAAGTGATGTGAAAAACCTCACCACGCGCCCGATAATTCCCGAGCAACCCCACCAATCCCTTTGCAAAATCAGCGTTGTGCGTGAGCGTCCAAATGGAAGTGCCATCACCGTGAACGACAACCGGTTCACCCCGCAGCATGCGATCGATGACCGTGTAACCACCCTCAACCGGCACATACGAACGGTCATAGGTGTGGGAGGGTCTCACGATGGTGAAAGGGAATTGAGACCTCCTGTATTCGTCGATAAGAAGTTCTTCGCAGGCGATCTTGTTGCGCGAGTACTCCCAAACGCGGTTCTCCAGCGGGGTCGATTCTCGGATGGGTAGGTTAACTGCGGGCGTCTGGTAGGCAGAGGCTGAACTGATAAAAATATATTGCCCGGTTCTGCCGCGGAAGAACCTGATATCGCGTTGCACATCCTGTGGCGTGTAAGCGACCCAATCGACCACCGCGTCAAAACGGTGCCCCGCGAGGATCCGGTCAAGTGCCTCTTCATCTTTTATATCCGCCGTAAGCAACCGGGCTCCTGGCGGAGCCGGGCGCACCGATCTCCCTCGATTTAACAACGTTAGATTGATTCCCCGCTCAACCGCCAGGGTTGAACAAGCCGTGCTGATGATCCCGGTCCCACCAATGAATAAAACATCCATATCCTGCTCCTGTACAGCCAGATTAATCTGATCTGCATTTAATTATACAGACATCACATACCAGGAATCCGAACCCACCTAACGAGGATTGGTTCAACGGTTTAAATAAAATTATCTTCCGACAAATGGAAAAAATATTACGAACATCTCTCCGGGAGTTGTACAATAAGAAAACAATTGTTCACATTCAGAATCACGAGGTAAAAATGAGCTCACAAACCGTCTCCAATCAGCGATTGATGCGATTCGCGCTGATCCGCATGCTTTCCGCCATCCCCATGTTGATGCTGTTATTCTTCCTGCCGGCCGGCACCTTCCGCTACTGGGAGGCATGGGTATACATCGCTGTGCTAATGGCACTGGTATCCGCAGCCCTCATCTACCTATTAAAGAAAGACCCCGCGCTGCTGGAACGCCGCCTGCAGTCCCGCGAAAAACGCTCTGAACAATCGGCTATTATCAAGGTCTCGATACTGGTCAGCCTTCTCACATTCCTCATACCGGGGTTTGACCATCGGTTCGGCTGGTCAAAAGTATCGGTTGCTGTGGTAATTCTCGCCAACCTTCTCATCATCCTGGGATATGTGTTCATCATATTCGTGTGGCGTGAAAATTCTTACACCGCACGCACGGTGAAGGTTGAGCAGGGGCAAAAGGTCATTGCAACCGGACCTTATAGCCTGGTGCGCCACCCCATGTACCTCGGATTCATTTTCGTGTATATCTTCTCTCCCCTCGCGCTCGCTTCCTGGTGGGCGGTGATCCCTGCGCTGTTGATCATCCCGATTCTTGTAACCCGGATTGTTAACGAGGAGAAATTGTTGATCGACGAATTAGAAGGTTATAAGGCGTACACAGATAAAACGAGGTTCCGGTTGTTCCCCAGCATCTGGTAATTCACATCGTGACGGAAAGAGAAATTACTTTCTCTCCATTCTTAAAGCCCTGTTAGAAAAATATCTTCATTCCAGCGAGGATCGCACGCAGGTTGCCGCGACACGCCAGAGAGATCTCAGTGTGCGGAGAGAACCCGCACTTGCTGCAATCAATATCCGCCCGACCCTTCAAGTAACACCCCTGCTGCATACTGCCATCCGGGTTGGCGTTGTCGATTAGATCATCACGGCACACCCAGGTGTTGCGTTTGAGCGCTTTCAGCGCTGCGGTTGAGTTCAAGATGCGCACCCCTGACCTTTTCTGCGCGATGAGGTCATCCAACAACCTCTCCCTGCGGTCAAAGTCAAGAAATAGTTCATCCTTGTGGTCATAGGGATAGTAGAACTGGATCGTGATCCCGCGGAATATTCCGTTTAGAAATCCCAGCAGCTCCGGTACCTCATCGGCGTTGACCGAGTTGATGGTTACGTGAGCGTACAACCGCGGATGCCGGCTGGCGCGGGCGTTCGCAATGATCCGGTCGAAAACCGGCGCACCGCGCAGGGCATTATGCGTTTCACGAAGCCCGTCCACGCTCACCCACAACACATCAGTATCAACATCCAAAGGCTGGGTGCCATTGGTGGTCATACCCACGCTGAAAAACCGCTTCCGGGCATAATTGACCAGGTCATGCACCCTGTAATCCCCGTCCCGCCACAACATCGGTTCGCCGCCCTCGAACATCAGCAACCGGCTGCCGCGCTCATACAGTTGGTCAATGATACGGCACGCCTGCTTATAAGTGACTTCATCGTTCTGCATTGTATAGAACGGGCATTGCCGGCAACGCAGGTTACAGCGATAGGTCAACTTGTAACTGGCAAGCAGAGGTTTTCCTTGTTGCAAAATGTGATTCCGGAAAATAAAAAGCGCCTGGGGCAACCGCCGCAGCAATGATTCTCTAGGAATGTTCATACTTTTATTGTATCGGTTGAAATTAATAATTCAACAATATTGTCGGTGTACATTGCACAAAAAAACCGGCTGGATCCTGCATAAAATTTGGGAGCGTGGTCGCTCCCGAAGAAATCCGAGTTTGCTCCAGTTCAATCGTCCGCGTAACCGCAAATGCCCAGCGCCCCCGGACCTGTGTGCAAACCCACCGCCGGTCCGGTTGAATGGACGAAAAGCTCCAGCGGAGCGATCTCAGCTTTGATCCGTTCCGCCAGCCCCTCAGCGCTCGTCAGCATATTGCCGTGCAGCACAGCAATTCGTAAATTCCTGCGCCCTTTTAGCTGTTCAAAGAACTTTCTGTAGAGCAAATCAACCAGGGCATTGTATGTCCGCACCAGTCCAATAGGTTCAACCAGGTTTGTGAGAATATTCAGCGCCACCACCGGTTTAATGCGCAGCACCGAGGTCGCCCAGCGCGCTGCGTCGCCAATGCGGCCGCCCTTTTTCAGATATTCCAGCGTGTCAAGCCCGGCGTACTGAAATATTTTGCGGCGTACCTGGTTGACACGGTTGAGCACACCCTGCAGATCTGCGCCCTGTTCTACGGCGCGCGCTGCCGCGAGAACCTGCCACCCCAATCCCATGGAGGTGGCGCGCGAATCGATCACTTCAACAGGTCTGGTGAATTGCTGCGCGGCCTTCCTGGAAGCATCGATCGTGCCGCTTAACGCGCTGCTTACAACCAGAGTAATGATCGAAGTTGCGCCCTGATCAGCGGCTTTTTCATAAGCACGAGAAAAATCCTGCTCCCCCGGCTGCGAGGTGTGAGGACGATTTGATTCAGTTGTCAGACGCTGGTAGAACTCGTCCGGCTGCATATCAACGCGGTCGCGGTATTGCTGCTCCCCCCAGACCAGTACTTGCGGTACAACAATGATCCCGTGTTGTTCCAATAGCGGTGCTGGAATATCGCATGTACTGTCCGTGACAATTTTGATCAAGGTATAGTCCCCCTATCACTCAAAATCGACAATGTATATTTCCGCATCGATTAATTATACTCATTGTGACTTCAACTTTGGCATCCAGAAAACCATCATTAAGGCCGCGATCAAAGCCATACCGCCGCCGAATAAAAACGGGGCTGATGGCCCAAAACCACCCCAATTACCCAATCCCTGCCACAAAACACCGGCAATAAAGGAAGCTGGAAACGCCAACAATCCGATCACCGCGTGGTAAGTGCCGTACGCAGTACCGCGCAGGTTTTCCGGCACCAGATCAGCCACCAGGGCGTTTGCAGAGCCATAAGCCAGCCCGTAGTACAGCCCGTAAGCTGCGTACAGCACCCATACCTGCCAGCTGCTGCGCGCTGCCGCGAAACCGAAGTAGATAAGCGCATAAATAAGCCAGCCACCAATGATCAACCTGCGCCGCCCAACCCGGTCGGAGAGAGACCCGGCAGGCGTTGAGACCAGCATGTAAATTAGATTGAATACCGCCAGCATGAGCAGAATACCCAACACCGACAAACCCAGGTTCTGCGCGCGCAGAACAAGGAAAGAATCGGCTGAGTTGCCAAGTGTGAAAATGCTGACGATCACGAGAAAAATGGAAAATGGTTTGCCCATACTTTTCAGTGATATCCGGGGCGCGTCTCTTTTGCCCTTCGCCGTCACATCTCTGGCACCGAACGCCAGCGTCAACACAGCCAGGAAGGCGGGTATCAGGCTGAGAAGGACGATCGTCTGGAAGGTTGAACGCGCAAGCAACAGGTCATTCTTCTGCGTTAACCACACCACCAGCGCCGCGATCAATATACCCAGCATCGCGCCGCCAGTATCCATCGCGCGGTGAAAGCCAAATGCCAGCCCGCGCGTCTGCGGGGTCACCGAATCCGCCACCAGGGCGTCGCGTGGCGCGGTGCGAATCCCCTTTCCAACCCGGTCAGCCCAGCGCACCCCTGCCACTAATCCCCAGCTGCTTGCAATGTAAAAGAATGGTTTGGTGATCGCGGAAATCCCATATCCGAGCACCGCCAGCCACTTTCGCCCGCCGATCCTGTCTGAGAACCAGCCTGAAAACAGCTTCAGGATACTGGCAGTTGCTTCGGCTATCCCATCGATCAACCCAATGATACTGGTTGAGACCCCCAACACATTTGATAGAAACAGGGAGAGAATGTTCAGCACCATTTCACTGGAAATGTCCATGAACATGCTGGTGAAACCAACCGCCCACACGTTGCGCGGCAAATCTTTAATTGAGTTCTTTTTTACTGGTTGTTTGATCGTTTCTGTCATACCTGCTTCATTCTGTCGACCATTCTGCACGTCAGATCAACGATTCATGGGGGTGTTTTTCATCGACCTTCGCCAGCGCGAAGGAGCAGGCCGCGCCCACGATAAATAACAGGGCGCACAGGGCGATTGTCCAGCCGCTGACGCCGTCGGGGATGATCGCCAGCGTCGAACCTATGACGATTCCCAGGATGAGGTGATACATAAGGGTATATGACCTGTCAAACAACCACGAGACCAGCCTGGCAAACAGCAGCACACAGGCGATCAATCCCAATGCCAGCGGAACGACAACGCCCAGGTCCAGGGTTTTGATACCGGCCGCCATCGGCTGATACAGCCCCAGGTAAATGAGAAAATTGGATGGGCTCATGCCCGGAACAACCACACCCAACCCGATCATCGCACCGCTAAGCAGCCAGCTGCCGAAAGATGGCGCAATACTCACGTTCTGGATGGATTCCAGCCAGCGCATCAGGAAGAAAGTGCCAGTGGTTATCGCAATCAGCAGAACCCAATGCCAGGGTTTTCTTCCCTTTTTGGCCGAAGTCTTCAAGAGTGACGGGAATGTGCCCGCGATAAAACCAATGAACAACCAGATGAAGGGCGCGGCAAAGTTGGAAAATGCGTAATCCACCACGGCGGAGAAAGCAACTACGCCGATCACCCCGCCAATACCCACCGGCAGAAAGAAAAGGACATTCTTGATGAACTTTTCTTTGAGATTACCCAGAAAACGCATCAATGGCTCGTAAATCCCCAGGATCACCGCTAATACCCCGCCGGAAAGACCCGGAACGATGAAACCTATTCCCACCAACACACCTTTGACCAGGCGGAACAACCACTCGCCAGGGGAATCCTTCTTCTTCATTACTTCATCCGAAACTGACATTAAAGAACAACCTCCCGGAAGATTCATAAACAGCAAGTTATTATAAGGCGATTTTCATGACAACGATCACTTTTTCCCACCAAAAGATTAAATTAAACCGCTCTACCTGTAACAATGTAGAGCGGAGGTTCCAAATACATTGATTCATTGATTGCAGCGACTTAAACACGCCCCCGCAAAAGACTTTGGGTATGAACCCTGAAAAGCTCACCCTTGATTACGACCACCGCGGAACAGAAAATCAGCCGCACAGGTTAAACCGTGTCTTTTTTCTCGTTCTTCTGTTTGCGCTTTTCCTTGATCGTCAATTTTGGTTTTTTCTTTTGTTCCTTTTTACCCTTGTCCTTCTTGCCTGCTTCTCCCATTTTCGTTTCTCCTTTCCGGTTTCATAACTTGAAACTTAATTAACATATCACAAAATATTAAAACTGAACTATCCAATTTCCAGACAATGATTATAAGATCCCAAATATGCAGATTGACATATAACTTTCATTTCGTCTATAATGAAATCAGGTAGGGGTCAAATTTCACTTACGAAAGGAAACAAACAAAATGGGTCTATTCTCAAATATCCTGGAAAAACTGAATCTAAAAAAGAAAGAAGAAGAGGTGGCCGCTAAACCCACCACTACGATTCCAAAGACAACTGCTGCTCCCAGCCCGGTCAAAAAGGAATCCCGACCTGTCGCGGGTAAGTACGATCAACCTTTGGGCGCGGTCAGTAAACCACGTCCGGCTCATATGCCGAAACCGGCAGGGATCCCTGTGGTGGATGTAGTTGCTCAGCTTGAGAAACTTTCGGCTGAAAGCGCCGAAAAACTCAACTGGAAGACCTCGATCGTTGACCTGTTGAAACTGCTTGGCATCGACAGCAGCTTTGAAGCCCGCAAAGAATTAGCAGTGGAGCTTGGTTGCCCGGCAGACAAAATGGCTGATTCAGCTGAAATGAACGTCTGGCTGCACAAGACCGTTCTGCAGAAGATCGCCGAGAATGGCGGCAACATCCCCGCCAGCATGCTCGACTGATCCTTATTCAATTGGATAACCCCGGGACGCCTGCACCAAAAATGCGGGCGCCCGGCACCAACAAAATAATTCGGTCGGGGTAATATTAAGCTCAAGGACCCCCACAGGCTGATCGGATTATAGCACTTGACACGGCAGAGCAACCCCGGCTTCTGCCGTATTTTTTTACAAAAAGGTTGGTTTTCGCATGACGATCATTAGGGCCCTTCTTGCAGACATCACCACGCTTAAGGTGGATGCAATCGTCAACGCAGCCAACAACTCCTTATTGGGCGGAGGAGGGGTGGATGGCGCGATTCACCGCGCCGCAGGACCTGAGCTGCTGGCAGAATGCCGCACGCTCGGCGGATGCAGCACCGGCGACGCGAAGATCACCCGCGGTTACCGGCTGCCAGCCGGGCATGTTATCCATACAGTCGGCCCGGTGTGGCGTGGCGGTGATCACGGAGAGCCCGATCTGCTGGCTTCCTGCTACCGGCGTTCGCTTGAGCTCGCCGCTGAAAATGGTTTGAAGTCCATCGCTTTTCCCTCGATCAGCACGGGGGCATACGGTTACCCGATCAAACCAGCCGCAACGATTGCTGTGACCGCGGCGCTGGAGTTTCTCACCTCTCCCGGATCCATTCAGGAGATCATCTTTTGCTGCTATTCAAATTACGCGCTTGAGATCTACGGGAAATTGCTTCAATAATTGATAATTTTTATCATATTAAAATCCAGTGTATCGTCCTTGTACCCAGCCCTAGCGGCTGATACAATATGAACTCACAAGGCGCAGAAGTGATAAATGGCGAAAAAAGAAGAAATTCCTGAAGAATTGAGTGTCCTTGGACACGTAAAGGAGCTGCGAAAGCGGCTGCTAATCTCTGTTGTCGCGTTGCTGGTCACCACCATCGCCAGCTTCGCATTCAGTCAACAGATCGCCGAGGTGCTGGCAATGCCGATTGGCGGGCTCTCCGTGCTGGAATCGATCGACGTCACCGAGAACGTGTCAGCATTCATGAAGATCTCACTCCTGGCGGGTGTGATCCTGGCGTTGCCGGTCATCGTGTACGAGGTTCTCGCCTTTGTACTGCCCGGGTTGAACCCGAGTGAGCGCATGTGGGTGTGGATCATGATCCCCATGGCGAGCCTTTTTTTTGTCGGCGGCGTCCTTTTCGCCTACTTCTTTATGCTCCCCACAGCGCTGCCCTTTTTACTGGAATTCATGGGAATCGCAACCGCACCGCGCCCGGCTAATTATTTCGGGTTCGTGTTAAATCTGCTATTCTGGGTAGGGATCGCTTTTGAGTTGCCGCTCATCGTCTTTCTGCTTGCCAGGCTCGGCGTGGTAACCGCCAGGCAGCTCGCCAAACAATGGCGTATCGCGCTTATTGTCATCGCCGTTGCTTCGGCGTTTATCACACCAACACCTGATCCGGTGAACATGGCATTAATGATGCTGCCGTTGACGGTTTTGTATCTCATCAGCATCCTTTTCGCCACCATCGCTGGTCGCCGGCGCAGAAAAGCCCGGGAGACTAACGAAGCTGATTATTCGGCGTCGTGATAGCAACAGGTTTACGTAGTAAAATTACTCAAGCAAGACAAGGAGAAAGAAAATGCCATTCAAACTAGGTGTTCCGGAATTAGTCATCATCCTCGTCATTGTCGTCCTGCTCTTCGGGGTCGGCAAGATCGGTAAGATCGGCGGCGAGATCGGCGGAGCAATTCGTTCCTTCCGCGACGGTCTTAAGGGTGATGAAAAAGAAGAACAATCCAAAGACGATACCACCCCGCAGGCGTAAACAATTTCTGCATCCTGTTAGTTGTGATGCAGTCAAAGTGTTATTTATTAGGCTACCGGTAAATGAAGATATTTAACCTCGGCATCTCCGAGATCATCCTCATCGTCATCCTGGCGTTGATCATTATGGGCCCGGGCAACATGGTCAAAACCGCCCGGGAGATTGGTGCTTTCATTCGCAAGGTAACCAAATCTCCCTATTGGAAGGAGATCTGGGCGACTAAACGCGAACTGACGGAGATTCCCAGGATACTGGCAAAAGAAGCCGACCTTGACAACACACTCAAAGACCTGGACAAGGAAACCCGGGGACTTCAAAGTTCCGTAGCAAGCACGATGTCGGATTTTATCAAGGAAGTGGAAGAACCGTTAAAGGAAGTTGACAAGGAATTAAAGGAACAACCTGTAGTGGAGGTCAGCCTGCCTGGGCCGCCGCAAGAAGGCGATGAACCAGAATCAATATCACAAGTAGCCCCCAACGAGAAATCAAACGAAGCACCGACCGATTCTCAGCCAGAGGTCACCGAATCCTGAAAATAATGAATAGAAAAATGGGACTTCTTCATCGAGGTCCCATTTTTAATTTACGCGGTACTATTTCACCCGCTCATTTTGAATTATTAGTCGATCGTGTTTTCTCTCGGTTCGTATTCCTCGCCGATAAGGCGCTGCCCGCCGTTATCATGACACTGCGAGCAGTAGTCGATCTGCTGTCCATGAGAGACATGGCAGGTTTTGCAGGAAAGCTGACCGTTATGGCTGTCGTGAGGGTTCCTGGCAAGGAAGTCTGTGGATTGAGCGACAAAATCCTTGCTGATGTGGCATTGCAGACAGATATCGTCATCGTAGGTTAATTTGACGAGATCGCCGTTTTCGTCCACAGTGTAATCACCCAGAATAAATTTAACACCGCTGCTAATCTCAGCAGGGATCGGGTAATCGTGGCACTCCTTGCACGCGACATTTGCCTGGTAGTGAATATTATCCAGGTCGTTGCTGGCGAGGTAGGAATTCACGTTCTTATCCATGATATGACAGGTCGCGCAGAATTCAGGGCTGGTATTGGAAAGATGGATAAGATATCCACCACCGGCACCGCCAACCACCACCAGGGCGGCTACAACGATCCCCACTATCGCCCATACACCCAGTTTCTTATTTGCCTTAGTTTTATTAACCTTTTCAACCTGGGCGGCTTCTTCTTTTATTTCTTCAACGGGGGGAGTGTCTGTCATTGATTCTTTTCCTTTCCAAGAAAATTGCTAGGATAAAAAAATTAAATTTGATCTCTTGCCTGTAAACGTGGTTTTTTAGATTATATACGATTTTCATACCTACAAAAGCGTTCAAGACAAATATTAGGAAAAACAAGATAAATGTAATGTATATACAATGACGCATTTAGCTGGCACAACACCAGCCGTGAACAGAAATCGGTTAAAAAACAGCAATCCAACAGGTAAACACCCCGCATCAAGAGACCATTTATTACAAATGTCTGTGATTAAATGGAATAATTGGCGTGATCGTTGTTTGTTATAATCACGACGTTACTGGTGTTCACTTCATTTATTGTTATCAGGAGAAAAATTGGATCAACAAACTCAAACCATCACGCCAAAGCAACACCTCAAACCCAACAAATTCCTGATCGGTGGAATTTTAATGCTTGCGGCGGTGGTTCTGCTGGTGGTTACCAGCCTTAAAGGCAACGCGCAATATTACTTAACCGTCGATGAACTGGTCTCCGGTAAGGTGAACCAGGGCAGCAGCGTGCGTGTTTCAGGTGTTGTGCTGGGTGACAGCATTGAATACGACCCGCGCACTTTGAACCTCTCATTCACCGTGGCGCACATACCCGGCGACAACGATGAGATAGAAGCATTGGGCGGATTGGCGAACGTTCTACATGAAGCGTCGCAGGATCCAAACGCCAACCGCCTGGATGTCGTTTATAACGGTGTGCAGCCTGATCTGTTGACCAATGAAGCGCAGGCGATCATGACCGGTACCATGGGAGAGGACGGCGTTTTTTACGCTGATGAGCTGCTGCTCAAGTGTCCTTCCCGGTATGAAGAAGGTGTTCCGTCACAGGTTGCACCATGATCGGCCCCATTGGCTATGGGATGCTCGTCATCTCGCTTGTCACGTCACTGCTGGGCGTGGTGGCTTCCATCTACGGCGGGCGGACCCGTTCCTCCGCCATGCTCGAAACAGCCCGGCGCGCCGCGCTGGTCACCTTCCCGCTGTTAACCGCTTCAGTGGTGGCGCTGCTGATTCTCCTCGTTGCAGGACATTTCGAATACGCTTATGTGTATCAGACCACTGACCTCGCTATGCCGTTTTACCTCAAGCTGACGGCTTTGTGGGGTGGGCAGGAAGGCTCGCTGCTTTTCTGGTGCTGGCTTTTATCCGGATTCTCATTTATTACGCTGGTACGCAAATGGAAAACTGAAAAGGACCTGCTTCCCTGGGTGATCACTGTGACCAGCTTCACCGTCTTCTTCTTCCTGGCGCTGGTCCTGTTTTTTGAGAATCCCTTCAATCGCTACTTCATCACGATGGATGGACAGGTGGTCAGCTCGCTCTTCCCTCCTATTATGTCTCTGCAGGCAAACCCGCCTGATGGCGCAGGTTTGAACCCCCTCCTGCGGCATTTCGGGATGGTCGTTCACCCGCCAACACTCTACCTTGGATTCACCGGCTTCATCATTCCTTACGCCTACGCTATCGCTGCGCTCATCACCGGTCGCCGCGATGACCACTGGATTAAGTCCACGCGTAAATGGTCGCTGATGGCGTGGCTCTTCCTCTCCATCGGTCTCGTGCTTGGCAGCCGCTGGGCGTATGACGTGCTGGGCTGGGGTGGCTACTGGGGCTGGGACCCGGTTGAAATTTCTGCGCTGATCCCATGGCTCACCGGCACTGCCTACCTGCACTCCATGATCACACAGGAAAAACGCGGTCTCTTCAAACACTGGAATATCGCCCTGTTGATCCTGACATTCTGCCTGGTCATCTTCGGTACATTTCTCACGCGCTCCGGCCTGCTTTCCTCGGTGCACGCGTTCTCAGAGTCCGGCATCGGACCTTTCTTCCTGGCGTTCATCGCGATCATGTTCATCGTTTCACTGGGTTTGCTGCTTTGGCGCTGGAATGACCTCGGTTCGACCTACCAGATCAAATCTCTATTCTCGAGGGAAGTTGCGTTTCTCGTAAACAACCTGCTTTTCATCGCCATATTCCTCATCTGCCTGATCGGTATCCTCTTTCCAATCATTTCAGAAATGCTTACCGGTCTGAAAGTCACCGTGGGGCCGCCCTTCTATGAAAGCGCGACGGGACCCTTGTTCGCCCTTTTGTTAATCCTGATGGGCGTGGTTCCCCTCACCATTTGGGGTGCCACCACAGCGCGCAGCCTCGGCAAAACCATCTGGCTCCCCGCAGTCATCGCGCTGGCAGCACCGATCGTAGCGTTATTGCTAGGCGCGACGAAGTGGGTGGCGCTGCTGAGCATCTGGTTTGCCTTCTTTGCCATCATCGCCACGCTAATGGACACGATAAAATCCATCAAACTGCGCTCCAGGGTTCATCACGAATCACCCTGGAAAGCCTTTGACAACCTGGTGCGTCATAACCGCCGGCGCTATGGCGGTTACATCATTCACATCGGCGTCGCGTTGATGGGGCTGGGAATCGTCGGGATCGAGATGTTCCAGACCACCACCCAGGGCATGGTCGCTGAAAGTGAATCGCTGCATCTTTCAGGTTACACATTCACCTATGAGAAGCTGGATATTTACGACACCCCCGATGGCAGAAACGTCGCGCAAGCCTCGATCGTCATCAGCCGGGACGGTCGCGAACTGGACCGGGTCTATCCGGGTAGTGATTATTATTACACTGCGCAGCAATCGGTCAGCATTCCAGGCGTACGCAGTACCCTATCCGAAGATCTCTACATTGTCCTGGTGGATTGGTTGGAAATCACTTCAGAAGGCGCCACATTCAAAATCTTCCGCAACCCGCTTATTAACTGGCTATGGATCGGTTCAGCAGTGCTGATCCTCGGCACCCTGGTTGCCTTATGGCCCAACCGCGAGCGTAAATTAAAACCGGAAACGAGCGAGGTAAAGGTATGAAGCGCTTACCGATCTGGTTACTCCTCATTCTGGTGATGGTAGTAATGTTTATCCCCACCAGCAACGGGTTCGCGCAGGATGTCAGCCCGATCACCGACGACCAGGTAAACGAGCTCGCGAAAGACCTTTATTGCCCGGTTTGCGAGAACGTACCGCTCGATGTCTGCCCAACGCGGGCATGCGCACAGTGGCGTGATCTGATCAGGGAAAAAATGGAACTGGGCTGGAGCGAAAAACAGATCAAGGAGTATTTCGCCGCCCAATACGGCGAACATGTCCTCTCCGTTCCTCCGCCGAAAGGTTTCAACTGGCTGATCTACGTGCTACCGCCATTAATTCTTCTTATCGGGATCGCAGTCATCGCGAATATTGTCATCAAATCCAAAAAACAGCCGGCTGAACCAGTTCAGTTCGAAAATCCCGCACAACAACCACCCGCGAATGACATTATCAGCGAGATTGAACAGGATTTGCGGAGGGAAGAATGAATAATTCAAACACCACAACAACAAACAGATCGAAGAAACGCTTCCCCGTGATGTTCGCTGCGATAGCCGGTGCAGTCCTCGTAGGACTCATCGTCCTTTTCGCGCTGCAAATGAAGAACGCCCGCCAGGACACCCTGGCGATCGGCACCGATATTCCGGATTTCAACGTGACCACTTTCTCCGGTGAGACTTACCAGAAATCCCGGCTGCAGGGCAAGATCATTTTGCTCAACTTCTGGTCCTCCTGGTGCGCATCTTGTGATGAAGAGGGCGCCGCCCTGGAGGAAGTCTGGCAGGAGGTCAAAGACGACGGGGACATCATTTTCCTGGGAGTAAATTACGTCGACACCGAAAAGGACTCGATGGCTTTCCTGGAAAAATACGGCATCACATTCCCGAATGGTCCGGATATGGGATCCCGCATCTCGCGTATGTTCAAGGTGGAAGCTGTGCCGGAAACCTATATCATCGGTCGCGATGGAAAACTGGTTGCCATTCAGATCGGTCCTTTCCTCACAGCGGAAGAGATCCGCGCCGCGCTGGCTTTGGCTGAATAAAGGAAGGCTTAAAAATGACGGTCGTCTCCCTCATCATAATCGTGATTATCCTGGCAATGGTCATCACATACGTCACGCGCCCATTGTTCACCTCGCAGGACGAGGTAACTGAACTTTCACCCGCTATGAGCAGCGAAAGACTGGCAGAAGAATACAACGCCATTCTTGATCAGATTCGCGAGCTGGATTTTGATTTCAACCTGGGCAAATTGACCACTGACGAACACGATGCCCAGCGCGAGGAATATCTCGCCCGGGCGGCGGAGCTGCGCCGCCGGATGCAGACAGAGGAAACAGCGCAGACCACCATATCTGCCTGATCGGTCATTATGCTCAAAGCGATCAATCTCACCAAATCCTATGGCAGCCGCAAGGTGCTGCGCGGGGTTTCGATCACGATCGAGCCGGGTGAAGTTGTTTCATTGATCGGTGTCAACGGCGCTGGTAAGACCACACTCCTGCGCATTTTGTCCGGTATCTCCAGGGCGGAGATCGGACAGGTTCAGTTCAACAATATCCCATCACGTAATGATCCGACTTTTTACCGCCGGCAGATCGGGGTTGTGCTGCACGCGCCAATGCTCTACGGCAACCTGAGCGCCCGAGAGAACCTGCGCTTTTTCAGTCGCTTATATCAACTCGCCAACCCGGAAAATCGTATCGATGAACTCCTTGAAATGGTGAACCTGCGTTCACGCGCCAATGATATGGTGCGCGCATTCTCGCGTGGTATGCAGCAGCGCCTGTCGATCGCGCGAGCTTTGCTGCACGATCCTGCGTGCCTCCTCCTGGATGAACCCTACACCGGGTTGGACCAGGATTCTTCGGCGGTGTTCGAGTCCCTCATCCTGCGCGCAGTTGAAGAAAAAAAGATGGTCCTTCTGGCAACGCACGACCTCGAAAAAGCCTGCCGCGCCAGCACCCGTGTTGATCTGCTGCACCAGGGACGGATCGCGTTTACGCAACCCCGGTCAGAAATCAGCCCGGAGAAACTGGCGGAGACCTATCGCGAGATCACCGGTGCGCAGCCCGTGAAACACGCAGCGGGGGACACTGGATGAAAGCATATCTGAACACCGTCCTCGCGATTTTTTGGAAAGACCTGCTGGCAGAGCGCCGCACGCGTGAGATCCTGGGCACCATGCTGGTCTTTGCTCTCACCGTCATCCTCATCTTTGTTTTCGCGTTCGACCTCTCCGTAGATATGCGCACCAAAGCCGCCCCGGGCGTGACCTGGGTGACATTGTGTTTTGCCGGCACGATCAGCCTCAACCGCTCCATGTCGCTTGAGAAAGATCGCGAGGGCTTCGATGGTCTGCTCCTCGCTCCAGTTGACCGCACAGCGATCTACTTCGGCAAAGCACTGGTAAACTGGGTGTTCCTGCTCATCACCGCCATCATTGTCGTACCTATTTACGCGCTATTCAACAACATCAATCTCTTTTCCGCCGGGTTCGCCGGCGTGATCCTGCTGGGCACGCTGGGTTACATTCTCACCGGCACATTGCTCTCAGCGCTCTCTCTGCAACTGCGCACTCGCGACATGCTACTGCCGGTGCTGCTTTTTCCTGTGATCATCCCCCTGCTGCTGGCAGTTGTGCGCGCATCCACCATTCTGCTGCAGGGCGGCATGCAGGGCGAGCTTTCCACCTGGCTGCTGATCCTGGTGGGTTACGATATGTTATTCGCTGCGGTCGGATTACTGGTATTTGATAAAATCATCGAAGAATAGAGATAAACGGTTATGAAGCAAAAACAACAAACTCCGATCTTACTGCGCCTTATTGACAGCCTTGCTCTTGTTGCCATTGCAGGTGCGTTTTTATTGGTACTGACCTATGCCCCGATCGAACTCACCATGGGCAGGGTACAGAAAGTGTTTTACTTCCACGTGGCTGCCAGCTGGACGGGAATGCTGGGATTTCTGGTTGCGACCGTAGCTGCGATCGCATACCTGAAGACCGGCGCGCTCAAGTGGGATACCGCCAGCCTGGCGGGGATCGAGATCGGTATGGTATTCATCGGGATGGGAATCGTCAGCGGGATGATCTGGGCACGCCCGGTGTGGAACACCTGGTGGACATGGGATCCGCGCCTGACCACCACACTCGTCATGGAATTGATCTACGCCGCTTACCTGCTGCTGCGCAGCGGCCTGGATGATCCGCAGCGCCGCGCCAGGCTCTCAGCAGTGTACGCCATTGTAGGTTTTATCAGCGTACCGCTCACATTCATTTCGATACGTGTTTTCCGCACCATTCATCCGGTGCTGGTTGGCTCCTCCGATCCGACGGTTGGCGCTTTTGCCATGACCCCCCGGATGCAGGCGGCGTTCTTCAGCAGCCTGGGGGCGTTTACCCTACTATTCATTGCCCTTTACTGGCACCGTTATCGGCTGGGATTGAAAGAGAACGCGGTATTGCAAAAACGCATGGAAATCGAATCAGGGAGTGAGGCATGACGCCCGACACCACAGCCTACATGGTCGCAGGATTCAGCGTAATCCTTGGCGGCATCGTGGTTTACATCCTGAGCCTGATCCTGCGGGATAAACAAGCGGAGAAGTTGACGAGGGAGCTGGAGGACCTCGAGGAAGATTCCTGATCCCGCCTGTACGGGGAGAGACAAGCAGAAATAAGCATGAACAGTCTTTTTTTACGTTTTTGCATCAGTCGCCTTGACCCGATTTTTATGTAACTGTATTATTTAAAGAAAGATTGAAAACACACCTCCAGGGGAGAAGACATGATTGGAATAATCACAGACAGCACCTGCGATATCCCTGAAGACCTGGTGCAGCAATATGGCATCACCATCATCCCGCACTACATCATCTGGGGCAACCAACAATACCGCGACCGTGTCGAAATGCAGCCGCTTGACTTCTACAAACGCCTTGTCACTGATCCGGAATACCCTTCTTCATCGCAAGCCAGCATCGTTGATTTTAAAAAAGTCTACGAGGAAGTGGCAGCTAAAGGCGCTACCGAAATCATCACCCTGACCGTGAGCAGCGCCATGAGCGGTGCTTTTCACATGGCTTCAGAAGCCGCGAAGCTGGTCAATGTGCCGGTATCAGTGGTGGATGGCAAAGGCCCGACAATGAGCCTGGGCTGGCAGGTGCTGGCAGCCGCCCGCGCCCGTGACGCCGGCATGAAGGTCAACGAAATCCTTGCCATACTCGAAGACCTCAAGAAAAAACTCGTGCAGTACGTTGCCATGGAATCGCTCGAATACTTGCAAAAAAGCGGGCGCATTGGCAACGCGGCAAAATGGGTGGGGAGCGTCTTAAGGATCAGACCGCTGGTCTCGATCAACCACAAGTCTGGGCTGGTGGAACCTGCCTCTCTCTCACGCACCCACAAGGGTGTGATTGACCTGATGTACAACAAATTTTTCGATCACTTCAAAGGTAAAAGCAAACTGCATGTTGCGGTAATGCATGGCAACATTCTTGATGAAGCTGAAAAAATGGCGGAACGCATCCAGCAGGAGTTCAACCCGGTTGAATTGATCGTCAATATTACCGGACCTGTGCTCGGCATCAGTACCGGCCCTTCTGCAATGGCGCTTTGCGGTTACGCTGAAGACTAACCGCCGCGATATTCATCTCAGTAATAATTTAAACGTAACAAAATGGCATTGGGGGTGCTATACTCTATTTATATTTCCCCCGACCACCCGTTCATTGCAGCCACACATCGCAGGGTGCGAAACAGATTTCCCGATTTAATTGAACTCTTAAAAGCCAAAGCGGTTGGGTAATTCAATGCTCACTGCCACCGGGCATGAATTACGTGAACGAGAAAAGGAGGAGAAAAATGTTCCGCAAAATAATCCCCGTTTTTGTCATCATGGTGCTGTTTTTGACTTCTTGTAACCTGTCCAGAACGCTCAATCAGGCAACTCAACCCCCCATGGAAACCCCGCTGATCGATATTCTGGATACAGTGCTCCCTGAGATGGTAACACCCACAAGTGAATCTCTACCTCCTACGGAGACCGCCCCACCGCCGGCAACTGACACCGCCATCCCTCCCACGGCTACGAGCACCGAAACTCCCTGCACGCTCAAGATGACCGCCATTGATGTAACGATCATGGACGGTACCCTCATCTATGTGGACCAGGCTTTCGATAAAACCTGGCGATTTACCAACGCCGGAACATGCACCTGGACCTCCGACTTCGCTCTTACTTTCAGCAGCGGTGATCGGATGGGTGGAGCATCTCCCTTACCGATCGGAATTTCAGTCGCGCCGGGTCAGCAGATTGACCTGACCGTGAACATGGTGGCGCCGGAGCCAATTGGCAAGCATGTCGGTTACTGGCAGATCCGCAGTCCGCAGGGAGACTCTGTCGGCACGGTATGGGTGGAGATCCATTCCATGCTGCCCTCTCCCACCATGCCTGAAATTCCCGATTGGCCTACGCTTGAGGTGGGTGACTCTGGAAACGAAGTGACCGCCCTGCAATACCTGCTGAATGAATATAATCAGCAGGTCCAGGTTGATGGGATCTTCGGTAACCAAACCCGCACCGCCGTGATCAACTTCCAGGATATCGCGGGCATTACAGCGGATGGAATTGTTGGCAGGAAAACCTGGAGAAAGCTTGCCAGTGAAGTGGAACTGTATAAGGGCAACAGCGGCTATGCGGTGTTCGCGCTGCAAACATTGTTGAAAAACAAGTTTGGCTACTCCATCACTGTTGATGGACAATATGGGAACGCAACTTACACTGCCGTGGTGGACTTCCAGGAAAGTTACTACCTGGATCCGAACGGACTGGTGGATCCGCTCACATGGCAGGCGCTGATCGGAGATTAAAAAAAAGTACAAAGCCTATGGGGCAGTCTCAACGACTGCCCCTTTTTTATAATAACCGGATTACTTCTTCTAAAATGATTCGTTCTTCATCTGTTGGCAGAACGATCACGCGCGTGCGGGATTGGGTACTGCTCACATCACTGATGCGGTCCGGACGGGCAGATCGGTTCGCGTCGCTATCCACAACCACTCCCAGTGAATCAACTCCAACGCATACCTTCTCGCGTAATTGCCAGCAGGTAACACCAACATCGTCTGTGAAAACGATCGCATCTGCTCCCCCGAGCAGCCATGTATATGCGCCAAGGTAGTGCTTTAAACGGGACACGTAGACCTCAAAAGCAACCCTGCATGATTCATCGCCTGCTTCAGCCGCCGCGATAATCTCCGCCAGGTTGGAGGAATAACCGCTCAAGCCGATCAGCCCGGAATTATTATTGAGCACGCGGCTGACTTCATCAGCGGTCATCCCATGCCGCACCAGTTCAAGCGCCACCTCGGCATCAATATCACCGCAGCGGGTGGACATCACCAGTCCGGCGAGCGGTGAGAAACCCATAGACGTAGCCACAGAGTGCCCATCCGCGAAGGCGCACACGCTTGATCCGCCTGTGCCAAGGTGACACATGATCAATTTCACATCATCGACCCGCCTGTTCAAAAATTCCGCTGCCCGTTGACTGACATACTGGTAGCTGAGCCCATGAAAGCCGTACTTGCGCAGTCCGAGCTGCGCTGCCAGATCACGCGGCAGGGCATATTCCCTTTCCTCCACCGGAATCGATGAGTGAAAGGCAGTATCGAAAACCACAAATTCAGGCAAGCTCTGCAATTGCTCCAGGCACACCTCGATCGCGCTGAATGAGTTGGGGTTGTGAATGGGTGCAAGCGGGAGTACTTCTCTAAGTGTCTCAAGGCTTGAATCATTGATCTGGGTGGTGGTGGTGAAGCGTTCACCCCCGTGGACGAACCGATGCCCCACCGCGTCGATATACACCCCTTCATCCGCCAAAACAGCGAGCATCTCTTGCGCAGCCTCGCTGTGTAAAGTCAGCGGGCATGCACGGGTTTGCTTTTTACCATCGCGCACCCATTCGATGTGCGGTTCAGCCTGCGTGCGGGTGGCGACGTTGCGGGCTTTACCCGCCAGCAAAACTGACACCGCCCCATTTTCCCCGACCTGATAAACTTTGAAGCTTAACGAAGAGCTTCCACAATTGACCACGAGTATATTCATAATGGATTTCACTCCAAAATTAAATTCCAACTGATTTTACTACCCCCGGGAATTAATAGTACCGGGCGTAGCATGTACTGACAAACCCATGAGAATTCGTGTACGAATGAATTATTTAATCAGCTGAATTTATAGTTGAAATGCCGCACATGATCGTTTAAGAGCGTTTTTCCCAATTGCACGATCGCAGATTGATAATCTTCACCTGCTCCCTCACGCTGCAGGTCCTCCTGGCTTACAGCCCTACCAAAAGACACCGCAGGGGTAACCAGCAGCTTACCGGGCTTTACCAGCTGGCTGATCACCTGTCCAAATTCCGCCAGTCGGTGCCGATCGAGCTGTTTCCTTCTCACACGCGTGATGGGGTGGTAAGCCCAGTGCTCAGAGAGGATCCCTGAACTGATCGCTGGAAGTATCCGCAACCCCGGGACGTATTTATAGAAAAAGTTAAATATTGGCAGCCAGTTGTCGATCATCTTTGCTGCGCCGGGGTAGACCGCCGTATCGGGGTCACGATGACCGGATGCGAAATAGACCATCGCCCCGCCCGAGCGCAGGTGCCGGATAATCTGGCGCATCGCGACCGCGCGTCTGGTGCTGTTATCGCGCGCCGCGTAAATAAGATGGCTGCTTGTCAGCGGCAGCAGTTGCAGGTATGGAATCTCAGTTGCGATTAAATTGACATCTTGACGCCCCAATCGAGAAGCGTAAATCATTGAATCATAGGCGCCGGGGTGGTTTGCCACCACCAACAGGGGACCATCCTGCGGAATATCTTCCTGGTAATGTGCCTTAACCGGTTTACAAAACAGGGATAACACCCAATCACTCGCCGCGGGGAACCCGTTCTCCCTTATCAGTCGCTCGAAATTCAGCCCCACATGCGCAAAGCGATCCGTTACAGGGTTGATCAGCTTATACACCAGCCAGTGGTTAAAACGGTTCTTTGAAAGACCGATCGCCCCAACAACCTCATCCACGAGAGATTCGCTCAATTGCTTTATATATGCTTCGTTTTCGTTAGTGTTAGTCATTTGATGGTCAACCAGAATTCAAGTAGAGAATTTGCTATACTGATTATAGCAATAGACGCAGGTTATTAATAGTGTTGTAATGATGAAGGGTTGAAGCTTGTTTGTGCCACCTTTTCCGAGGATCGGTGTTATCGAATATATAGTCGAAGAGGAGGTGAAAATGGCAAAAGCTGAATCGGTCATTCGCGATCTGTTGGAACCCGCCGGAATCAAAATCAATGGATCAAATCCGTGGGATATCCAGGTTCATCAACCGGCTTTTTACGACCGCTTATTGCGCGACTCCACACTTGGATTGGGAGAGTCATATGTAGAGGGATGGTGGGATTGCCAGGCAATCGACCAGTTCATTACCCGTGCGATGCTCGCCCGACTGGAAGAGAAGTTCATGAGCGAATCCTACTTCATCATGCAGGCGCTCAAATCGCGGCTGTTCAACCGTCAATCAAGGACCCGCGCGTTTGAGGTTGGCATCAGGCATTACGATCTTGGTAATGACCTGTACACCGCAATGCTCGATAAACGCCTGGCTTATACCTGCGGGTATTGGAAAACCGCCACCAACCTCGATGACGCACAGGAGGCGAAACTGGACCTGGTGTGCCGCAAGATAGGCGCCCGCCCCGGTATGCGCATATTGGAATTGGGGTGCGGATGGGGCAGCTTCGCAAAATACGCCGCTGAAAAATACGGCGTCGAGGTGCTTGGGGTAACCGTCTCGAAGGAACAGGTAGCCCTCGGGATGGAACTATGCCGCGGGTTGCCGGTGGAATTACGGCTGCAGGATTATCGCGAGGTGAGCGGCACTTACGACGCGGTGGTATCCATCGGCGTGATGGAACATGTGGGGTATAAAAATTACCGCACCTATATGAAAGTGGTGGACCGCTGCCTGAAACCGGATGGGGTGGCATTCGTGCACACCATAGGCAGCAATATAACCCGGACTCACGGCGAACCCTGGACAGACAAGTATATATTCCCCAACGGCGTGCTTCCCTCCATCAGCGGACTGGGCAAGGCAATGGAGGGGCTCTTCGTGATGGAGGACTGGCACAATTTCGGTCCACATTATGACCCCACCCTGATGGCATGGGCGGCGAATTTTGAAGCAGCCTGGCCTGACCTGAAGGTAAAGTACGGGGATACCTTCTACAGAATGTGGCGCTATTACCTGCTCACAAGCGCTGGCGGCTTTCGCTCCCGTCACCAGCAGCTCTGGCAGATCGTCTTCACCCGCCGCGGAACCCCGCAGCCTGATTGCCGCCAGAGTTGAATTGAGATGATTACGACTGAAGTTCTGATCATTGGCGGCGGACCTGCCGGCTCAGCCTGTGCGCGGCAATTAAAACAGCACAAGATCGATTTCCTGCTGCTGGATAAAGAGGAGTTCCCGCGCAATAAAACTTGCGCCGGCTGGATCACGCCGCAGGTGCTGCGTGATGTAAACCTTGATCCAGAGAATTATCCCGGCAACTTCACGCGCTTCACAAAATTCAATGTTGAGATCAAGCAATTGCGGTTCACTCTTCGCACGCAGCAGTACGCTATAAGGCGTTTTGAATTTGATGACTGGCTTAACGCACCGGTGCGCGAGCACATGATCAGACACCAGGTTCATGAAATTCTTCTTCAAGGGGATCGCTATGTTGTTGATGATGAATTCAACGCCCGCTTCCTGATCGGCGCGGGCGGTACCTATTGCCCTGTAAAACGAACCTTATTTGCGGATGTGCACCCGGCAAGCACCGGAAAGCTCATCATTGCCCAGGAGGAGGAGATCCAATATCCGGGAGCCAGCAGCACCTGCCGCCTGTGGTTTATGCAGGACGGGCTGCCGGGTTACGCCTGGTACTTTCCAAAATCGGACGGCGTTATTAATATCGGCGTGGGCGGCAGCGTGAGCGGGTTAAAAAAGAGGCAGGACAACCTGAAGCGTCAATGGGATCGGTTGGTCGAAAAATTGTACAACCTTGACCTGGTGCGCGGATTTGATTTTCACCCGGCCGGTCATTCGTACTATTTGCGCTCCCGTTCGTCCATACCGCGGTCGGGAAACGCCTTTTTGGTCGGCGACGCGCTGGGGCTGGCGACGCTGGATATGGGAGAAGGGATCGGACCATCCATTCGCAGCGGATTGAACGCTGCGAATGCCATCATCCACGGCACGGAGTACACTCTCGCCGGTATTTCAAGATATTCTTTTCCCGACCTTCTCGGATTGCGTTAAAGAAAGTCTTAAAAATTTCCTGTTTTCACGGCTCTGTGCTATAAATAATCCAACCTATTCCGGAGAAAGTGTTATGGCGAAGGTGATCCCGACAACCGAACGCATCAAAAAGGCGCGCGCTCTGATCGAAAAAGCGCGGAGTCTTCCGCTGCCCGAAGAACATGGCTGGATGGACCTGAGTTACACTGCCAATGTGAAGGACCTTCTGCGCCAGGCGCGCGACCTGGTGAAGTTCATCCAGTTTATGCCGAATGTCCCGCCGGAAACCAAAACAGAAGTTGAAGCGTTGATGCAGGAAATCACCAGCGCCGATAAAGAGATCCTCCACAAATCCTGAGGTACAGGGGAATTAATGAGCACACAAAATTCAAAGAAATCCACACCCGCAAAGAGCAGATCAAGCAAAAGAGCAGCCGTCCGGAAAAAATTCGAATACTCGGATCTAACGCTGATCCTCATCGTGATCGGGATCATCGGGGTGGCGATATTGGCAGGCAATCTTGTAAAGAAAAATAACGCCAGCCAGCCGCCAATTGCCACAACCGAAGTGTCGTTCAAACAATACGATGCTGCACCGGAGATGACGATCGACACCACAAAACAGTATCTTGCAACGGTAAAAATGGCAAAGGGCGGTGAATTCGTCATTCAGCTCTTCCCGGATAAAGCCCCGGTCACGGTTAACAATTTTGTGTTCCTGGCAAGAGACGGTTATTTTGACGGCGTGACCTTCCACCGCGTTCTGGAAGGGTTCATGGCGCAAACCGGCGACCCCACAGGAACCGGTGGCGGTGGACCCGGCTACCAGTTTGAAAACGAAGTCAGTGACCTGGAATATGACCGCGAAGGCGTGGTGGCCATGGCAAACGCCGGCCGGAATACCAACGGCAGCCAGTTCTTTGTCACGTTTGCCCCTGTTCCGCTGGAAGCTTATGACTACACAATATTCGGGCAGGTGATCAGCGGGATGGATGTGGTGAAAAGCATCACCCTGCGCGACCCAAAGAAGAACCCGGATTACACGGGTGATGTGATTGAATCGATCATCATCACCGAACAGGATTATGAGTGATTAGGATAATCCCGCCTTGTTAACGATCGGGCAACGCTCTTAAACTCTCTTTCCTGATAAAAATCCATAAAAATGTGGCCGTGGTTTCCTGTGAAACCACGGCCTTTTTTTGAACTCCAACATTTCCTCAAAATGTACGACTCCCAGCTTTGCAATCAATATATTTTGACCATAGCGGGCAACAAGGCTTGTCTGTCGTTGATCTTCTAAACAGCCAATACCCCCCTGCCGAGATCGACCACTGCCTGCACTTTTTCCGGTGTATCCATTCGATCCTGTCGGGTGATGATTTCCACCCCGCCAGCACTGAATTTTATGACCGGTATCTCCTTCATCTTCCAGTTCAATAACTCATTTTCAAGCTCATACGTGAGCAATTTTTCGGCGTTTTCCTGGTCAGTTGCCCAGACCGAGAACCGGTCGCGAAAAGACGTACGCCCGACGAAGACCTCTTTCAGCCCAACCGCCTGGTCGGCTTCCTCGCCGATCATCATCTGTAGCGCTTTTTGCAGTAACATATCTCCCAACCCGCCCAGGTTGACAGAAGGCACTTTGGGACCGATCAATACCATACCGCCAGGCGAATTGACCCGGTTTGTATGCCAGGTATTCGCAAACGACACTTCTGATGAACCCGCCTGGCTGGGGGTATCGTTGGTTGACGCGATCGCCTCCAGTGTCCAATCCTCTCCCCTGAGAATGAAACCTTTCTCATGGGTCTGGTGTACCTTTTCGTATTGCCAGCCGTTCTTCATTGCCAGCTGCTGGATGGCTTTTTCACGTTCCGATTTTTTCTTTCCGGAGATCACGAAGATCGCCGCGATAGCGACCCCCACCACAACAATGACGATCAACGAAACAACAATATCGCCCATCTCTCCCTCCAGCCTCCGATTGATTTTTATGACTTTTTTATTATACGAAGTCTTCAACCGTTTTTTGACGGCCAATTTTGTATTTCCGCCCTCTTTCATCAAAACGTTGGTACACGCAAACAAAATAACCCGGCAGCCGACCTCACTCCCGCCCACTACCGTAAAAATCTTAACATGAATGAATAACCATAGTGCAACTTTGGCTGAATATTTGCGTAAATTATGAAACAATTCTTCCCGCTCATCGTCTACATATAGTGGTATTATTTCCATCCTTATAGAGAAAGTCCTCATTATGCTGAACATCAACATCAAGAAAATTGCCAGGGAATTTCCCCGAAAATTCTGGCTCGTGGTGGGCGTGTCTTTCATTGACCACGTCGGCGGTACAATGCTGTGGCCGTTCTTTTCCCTCTACATTACCCAGAAATTTGAGGTGGGCATGACGGAAGCCGGAATCGTGCTTGGGTTGTTCTCCATCGCCGGTCTGGTCGGTCAAATGATCGGTGGTGCGTTGACCGACAAGTTCGGACGCCGCAAGCTGATCATCTTTGGCCTGGTTTTCAGCGCCCTAAGTACGTTAACGCTGGGGTTTATCAACAGTTTCTCCGTGCTCATCCCGCTGGCTGTGATAATCGGTTTGCTTTCAGATGTCGCCGGACCGGCGCATAACGCCATGATCGGCGACATTCTGCCGGACCACCAACGCCAGGAGGGGTTCGGTATCATGCGCGTGGTCGGCAACCTGGCGTGGATCATCGGCCCCACCATCGGCGGTTTCATCGCAGGCAGGTCTTACCTCGCCTTATTTATCATCGATGCCGTCTTCAGCTGTTTCGTGGCATTCCTGTTCTACCTCCTCATCGCCGAGACCAAACCTGAAGCCCATCCGGACAGCAAACCTGAGGGAATCCTGCAAACCTTCAAGGGTTACGGTTCAGTCTTGAAAGACTACGCCTTCATGGCATTCCTGCTCGCCAGCATGTTGATGGGAATCGTTTATCAGCAAATGTACAACACCCTCTCGGTCTACCTGCGTGACAACCATGGCATCGACCCGGGCGGTTATGGCTTTCTGCTCACAACAAGCGCTATCGTGGTCATCCTTTTCCAATTCAGCATGACGCGCTTGATCAAGAACAGGGCACCATTCAAGATGATGGCGCTGGGCACATTGTTTTACATGATCGGGTTCACGATGTTCGGCATGGTGGGCGCCTACTGGCTCTTTGTCGGCGCGATCGTGATCATCACCATTGGTGAAATGATCGTAGTACCCACCAGCCAGACCCTCGCGATGGGATTCGCTCCAGAGGAAAAACGCGGTCGCTACATGGGTATGTTCGGGGTGACCTGGTCAATACCGGCAACGATCGGACCTGGCGCCGCGGGGTTGATACTGGACAACCTCAACCCTGACCTGCTGTGGTACATTGGGGGAGTGTTCTGCCTGGTTTCAGCGCTGGCTTACTACGCGCTTCATCTGAAACTTGGGCGCGAGGAGCGTTTCCAACCCGCTCCGGAGGAAAGCGCGCAGGCTGGATAGCCTTTCTTATGACGAACCCATCCGTGATTAACTTTCATGCGCTATATGACGCCTTTGGCGCGCCTACCACCGCGATCGACTGTGGTGAAATGTGCGCCCCGCACAACCCTGCAAGCATTCCTTTTTGTTGTGACATCTGCCACGCAGTACCTGTGGCTTACCATTCCGAATGGCAGTATCTGAAGCAACACACCAGCCTCTGGCACACATGGCGCGGTGATGAGTGCCAGATCGAAAAAAGCGAGAGGGATCAATTGATCGCGCAAACCCCGCCGCATCTCCTTCTTCTCGCCTGCCAAGGACCCGCATTTTGTGAACGGAAGTTCAGAGCGGTCAGTTGCCGCCAGTTTCCGTTCTTCCCTTACCTCACATCCGATTATCGCTTCATAGGCATGACCTACGATTGGGAGTTCAGCGACAAATGCTGGATAATCAGCAACCTCTCCCTGGTTAGCGCAGAATATCGCCACCAGTTCTTCACAACCTTCGATCAGATCTTCGCCACCTGGTTGGAAGATATGGACAGCTACATTGAGCTTTCCGCTGAAACTCGCGAACACTATGCCGCAATCCACCGGCGCATTCCCCTTCTGCACAGAAACGGCGCGGCATACCTCATCTCTCCGGTCAGCGAGCGGATGACCCGCACTCCTGTCACGTCATTCAGACGCTTCTCCCCTTACAATACTCCCTGATATATTGCAAAGGTTGTAAAACCGGGGGCGAAAGGGTATATTAAATAAACAATGTGGTTTAAAAAACGTGGTGTGAATAAAATTTTTGTGCTTCCCGCATTCCTGCTGGTTTTCAGCATGGCATTATCTGCATGCGCAATACCAGCTGGAAAACAGCAGGCAAAGAACGCGATCATCCAGACCGTCGTTGTCGACAGCCTGGTGGGCACTCAGGCAGCGAGCACCCTTACCGCCATCATTCAGACCCCAACCAGCAAACCCCAGCCCACAACCGCCGTTCCCGCCACCTCCACCCCCACCCCGACCCCTTCCCCGTACGCTTCCCCCACGATGGCAGGGGTGTGGCTCACGCTTCAAGAGGACACGTACTGTTTCGCCGGTCCCGGGGGTGGTTATGAAATGCTGTTCTTCATCGGATCCAACCAACTGGTTGAAGCCATGGCGCGCGACCCGATGGATGATTACTACTATATTCGGGATCCGAAAACCTACAGCCAATTCTGCTGGATTCCAGGGGTTGTTACTTCCGTAAGCGGTGATGTATCCCGGCTGCCCGTCCTCACACCTGAACCCCTCGCCGCGCCCATCATCGTCGAACCGGAAACACCGGCGATGAAAGACTTTTACGTATATTATGAAAAGACCCTCAATTGTGATGACAGTTATGGGCTTGTGTTTTACATAGAAAATACCGGTAGTGTGATCTGGAGATCAATCCGCGTGCTGATGACCGATTATTGGACCTACAAAACCTATATGCATGACTCTGATATTTTCAGGGGCACCACAAGCGATCCCTGTGTTCTGGATATGGAAAACGCGCAGGATGATCTACAGATTGGCGAAGGATCTCCTGTGGCGTGCGTCAACGCGGGTCAATTCAATTACGATCCCACAGGTCACCCATTCAGTGTCAGAATCACACTTTACAGCCTGGATGGAAGAAAAGGAGATTCAATTACGAAAACTCTCACTTTCAAACCCTGAGTTTGACCAAGTATTTTCGGAAAAGGAATGAGAAAATGAAAAAACTACATTTTATTCTGATCACCATCACTGTACTTGCCCTGAGTCTGGCATCCTGCCAGGGTCTGCCCACGCAAGTGGAACCGATCCCTGCGGAGGAACTGCAGACTCTGGTCGCCGGTACCCTCACCGCCGTCGCGGTCAACGTGGGTCAAACCCAAACCGCTGCGGTTCCGCCAACCGAAACCGCGACCCCTACTGAGACCATTCCCCCTCCCACCGACACCGCTGCTCCCCCAACCATAACCCCCACCAGGGACCTTGTCACGATCACGTTAAGTGGCGATACGAACTGTCGGCGCGGCGCGTCCACCATATTCCCACTCATTACGACCTTCAAAGCCGGCTCGGTGGTGGAAGTGATCGCTGTCAACCCCGCCGGGGATTACTACTTTGTGAAAGCGGCCGAGTCTCCCATTGGCGGCTGCTGGGTGTGGAATCAATTCTCCACGCTCCAGGGAGATTTAGCTTCACTTCCCGTTTACACCCCCGTGCCCACCCCGAAACCAACCGCCACAAATACACCACCGCCGCGAGCGATTTACACCGTCGAATATGTGGGATTGACCAAATGTGGAACCGGTTGGGCAGCCAATTTTAAGATTACCAACACGGGCGTGCTTACACTCAGTTCCATTCGCATCCGTAATTACCTTGAAGGCGTAGCAACTCCATTCGTTCACACGAGCAACTCCTTTACCCAATGGAGCGCCGGAACAAAATACGCCGTCCTTGAGCAGATCACCTCAGGCGGGACCATGATCGTTTCGTCCTGCGATCCCGGTCAATTCCCCAGCAACCCGACCGACAAAACCGTCAAATCTGAAATTCTGATATGCCCCTCGGATAACCTGAAAGGATCCTGCACATCCACCAACCTGGAGTTTATCCCCCACTAATAGATCGTGAATTAACTAAAAAGTCCGGCGACGTCGCCGGACTTTTTTCTTCCCGTTACGCGTTCCCTCTAAACTGTGTCCGGTACAGAGAGGCATACAAACCGTCCAGTTTGATTAACTCGCTGTGATTTCCCTGCTCCACAACTCTGCCGCGGTCGATCACCAGGATCAGGTCAGCCGCCAGGATGGTACTCAGACGATGAGCAATCACAATGCTGGTGCGCTGCTGCATCACGCGCTTCAAGGCGTCCTGTATCAGCGCTTCTGATTCGCTGTCCAGGCTGCTGGTGGCTTCGTCCAGAACCAGGATACGCGGATCCTTAAGAATCACACGGGCAATCGACAAACGCTGTTTTTCGCCGCCGCTCAAGCGGTAGCCCCGTTCACCAACAACCGTGTCATACCTATCCGGTAGGTCGTTGATGAAGTCGTGAATATTCGCTGTGCGGCACGCTACCTCGATCTCCTCCTGAGTGGCGTCCAGCCGGGCGTAAAGCAGGTTGGTGCGAATGGTGTCGTGAAAAAGGTAGGTCTCCTGCGTTACCATACCGATCTGGGAGGAAAGTGAATCAATGGTGACATCCTTCAGATCGATGCCATCGATGCGAATTCTGCCGCTGGACGGGTCATACAAGCGAGGGATGAGATAAGTGAGCGTGGTTTTACCTGCGCCGCTTGGCCCTACCAGCGCGGTCAACTGCCCCGGAGAGACACAAAAACTGACTTCCTCCAGCGCGTTACCCCTCGCCTGAGATCGATGATCCTCATCCTGTTCCCTGCCACCTTCTGATAAGGTGGTGGCAACGTTATCCACACTGCCATAGCGGCGTACATCGCTGAGAAATTGTTCGTCGCCAGCTTCATAAGCGAATGTTACGTTCTCAAACCTGATCTCCCCTTTGACAGTTTCAAGAACCATGGCATCCGGTTTTTCTTCGATCTCCTGGGGTAAGTCGAGCACTTCAAAAACACGCTCGAAACTGACCATCGATGACGCGAAGTCAACCGGAGCATTGGCGAGCCCCTGCACCGCGCTATAGAGACTCACCAGGTATGCGCTGAATGCCACGATTGTACCGATAGTAAAAACACCGCTAATCACAAAGTAACCACCCAGTCCATAAACCAGCGCCGTTCCCACCGCAACCAGCACACCGCTGATCGCCACAAAAACAGACCCGGTACGTGATCGGGTAACGCCATAGTCCCTCACCTGGTCGGCGCGTCTGCCAAAGCGCTCAACCTCCATTCCCTGTCTTCCAAAAAGTTTTACCAGCAGCGACCCGCCGATGTTGAGGGTTTCGTTCATCAGGGCGTTCATCGAGGCATTGGCTTCCATCTGCTTGCGCACGATATCTCGCAGCTTCACGCTCAGTGTGCGCACAACCAGCAGGAAGAGCGGCGCAACAACCAGGCTGATAAGGGTTAACCGCCACTCAAGGATCAACATCATCGTCAGTACTGCAATCATCTGAACCAGCTGCGTGATCATGACAACAATCGTATTGCTGATGGCATTTTGCGCGCCAACCACATCATTGTTCAACCGGCTCATCAACTCGCCGACCCTGGTGTTGACATAGAAGCGCAGCGACATTCGCTGCAAGTGTTTATACAACGCCACACGCAGATCACGGATGACCCCCTCGCCAACCGCCGAGCTTAACCAGCGCTGCACCACATGCAAGCCGCTGTTCAATAAAGCCATCACCAGTAAAGCAACAGCCAGCAATATTACACGCCGGGTATCACCCGCCGGGATCGTTCTATCGATCAGTTCCCGCATGATGAGCGGGTTCAACAGGTGCAAACCGGAGGTTGCGAGAATGATCAACAGGATCCCCGCCAGGCGGGAACTATAAGGCCTGGCGTATTTATAGACCCGTTTGACCAAAGGCCACGTCAGGTTAAACTCTGAACTATCTGTATTTGCCCAACGGCGCAATCCGTGCATAAATTTTTCCTTATCAATATGCTTGTAGCGATATGTAAATGGTAGGTTAAAAAAGCGGATCGGTCAAGACGACCGATCCTTAACGTGATTCTCATCACGATAAAGCCATTGATCGATTACATGCACTCGCCCAGATCACACAACCCATTACCATTCGAGTCCACATATCGCCGGCAGCGCCCGGGATAGGCACAACTTTTAGAGCATCTCACCTGGCAAGCCTCAGCAGCAGCCTGAGTTTCCTGTGTAGCGACAACCGTCGGCTCCGGGGAGGGGATTGCCGTGTTTTCCTGCTCAGGCATGGCGACTTCATTTGCAGAAGCCGGTGCCGAATCCTCGCTCGTATCAAACTCATGAGCAGGAGAATCAGATGGAGTGCCCTGGACAAAAGCAGTTACGGGAGATTCTTCTATTCCCATCGCAGAGACACCGCCGCTTATCTCCGTGTTGAACACGGAATGTTCTCGAACCACATTGATCACCGCCAGTAGAGAGCCGACCCCAACAACACCCATCAGACCAAGAAATCGGCGTCGATCTACAATCTCTTTATTGACCGGAACCGGTACAGGCTGAAGTGCTCGCCCCTGAACAGGATTTTTCTCGCTCGCGAATATCTTACAGGTGATATTGACCACCCAACGCCAATGCAAGCCAATTTTTACCATCAGCAACCCCAGCGTGGCATACGAAGCGTACAGGTGGACATCCAACCAGGCGACATAATTCAAGATTTCAAGGTTCAACCAGGTGGAAATGATCAACCCCGTTTCGAGGATGACCACAAAACCGATCACGATAAGCACGTCCACCACGTAATACCAGCGGCTTCTGGCACAATTACCCTTGAAAAACCTTTTTGTCACCGCCACAACCCAGTCCCAGTGCAGCCAGGTGTGTATGACTGCGAGAAGACCGATACACGCACCCAGCCACTCGTGCCCGCTCACACCCGTAAATTCCAGGTAAAAACAGAACAGGTAACCAACCAGCATCAGCGCGTCGATCCACCAGTTTTTATGTTGTTTATTGACCTTCATTCCGTTAATCCTTATTAGCCCTTTCCATACGCCAAAGATACTCCCGAGTTGTGAAGATTTCGTGAAGAAACGGTATAGGAATAATTTATTTCACCTTCCGGTATAATAGCGGGATACAAATATGGCAACCAAACTCGTGATCTTCGACTTTGACGGAACGCTGGCGGATACACTGCCATTCACCCTGAGCATCATGGATGAGCTCTCTGATAAATTCGGCGCGCGCCGATTGGATAAGAGTGAAATTCCGCTGCTGCGCAGTTACAGCCCGACCAAAATATTAAAAAAGTACGACATACCGCTATGGAAACTCCCGCTGATGACCAGGGAGTCACAACGCTTGTTGTACAGCAATATTGAGAAAATCGCGTTATTCGCCGGCATTGACAGGGTAATGCGTGAGGTTGCAGCACGCGGATTCAAGATCGCGGTGGTTTCATCAAACGCGAAGAAAAACATTAAAAAGGTTCTTGGCGAAGAGTTGGACCGGTTGGTTTCGATTTACGAATGTCAGGCAAGTCTGTTCGGTAAAGCTCCCCACCTGCGCAAAGCGCTGCGCCAGGCAGGCGTAAAAGCAGAGGAAGCGATCAGCATTGGCGATGAGATCAGGGATATTGAAGCCGCCCGCCAGGTGGGAATCCCTTGCGCCGCAGTAACGTGGGGATTCGGAGACGGAGCAGCCCTCATCGGCTATCAGCCGGATCATCTGCTGACACAAGTGGATCAGATACTGGATATCCTAGGCTGAATCGGTCCACCCGCCAATCAGCACCCTGCTTTAACCCCAGCTTTTACCCCTTTACCAGCATCGCACAGAGTTCCGCGATGGGTGATGATACAATAATCAGACAATTACTTGTAGGAGGAAATTCAAAATGGAATATCGTTTTCTTGGCAGGACCGGCATTCAGGTAAGCGCACTTTCTCTTGGCTCTTGGGTTACCTTCCACACCCAGGTGGGCAACGAGGCTGCCGTTGATTGCATGGCTGCCGCTTACGACGCCGGGGTAAATTTCTTTGACAACGCCGAAGTGTACGCGGGCGGTAAATCCGAAGATGTGATGGGTCACGCGCTGAAGAAACTTGGCTGGCGCCGCAGCAGCTACCTTGTTTCAACCAAGATCTACTTCGGTATTAAAGACAACGTGAACGAGAAGAATACATTGAACCGCAAGAGATTGATCGAGGGGATCAACGGTTCGTTGAAACGGTTGGACCTGGAGTATGTTGATCTGCTTTACTGCCATCGCCCTGATCGCACCACGCCCATTGAAGAAACCGTGTGGGCGATGCACAACATTATCGAGTGGGGTAAAGCCCTCTACTGGGGTACTTCGGAATGGTCCGCCGCTGAAATCGTAGCTGCCATCGAGATCGCGGAGAAGCACCACCTGCACAAACCGGTGGTGGAACAGCCGCAGTACAACATTTTCTGGCGCGACCGGGTCGAAAAGGAATACGCCCGACTCTTTAAGGATTACGGCTACGGCTCGACCATCTTCAGCCCGCTTGGTTCAGGATTGCTGACCGGCAAGTATCAGAACGGTATCCCCGCTGATTCGCGCGGCGCGTTGAAAGGGTACGAGTGGCTGCGCGGCAAATTCACTGACCAGGATGCGCTGAGAAAAGTGCAGGAACTGGGCAACTTCGCCCGCGAGATCGGCATCTCGCTCCCCCACCTCGCCATCAACTGGTGCATCAAGAACCCCAATGTGAGCAGCGCCATCACCGGTGCGAGCCGGGTGGAACAGGTGCAGGAGAATATGAAAGCGCTCGAGGTATATGACAGGATGACCCCTGACGTAATGGCGCGCATCGATGAAATCATGAGCGACACGCAAAAGGACCTGAACGGCTAATTTCGAATTACGGCAATAAGACTACACCATGGCTTAACCGCCATGGTGTATTTATATATATTTGTTCAATCGAAAAAGACCGTTAGCCTGTTCATTAAAAATCAACTAAAATGAGACTATTATGACCCCGCTGCAATACATTCTCGCTGCGCTGGCGGCTTTCGCGGCCGGCGCTGTCAACGCGCTGGCAGGCGGCGGAACGCTGATCACCTTTCCAACGCTCACCGCGCTGGGTTTACCGGCTGTCACCGCCAACGTCACCAGCACGGTATCCCTCTTCCCCGGCTACTTTGGCGCCACTTGGGCGCAACGCGGCGATCTCAAGGGTCAGGGCAAACGCTTGAAATATCTCCTCCCGGCAGCAGCTGCGGGCGGACTTTTGGGCGGTATTTTTCTGCTGCTAAGCGGCGAAAAGCTTTTCAAGCAGCTCGTGCCCTTCCTGATCCTGTTTGCCACGCTGCTGCTGGCGCTCTCCGAGCCCTTGCGAAAACGCCTGGCGCGCAACACCACAAAGAAAACCGGTAAAGGAAAACGGTTGTTCTTAATCGCGGTTCCCGCTATCATTATTGCCGCTATCTACGGCGGCTACTTTGGAGCCGGTCTCAGTGTCATCGTGCTGGCTTTCCTCGCTCTCCTGTTCGAGGATTCGCTCACGAGGTTGAATGCCCTCAAGCAGGCTATCGCCTTCGCCACCAACAGCGCGGCAGCGGTCTTTTTCCTGTTTTCCGGCCGGGTAAACTGGGGAATTGCCGGGGTGATGGCCGTCAGCGCGCTGCTGGGCGGGACGGCGGGCGGCAAGCTTGCCGGTAAGGTCAACCCAACCACCCTGCGCTGGATCGTGATCAGCATTGGATTGGTCATCACGGTCATTTTCTTTTTCCAGACATTTTAATGGTAGTGAGAGGTGCATTCTGTTTAACGCTTACCCGCAAAAAACCTGTCCCCTTCTCTCAGCAAATCACTCGTAAACGGCAAAAGCAATGATAAGATTTTTGGTTTCGTGAGCAATCCGTGTTTTGTAGACCCCTCGCATAACATTACACAAAGGACTTCGTAGGATGGACGAATCAATCAACCTGAATGATACAGCAGCCCGTTATCTGCAATTTCTCAGCGCTGACCTCGAAACCCGCCGGGTGGGCAGTGTCGGTAACCACGCCGCTACGGATTTTTGCACCCGGGTCATCGCGTCAGCCGGTTACGAAGTGAAGACACCGGGCTTCAAATGCCTGGACTGGGTGACACAGGGCGCCACATGCCGCGCCGGTACGAAGAACTTCACCATCCACTCCAGCCCGTATTCAAAAGGCTGCCGCGTAAGCGCCCCGCTTCGCGTTGCCGCGAAAATGGAAGACTTATACTTCCTCAACTGCAGCGGGGAGATCCTGCTGCTAATGGAGGAACTCACACGTGAGCAGCTCATGCCCAAGGGTTACCCGTTCTACAATCCTGAACCGCATCAGAGGATGATCGCCTTGCTGGAGGAGAAAGCCCCCGCTGCCATCATAGCCGCCACAACCCGCAACCCTGAGCTCGCAGGCGCGCTTTACCCCTTCCCGCTCATCGAGGATGGAAATTTTGATATCCCCTCCGTGTACACCACAGACAAAGTCGGTGCCAGTCTTGCGCAACTGGATGGACAGACCGTTCACGTCATCAGCCAGGCGGAGCGCATTCCCTCCACCGGGGTCAACGTGGTGGGGAGGTTGAACCCGCACGCGGCTGAAAAGTTCGTCATCTGTGCACATGTGGACAGCAAACCCGGCACCCCGGGCGCGCTGGACAACGCCGCCGGGGTCGTTACCCTGCTGTTGCTGGCTGATCTCCTCAAGGACTACACGGGAGAAGTGGGCATTGAGCTGCTGGTGATGAACGGAGAGGATTATTACGCTGCGAACGGTGAGATCCTTTACCTGGAACAGAATGAGGGTCAGTTAAACAACATTAAACTCTTTATCAACATGGACGCGCTGGGGTATATCAAAGGAAAGACGGCCTTCTCGTTTTACAACCTGATGGAAGAGACCGGCAGTAAACTGCGCCAGGTACTGGATCAGCACCCCGGCGTACTGGAAGGTGAACCCTGGTACCAGGGGGATCATTCGATCGTGGTGATGAAAGGTGTACCTGCCGTGGCGGTCACGAGCGAGCACTTCGTTGAAATCACGAGGAAGTACACCCACACCAGGCGCGATGTGTTCGCGCTGGTGGATACGGGCAAACTTGTCGAAGCCGCTCTGACGATCAGGGATATGATACTTGCGCTCTCGCGCACGGAAGTTTAAGTACTAAGGACAGGTGAACCCACCTGTGAATTGAGCAGCCGTACCCGATTGCTCATCGATGTCATAAGCCTCGTCCGGAAGCAGCTCAAAATTTGCGCCAAGTGCGTTGTTGAAAATGACCCTGAAGTTATTCACCGGTGAAATTGTGCTGTACAGGTCCCTGACTGAGGCATCACCCATGTAGATCGCGTTGTAGATCTCATAATGGGCACCGTTGATGGCAGTGCGCGGGATACCATGGTCGCCCTGGATGATGATGATCGGCTGGACACGGCTGTTTCCCTGCAGGTCATCGACGATCTCGATGATGCGCTTGTGCAGATATTGGATTTCCTCGATATACGCCACGCTGTATGAATCCCAACTGTATTCCAGGTCCTGACTCATAGTGAACGGTGTTTCTCTTATCACCGTGCCGCCGTCTTTATCGAATACAAACGGATCGTGCGGGGCGAGAATGTGCGCGAGTACAAACTTGGGTCCGGGTTTCTCAGCCAGACCCGGGAGGGTATCGAGTGTGAAGAGAATTCGATCCCGGTACTCCACGTACGGTGCGTCGATGATGAATTGCATTCTTTGCGATAACTGATCTCTCGTCTCGTACAGGATCTTTCCACCGGAGATCCGCATGACCAGGCTTTCAAACGGGGTCAATCCCGGATAGGTCAGCAGGTCGACCACACCCGAAAGGGGTGAGAAATAGCGGTCAGCGTCCATTAGTTCGGTGAAGCTGTAGCCGGTTTCAAATGCGTACGTCTCATAACCCGTATCTTCGAGCGCCCTTCGCACCTGGCTGAACTGCATCAACGGGTATAAAGAAGGAGTGTCATAAGAAACGGTGAGGTCCTGAACATAGTTCATATTCAATGACGATGTGATGGAAAACTGCGTCGATGAATAATTGCTTCGGCTGCATGGCGCTACATAGAACCCTCTCTCTCGCAGCGCGCTCGTAAAGCCTGAATCATCGTAATTCATCAGCTCGTACATCACCTCATCACTCGTGTGCATGTCGAAGATGAGATAGTAGATATCAGGCGCGTTGCCCGCATCAATCGTGAGCGATTGTTCAAGCGGAGGCAGGCTTGCTTGTGTGCGGGAAAGAACCTGTTGCTTCTTTACCATGTATGAAATGATTGTGATCGCAGGTATCAATACCAGGATGAGCGTAAAAAGATTCAGCACCTGCGTGACACTGCGTAGCAATTTTGGTTTGAGTTTTTTGCTAAGTAAAATGACTAGCAGCCCTGCTGCAACAAGAAGGAATAATGTCGCCGGCACCAGATAACGATGCCGCCCCAATGTCTCACCGAAGAGGTGCACCTCCCGCAAACCATGGTAAGCCGGAGCATAAAGCAGGAAGAAAACGAGGAAGAATATGAGCGTAACAATGAAACTTGCAAGCGCGCTTCGTTGGGCATTACGCGTTATGACCAGCGCAGCCAGGAAAGCGGCGAGCGAGAACAGTAGCAATATTAGTGCTGAACGGAACCCTGATTCCGGTCCAACTTCACTGATATTGACAGAGAGCAGAAAAAGAACCGGATAGACCGCGGTTAAGAATGGATAAAAAGGAGTTTTCTCGAAAAACTTCATCGCCGATAAATACAGTCACCCCGCTCTTGAATCGATCTAATCCTTCAGGGCAGCACTCACGATCAGTCTGACCCCTTCGACCTTTTCAACCTTTACCCGTTCGCCTTTTTTCAGTGGCATCTCACCGGGCGCCAGTGATGCGCTCCATTGCTCGCCCGCCACGTGCACAATGCCATTCGGGTTCAACCGTTCGACCACGTAGCCTTCTTTTCCATCGAGCGATTCCCTGCCTGTGATGATCGGTTTCTTCATGGCGCGCAGGGCGATCATCACCACAGTGAAGAAGGTCAGTCCAATGAACACTCCCATGCCGACTACAAGACCAACCGATACGCGCGGAAAACCCGGCACAAGGGCGGAGTTGAACAGGATCAGCGCGCCCGTTATGAATGACGCCACTCCAGCGATCGTCAGCGCACCATGGGTTGGCGCTTTGATATCGAATATGAACAGAATAAACGCAATGATAAAGAAAACAATTCCAAACCAGTTAACCGGCAGAATGCCCAGCCCGTAGATCGCCAATGCCAGCAGGATCACCCCGATCGTGCCGGCGACCCAACCGCCAGGGCTGGAGATCTCGATCAGGATTGCCTGTACACCAATGGAAAGCAGGATAAATACAATGTTGGGGTTGGTGAGCATACCCAGAATCTCTTCAACGAGGGTGGGGGCTATAGGAACAACCTCTGCGCCGCTCGAACGGATCACCACATCCTCACCATTCACTGAAACGGTAAGGCCATCCACCTGCGCCAGCAGGTCATCCAAATCACGGGCGATGATGTCAATCAACCCCGCTTGCAACGCCTCGGTAGAGCTGGCAGCGATCGCGGAATCAATTGCTTCCTCCACCAGTTGAATGGCTTCGGCTCCACGGCGTTCCGCCAGCGAACGGGCACTGGCTTTGAGGATCTCTTTCGTCTTTTCCTCTACGGTGGATTCAATGTCTTCTCCCTGCATCCCAACCGGACTGGCGGCACCAATGGAAGATTCCGGTGACATCGCGCCGATCTGTCCGGCGAGCACGATCAAAGTACCGGCCGAAGCTGCCATCGACCCGCGTGGCGAAACATACACCACCACGGGCACCGGGCTGGCCAGAATCTGTTGGATCAGACTGTTCATCAGGTCAACGCTGCCGCCGGGCGTGTTCAACTCGATCACGAGCAAATCAGCATTGTCTCTCTCCGCCCGATCGATCCCGCGCTGCAGCTGACCGCTCCACACCGGCGTGAGGGGACCCTCAAGCGTCACCACAACCGCGGTCGGCGTGCTGGTTTGTGCATTCGCCGGGCTGATAAACCCGGAGAGAATAAACGCCAATACAAGTAAGAAGTTGAGCAGATAAAGAGTGTGTTTGCGCATTTTATACCAATCCTATCAGGATTATAGCACGCGGGTACAGCATAATTTATCCTCTGACACGAATCCAATGAATTGTTGATATTTTATTAACATTCATTTGTTATCCTAACAGGGTAACAATTGGAATTATTGAATTAAGGAGAAAAATATGGGAAAAATAATTGGAATAGACCTGGGCACAACCAACTCGGTTGTCGCGGTGATGCAGGGTGGAGACCCGGTGGTGATCAATACCGCCGAAGGGTCCCGTTTATGTCCATCCGTGGTTGCCTTTAATAAAAACGGTGAAAGACTGGTTGGACAGACTGCCAAACGTCAGGCGGTCATCAATCCTGAAAATACGGTTTCCTCGATCAAGCGGTTCATGGGACGCCGCTACGACGAGGTGGAAACAGAACGCAAAATGGTGCCATTCCAGGTGATTGCCGGTCCCATGAAGGACGCGCGGGTGCACATCCCCGTGACAGATCGTGATTACTCACCGCAGGAAATTTCCGCCATGATCCTCGGCAAACTGAAAGCCGATGCTGAAGCCTACCTGGGTGAAAAGGTGACCCAGGCGGTCATCACTGTGCCCGCGTACTTCAACGACAGCCAGCGACAGGCAACCAAAGACGCCGGCAAGATTGCCGGTCTGGAAGTGATGCGCATCATCAACGAACCCACAGCCTCAGCTCTTGCCTACGGGTTGGACAAACGCAAGAATGAGAAGATTTTGGTCTTCGACCTTGGCGGTGGTACATTTGATGTTTCTGTGCTCGAGGTGGGCGAAGGCGTATTTGAGGTCAAATCCACCAGCGGTGACACACACCTGGGCGGCGATGACTGGGACGAAGTTATCGTCAACTGGGCAGCGGATCAGTTCAAAGTCGATCAGGGGATTGATTTGCGCAACGACCGCCAGGCATTGCAGCGTCTGCGCGAAGCAGCTGAAAAAGCCAAGATCGAGCTATCAACCGTGATGGAAACAGAGATCAACCTGCCTTACATCACCGCCGATGCCAATGGCCCGAAACACCTTGTAACCAAGCTGAGCCGGGCAAAATTTGAACAGATGACCGCTCACCTGCTTGATCGCTGCAGGAAACCTTTTGAAAACGCGTTAAAGGACGCCGGTTTGAAAGCCTCTGAAGTTGACGAGCTGGTGCTCGTGGGGGGTTCCACCCGCATGCCGCAGGTGGTTGACCTTGTGCGTTCACTGATCAACAAGGAACCGAATAAGGGTGTCAATCCCGACGAAGTGGTCGCCATTGGCGCGGCTATCCAGGGTGGTGTGCTGGGCGGCGATGTAAAAGACATCCTGCTTCTCGACGTGACCCCGCTCTCACTGGGCGTGGAGACCATGGGTGCCGTAATGACCCCCGTCATTGAACGCAATACCACTATTCCCATCCGTAAGTCGCAGATCTTCTCGACAGCCGATGATGGACAGACCGCGGTGGATATCCACGTGCTGCAGGGTGAACGCCCAATGGCCGCGGATAATATGACGCTGGGGCGCTTCCGCCTGGAAGGCATTCCCACTGCCCCGCGCGGCATCCCGCAGATCGAGGTTACCTTCGATATCGACGCTAACGGCATTCTAAACGTAACCGCGAAGGACAAAGCCACGGGTCGCGAGCAGAAAGTGACCATCACCGCTTCCACCAACCTGCAGAAGTCGGATATCGACCGCATGGTGGAGGAAGCCAAGCTGCACAAGGCAGAGGATGATCGGCTCAAGGAATTGGCAGAAGCCCGCAATCAGGCGGACAACGCCGCCTACCAGGTGGAAAAAGCCATCAAGGAAACCGGCGACAAGATTCCTGAAAGCGACAGGAGCGCCATCGAAGCCAAAGTGCAGGAACTACGGCAGGCGATCACTGGCGAGGATGTCTCCCAGATCAAAAGCCTGACCGAGACGCTGCAGCAGGATTATGCCCGTGTGATGCAGGCGACCGCGCAATCGCAACCCGCCGGGGACCAGGGCAATCCTGATCAGGAAGCGCCACCTTCTGATGGTGATGTAGTGGACGGCGAATTCACCGAACAGAGTTAAAAATACGCAGGGGAGGTTCAAGAACCTCCCCGAAAATATTCCCAAAAACAGTTTTGCAGAGGCGGCCGAGCGGCCGCCTCTACTTTATTAATCCCGGTTTTAGTTTACAATGCACCCATCATGGAAAAACAAAACAGGATCAGGGTCAAAGTCCTCGCCTGGCTGCAGGAAGACAGCCGCATCTTTGTCGTCAGAATGCACGATAGTGAGAAGGGGGACGATTATTACCGTCCTATCGGCGGCAGTGTTGAGTTCGGAGAATCAACGCGTGAAGCCCTGCTGCGTGAGGTGAAGGAGGAACTCAACACTCAAATCCACATCACCGGCGAGCCGATCATCCTGGAAAATATATTTACATGTGATGGTGAACAGGGGCACGAGATCGATTATGTTTACCCCTCGAGGTTTACGGATCCCTCGTTCAATTGTCTTAAGCATTATGTGCTCACAGAGGCAGACGGCAACATCTATGAAGCCGGTTGGATCGAACAAATCAAATTCAACAGCGGGAAACTGAAGCTTGTTCCTGAAGCTTTGCTGGAATTTCACCGCTGACCCAAACTTTTAAGCTGATTAATCAGCCAGCTCTTATCTGTACGTTTTGATAGATTTCAATTTTCTTTTCGTCAATAAAACCTTCTGTGGTTGTCTAAGTGTTTATCAGCGGAATATTACTGATTTCACTCAAGAAGATTACAAATATTGTTTGCATTATTTCAGACAGGTAGTATTATTGTATGCATACAGTTATACTTAAAGTCGTTCATCCTGAAAAACTCATTTTATCTTTGGCTGTATGTATTCCACTATAAGGAGAGAAAAATGAAAAAAAGAAGCCTGGTAACAATATTAACTATCATTGTACTGAGTAGTATGCTATTGGCTGCTTGCGCCCCGGTTGCCACTGAAGTCCCACCTGCTGATCCACCTGCGCCAGCGACCGAATTACCCGCAACCGAAGCATCACCCACAGAAGCACCACCGGCAACCGAAGAGCCTGCACCTGTTATCATCACAGACTCCTCGGGTAACGTAGTTGAACTTGCCAAGGTTCCGGAAAGGATTGTCATTGCCGGAAAAGCAACACCATTCACACTAAGCACCACTTATGTTTTTGAAGAAGCCAGTGAACGCGTTGTAGCCCAGGAATTACGCGGCTTGACGATGCCTGATTTCTTAAAGTTAATCGACCCCAAATACGACGATAAAATCAAACTTGAAACTGATTCAAGCGCTGAACAGATAGCCCCGGTTAAACCGGATATCGTCATCGTAAAAAACTATGTGGTTAAAGCCATGCAAGAGCCACTGGGGAAGTTGGGCATTCCGGTTGTCGGATTGAACATGGAAACACCTGAAGTATTTTACAAGGACATCGAAATGCTCGGTCAGTTGTTCGACGCACCTGAAAGGGCAAGCGAAGTGAACGCCTACTTCCAGGAAAAAGTGGCAGCCGTCCAGTCAGCGATGGAAGGGCTGACTGAAGAAGAAAAACCGACCGTGCTCGTAATCCAATACAGCGAAAAAGATGGTGAGGTTGCATTCAAAGTACCACCTTCCTCATACATCCAAACTACCATGGTAAAGGACGGCGGTGGCATTCCAGTGTGGGTGGGAAATGTTGTGGAGGATGAGTCCAACTGGATTGTCGTAAACTTTGAACAGATCGCCGTATGGAATCCCAATATCATATTGGTCATAAATTACAACGGGAACCCGCAGGAAACCGCAGAGACCCTGATGCAAAATGACTTATGGATGGAACTTGACGCGGTCAAAGAAGGCAAGGTGTATGGATTTGGTAAAGATTACCAGGGTTGGGATCTACCGGATCCTCGCTGGGTTTTGGGATACACGTGGGTGGCAACCAAGATTCATCCGGAGAGAATGACAGATACGGATATCTATGCCATGGTCAAAGAATTCTACAAGTTTATGTACCGGTTGACTGATGAACAGATCGATACAATCGTGATGCCTTACGTGGTCGCACCATAGGAGATAGAGATTTTGGAGAATAAGCGCTTAACCTATAACCAGGTTCTGGTCATTCTGGTAATTGCGCTTTTCATAATCGCATTGGTCTCCTTATTTTTCGGGCGGTATCCATCTCCTTATTGGATGCCGCCTGAACTTTTATTTACCGATACGATGGCTCAAAAGCTGGTTTTATCACTACGCTTGCCTCGTATGTTGATGTCAATGTTCCTGGGTATGGCTTTGGCAGCTTGTGGCGAAGTGCTGCAGATGATCTTTCGCAACCCAATCGTCGAACCCGGTTTTCTCGGTGTATCCCAGGGCGCAGCTTTTGGCGCAGCTTTCGCAATCCTCTTTTTGGGAGGTTCTGCCATTAGCGTTGAGCTTTTCGCAGCTGGTTTTGCTCTGCTCGGACTCGGGTTATCGTTTCTAATTTCCAAAGTCATCCGCTTTGGAGGTTGGGTCTTACGGTTGATACTATCAGGGATCGTCGTCTCAGCACTCATGTCCTCAGGTCTTGGAATATTAAAATACCTTGCAGATCCGCTCACCGAACTGCAGGATATCACTTTCTGGCTGTTGGGTGGTCTTTGGTCCACCGTTTGGGATGACATTGTTGTGGTCATTCCCATTGTGCTGGTAAGCCTGGTTATTACTTTTCTTATGCGCTGGCGCTTGAATGTTCTCTCCTTAAGCGATGCAACCGCCTTCTCGCTTGGTGCCGCAACGACCAGAGAACGCGTTTTCCTCCTCATCAGCTCAGTCATCGCTGTAGCTGCTGTTACTTCAGTCAGCGGCATTGTGAACTGGGTGGGACTTATAGTGCCTCATATTTCTAGAAAGGTTTTCGGGTCAAACGCCCAATACAGTTTGCCCGGTTCAATCCTTATCGGGGGTATTTTTACTGTCATCTGCGATGTGTTTGCACGAACCTTGCTTTCAGGAGAAATCCCTCTTGGTATCATTACATCATTCCTTGGTGCGCTCATTTTTATCGTTCTAATGAGCCGCGAACATTTCCGGGTTAACAAAGATGCATGATGCGAATATTCTTGTCCTCAAAGATTTGAGGTTTGGATACAACGAAGAGGTTGTTGTATTAAATTCCCTTTCCATGCAGATTGCAGCCTCCAGTGTCACCGCGATCCTGGGTCCGAATGGTACAGGAAAGACAACTCTTCTCAACACAATCCTCGGTTTGCTCAAACCTCAGAGCGGAGAGATTCTGCTGAAGAACATACCGGTTTCCAAATATTCGCAAAAACAATTGTCACAAATGATCAGCTTTGTTCCTCAAATGGAACAGGTTGCCTTTAATTTTTCCGTGCTTGAGTATGTAATGCTTGGCCGAACACCCTATATGAGCATGTTTAATATGCCATCAAAAAATGATTACCGGGTCTCTAACCAAGTGTTGGAAATGTTAAATATCACCCATTTGCGAAACCGGCCTGTTCCTGAATTGAGTGGCGGGGAAAAACAATTGATCATGCTCGCAAGAGCACTTGCTCAGGAACCAGGGATTTTATTGTTGGACGAACCAACCGCCCACCTTGATCTGGGGAACACTGCCGTGATCCTCAACATATTAAAGGACCTTGCCAAAAAAGACGTGACCATATTGTTCACCACACATGATCCTCAGGCTGCGATCTATTGTGCAAAGAATGTTGTATTACTTGTTCAGGGGCAGATCCTGTCAGCCGGAACGATTGACAAAATTCTAAACAGCGAGATGCTCTCCAGGACGTACGGAACCGACATACTGGTCGAGGAAGTTCGGAACCGAAAAGTGGTATTACTTCCTTGAGCGCACAGTTGGCAGGGGATTCGACATACCCTCTGTCCAATTCACTCCCAGGTATACACCACCCGGTATACCCGCCCGCCTTTATCATCCGAAATATATAAAGCGCCGTCTCCGCCCACGATTACATCAGCCGGGCGTCCCCAGGTTTGCGCGCTGCCGCATGTCTGACCCTCAGCCCGCCAGCCATCCACGAACACTTCACTGTCAATGGGTGTCTCTCCATCCAGGATAATTCGTTCGACTTTGCAATCGCGTATGCCGGTATCGCTGGTATTCCACGAACCATGATACGCCACGTAAAGGCTCTCGTGATACTTAGCCGGAAACGCCAGCCGTTCGATCGCCAGCGCCATGCCCAATGGTGCACTGTGCGCCAGGTCGGCGAACAACGCGGGGATCACATTCGCGGTTGAACAATCGAACCCTTCAGGCAATGGCAGACCGCTCTGGTCATCGAGCACCTCAGCTTGCTGAGGAAGATTGATCCCATTCACCGCGGTGTAACAGTACGGCCAGCCATGCGATATGCCGCCCTGTACCGGGATGATGATCTCTTCCGGAGGCAGGGAATCTACAGATCCCTGCGCATCCACCAGGTTATCACGCCCGTTATGGTTTGCCCATAGTACGCCTGAGGACGTCCACAGGAAGTCAACGCTGTTGCGCAGCCCCCACGCCCACACTGCCTGACGGCGCTCATCGGGGTCAGCCGCGAACGGATTGTCAACCGGGATGCTGCCATCCGGATTGAACCGCAGGATCGCAGCCCGCCTTGGGTCATCCTCAGCGCAGACATTGCAGCTCGAACCAGCGCTCACGTAGAGCAGCCCATCCGGACCAAAATGCAAAGTGCGTGAGGTGTGTCCTCCCGCGCCGGGGATGTTGTCAGTCACCAGCTCCCAGTTCTCCATCAAACCATCCCCATTGTCGTCGCGCAGCCGCGTCACCCTGCCGGCTTCCGCCACGTACAACCACCCATCATGCCATTCAATCCCATGCGGGTTATTCATCCCTCCAGCGATGATCTCAATACCATCCGCCAGACCGTCTTTGTTCCTGTCCGGTAGTCGGGCGATCTCACCGCTGGCGTACAGGGAGACATACACTTCGCCATCCGGACCGGCCGTCATGAAGCGCGGTGTTCCGCGGATGTTATCTGCAAAGATTCGAATGGCAAATCCCTCCGGTACATTCAACCGTTCAGCTGCTTGATCTGGCGCGGGGAGAGCCGGGTTAAACTGCGGGGGTTCAGTAACCGCCACGGTCGTTGGTTCGGTTGTGGGTTCCACGGTAGGAACCAGCTCAGTGCCCGTTGGTGCTGTTGTCGCAATCGGTCGCGGCTCTGGTGGATTCGGCGTATCGGTTCTCCTGTTATTCAGCAGCAGGATGACCGCCAGGGCTGCCAGCAGCAGCACAATACTTGTTAGTAGAATTTTTCGTAACATCTTCCTCCAATCCTAAATTGGACTGTTTTAGTAATATTTAATTGGATTATACAAAATCCGGGGGGTCGGGTCAAGGCGGGACACTCTCGAGCGACGGAACGCCTTCCAAAGGATGCCTTCGGAGATTTAAGTGTTAGAATTCGACTTGATTAAAAAAACGATCCTGATTCTTAATGGTAAAAAATGCCTGACTCCAACACGATTTTCACCCCCACCCTGCCCGTGCACGCCGCGGAAAGTCTTCTCTCCGCCTTTCTAAAGGTTGCAACGAGGCAATACCTCTCATTGAAACCAGCTCACCTGGCGGCGGTTCCACCTCCACAAGAGGGGCACCAGTACACCTTATACGCGCATGTGCCGTTCTGCGAGAGTCTTTGCCCTTACTGTTCATTCAACAGGTTCATCTTCAATCCTGAAAAAGCCACAGCTTATTTTGCCTCACTGCGCGAAGAAATGCGCCTCCTTTCTCGGCTCGGCTACCAGTTCACCTCGCTTTACTTTGGGGGCGGCACACCAACCATCATGCCGCAGGAACTCATTACCACCATCGACCTGGCGCGCGAGCTTTTCGACATCAACGAGGTTTCTTGCGAAACCAACCCCAATCACCTCAACCCGGAGATGGTTGCGCTGCTTAAGGACCGTGTGCAACGTCTTTCTGTAGGCGTGCAGAGTTTCGATGACGGACTGCTAAAGCAAATGAACCGCTATCAAAAGTTCGGCTCCGGCGCCTCCATCCTTGATGGCATCCGATATGCCGCGCCTTTCTTTAAATCACTCAACGCGGACATGATCTTTAACTTCCCCAGCCAGACGCCTGATATCCTGCGGGATGACATCCGGAAAGTGATCGAATCCGGCGCGCAGCAGGTCACCTTTTACCCGCTGATGACCTCGCCATCGGTCACCAAATCGATGAAGAACAGCGTGGGTGAGATCCAACCTTCGCGCGACGCGGATTATTACAGCATCATCAGCGCAGGACTGGCGAACGACTTCATCCCATTATCCGCCTGGACTTTCGCGCGCGGAGAGACAAGCCTGATCGACGAATATATCGTGGATAGCGAGGAATACGTCGGGGTCGGTTCAGGCGTATTCTCCTACCTTAACGGCACGCTTTATGCCAGTACCTTTTCACTGAGTGAATACGGGCGCCGTGTGGCGGCGAGCGAGATGGCAATTACCGGGGTTCAGCCTTTCAGCAAGCGGCAGCAGATGCGCTACCGCATGATGATGGACATGTTCGGGCTGCGCTTCGACCGTGGTGCATTCAAGCAACGCTTTGGCGTACCAGCCGGGCTTGGTCTGTGGCTGGAGATGCTCTTCTTTAACCTGCTGGGCGCTTTTGAAAGAGAAGACCGCTCCATACCCACGCCGGTTGGTCGCTTCCTCTCACTGGTGATCATGCGCGAGTTTTTCAGCGGCGTAAATCTCCTGCGCGACATCGCGCGCGCATCACTCACCCCCGAGGATCGCGGAGAAACCAGCCCTTGCGGTCCTGCGATGATCCCCCCAGGAAAATTATGAAAAAACTGCGAATCCTCCTTGCCATCCTGCTGACGCTGTTGGTTTTCACCGCGTTGTTCTTATCCATTAACCGGACGAACGGGAAGATCACTTCCTCCGGCGAGACCCGGCGTTACCTGTTGTATGTACCCAAAAATATTCATCCCTCGCAACCCGTTCCCCTGGTCATCACCATCCACGGTTTTGCCCAATGGCCCGCCAACCAGATGAACGTGAGCCAGTGGAACCCGATCGCGGACCGCGAAGGCTTCATCGTGGTGTATCCATCCGGCACGGGTTTTCCGAAGCGCTGGCAGGCCTTCCCCCAACAGCCTGATGATTCGTCAAAGGATGTGATTTTCATCGCAGACCTGATCGACAGCCTTTCATCACAATACAACATCGATCCAACGCGCATCTATGTGAACGGCTTATCCAACGGCGGAGGGATGACGTTTCTGCTCACCTGTGAGCTCGCCGACCGGATCGCAGCAACCGGGACAGTGGCCGGAGCCTTTGTATTGCCCATCGAGGAATGCTCCCCATCCCGCGCCATGCCTATTATCGCGTTTCACGGCAATGCGGATCCGATCGTCCCCTTCCACGGCGGTCCGTCCGAGGGCTTCGATATCCCCTTCCCGGATATTCCCCTATGGATGAGCGACCGAGCTGAGTTGAACGGTTGCGACATCACCCCGGAAACCCTTCCAGCAGTTGGCAAGGTCACTGGGGTGCGCTACACCGGCTGTACGGATGACGCCGACGTGGTGTTTTACACCATCGATGGGGGCGGACATACCTGGCCGGGCGGCAACCCGCTGCCGAAATGGATCACTGGAGAAACTAATATGGATATCTCCGCTTCTGAGACCATGTGGGAATTTTTCCAAAAATACACACTGCCTAAAGACTAAACATAATGCGCGAAAACAATTCCTGCTTGCTATAATCTTTGTATAAAGAAAGAGGTGGCAAAGATGAAGCGAGCGCTGTTGAGCTGCATGGTGCTTCTTGTATTGATTTCCTGCCGCTGGCAGGACAATATTATCGAACAATCCAAGCCTGACCTGAAAATCGACAACTCATATTTTTCCAGCGAGGGATGTTTTAACGAGTTGAGCTGTTCCCCGCAAGGTTTTCAACAACCTGACCCTCCCATCACCATGATACAGAAACCCTCTGACCTGCTGGGCGGCTTAACACCGGCTTACCCCCTGGCAGTGGGCAGCACTGTACTCTACCGGGATGAAGAGGAAATCCCCGCTGTTTTTATCAACCGCTGCATGAGAAGCCAATACATCCGTTATCTTGTCAGGGTCGATAATGAAACCATCCTCGTGGATTCAGTAGAGAGTATGGCGCACCTTTACGCGCCTATCGATTCGTCTGAAGAAGCGCTCAGCTACGCCATCGCCACAACCGGTTACTCAGCTTTATTCGATATTGACGCGATAAAAAAGCCCCGGTTCCACACCAACCCGGTTGAAGAAACCTTTGTGCAAGAGATCGAAGATGGCTATGTCGTGCACCTGTTCAATACTTACCTCTGCGGCTGTGGTCCCCACATCACACAGAGCGTTGATGTCACTGTATACAAGGATGGCGTAATTCAACTTGCTGAACCGGAGGATGCGTTCAGCGACCCCCAATATGACGACCTGTGTGTGGATTGAGTGCAATTTCCCATTCAATTTTCCGGTTTACACAACATCTCTGTGTTTAAAACCCTCACATTCAGAATGATATAATGCCCGTATGGGTCGTAAATCTGTTTACCTGACGCTTTCCATTCTGGCTGCGCTGATTTTGTTTGTGATTGTTCTCAGCCTTCCACCAGTGTGGTCGCGCGTATCTTATTACTCGCGTGACGCCTACGCGAAGGTCAAATACTGGCTGAACCCCCCTTCTGAAGCGGTTTTTGTTCCCTCCGGGTCCGGTGTTGACCCCGATGTAGAGACTGCAGTGGCATCCACGCTAAATGCCTACGCGCTAACACACCAGCCACCGGTCCAACCCACCGCCACCCCGGGTGTTTCCACACCGCAGCCCACCACGCCGCCCACCCCCGTGTTCACCCCGCTCCCCGCTTCAGCTTACCTGCCGGGGGTGATCAGCGAACCGCAGTTATGGAATAACTGCGGACCCGCCACGCTTTCCATGTACCTTTCTTTTTACGATTGGGGATATACGCAAAACGAAGCCGCTGCCGTCTTGAAACCGAACGATCGCGACAAGAATGTGATGCCGTACGAAATGATAGATTTTGTCAACGAGCGCACGGCGCAAGACGCTTTATGGCGCTACGGCGGCGATCTTCAAACCCTCAAGACACTGCTCAACGCCGGCTTCCCGGTGATGGTGGAAACCGGTTTCGAGCCTGCTAACCTGAAAAAAGAAGGCTGGATGGGTCATTACCTGCTGCTGATCGGTTACGATGACGCGCGACAGATCTTCACCACGCAGGACTCCTACCTGCTCAGCCACCCCCCGGGCGGCAGCGACCCGATACCCGAGGAATCGTGGGATGATTTTCGCGGTTTCGAGGTGCCCTACAACGAGCTCGAGGAGAAATGGCGCGCGTTCAATTACGTCTTCATCGTGGTCTATCCTCCCGATAAAGTCAATGATGTGCTCAACGTCCTTGGTCCGCTCGCTACCGATGAAACAGCCAACCATATCGCTTACAGCCGCGCGGTGAATGAAGCAACCTCGTTGCCTGATACCCGCGAACGCTTTTTCGCATGGTTCAACGCCGGCACCAGCGCCGTCTATTTACAGGATTACGCCACCGCCGCTGCCCATTTTGACACCGCTTTCAACCTCTACCCGGAGATCCGGGAGGATAAGCGCCCATGGCGGATCATGTGGTACCAGACCGGACCGTACTTCGCCTATTACTACACGGGACGCTATACTGATCTGATCACATTGGCAGACCAGACGCTCAAAGCGATGTCCGAGCCGATCCTAGAGGAAACCTACTACTGGCGGGGGCTGGCTTATTATGCGCTGGGAGATACAGATAAAGCGATCGCCGACCTGCGCGACAGCATTAAACACCACCCCGGTTTTCTTCCCGCAGAATCTATGTTGTACCAGCTTGGCGAGACTCCCTGAAAACCGCTATACTTATAGTAACGGAATATTTATGGTCAAGATCCTGCATTTTGCTGACGCCCACATCGACATTGCCACACACGGAAAGCACGACCCTGAAAGCGGTCTGCCTGTCCGCGTGCTCGACTTTCTGAAAGCCCTCGACACGATCGTTGATACCGCCATCGACAAGAAGGTGGATCTTGTCCTCTTCGCGGGCGACGCGTACAAAGACCGCACCCCATCACCAACCTATCAACGTGAGTGGGGCAGGCGCATCATCCGCCTGCCAATGGCGGGCATCCCGGTGCTGCTGCTGGTGGGCAACCACGATATCAGCCCGGCAAGCGGACGTGCCCACACGCTGCAGGAATTCGACACCCTCCAGGTTCCAAAAGTGCGCGTACTGCACAAGCCGGAACTGCTAAAACCGGCTGACCTGTGGGATTTACCGCTGCAAGTGCTATCGCTCCCATGGGTATTCCGCTCAACGATCATGGCGGCGCTCCAGCTTTCTGTTGACGAAAATGACACGGTCAACGAGGAGATCGAGAAGCGCATCAGCATGCTGCTCGAGAACAGGCTGCAGGAGCTCGACCCGCAACTCCCGACCATCTTCACCGCGCACGGTACAGTACAGGGAGCGGTTTACGGCAACGAACGCACCGTTATGCTGGGCAAAGACCTGGTGCTGCCGGGTTCACTGGTAAAAGATCCCCGCCTTGATTACGTCGCGTTGGGGCACATTCACAAACACCAGGATCTAAATCCCGGCGCGCACCCTCCGGTCATCTACCCTGGATCCATCGAACGTGTAGACTTTGGCGAGGCAGCCGACGAAAAGGGTTTTGTACTGGCGGAAATTGAAAAAGGAAAAACCACCTGGAAGTTCGTGCAGCTGAAAGGTCGTGCTTTCTTTGACCGCCTGGTGAAGATCGAATCACGCGACGGGATGATGGAAAAGATCTTCGCTGCCCTCCCTCATGCAGAACGCATCCCCGATGCCATCATCAAGCTCACTATTGAATACCCGCGCGAACTTGAGATGTTCATCGATGAACACGCGCTGCGCGAGCAGTGCGAACAGGCGCTGGAGTTTCACCTGATTCGACGCCCGCAAGAGGAGGCGCGTCTGCGCCTGCCGTCGGACCAGTCAATCGCCAGCCTCACCCCGCTTGAACTGCTTTCCATGTATTGGAGTTCCATACACACCCAACCGAAAGAGCTGGATCATTTACAGTCCATCGCCCAATCGATTATCCAAACTGTCTCAGGAGCCGGGCTTCCCCCAGACCCGGATGAGAGTGCATAATGTCAAACACCCTGATCGAGATCCTCGTAATCTTTGTGCTCATCCTTCTTAACGGCTTCTTTTCCATGTCGGAAATTGCGATCGTTTCTGCGCGCAAGGTGCGCCTGGAACAGCGCGCCGAGGAAGGGGATACCGGCGCCAGGCACGCCATGGAACTATTAGGCCATACCAGTAAGTTTCTCTCAGCGGTGCAGATCGGTATCACATTGATCGCAATGCTCACAGGCGCATTCGGCGGAGCCACGCTGGCTGAACGGCTGGCCGTAGAACTCGCCGGTATACCCTGGCTGGCATCCGTAGCTTCCAGCCTCGCGCTGATCATCGTTGTTTTGGTCACCACTTATTTCTCGCTGGTGATCGGTGAACTCATTCCAAAAAGGATCGCCCTCAACAATCCGGAAAAGATCGCCTCCAGCGTTTCCGGGATCATGCGCGTTGTCGCAAAGATCACAAACCCGCTCACCAGCCTGCTGTCAGCATCCACTGATCTGGGTGTCCGGCTTCTAGGTATCAAACCCTCCGATGAACCCCCCATCACAGAAGAAGAGATCAGGGTGCTCATCGATCAGGGCACCGAGGTGGGAATATTCGGCGAGGCTGAGCAGGATATGGTCGAAGGCGTGTTCAGGCTGAACGAGCGTTCGATCAACGCCATTATGACCCCCCGTACAGAGATCGCCTGGTTGGACGTTGACGACAAGGTTGAAGAGATCATACAAAAGGTGTTGGAAAGTCCATACTCGCGCTTTCCCGCGTCCCGCGGCTCGCTTGACAATGTGCTGGGAATCCTGAAAGCGAAAACCCTGCTCCAAAAAGCACTCACGGGGCAGCCCTACAATGTTGTCGATCTGTTGGAGAAACCTCTGTTCATTCCGGAGTACACCCCCGCCGTTCGGGTGCTTGAATTGCAGAAGGAACTGGGCGTTCACGAAGCGCTTGTTATTGACGAATACGGTGGTGTTATGGGTTTTGTGACGCTTTTCGACGTGCTCGAGGCGATCATTGGCGAACTGCCCAGCCATGGAGAGGTTGACGAACCGGAGATCGTCCAGCGCGAGGATGGGTCGTATCTACTCGATGGTCTTTTGCCCATCGATGAATTCAAGGACCTGTTTGACCTCGATACACTCCCCGAAGAAAACAAGGTTGGCTTTCAAACAATCGGCGGGTTTGTAATGAACCAGATCGGGTCCATTCCATCCTCCGGTCAGTCTTTTTTCCTGGAACACCTGCACATCGAGGTATTGGATATGGACGGTCATCGCGTGGATAAAGTCCTCGTCACACGCAAAGCGCCTGCCGACACAACCGAAACGGATGAAAGCGAGTTGGAATGATCCTCGACCGGATGCAGATCAGCGGTTTTTTATCCTATAAAGACCCTGCTGAAATCGATTTTTCAGGATTCAACCTGGCGTGCATTTCAGGCGCTAACGGCGCAGGAAAATCCTCGCTGCTGGAAGCCATCACCTGGGTGTTGTTCGGGGAAGCCCGCCGCCGCGATGATGCAGTCATCAATATGCAGGCGGGCACCGCAGAGGTCATCCTGGATTTTTTATATGAGGGCATCCGTTACCAGGTTCAACGCAGTAAACCCCGTGATAAATCCACCATACTGGAGTTTCGTGTTCTCACCACAGACGGGAGCTGGCGAGTATTGACAGAACCCACCATGCGCGCCACCGAAGAGTTGATCCGGCGCACCCTTCGCCTGGATTATGAAACTTTCATCAACGCCTCTTTCTTCCTGCAAGGCAAAGCAGACCAGTTTGCCCAGCAGCGCCCGGGTGATCGCAAGCGCATCCTATCAGGCATCCTTGGATTGGAGGTTTGGGAGAGCTACCGCGAAGAAGCCGCTCGCCGGCGCAAGAATCTGGAGGGAGAGCTCGCGCTGGTGAAAGGTCTGCTGGTTGAGATCGAAAATGAACTCCAGCAGGAAATTGAACGCAAGAACAAACTCGCCCGGCTTGAAAAAGAAGTTGACGAGAAGAAATCCCTCTTTGAAGCGCGCAGAGCGATTCTCAACCAGCAGCGGCTGATCGAAGAGCGCGTGAATAACGATCGGGATCTTGTCGAAAAGCAGCGCGCCGATGTGCAGCGCGTTCAGGTTGAATTTGATCAGCAGTCAGAAAATATGCAAAATCGCCGCCGGGAACAGGAAGAATACCATCAACGCCTGGCGAATGAGGATGAGGTCAACCGCGAAGTAGCCGCCTGGGAGACTGCGCGCGCTTCACTGTCGGAGTGGGAAAAGCTCGCCTCCAATTTTCATCAGTACCAGTCTCAACGCCAAGCGCCGCAGCTGGTCATTGAACGTGAACGCTCAAAGCTTGAATCCGAACTGGAAAACCTGCGCAAAAACGAAGCGGATATTAAATCGCTTGAGAACTCAATCCCCGTTCTGAAGCAGCAGGTGGATGAGTTAACATCGCGCGTTGCCACGGCAAATGAAAAAGTGGCGCTTCGGTCAAAATTCGAAACTGAAATGCACGACCTGCGGGAAGAAAAGACCCGTTTAACCACCGAGAACCGCCAGCTGAAAACGGAAATGGATGAGATCAGGGAACACATGGACCAGCTGCAGCAGATCAGCAGCGCGGTCTGCCCGACTTGCGAGAAAAAGCTCACCGAAAAGGAACGTCAAAAATTACTGGATGATCTCAACACGCGCGGCACCCAAAAAGGCGACACCCATCGCGCCAATAAAAAGCGGATCGAGGAATGTGAAACCCGCTTAAATGAATTGGAAAACGAATTGATAAATTTGCAAAAGGTCGAGACTGTGTTGAAATCAGATCAGCGCAGCCTCGATTCCAGAAGCGAAGTTTTACAACAGGCGCATTCCACCGTTGCCGCCTGGCAGGAAAAGGACGGGCCGCGTCTGAGCGCGCTGGTCGAAATTCTCACCAAGGAATCCTTTGCGGCTGAAGCGCGCAGTGAATTGACTGCCATCGATGCCCGTTTGAAAAAACTGGGGTACGACGCGGCTGCGCATGAAAGTGTACGCCAGGCAGAGCAGGAAGGTCGCGCCAGCCAGGAGAAACTCCGCCTGATAGACAAAGCCAGGGCTTCCCTCGGACCATTGGAACGCGAGATCGGCGAACTGGAAAAGACGATCGAAAAAACCTCAGCCCGCCTGACCACGCTCAAAGAAGAATTGCGTCAGGCGGAAGAAAAACTGGAGATGGAAACCGCCAGCCTGCCGGACACTTCCGCCTTGGAACTGGATTACTACACCGCACAGGAAGAATTGAACCGGTCTCTCAACGAACTTGGCTCTGCGCGCAACGAGGTGGCTGTACTCGATAAACAACGTGAGCGGAAAGCACAAAAATTGGAAGAAAAAGAAACGCTGAATGAAAAGATCACCGAGCTTAAAACCCTCGAGCAAGCCTTCGGTAAGGACGGCATTCCCGCGCTGTTGATCGAACAGGCGCTGCCTGACATCCAGGCGCACGCCAACGAGATCCTCGACCGGCTGAGTTCGGGTGAAATGGCGGTCACCTTCGAGACCCAGCGCGAATTTAAGGACAAAAAACGCTCAGACCGCCGTGAAACACTCGATATTCTCATTCGTGATTCCTCAGGTGAACGTCCCTACGAGATGTTCTCCGGGGGTGAAGCGTTCCGTGTCAATTTCGCCATCCGACTGGCTTTGAGCCGGGTGCTGGCACACCGCGCCGGCGCGCGCTTGCAGACACTGGTTATTGACGAGGGATTCGGCAGCCAGGATGCCGACGGTCGCCAGCGCCTGGTGGAAGCGATCAATATGGTGAGCGCTGAATTTAAGAAGATCCTCGTCATCACCCACCTCGAAGAATTGAAAGACGCTTTCCCGGCTCGCATAGAAGTTAGCAAAGCGACCACGGGCTCGCGGGTTGAGGTGATGATCGCATGAACATCATCCGCACCCGGGTTGGATTACAGCAGCGTATTCTCCCCGAATACCGCGTTGAATTCTTCGACCGCCTGGCGACCACCTGTCTGCAAGGACTGAGCGTATTCGCCGGCGATCCCCGCCCCGCAGAGGCGGTTGAAACAGCCAAAAGACTCGCCATCGCCAATTATGCCCGCGCGCGCAACCTGCACCTGAGCAGCGGCAAGATCTACATGTACTGGCAGCTTGGTGTTTTACCTTGGCTGTACCGCTGGCAGCCGCGCGTGCTGATCATGGAGATCAACCCGCGCAACCTGTCGAACCCGTCAGCCGCCAGGTGGATGCGCCTGCGCGGCCGCCCGGTGATCGGTTGGGGATTGGGAATTCCGGGTGGGGGGTTCCTCTCTTCTCTGTTGTACCGCAACCTGCTGCGCCGCATGGATGCCGTGATCGCTTACTCTGAAACCGGCGCCGCCCAATACATTAAAGCGGGTATGAACCCGTCCAAAGTATTCGTTGCAACGAACGCAGTAACGCCCCGCCCATCCTCCAAGCCCATAGATCGCCCCCCCGTTTTCAAAGAGGACACCCCTCAGATTCTGTTCATTGGCAGGCTGCAGCCGCGTAAACGCGTCGACACGCTATTGCACGCCCTTGCCGCGCTGCCAATGGAGAAAAAGCCGCACCTGGTCGTCGTCGGCGACGGACCCGACCGCTCACGACTTGAAATGCTTGCATGGCAAATTTACCCGCACACCACATTCGCTGGTGCCAAACACGGCGTAGAGCTGGAGCCATTTTTTGCCGCCGCTGATCTTTTCATCCTGCCGGGCACCGGCGGGTTGGCAGTACAACAGGCAATGGCGCACAGCCTGCCGGTCATCGTTGGCCAGGCTGACGGCACCCAGGGTGAACTCGTTCGCCCTGAAAACGGCTGGACACTGCCGGATGCCAGCCAGCAAGCGCTGACCAACGCTATTCAGCAGGCGCTCTCTGATCTGCCCGCCTTGCGGCGCAAGGGGTTGGCGTCCCACCGAATTGTCTCAGAGGAAGTCAATATCGAAGCCATGGTGGACACCTTTAGCCGCGCCGTCGAAATCGTCCTCAAGGCTTAAAGAGGTCAAAAAATGAAACTGCTATTGATCGCCGACGGCCGCAGCCCCATCACCAGGCGCTGGATCAAAATGCTCCAGCCGCTGGAATACACAATCCACCTCACCAGCACTTATCCATGCTCGCCCATCGATGGTGTGCACGAGATCATCGAATTCCCGCTGGCATTCGCCGGGATGGCTGGCAGCCAGGCAGGAGGCGGGGCAAAGAAAACCACCCGCCGCACACGTATGATCTCACACCTGCGCGCCGTGGCTTCAGATTTGCGTCACTGGCTGGGTCCGTGGACGGTCGAGCGCAAGGAAAAGGAATACCTGGAGCTGCTCAAACGGGTAAAACCCGACCTGGTGCACGCCCTGCGCATCCCATACGAGGGTATGCTCGCCGGACTCACCCCCGCCGGCATCCCGGTCATCCTGTCCACCTGGGGCAACGACCTGACCTATCACGCTGAAACCACTGACGCGATGGCAGCCAGCACCCGGCGCGCCCTGCTTCGCGCCAACGGACTATTCTCTGACACCCAGCGCGATCTACGCCTTGCGCGTTCCTGGTCGTTCAATCCCGCCAAGCCCTCGCTGGCAGTACCGGGCAACGGTGGTATCGACCTGGGTGAAATCGAGCAGGCCACCCGCGGGGTTGTGTTGGCAGTGCCCTGGCAGGTGATCAACCCGCGCGGCTTCCGCTCCGGTTCTGTACGCAACGACACCTTCTTCAAATCCATCCCCCTTGTCCTCAAACGTCACCCCAATACCCAGTTCATTTGCCCCTGGATGGCAGGCCAACCCGAAGCGCTGCGCTGGATCGAAAATTTACACATCTTTGACAACGTCACGCTGATGCCAATGATCTCTCAATCAGATTTATGGAGGGAGTTCGCACGCTCGATGGTGTCCGTGTCGGTCAGCGTTCACGACGGAACGCCGAACTCGCTGTTGGAGGCGATGGCGGTGGGCTGCCTGCCGGTGTGCGGGGATATCGAGTCCATCCGTGAATGGATCACCGATGGCGAGAACGGTCTGCTGGTTGACCCCGCCGACCCCTCTGCCCTGGCAAACGCCATCCTGCGCGGTATCGAAGACGAAAGCCTGCGCCGCCTGGCCGCCAACCGCAACCTCGAGATCATCCTCGCCCGCGCGGAGGTTTCAGCAGTACGCCGTAAAGTGGCGGAGTTTTACGCCAGTGTGATCGAACTGGGGGATTGACATAAAAAAATCCGGGTTTCCAGTTTAGAAACCCGGTTCGATCTTATCGTTGAAGAGAAATTCTCCTGCCAAACGGTCAGGATTTTCGAATATACCCTTCTTTTTGATAACGCAGGAACAGCTGCCCCCAGGGAGTGGTTTCACACCAGTCTTTGAAGACATGCTTTTCCTTCAACGGCCAGTGGATGTAATCATGGTACACCTCTGAGAAAGCGATCGGGATTGCCACGATGGGGGTGCGCGTGATCAGCTTTTGCAGGAACTTAGTCGGCCCGTACCAGGTGAGCCAGCCCATGAACTGGTGCAGGTTATGCCCCACCTTGAAATGCCAGTTCTCGTTGCTCACATCATCTCCCACGATCTCGATCTCCCGCGGGTCGCCTACGCCAAGCCCCTGGATGTGCCCCAGGTTAATGTACTTGATGCTCATCGGATCAAAGCCCATCAATTTCGCGGCTACCGCGTCAATCGCAACCTGGTCTTCAGACGCAATGATCACATTTTTGATCTCAGGCTTCATCACCCTTGGACCCGTGCCGTTGCCGGCGGTAGTACCGTCCATCATCGCGAACAATCCGCTGTGTATTTCCTTCTGGATCGCCAGCAGGTCAATGATCGTTTCGTGAATGTAGGAATGCGTGTAGTGCCTGTGCTTGGTGAGCAGGCCGCCGAACGCGTTCTTGATCGCGCCGGTGGTTGTGGTGTAAATATGGCATTTGGCAGTGGGCAGGTGGATGATATTTTTTCCCATGAAGTAATCAGGGATATAGATACCCTCCGGGTAGATGTGATCGAGCGCGTTCATCTTCGCTTTCGGTTTGTACTCGATCCAATTCATGTCCTTCTGTTCGAAGTTGTACAACACCGGAATATCATAGCCTTTGAAGATCGGCACATAACCGTTGAGATCCTCGCCCTTGAACGCGTTGGTAACAACAGTCTGGTTCTGCACACACGAAATATCGTTAAACCCGTTGTTCCGCAGTGCGAGTATCGTACCCTCCAGCTGCCAGGGAGTGGTGTTGGCGCTGGGCATCGGGAAATGCCAGGAAATATTGTCCTTCAGGATGGTAGTAGCGGATGGATCGAGCGCCTCTCTTCCACCTGCCAGTTCAAAAAGCCGTTGATAATCCTGCAGGACTGTCTCCGGCGTGGTGCGTAATACGGCTACTTTAGATTTCATATTTTCCTCGGTTCATAATTGCTCTATTCGTTCCAAATTATACCAATCAAAACACAACCTGATCCTTAACCCGGTTTTTGAATGCATGGCGCCGCAATGGTCTATAATTCCTTTGAGTGCATATGAATCATCAAAATACTTACAGGGGGAGGATGCGCAAAAAAATTCCTTCCCTCCTGATCCTGCTTGTGCTGATCCTGGTCTCCTGCAATTTTCCAATACAGGACCTTGGGTTCATCACACATCCCTACCCCACCCTTGACCCGGCAATTTTTGAATCTCGCCGCACCCCCACTCCTGCGCTCATCACGCCCGGGCCGGATTCGTCCGCTATGCCGATCCCGCTGCCTGAAGTGGACGAGGGATTGTTTCATGTATACGCTGCTCAATCCGGCGACACGTTGCGTGTCGTTGCCAGGCATTTCGGGGTTGCGTCTTACGAGATCACCTCACCCGGTCCCATACCCGAAACCGGAATCATCCCGCCGGATCAGCTCCTGGTGATTCCCAGGAATGAAGCCAACATTGAGTTACGTCCGCTGATCCTGCCTGACAGCGCGGTCATCAACTCACCCTGCGCACAGGATTTTGACACAGCGGGATTTGTGACCGAAGCCGGTGGCTACCTGAGCAACTTCAGCCAGTTGGTAGCGGGAGATCGCATCAGCGGAGCGTCAGTTGTTCAGCGCGTGGCGGATAACCAATCGATCAGCCCGCGCCTGTTGCTGGCTTTCATCGAGTTCCGATCCGGGTTGGTGTACGGTGATCATCCTCCATTGGATATCTATCACCCCCTGGAGATGAACGATCCTTACTTCAATGGTCTATACCAGGAACTCTCGCTGGCAGCACGTATGCTCAACGGCGGCTATTACGGCTGGCGTTACGGAAAGATGACCAGCATGACCTTTCCTGATGAACTCACAATGCGTATCCCTGCCAACCTGAACGCAGGTTCAGTCGGCATGATGCATCTTTTCACCCGGCTTTACCCGTCAACTGAGTGGGAGGAACGCCTGCTCGGCACCGATGGGTTGATACAGCTCTACCTGTCCATGTTTGAGGATCCAATGATCTGCGCCGCGCAGGTTGAGCCCTTGTTCACGGAAGCAGTCATCGCACCAGAGCTTCAGCTGCCGTTCGCGGAAGGCGAAGTGTGGGCGTTCACCGCAGGTCCCCACTACAGTTGGGTAGAGGGCACCCCCCTGGGAGCGATCGATTTTGCGCCAAATATCAAGGACGCTGGCTGCCTGGTTTCACCGCTTTATGCCCGGGCGGTAGCAGCCGGAATGGTGACCAGGGCTGATAATGGTGTTGTGATGTTGACCCTTGAGGACGAGAATCTCGAACCAACCGGTTGGGAGGTATTGTACCTGCACATCGCCGCGCAGGATGGCGTGCAGTTGGGTGCGCGCCTGGCAGTCAACGATCCCATCGGTCATCCTTCATGCGAGGGCGGCAGCGCAACCGGCTCACATGTACACATTGCCCGCAAATACAAGGGCGAATGGATCGGCAGCACAGACCTGTTTCCGTTCACACTGGATGGCTGGGAGGTGGTGCCAGGAGTCAGCCTCTACACCGGCACATTAGTGAAGGACGATCAGATTGTTACAGCCCGCCAGGGCGGCGGCGCTGAGTCTCTCATCACAAGATAAAAAAGATGGCGTCAATGTGACGCCATCCTTTCAGTATTTCCTTTACTTCAATTAGTCTTCTTCGCGTTCCGCGAGTTTACGATCCAGCTGGAACAACGCGCCTACGTTTGATTCAGCCCGTTCAACCATCGCCAGAAGTTCAGATGAATTCTTTTCTTCTTCAACCTGCTCGTCGATGAACCAGTGCAGGAAGGTCTGGCTGGCATAGTCGTTCCCCTCAAGTGCCTTTGCATAAATGGCATTGATCAGAGCGGTCACCTTCTGTTCGTGCTCGTACACCATCGTGAAAACCTCTTTGAGAGAATTGAATTTCACTGGGGGCTGCTCGATTGCCATCAATGTCACCTTTTCGCCGCGGTCCAACAGGAAGTCATAGAACTTCATCGCGTGCTCAAGTTCTTCCTTTGCCTGCATACGCAGCCAATTGCCAAAACCGGAGAAATTCTCAGAATCAGCCCATGCTGACATCGACAGGTAAAAATACGAGGAATACATTTCGTGCATGATCTGTTCGTTCATTGCTGCAAATACTTTTTTGTCCATTATTCACCTCTTTTAGTGTTTATTTTTATTATATTAATTAAGAATATCATGAGAATATATGAAAAGCATTAATATTGAGAGGTTTTTTTAGATTAATTCAAAAATTCCAACTATCTGCGATAATAAGGACATGAATACTGAACCCAACCGGTTGCGAGGTATCGCCGTAGGCGCCGCTGTGGGCGACGCGCTGGGCATGCCGCTGGAATTCTACCCCGCCCGCCCGATCTATGACCTGCAAACCGAAATGGTTGCGGGTCCGCTGCCGGCGGGCAGCTTCACCGATGACACTGAAATGGCGCTCGCGCTGGCGGAATCATTGCTGGCTGGCGTTCCGCTCAACCCCATAGACCTCGCGCAGCGTTTCGTTGCCTGGTACCGCAGTGGACCGTCGGATATCGGCATCCACACCAGCCAGGTTCTCGCCCTGGTTGCCGATGGTTCCAGCTGGGAGGTGGCTTCCGCAAGTGTGCAGGCGAATGACCCGGAATCCGACAGCAACGGGTCACTGATGCGCGCATGGCCGGTGGCGATCGCGCACTGGCAGGAGCCTGAACAACTCAGCGAGGAATCCATACTGCAGTCACAGGTCACACACACCCACCCCGACTGCGTCAGCGCCTGTGTGCTGCTCAACCTCATCCTGTATGAATTGATCCACCGTCCAGCAGATACTCCGCCGGATGCAGCGCTGCGTGAAGCCATAGCAAAATCAGCAGAACACGCAGGTCTCGCGGAGGATTTTCGCCAGCTGGTTAACCTTGCCGCGGTCCGCAGCCGTGAAACGCTTGCCAATACCGGCTGGGTGCGCCACACCGTGGAATCCGCCTTGTGGGCGGTGCTGACCACACAATCATTCGAAGAAGCGCTGGTACAGGCGGTAAACCTGGGGGACGACGCGGATACCACCGGCAGCGTGGCGGGGGCGATCGCCGGCGCGCTCTATGGTCTTGACGCGATCCCCCGGCGCTGGAAGGACACTCTACGCGGTGAATTCCCGCTCAACTCCGGTCAAATCTGGTCCGCTGAAAACTTCGTGAACCTCGCCGATCGACTGGCAGGACTGGATACGACCACCTGAAACCTGCCGGCACAATTCTCTTTGACGTTGCAATCGACCTTTGCTATACTTAAACCTGACCCGCGCGTTTAGCGCTGGCATAAATTGATTCCAACCAGGAGGCAAATCAAAGATGGCTTCAGATCAGTCGTTTAAGTTAACCTACGCGACGATGTTCAACCCCCCCGAATTGTTGCATGAGCAGTATGACGCTGCACTTGCCAGGATAAAAGCTGACTTGGGCAGGGAATATGCTATGTTGATCGACGGCAAGGAGGTTTTTGCCGATGAGAAATTTGAAAACCGCTTCCCCGCCGATACTGACGTGGTGCTGGGCGTTTTCCAAAAAGGCAACGCTGAACACGCCAAAGCAGCCCTCGCCGCTGCCCGCAAGGCAGCCCGCGGTTGGGCGCACACTCCCTGGCAGGAACGCGTCGCCCTGCTGCGCAAGGCAGCAGAGATCATGGACCGCCGCACATTCGAGATGGGTGTCGTCCTCTCCCTTGAGGTTGGCAAGAACCGCATGGAAGGACTGGGGGATGTGGCGGAGACCGCTGACCTCATCCGCTATTCCTGCGACCGCATGGAAGCCAATAACGGTTTCATCAACCCGATGGGACAGGACCCGCTAACCGGTTATGTCAGTAAGAATACTTCCGTCCTCAAACCCTACGGCGTGTGGCTGGTGATCAGCCCCTTCAACTTCCCGGCAGCACTGTCCGGTGGTCCTTCAGGCGCCGCCCTCGTTGCCGGCAACACGCTGGTGATGAAACCCGCCACCGATACCCCGTGGACATCCCGACTGATCGCCGAGTGCTTCAAGGAAGCCGGTATTCCCGACGGTGTTTACAATTACGTCACCGGTCCGGGTTCCACCCTTGGTCAGGCGCTCATCGAAAGCCCCGAGGTGGATGGCATCACCTTCACCGGCTCTTTCGATGTCGGGATGGGCATCTTCCGTGATTTCGCCCAGGGTCGTTATGTGCGCCCCACCATCCTTGAGCTTGGCGGCAAGAACCCCGCCATCATCACCAAAAATGCTGATATTGAAGCAGCCGCGGTTGGCATTGTCCGCTCAGCCTTTGGTCTGCAGGGGCAAAAATGCTCCGCCAATTCGCGCATCCTCATCGAATCTCCCGTCTATGACAGGCTGGTCGCCCGAATCGTTGAACTGACTGAGAAACTGTCCATCGGGGACCCGACCGACCGTGCTACTTATCTGGGTCCCGTGGTCAATAAGGGCAGCTACCGCGACTACCAGGAATTTGTAGGTGAGCTGAAAGCCGCGGGCAAGATCCTCACCGGCGGCAAAGTGCTCACCGACGGCGAGTACGCAAAGGGATACTTCTGCGCACCAACCATTGCAGAAGTCCCGTACGACCACCGCTTGTGGAAGCACGAGATGTTCGTTCCCATCAGCACGGTTGGAAAATTCGAGAAACTGGAAGACGCGATGGCAATTGCCAACGAGGTCGATTATGGTCTCACCGCCGGTTTCTACGGTACTGAAGAGGAAGCCAAATGGTTCTTTGATAACATCGAGGCTGGTGTGACTTACGCCAATCGACCGATGGGTTCAACCACGGGCGCGTGGCCCGGATTCCAGCCTTTTGGCGGCTGGAAAGGCTCCGGCTCAAGCGGTAAGAACGCGGGCGGTTTGCACTACCTCCAGCTTTACATGCACGAGCAGATTCAGAACATCGTGCGCAAAGCATAATGGCAGCCGGAACATAAATATGTCAAAGGTCTGCTCATTATCTGAAGCGATCGCGGAATTTGTCCACGATGGTGACACGGTATTTTGCGCCGGGTTCACCCACCTCATTCCATTCGCTGCCGGTCATGAGATCATCCGCCAGGGTAGGAGGGATCTTACCCTGGCGCGAGCCACTCCCGACCTCATCTATGACCAATTGGTCGCTGCCGGATGCGCGAAAAAACTTGTCTTCTCCTATATCGGCAACCCGGGCGTCGGCTCCCTGCGCATCGTGCGCGAGGAGCTCGAAGCTGGGCGCCTCGAATGGGAGGAATATTCCCACTTTGGTATGATCTCCCGCCTGCAGGCGGGAGCCGCCGGTCTGCCTTTCATGCCCATGAACCAGACCGCCGCCACCGACCTGGAGCACAACAACCCGAACATCCGGCGCGTGAAAGACCCCTACTCAAATCGTGAAGTAATCACCGTCCCTGCGCTCAACCCTGACGTTGGCATCATCCACGTACAGCGCGCCGACAGGAAAGGAAACGCCCAGGTTTGGGGTATCCTTGGTGAACAAAAAGAGGCGGCTTTCGCCTCCAGGAATGTCATTGTAACTGCCGAGGAGATCGTGGACGAGGAGATCGTCCGCTCTGACCCCAACCGCACGCTGATCCCGGGACTGATCGTAAAAGCCGTCTGTCATGTGCCGCACTGCGCGCATCCCTCCTACACCCAGGGGTATTACGATAGAGACAACGTCTTTTATCTCAACTGGGACAAGATCAGCGAAAACCGCGCCACGGTCAACGCATGGCTTGATGAATGGGTTTTTAACGTGAAAAACTCCGAGGAGTACTGGGCGAAACTTGGCCCCGAAACGCACGCCCGACTGGCGGTAAAACCCCGCTACGCCGCGCCGGTAAATTACGGTGATTATTGAACAGGTGTTGTTTTGTCCACGAATTTCACGAATCAAATCGAATTTCTTTGTAAATAAATGATAGACACTAATGAAGTAAAGATTTCGGATCAAGGACATTCTCTGATTTACAAAGAGGAGGTTTTTCGCATAATTGGAGCCTGCATGGAAGTCCACAATAAACTGGGGCAAGGGTTCCTGGAACCTGTGTACCAGGAAGCCCTTGAATATGAATTTGGACTTCAAGGCATTCCCTTTGCAGCTCAATATCCGATAACGATCACTTATAAAGATAAAGTTCTCGAAAAAAAATACCTGGCGGATTTTATTGCCTTCAACCGTATCATTGTGGAAATCAAAGCTTTAACATCTTTTGACTCGTCTCACATTGCACAGGTTTTGAATTACCTAAAAGCCACGAAATTCTCATTAGGCTTATTGGTAAATTTTGGATCAAAGAGTCTCGAATGGAAACGGATAGTACACTAAATGGATTAGAATTTAGTGGAAATTCGAGTAATTCGTGGACCTACAAAGGATTTTATATGCCGGAATTGAACTACTCTGCTTCCGAACTGATGTGCATCAACGCTGCCCGCCTGCTGCGCGACGGTGATGTTGTCTTCGTGGGTGTGGGTCTGCCCAACCTTGCCTGTAATCTCGCGCGTCGCACTCATGCCCCCAACCTGCAGTTGATCTACGAAGCAGGCGTCATTGGTGCCCGCCCCGCGCGGCTCCCTCTCTCAATTGGCGACCCCACCCTGGTTAGCGGCGCGGCTTCAGTCTGCGGCATGTTCGACATTTTCTCCCAGTACCTGCAGCGCGGCAACATCGATGTGGGCTTCCTCGGCGGCGCGCAGATCGACCGCTTTGGCAATATTAACGCCACGGTTATCGGTGATTATCAGAATCCCAAGGTGCGCCTTCCGGGTTCTGGCGGATCGCAGGAGATCGCCGGCTGGGCAAATCGCTGCTACATCATTACCCCACACCAGAAAAGGCGCTTCCCCCAGAAAGTCGATTTTGCCACCTCCGCCGGCTTTCTGGGCGGTCGGGCGGAACGTGAAGCAACCGGCGCGCGCGGCGGTGGACCCATGGTCATCGTAACGAACCTTGGTATACTCGAACCAGATGAGAGCGGTGAGTTGATCCTCACCGCGCTGCACCCCGGCTGCACCGTTGAACAGGTCAAGGAAAACACCGGCTGGGCAATACGCACTGCCCCGGATATCCGCACGACTGAACCCCCGCTGGAATCAGAGTTGAGATTGCTGCGTGAAGAGCTGGATCCGGGCGGGATCTATCTGAAAGGATCGTAAGACCCAAAATGGCAACCCAACAAAACATTGAAGTCATCACCACAGTCCCATTCCCCGAACCTGTGATGCAACAGCTGCGCGCTATATCACCGCGCATACGCATCACCTTCAACCCGGCGACGAAAAGTGAGGAGATTGCCAGCGAGACCTGGCATCGCACCGAGGTGCTCTACACCGATATTCTCGTGCCGGACCTCGCGCAGGTCCCTAACCTGAAGTGGGTTCAGTTCCATTATGCTGGTATTGATTTCGTGCAGGGATCAGATCTGTTGAACCGCAAGGAACTAAAGATCACATCTATGAGCGGCGCATCAGCTATCCAGGAGGGTGAATACATCCTCATGATGCTGCTCGCGCTTGGGCACCACATGAAGGATCTTGCAGTCAACCAGGAAAAGGCTGAATGGCCGGCTGACCGCTGGAACCGTTTCGTGCCTGTGGAGCTTACGGGTTCAACCGTCGGGCTGGTGGGATACGGCAGCATCAGCCGCGAGGTTGCGCGGTTGCTGCAACCGTTCAAAGTCAAAGTGTTGGCAGCCAAACGTGACGTGATGCACCCCGAGGATCAGGGATATATCATCGAGGGGTACGGCGATCCGGGGGGAGATTATTTCGACCGGCTTTACCCGATCGAAGCACTCAAATCGATGCTGAAGGAATGTGATTACGTAGTGATTACACTGCCACTCACCCCTGTCACCGATGGATTGATCGGCGAGGAGGAACTGAGCGCAATGAAACCCGGCGCTTACCTGGTACACATCTCACGGGGTGGGGTGGTCGATGAAAAAGCCCTGCTTAACGCGCTGACAGAAAAACGTCTCGCGGGTGCTGCTGTGGATGTGTTTTCGCAGGAACCGCTCCCGCCCGACAATCCGCTGTGGAAAGCCCCCAATCTCATCCTCACCCCGCACGTCTCGGGCTTCAGCCCTAAATACAAGGAGCGTGCAGGAATCATGTTCGCCGAAAATCTCAAGCGTTACCTGCGGGGTGAACCGCTCTTAAACGATTACCAACCCGAACGTCACTATTAGCAGGAGCGCGGGTTATATCAAATTGATGGTACAAAAATACATGCAATTCCAAGGGAGGATATACTGACGTGCCTGTAACAGGACCCATCCGGGCGATTTTATTTGATCTCGGCTACACGCTGATCGATTTTGTCGGTGACTACAAACACGTTATTGGCGAATCCTACCTTGTCCTGGCGCAATCGCTGCGCGCCGCCGGGTATAAAATCGATACCCAGGAGTTTGCGCATCGTTTTGATCAGACCATCTCTGATTACTACCGGGCGCGTGATGAAGACCTGATCGAGCGCCCGATCGAACTGTACCTGGCACAGGTGCTGGCATCCTTCGAGATTTTTGACCCCCTGAAGAACCTGATCGTCAACGCGCTGGAAAATATGTATCGCGCAACCGAGCGGCACTGGCAATTGGAAAGCGACGCCCTATCCACACTTCAGGTGTTGAAAGGCTCCGGTTTGCGGTTGGGAATGATCACCAATGCCGCGAATGCGAATAATGCCAATCGACTGATCGATCTCTTCGAATTGCGCCCGTTCTTCGAACTCATCCTGATCTCGGCTGAAGAAAAGATCCGTAAACCTGATTCACGCATTTACGCTCGCGCATTGGCGAAGTTGGACCTTCCCGCCGAGCAGGTGGTTATGGTGGGTGATACGCTCACAGCTGATATCCTGGGAGCGCAAAATGCCGGCTTGCGCGCGATCTGGATTACGCGGCGCGCCGACCGCCCGGAAAACCATCGCGTTGCGGCTGATATCAAACCTGACGCCGTGATTGAATCTCTCTCCGAACTACAATCCGCTCTGCAAATGCTGCAGGAATAACGGCTGGTCACCCACCAATACACCTCGCGTCATATCGAAGAAATATCCAACAGTCAACTCTAAAATCCATTAACCACTTGACAGACATGTTATAATAGAATAAATGTTCTGTATTTATGAATTTAATCTATTCCTGTTTACATGCGTCTAACGTAAAAAATGAAATGTTTATGGCTGCACTTCAAATCATATGTATATCGCATTCTCACATCATTGATTTTTCTGATCAAATTTACGAATAAACATGTTTATATGAGGAATTGTTTTTATTTGTTTCAATAGTTATCGAAACCATCACTTCTAACCATGTTTATCATGAAACCTCTTTATAAAGCGTACAACATTACGATGACGAAATTGAAAATTGGCGACACAGCCCCTGTTTTTACCCTGCTGGACCACAGCGGAAAATCCTGGCGCGCGGAAGAAGGAATTCAACCCCGGAACGCACCTCCTGTTTTCAAGATCAGCTTTACCTGCCCGCACTCCACATCTTCTGATCATAATCGGACCTTTCAATTTTGCTGCTTTGGGACATGATTCATTTGCTCTTACAGAAATATCCACTATCCTTGCAGATAATGCCATGTGCTAAAATACTGACAGGAGATCTGTAAACCATGGAGAGAACTGTACCGAAAAGCGCAAGCGACGAGATCGATCTGTATCTGAGGACAATCTATTCCCTGCTGCGATCTTCAACTGAGGTGCAGCTCCGTACGCTGGAAGAAGTTCACGCGGGTATGAACTCCTCGTTACACCCTGACGCGCGCAAGGTCACGCTGGACACTTCCGCATTTATATACACCAGCCTGCGCCTGCCTGAATGTATCACCGAGGTCCGTTCGATCGTGCTGGGTCAGAGCGCCCAGGTCTTCGACCGCCAGGGCTACCCCGATGTGGAATCATGGCAGCAGGTGGCCGCGCGCGCCCGCCGGCGCACGACTTATTTCGATGGAAAAAGCACGCTGGCGGTTTATATCGCCAGCCGCTCTGACATCGAGGACATCATCCCCAATCTGACCGCTTTCCAGATCGAGTGGAATAAGATGCACAACCTGCTGCGGGACTGGCAGGCTCCCGAATGGGAGACAATGAGTGATCCCGCCAGCCGGGCATTTATCGAATTGCAGGAACGGTTGGGGATCAACGCAGAAGACCTGCAACGACTGAGCTCAGTATGGGGAAGCCAGTTTTCCGCCATTCTGAAAAAGATCTCCTCCCGGCGCTGTAATTTTGGTATCCGCCTGCTGAGCGGCTCATTAAGCGAGTACTGGCGCGCCACCCGTATGTGGTGGCGAAATATTGAACGCTCCGTGCCGCAGCTGGATGAGCGCCCGGTCTATTTTGTTTCCAGCAACATCCACAGCATCACCAACCTGCTCACCGGGTACGCGCTATCCCAAAAAGAAAGTATATTGAAATTCCTGGAAAGCAGCGGAAACCAGGACCTGTTGAGTGAATGGGAGGAACTGCAGGAATGCAACCGTTGCGCATCGCATGAGAACTTTTTTTACTATGCACTCAAGAAATTCCAACAAACTGATGCCGGCGCTGCCTCTTCAGCAGAAATGGCGCGAGATGAAGCCGCGCACGGGATCACCCGGGTTACAGCGGCTCACGCGTTCGATGTAGAAGCTCAGGTCGTGGAACTTTCCCGTCTCGATCCACAGCGTTTCGATCCACGCCTGATGCCGGGCGATGATTTTGATTTTCTGCGCTCCAGCAACGCCTACCTCGTCAATATTGATTACCCGCTGGGTCTGGGAGCGTATAACGTTCTCTCGAAGATCGCGGAGCATATCCCTGAGACACTGGGGGTTTACATCATGGGTAAAGCTGCCACCCTCAACGGCGTGATCGGTGACGTGATGATCCCCAGCGTGGTCCAGGATGAACACTCGCAAAACACTTATCTCTTTGAAAACTGTTTCACCGCGCCTGATGTGACCCCCTGGCTAATCTACGGAACCGTGCTGGATAACCAGAAAGCCCTCACCGTGCTTGGCACCTTCCTGCAGAACGCCAACCTGATGGACGTTATGTACCGCGAAGGGTATACCGACATTGAGATGGAAGCCGGCCCTTACCTTTCAGCGATCTACGAGATGACCCGCCCCAAACGTCACCCGGTGAATGAGATCGTAAACCTGCAGGGCGCGAGTTTTGATATCGGCATCCTGCACTACGCATCTGACACCCCGTTGAGCAAAGGGCGCAACCTGGGTGCCGGGGCGCTCTCTTACCGCGGCATGGATTCCACCTACGCCACATCCGTTGCCATCCTCAGACGCATCTTTGCGCTCGAGAAAAAGCGGTTGACCTGACACCATCTTGCTGTCACGCGCAACCTCAGTCCAGCACCTCTTTGCGGTATAATCTAATCACGGAGGCTGCATGGAAATTACCTGGTACGGACATTCCTGTTTTCGATTAACTGAACGCAGTATGGCAACAGTGGTTACCGATCCTTACGATAGTAAACAGGTCGGTTACGAACCTTTAAAAATCAAGGGAGATATCGTCACAATCAGCCACGATACAGCGGGGCATAACTTCACCAGCGCGGTGAAAGGGACAACGCACATCATTGACGGCCCGGGCGAGTACGAGATCGGCGGGGTGTTCATCACAGGCATCCACACCAATGGACACACAAAAAAAACACTGGAAGAACCGCGCAACACGATGTACCTGATCGACTATAACGGGATCAACGTTCTGCACCTGGGTGATGTCAACCGGGTGCCCTCTCAAACCGAAGTGGAAACACTCGGACCCGTACATGTGGCGCTGGTGCCGGTGGGAGCAGGCGGCAGTCTTAGCGCGATAAAAGCCGCCGAAGTGATCAGCCTGCTTGAGCCAAATATCGTCATCCCAATGCACTACGCCACCCCCCACTCAGCCAACACTACCGTCAAACTTGAACCCCTCTCACGGTTCCTGAAGGAAATGGGACTGGGCAGCCTTGAAAGTGTCCCGTCAATAAAGATTCCAAACGCCAACTCTCTACCTGATGAAACCAGGGTTGTGGTACTGGAATACCAGAAGAACAATTAAAAGCCGATGGATGAGAACGCAGCGATAAAATTTATTCTCACATGGGATATCACACCTGAACACGAACAGGAATATTTTGAGTTTGTTATCCGCGACTATATTCCCGGTATTCAGCGCCTGGGGTGCGAGCTGACCGATGCCTGGGCAACAGTTTTTGGCGCCAGACCGCAGATCACCGTGAGTATTTTAATGCCTAACGCAAAAAAAGCCCGCCAGCTCCTCAACTCGGAGGACTGGACGGCGCTTACCAACCGGCTCCGTGATTACATACAGAATTATGCGCTGAAGGTGGTTTACGCTGGTAGCGGTCTTCAGCTCTGATAGCAGCAATGAAAAAAGAGTTCACCGCTCTTCTAATCAATTGGTATGAGCAAAATGCCCGCAGCCTTCCCTGGCGCGGGCATTCTGATCCATACGCCATTTGGGTATCGGAGATCATGCTGCAGCAAACACGCGTGGATACCGTTATCCCATACTTTAATAAATGGATGGAGCGCTTTCCGACCGTTGAGTCACTGGCTGCCGCGCCCGAGGACACTGTGCTCAAAGCGTGGGAAGGATTGGGCTATTATTCACGCGCCCGATCCATGCACAAAACCGCCCGCCTATTGACACGGGATTACGCGGGTAGATTACCGGCTGATTTTGAAGTGCTGACCAGCCTGCCCGGTATCGGTCCGTACACAGCCGCTGCCATTGCTTCGATCGCTTTTGGCATCGACAGAGCTGTGGTGGACGGGAACGTTAAACGCTTCCTTGCCCGCTTGCTGCCCTACACAGAACCGGTCAATACACCTGTAGCTGAAAAAGAATTGCGCGTGATCGCTCAAGATTTGCTGCCGGAGGGTAGAGCGGGAGACTACAACCAGGCAATGATGGAACTCGGTGCGCTGATCTGCCTGCCGCGCAACCCGAATTGCACCAAGTGCCCGGTATCAGGCTTGTGCGCAGCTTTCAAGGAAAATCGCCAGTCAGCGCTGCCTGTAATGAAAGAAAAAGCCGCTGTGCCTCACATCACCGTGACGGCCGGCGTTCTGCATCAGAATGGCAAGGTGCTCATCGCCAGGCGTCCTGAGAATGGGCTGTTGGGCGGGTTGTGGGAATTCCCCGGTGGAAAGGTGGAAGCAGGAGAATCTCACGCGCAGGCGCTTGCCCGCGAGCTGGAGGAGGAGCTGGGGATCAAAACCGAGACGGGTGAACTGCTGGGTAAGTACAATCACGCTTATACCCACTTCAAGGTGACGCTTTTCGCCTACCACGCCAGTGTTACCGCTGGAGAGATCAGGCTCCTGCAGGCGAGTGAAGCCCGCTGGGTGGATCTGATCGACCTGGAAGCCTATCCCATGGGTAAGATCGACCGGATGATCTCCCGCGACCTGGTGAAAGCAGGGGAATTTGATGGATGAATTTGAGATTCGACGCGACAGAATGATAACCGAACAGATTAAACGCCGTGGAATCACCAAAACGGCTGTACTTGAGGCGATGCGCGCAGTTCCGCGCCATTTTTTCGTTCCCCGCGAGCTGCGTGAAAACGCATATAGCGATAATCCGCTTCCAATTGGCAGCGGACAGACAATATCTCAGCCGTACATCGTGGCTTATATGACCAGCCTGCTTGACCTGAAAGGAAACGAGAAAGTGCTGGAGGTTGGCACAGGTTCCGGATACCAGGCGGCAATCCTTTCGCTGCTGGCGGGCCAGGTGCACACCACTGAACTGATCCCGGAACTCGCAGCGCGGTCAGCTGAGACATTGCGCGACCTTGGTTATGACAATGTTATCGTCCACCAGAGCGACGGTTCACTTGGCTGGGAACCCTGCGCGCCCTACGATGCCATTCTGGTCACCGCCAGCGCACCAAAAGTGCCCGCCCCGTTATTGGAACAACTTACTCCGGAGGGAAGACTGGTCCTGCCCGTTGGCAGCAGGGGAATGCAGTGGCTCGAGCTCTGGCAGCAAAAAAATGGCAGCTGGCAGCCTGAGGTAATGCTGCCGGTGGCGTTTGTGCCTTTGCGCGGCGCGTACGGCTGGTCGAATTGGGAGGATTAAAAAAAGCGCTCCTACTTGTGTAGTGAGCGCTTATTGTTTTTTTCGGAACTTAGCTTTTTGTGATATTTACAATGATCATCGGACGGCGCTTGGTCTCTTTATACAGGTAATTTGAAACTGCCTGTTCCACATCCCTCTGCATGTTCCCGTTCGCCCTGGATGCCGTATCCACTACCCGGTTACGCAATCCCAATATCAAATCACCATTGTTCTGTGTGGCGATGAATCCTCGCGTAATGATCTCGGGTGGGGTTATCGGCTTCGTGGTGACCTTATCCATGTTGAGGTTGACGATCATCACACCCTCCTCAGAGAGGACTTCGCGCTCATGCATCACAGCTGCGCTCACATCGCCCACACCGGAACCATCCACGTAAACATAAGATGCCGGCACTTTTTCAGCCAGGCGCATCCTGCCATCGCGGAACTCCACACTTTGTCCATTGAGAATAACTTCAATATTCTCGGATGGGATACCGATCTCGCGCGCCAGTGCGGCATGCTGCTTGAGCTGGCGTAATTCTCCATGAATGGGAATGAAATACTTCGGCTTGGTCAAATGCATCAGCAGCTTCATTTCTTCCTGGCTGGCGTGTCCTGAAACATGCACCGGTGCGATTGCTTCGTGAATGACATTCGCCCCGCGCTCAAACAACCGGTTGATGGTATGGGAGACGCTTTCCTCGTTGCCCGGAATCGGGTGTGAAGAAAGCACGATTGTATCGCCTTTCTTGACATCAAAAACACGGTGCGTACCCATGGAAAGCCGCCCCAGTATGGAATTCGGCTCGCCTTGTGACCCCGTGCACATGATGACAACTTCGCTGTCTTTCATGTGAAGTGCTTCCTCAAGGTTGACAATCATGTTGTCCTGCAGGTTGAGGTAACCCAAAGTGCGTGCAATGTTGGAATTATCGACCATGCTCACACCGGCAAAAGCCATTTTGCGATTGTGTCTCTGGGCAGCGTTGGCAACCTGCTGCATGCGCGAGACAAGTGACGCGAAGCTGGCGACGATGATACGCCCTTTAGCATCACGGAAAACCTTGTCCAGGCCGTCATCCACAACGCGTTCCGAAGGGGTCCAACCCTTGCGTTCAGCATTGGTGGAATCAGCAAGCAGTGCCATCACGCCGCGACGCTGGAATTCCGCCAGCTTGGCGTAATCGGTCGGCCAGTTATCCACAGGCGTGTGATCGAATTTGTAATCACCCGTGTGCACAACCAACCCGGCGGGTGTGTCAATGCCGAGCCCCACACCATCAGGAATGGAGTGGCAGACATGGAAGAAATCCACGGTAAACGGACCGATCTTGCGAGTGTCGCCCGCCTTCACAGTCTCGAGTTTTGCCCGTGATGCCATCCCGTTGCGAGCCAGTTTTACTTCCAGCAGACCGCGGGTCAACGGCGTCGCGTAGATGGGAGCGTTGATCTCTTCCAACACGTGCCGGATCGCGCCGGTATGATCCTCGTGTCCGTGCGTGATGATGATACCTTTCACTTTGTCACGGCGCTGAACCAGGTAGGAGATATCGGGAATGATGTAATCAATCCCGAGCATGTCATTTTCCGGGAACATCAGTCCTGTATCCACCACAAGGATCTGATCAGCGTACTCGTACACCATCATATTGGCGCCGACTTCCCCCAAACCGCCCAGGGGAATGATCTTTAAGATCGCCCTGTTGGTATTAATTTTCTTTTCTTGTTTTTTCATTTTTCTTTCTTATAACCTTTCAGTTTTATTATTGCTATTTATAGTGAACCGCATCGAAAGGTCTCCCCTGCTGATTGCGGATGAATTCATTAAAAACAAATCCCGGCGAAATTTTCAGGCCAGGGTTTGTGAGAAATTTCCAGTTTTTCAGTACACAACATCTCTGATGTCTCAGAGTAAATTATCGATACTCGAACAAAATTCCGCTTCAATCTACTACAAACCTGCAACTTGATAATGAACAATTATTACAACCTTACTATTATAACCCATTTTTATCCAAATTAGATACGAGTTTAAGGATATTGCTATCCCGCGATATTTGACTTAAAGCAAGGTTTTTTTGGTCATTAAGCGCTAAAAATAAATGGATATCACCATCTTTTTAGGAGGAAATATGCTAATTAATACCCCCAGCAAAAAACGCTTGTTCCTGGCAATACTGGCTGTGGTCGTGGGAGTTTTCATGGCAGCTGTTGCCCCGTTCCTGATCCAGACCTCGCTTGACAGAGTGATGCAGGCGTTGGTAAAGGTCGCTGCGCAAAAACCATCTTACGCCAGCGGCATCATGCTGTTTTCTATTCTCTATCCGCTTTATCGCGGCATCATCTTCGTCAGTGGAATCACATTGATCGTGATCGCCCGTTCCATCTACCAGGGTAAGGAATGGACCTATCCGGTAGGGTTGCTTGCTGCGGCTTTCCCATCATCGGGTGGTATGTTCATGATGCTGCCCTACGTGAGCTTTGTCGACGGCATGCCCCTGCCTTTGATCGTTTCGGCCATGGGTCTGTTATTTTTCTTCTGTTTCATACTGGTGAGAAAAATCAACGGTTCAACAAAATTGGCTCAGTTCCTCACGCTCACCTTCTGCGGGATCATGACCGCACACGCTTTTGTGATCAGCGTAGGAGGAATGCGGCAGACGCTCACCCGCCCAGAAAAACCACTCTACAGTGGTCTTGAAGGCTGGGTGCTCGCCTGGTCCAGCCCCATCCAGTTGATCAGCGTAATTCTCCTGTTCATCGCGATTTATAAGATCGCCGCCAGGAAAACGGAAGGCTGGTGGTTCGCGGTTGTCGCAGCTGTTTCGCTCGTCGCCATCAATATTCCCACCCAGATCATCCGCACCACGATGACTGACGCGACCTCTGTGGATTACTTGATCGGCGCGGTTCTGAGTCTTGTGCTGTTGGCCATCCTACTGGTCCCCAGGTTCAAGAAAGCCCTGTTCGTAGAATCCGAAGCGTAAAACCGGATCACAATCATGAATAAAACGACCTGGTCCTTAGGATCAGGTCGCTTGTTTTCCGTAAAGGTTGTCGCGTATTTGCAGCACCTGCCGCCGCAGCCTGTCATCCCTCTCGATCATATCTGCCACTTTTTCGCAGGCGTACATCACGGTAGTATGGTCACGCCCGCCTAAAACCTCGCCGATCTGCGGCAGCGACACGTTGGCTTCTTTTCTCAGCAGGTACATCACTACCTGGCGGGGCAGCGCGGCCACACGGCTGCGATCACGCCCCAGCAGCTTTTCCGGGGTGATGCCAAATGAAGCAGCCACCACATCCACCACGTGCGCCGGTTCGAACGTGTTGCGCTGAGGGAGCAGGTCGGTCAACGCGATATTGACCAGCTCTTCGGAGAGAGGTTTACCGCGCAGATCAGCATACGCCACCACCCGGGTCAGTGCACCTTCAAGCTCGCGAATATTCGAATGGAACTGGCGTGCGATCAATTCAAGGATCGCTGTCGGGACCTTGTGCCTGGAACGTTCAGCCTTGGACCGCAAAATGGCAATGCGCGTCTCAAGATCCGGCGGTTGGATATCAGCGGTCAGCCCCCACTCAAAACGGGAGCGCAGGCGTTCCTCAAGGGTGTTCATCGCCTTGGGTGGACGATCTGATGAAATTACGATCTGCTTGTCCTGCCCATGAAGAGTGTTGAATGTGTGGAAAAATTCCTCCTGGGTCGATTCCTTGCCGGCGATGAACTGGATATCATCCACCAGCAGCACGTCGATTCGGCGGTAGCGATCGCGAAACGCCTGGGTGGTGTGAGTGCGAATGGCGTTGATCAGGTCGTTCGTGAATTCTTCGGAAGACACATAAAGCACCTGCTGACCGTGTTCACGCGCATAATTGCCAATGGCATACAGAAGATGGGTCTTTCCTAAACCCACCCCTCCGTACAGGACAAGCGGGTTGTACGCCTGTGCCGGGTTTTCTGCCACAGCGAGGCAGGCGGCGTGCGCCAGACGATTGGAGGAGCCAACCACAAAATTATCAAAACTATAGCGGTGATTGATGACAGGTGCTTCTTGTTCGGGTTCCGCCTGTTTCACCAGCGGTATCGGTTCAGTGATAGTCTCGCGAGCAGCTTGGTTCTGATAATCCCTGTGCCACACGATAAATTCAACGCTCTGGGGAGATTCCATTAAACCACTCAGAATACGGGTAACAGTGCCCGTCAGCCTGGATTTCAACCAGTCGCATGCGTAAGCGTTGGGAACTCCAATCGTGAATTGGCCGTCCTTGTAACCGACCAGTTCAGCAGGCTTGACCCAGGTATCATATGATGCCAGGGACATGTCCATTTGGAGTTGGCCGACCGCTGCCGACCAGGCGTTCTGATGATCCATCCAGCTTCACCTCCAACAGTGTAATCAGGTACAGGTATGACTTTAACCAGCCATTCCAGCGATCCTGGAGCGGAACAAATGGTGTATTAACATATCTTGATACTACTAAGGCTCACCCGAAACTGATATTACGCTTCGTCCAACCGTGTAGGAGCATTCTAACAGAAAGAGGGATGGGTAACAAGTCGAAAACCCTACGATAGCTTAAAAGTTTCTCATTCTTTAAGATTTCGAACCTTAAAGAAAGCTGGTAATCTGAGCCACTTCTCTAATCATTTCTGATTATTTTCACCCCAACCTGTACAAGACCAACCGTTCTACACCCCCTATATATGGGGTCTAAGGGGGTAAAACGCGAGAATTCTCTCTATTTAGCGTTCATTAATAAAAGTTCAAGGCACCCTTATTTGAATTTTTCCGGGCGCGGTAATTCAAAATCTGGTATTTCAATTTTTTAACACTTGAACTTGTTTTTTAATTTTCAACTTTTTAACTAATTGTTCGTTTTATTCCAGTTTATCAAGGATCATCGCTGCCGCCTTCCGCGCGATCTCCACTGCGAAATTCGTCCCCCTGTCCCAGGGATAGACCTGCGACATACTGGCAAAGTACAAACCCTGCACAGGCGTCTCGATCGCCGGGATGTTCCTGGAGTGATTGACCATGGGCACGGGTTGGGCGTAATGCGTGCGGGTCAGCCACGTGTTTTTGATCCAATCCGGTGAAAAATCAGGGTTAATCCGCTTGAAGCTCGGCAGGAAGCGCTGCAGAATTTCCTCTTTTGAAAGCTGGAAGTACTCATGCGTTGGTTCAAGATAATCCCCGCAATAGATCAGGTGATCACCGCCAAACCGTTCCGCAGGCAAAAAATTGGTGTGCTCCACGAGTGCCAGGAACGGAAAGCCGGCTGTTTTGGGCAGGTTGTACCAGTAGTAACCCTCCCTGGATAACTGCTGCTTTAGCGCGAGCACCATCACGACCGCGCCCATACTCTTGAGTTCCAGCAGGCCTTTCAGGTATCCTTCGGGCAGTTGCGGCGCCATCTTTGCCAGTTGCGCCGGTGAAATAGTGACGAGCACCCTGTCGAAGGTCTCACTGCCGGTCTCGTGGCGAACAACCAGGCTGCTATCAGGCTGCTTCTCGATCATGGTGATGCGCTTGGAGTAGCTGAAGTTGACCCCCATTTCGCTCAACTTTGCGGCAAACCCATCCACGAACGCCTGGAACCCCCCCTTGTAAGTAGCAAGCTTTGTTGTGCGGGCGTGCAGGCGCGCCCACATCCACGCCATATTCACCTGGTTGGCATACTTCTCGCTGAATTTGCCAATGACCATCGGCTCCCACATCTCACGGTAGACCTTTTCACCGGCGTACTTACTCATCCACTCCGCCACCGTGGTCTTTTCCATCGGCTGCCAGTTTTTTGTCATCCTTAGGTATAACCCCACCAGCCCAAATCGCGCCTTGTTGATTCCGTAACCCAGACCAGGGTACAGGATGGCGCTTGGAATCGAATCAAAGGGATAGAATTTTTCTTTATGGTACATCACGGTCTTGGGGCTCAGGATGAGTACCTTGTCTTCCACCCCAAGTTCGCGAAACAAGCGGAACATGTGCTCATCTGACGTAAACCAGTGATGATAGAACTTCTCCACCGACCAATCCCAGCCTGGCTCCTTAAAGCCGGCCGCCAGACCACCGGGGTTGGCATCAGCCTCGTAAATGGTTACCTCGTTGCCAGCCTTGCGCAGGTCATAGGCAGCCGAAAGCCCCCCAAAGCCCGCCCCGATCACAGCGATCTTCATAATGCGTTCTCCTTTGTCGTTCCGTCGGTATCCACCGTCATTGTCTCTTTGCGCATGGAATCGCTCCACTTGATGCCTTCCCGCGTCATATAATATGCGCCCACCAGCGTCACCGGCAGCCACAGCGCCACATGCAGCACCACCCCGTACCCCAGCGCCTCAGCGCCTGAGACACCAAACGCCACCAGTACCGCCTTAGTGACCGCCTCCCACGTACCGATGTAACCGGGCGCCGAGGGGATGGTCGTCGCAAGGTTCGCGATGCCGTTCAGCAGCATCAACGCGAAGAAACTGACGCTGAAGGTGAAGGCGTGCATTACAAACCAGTATTTCACAGTCTCCAGCAGCCAGATGATGACAGAGGTGAAGAACACCATCAGGATGTTGAACGGCGATCTGAGTGATGCCAGTCCATCCAGGAACTTGAGCATGATCCCCGTCGTCTTCTCGCGCAGACGCGCGGGCAGCAGATGGTCGATAAACCAGCCGCCCACCCGGGCGGTGACCTGCGGAAACATCGCCGCCAGCAGGAAAACGATCAGTGCAGCCGCGAAAATACCCGCCCCAATGATCGCCAGGTTCTGGATATTGCCCACGAACCCGGATTCGAATTGCGCCACCTTTGCAAGCGCCGGCAGGTTGAGGAAAACAAAACCCAGCATCACCACACCGTCGAAAATACGCTCCACGATGACGGTCGCTAACGACGCTGATACCGGCACACCCTCACGGCGTTTCAGCACCACTGCGCGCAGCACTTCTCCCGCCCGCGCCGGGTAAATGTTATTGCCCATATAACCGATGCAGGTGATGGGGAACATCACCTTTGTCGGAATTTTCTTGATCGGTTTCAACAGGTAATGCCAGCGCCAGGCGCGCACCCATAACCCGACAAAAAAAACCGCCACACCAGGGAGGATCCACCAGTAGTTGGCGTTTTTTACTGATTGCCAGAACTCTCCCAGGTTTAGACCCTTGAGCGCGAAATAAAGAAAAACCGCGCTGATCAGGACTCCGAGCCAGAACTGCCATCTTTTCATAGAAGAGATTCTACCATTAAGAGGTGCCCATTCCATCGGTATAATATGCGTGTGAATGACGAACCCCGCCTGTATGATCTGATCTACGCCATTGTGCGCCAGGTGCCGCCCGGAAAGGTCGCCACGTACGGGCAGATTTCCCGTATCGCCGGGCGCTGCTCTGCGCAAATGGTGGGGTTCGCGCTGGCGTCACTGGCATCCTACCGTGACCGCAAAGATTATGAAGAAGTACCCTGGCAGCGGGTCATCAACGCTAAAGGTAAGATCAGCCCGCACGGTTTCGGAATGGGCGGCTTCATTCAGCGCCGTTTGCTTGAGGATGAAGGTGTTGAGTTCGACAACGAAGGCACCATCGATCTGGTTCGCTTTGGCTGGGACGGCGTGCTCACCACACCGGTGCGCGACAGAAAGAACATTATCTAATCCATTTTTTACTGCATCAAACTTAGAGAGGAACATTATGCCCCTGGTAATCATCATCAGTATCATCATCGCTGTCATCATTGGTCTTGTTGTGCTCGTTATCATGCTTCTCCCCTGGATGGATCGCTGGGGATGCACTGACGCGGAGATCGCTTCAGGCTTGCCCGGGGATGATCTGGTGCCGGACCCGCCGCGCGTGACCAACCGGGCGGTGAGTATCAACACCAGCAGGGAAGCAATCTTCCCCTGGCTGGCGCAGATGGGAGCGGATAAATCAGGCCTGTACAGTTACACCTGGCTGGAAAACCTGGTCGGCTGCCAGATGGCAAAAGTGGAGGAGATCCGCCCCGAATGGCAGAACCCCAAACCTGGCGACCTGGTGAAGATGTGCGCTAAAGACCCCGCTCCACCTCCTTACGAGATCGCATCAGTCGATAAGCAAAACTCACTCGTTTTGTGTCACCGTGATCCTGAAAGGGTTGACGATTCTTGGGCATTCGTGATTCAGGAGCAACCTGATGGGAGCAGCCGCCTGATCAGCCGTACACGCACCACGATGACCGGGGGCTTCTGGGAGATTCTAAGACCCATCTCGTTCATGATGGAAAGAAAGATGCTGCTCACCATCAAACGTCTCGCTGAGCATCACCCAAACTAAATTTCACACTAAAAAAGCCTGTTTCCATTCAAGAAACAGGCTATTAATCAACTGAGTGTTTGGACTATTGTCAATCCATGAAGTCTATAAACCCGCTGCACGGTATCTCTTCACCGTCCACCCGGATAAACCATTCGTTGAAACTTGTATAGGGTCGAAAATCGCTCCATTGAGCCTTATTCTCTTGCAGCAGGTTGTAAGCCCGCGCCTGGCTGAAGTTGTATTCCTGCCAGGGCAGCGAAGCCGGGTCGTTGGTCACCTTTACCCGACAGGCCAGCGCCGCACCCAGTTTCTCCTGCACATCCTCCGGTGTTTCGGAGGCCGTGTAGCTCGCGATCAGCTGCGGTACAGCATCGGCGGAAAGCGCGTTGAGGTAAGCCACATCAAGCGCTTCTCCTGCCACAGCCCGCTGTACGTTGCGTTTAACGATGAAGCCGTCAACATTCAGCACGGCCAGGCTGACGCCAAACCCCACCACCGCGATCAACAGTGCGAAAGCAAGGTGACCACGCCGGCGCAGGATCTCCAACACCACAACAGCAAGGATTAAAGCTGCCAGCCAGTAGATGAACACGTGCGTGTAGGTCCTCAACTGCGAAAAGCCGTAAGCGCTTTCATACAACATCAGCCGCTGCAGCGAAGAAGCCAGGATCACCAGCACGTTCACCATCAACAACCCGGAAAGAACAGAGAAACCTATTCTTGAAGGGCGCGAGGTGGTTCTAGTGATCGTGCTCAGGACCATGTACATTCCCAGGCTCAACACAGCAACCGCCACCAACTCCCCGAACCCCTTGCGTGCGTATTCAGCGTAGGTGTAGCCGGTCTCACTGATGTTGGCAGTTCCACCGAACAGGTAACGCATTTGGATAATCACAAATACGATGAACAGTAGGTTGACCGCCGCCAGTACGATGCCGCTTTCCGTCCAGCCCAGGAAAGGTTTCATCCAGGGGGTGTTCGGAGCGGGCTTTTGAGCCGCGTTTGCCGGGTGGATCGCCTTCAGGTAGATACCCACCAGGACCCCGGTGATGACAATGATATAGAAGAGCCTGAACAGGTACTCGGGGATCTTTTCAAGGTCGAACAGGTTTTTTACCCAATCCGCGAAGACCTGGTCGGCTGAGGAGAGCAGTACCGCGAACACCGCCACGATCGGAAGGGCGATAAGGATGCCCCGCAGGATTGGCCAGGCTTTAGTCAACCCGCTCTTTGCGCGAACCTCCTCATCAGCAGGTACAGCTCGTTTGCGGGTTGACAGCAGCGCTGCCCCCGCAAATCCGTTGCCAATCACTTTAACGATCTCGACCACATAGTCTCGAACGCGGTACCACGGCCAATAGCCATCCAGGAAAGTGGCAGTGAGCAGCAACATACCGGCAAAGGTCAGCATCACGCTAACGATGCGGGTCATTGTCTCGCTCCGCAGCGCCATCACAGAGGCGAACCCGGCGATAACGATGGTCAGCAACACGCTGCGCCAGCTGGGCTTCTTCCCTTCCCGCCAGGCGAGCAGGTAGCCCGCTCCGAGCAGCACAACGATCCAAATGAAGAAGGACAAATTTGCTGATTTGTTCCAGAACAGAAAGTCAAACAACCAGGCAGCCACGAGGGCTGCCAACCAGAACCATTTTTGATGTTTAGGCATTTTTCCTCTAATAACTCATCGCCAGCGCCAGCACCATGGAAACGATAACAATGATGCCGATCACGGCGAGGATGATTTGTTGCAGGCGGGCTTTGTTCTTTTGGGTTGATTTCCGCGAATTGTTCGACCCGGTGGCCTGCTTTTTTGTTTTAGACATGTCTACCTCGCGTAATGTGCATGAGTTTAGAAGCAACACCCTATCAATTTCTATCAATACCCTCACAAATCCTATCATTTTCCGCGCTTACAGAACGAAGATACTCGTAATCAAGATTAATTGTGGAAAATAACCGGATAATGAGAGAAAAATTAAGCTTTGTCCGCCGCCGGCGCAGTCGCAGCCTCTTTCGATTTGGCTGGTTCACTGGCTTTTTCGGTTTTCTCGGCAGCCTTGGATTCATCGTGCTTTGCGGTTGTGTGGGCTGTACTACCCGAAGGAGACCGGTGATCCGTGGCATAAAAACCAGAACCCTTGAAAACGATCCCTACCGGCGTGTAAACCTTCTTCAGACTCTTCTTTCCGCATTCCGGGCACTTGGTAAGCGGCGGATCGGTAAATTTCTGAGTCTGGTCGAATTGAATTCCGCAATTTTCGCACCGATATGTGTATACCGGCATAATAACACCTCTACTTCTACTTACAGTTTTACAGTGGAAGGAATTATAGTCCTTTCAATGAAGAGGGTCAAGCGCCAGTAACCCTTCAAATACCAAACAAGTGACTTACCAGCACCTTGATCCCGATGGCAACAAGGATCACTCCACCAACAAATTCCATACGTTTCCCGAAACGCCTGCCCAAACTGTCGCCCAACAGGTAGCCAGCCACAGCCAGAAGAAAAGAGGTAACACCGATTATCAGGCTGTTTTTGAGGATGGAACCATCGATCAGCGCGAGACTCAACCCGATCGCCAGTGCATCGATGCTGGTCGCGATGGATAACATCACCAATGTGCGTCCCCTGGTGGCATCACCATTCCAGCACTCTGTATCATTTTTCAGGCTGCCCGCGATCATTCTTCCACCCACCCACAAGAGGAGCAGGAACGCTATCCAGTGATCAAAACGGGAAATGAGGTCCGCGATCTGCCTGCCTGCCAGCCAGCCCAAAAAGGTCATCCCCCCCTGAAAAAGACCAAAATGGAACGCCACTCGCAGGACCATGCGCGGGGTTTTCCTCAACCCGGATGTACCGGTGCATAGCGCGACCGCGAAACAGTCCATCGCTAAACCCACGGCAATTAAGAGGATTTCCCAGATCGTCATCTATTCACCTTTATTCAGGGCTTCGCATTATAACGCCCTCTCTCATGGCATTGGTCATAGAGAAATGTGATTTTCCTCCGCGTTTACCAGATATCTGGAAAGACCACGCGAAAAACCGACTTGTTCCCCACCTATGATTCCTGTATAATTCAAACAAATGTTCCATAATTGCGGAGCCGAATGCCAATTGATTATCTAAGTCTGAAAAACCAGATCACCAGGATGGGTAGTGAAGCGGGTGCGCGCGAAGCGGGTATGCAATCCGCGTTAAAAGAACTGCGCGAACTCCTCAACACCCGTGCCACCGACCTTATCGCGTTGCAGAAACTTGTGGAGGAAGAAGCACAGAAATCGAAGGGCTTGCGCTGCGCCATACCGGTGAGCGAACCGCTCAATTCGCACATCCCCTGTTCTTTACCGTCTCCAGCCTGCACCATCCTGGCGGCTGACGGCTCGCAGATCAATCCTGACCCGCACGACACCGTCTTGTATGGGCTGGTTAACATTGGCGTGTTTCGCATGCAACCCGGCAGCGGCCTTGCCCCGCAGGAGATCACTCATTCCACTTTGATCTACGGGGATGAGTTCTACGCTGGCGGTTCTACTTTATCCGAAGACCTGGTCGCGCTCCTGCGCGATGTGCAAGAACGCCGCATGCTGGCGGAACTTTCCGGGTCAGAAACGGCTCCCGTCATCACCCTGACCGACGGTCCGCTCGAACTTTTCCACGAGCCGCGCCACGACCGGCAATTCAAAGAGTATTTCGATCAATATCTAAACGCCCTGAGTGACCTGGCACTGAATAACGTCATCACCGCAGGCTATGTTAGCCGCCCGCGCGCAGACCTTGTGGTTAAACTCCTTTCACTTGTGCAAAAAGACAGCGCGAGCGAGCCTGAAAATGATGGGGTCACCGGGTTAACCGATACCGGGTTATTCAGCAGTCTGCTGACGCCCGGCGAGCGCTCAGCGATATTCCGCATGCAATCCCGCTCCAGCGCGGATTACCCCGATCGCAAGGCGTTGCACTTTTTCTATCTCAACGCCGGCACCCTTCAACAGCCAGCCTTCGCCCGCGTGGAGATCCCGTTATGGGTGGCTGAAGACCCGAACGCGGTCAGCACACTGCACGCGGTTCTGGTCGAACAGGCGCGCAGTAATCCCACCGCGCCGTACCCATACCCGCTTCTGCGCGCTCACGAGATCGCGGTGGTGAAGCTGCCCGAACGTCAACAGGTGACCACAATGATCGAAGCAGAATTGTTGCGGCATGGTTTTCCACCCGCTCTAAAATCACAAAAACAGATCAACAAAGACTACTCCGGTAGAAGAAGGAAGTAAAAATGACAGCGATACCCATTGGACGATTACTCCGCGCCAACACCACCGGCTGCGTGATGGGCTGCCGGCTGAACCAGGGCAGCGCGCCCGCATTTGGCGACATGATCCGCATTCCGCTCAGCGATGGAAAACACATTTACGGGTTGGTGCACGAGATCCATATTGACGATGACGGGCTGGTGCGCCAGCTGGTCAGCACCGAGGTTTCGCCCGAGATCATCGAAGACAACCGTCAGAATCGCAACGTTCCCATCGAGATGAGCGTGGTCTTCATCGGATGGGAGGACGAACAAGGGCGGGTCTATCACACCCGGGTGCCTTACCCCCCGCTGACCCTGGATGAAATCTTTCCATGTGATGATGAAGATATCCTGCGATTCACACATCCCGGTCAACCAGGATACCTGCGCGCCATCCTTCGCAATGAGGAGTTGCCTGCCGCTGACCTCATCACCGCGCACCTCAAACAGGTACTCGCTGTTGACCTCCATGACCGTGATGGCTGGCGCGATCGCTACATCAATGAGGTGATCGCACTGATGAAAGATGATTATCCACAATTGATGGATGTTCTTACCGCCGTTTCCAACGTGCTGCAATAGAAAGCGAGCCACCATGAGCCCTGCAGAATATTCCCAAAACCCCGAAGAAACTGAAAACCAACCCATTGGTTACGTGGTCGGCGGAGGATTGAAAGCCAACCTGTTTGTACGGCTAACCGTTCCTGCTCATGAAGTTCAGGAAGGCGGCTTTGTCGTGCTGGAAAGCGGCGACTGGCAGTTTTATGGTCTGGTCACTGACCTGCAACTGGGTGCGCTCGATCCGCGCTACGCCGAATTGCAGAACGCCATCCGCCTGGCAGAACCGGTTGCGCACCTGCTCGCCGCGCAAACCCTTTACACCAACCTGGAGGTTATGCCTGCCCTGATGCTGGAGCGCGGTCCGGAACCCGGCGCACCGGATTATGAAAGTTGGGCGCTCGCCCACCAGGGGGAGAACACCCCCCGCCCTCTGCCAATTAAGACTGTGCCTGTGCATCAGGCAATCGCCCGCTGGGCTTCAGCTGGAGATGTGGCGGAGATTTTCGGTGACCCCTCTAAAAAAGGCAACTTTGAAATAGGGCGGACGCCTGAACAAAACCACCCCGTTTGCATAGACCTTAATAAATTCGTACAGCGCAGCTCGGGTATTTTCGGCGCCACCGGTACCGGTAAGTCCTTCCTCACCCGTATCATCCTCGCCGGGCTCATCCAGCACAACGCAGCATCCGTTCTTGTGCTCGATATGCACAACGAATACGGATTCGATGACACCTCGTCCGACACAGGTCAATCCGTGCCGGGGCTGCGCAGTAAGTTTCCCGCCCGCGTGCGCGTAGTTGGATTGGGTCGCGACACAAAGATCCGCAACCATATGCCTGATTTTCACCTCGAGATCAACGAATCTGACATCCAACCCGAGGACATCGAGCTGCTCACGCGCGAACTGAACCTAAAGGAGACCACACCCACCACCCTTGAAGCGCTGGTGCAGTATTTCGGACCACAAAACTGGTTTCACGAATTCCGCGAAATGGTCGTGGGTTCTGTGATCGAGACCGATGACGGCAAGAAGGTTCCCGCACCTGACAGTGTGGTGCATTGGGCAAGACAGGCGGGTATCAACGAGTTCGCCGCCGAAGGTTTACGCAGCAAACTCTCGCGTGTCTTCAACCGGCGCTACATTATTCCCAACGACCCTTCCAACCCAAATCAACTGAACTCACTGCGCGAGGTAATCGAATCACTCAAAGCCGGCAAGGATGTCGTGTTATCCTTTGGCGATTTTGATTCCGATCTCGATTACCTGCTGGTCTCCAACCTGCTCACCCGCAAGATCCGGGAAGCATGGGAGGAAATGACCAATGATTTCCGCAGTGAAGGCAAAAAGGAACCGCGCCCGCTGGTGATCGCCGTGGAGGAGGCGCACAAGATCCTCAACCGCGAAATGGCGTCGCAGACAACCTTCAGCACCATCGCGCGCGAAATGCGCAAGTATTACGTCACCCTGCTCATCATCGACCAGCGCCCTTCGCAGATCTATGACGAGGTCATGTCCCAGCTCGGCACGCGCGTCTCCGGCTGGTTGGGCGATGAGAACGACATCAGCGCGGTGCTCTCCGGCCTGGCTGGCCGCGACGCCCTGAGGGGTATGCTCGCGCGCCTGCAGCCCAAGGAGGAAGTGCTGCTGCTGGGTTGGGGTGTACCCATGCCCATCCTTGTGCGGTCTAGGCGTTACGACAATTCCTTCTGGCAGCAACTCCTCGGTAAAGACGACCGTATGACTGATGCCCAGGCAATGAAAGACCTTGGCTTCTAGATTAACCACGAAAAACACGAAAATCACGAAATGAATAATAATTACGAAAAAATCATTTACAAGGAAGAAAGCTACGCCATCCAGGGAGCTATTTTTGAAGTTTACAAGGAACTGGGTTGTGGATTCCTTGAATCTGTATATCAGGAGTCGCTTGAAAAGGAATTAATTCTACGAAATATTCCTTTTCAAAGTCAAAAGGAATTTCTTGTGTTTTACAAAGGGGATCCACTCAGACAGATTTTCCGTGCTGATCTGGTTTGCTACGACAAGATACTGCTCGAGTTGAAAGCTGTGAAAGAAATCAACGATGAGCACAGAGCCCAAATTATGAATTATCTTAAGGTATCAGGATTACGTTTGGGTCTATTGGTAAACTTTGGTCAATCAGTCAGAGCGACCGTTGAACGTATTGTGATGTAATACTTTACAGGGTTACAATTTTCGTGTATTTCGTGTTTTTCGTGGTTTAAATGTTTACTTTGGCCAGATAAGCCACAATACCGTGCTGCTGAATAAACCTGAGATCACACCACCGACCACTTCCAGCGGGGTGTGACCGATCACTTCCTTAAGTTTCTTCTGATCGATCATTGGACTTTTCACATACTCGTCGATCAGACGGTTGATAATAACCGCGTGGTAACCCGCCTCACGCCGCACTCCCGCTGCGTCGTAGATCACGATCATTGTTACCGCCAGGGCGATGGCGAAAGCCGGGTGGTCAAAACCGCTGAACAACCCGATACCCAGCATGGTTGCCGTTACGGTCGCGGCGTGCGAACTGGGCATACCACCGGTACCGAAAGCCTGCTTCAGGTTGAACCGGCGATGCACGTAATAATAGGTCGGAATCTTGAACAATGACGAAACCAGCCAGCCCACAACGCAGCAGATCAGTTCCGGGTATCCCGCCAATGCACTCATGCACCCTCTTCCGTTTGATTGGGATTTAACTGGCGGATTCTGAGATCAGCCTGGTCGAGCAGCGCCATGCAATACTGCACCAGGATTTGACCGCGTTCGTACAGTTGCAGCGAATCATCGAGCGGCTTTTGCTCGCTTTCAAGCGCTTCCACGATCGATTCCAGTTCACTGAACGCCTGTTCATAACTTAAATCAGATAATGAAGAATTATTTTCAGTCATCGGATATTCCTCCGTTGGTATCTATTGCAGGTTCAGAAAGCACCTGTGAAACGATCGAGCCGTCGGATACCCGGATATCCAGCACGTCCTCCCGGTGCACCTGGCGCACACTTTTTACGAGCGCTCCATCCGCCGTGTGAACAATGGCGTAACCGCGCCGCAACACCGCCGCAGGACCCAGGCTCAGCAGCCGTTTATGCATGCTCGAAGCGTTCCCGCGCAAGAGCTCCAGGCGGTGAAGCTGGCGGCTGGTCAGCCGCGTCTGCAATTCGTCCAGACGCTGGCGGTCATTGCGCACCCGCCAGGCTGGTGATCGCAGTTCCAGCCATCGTCCGGTGTCCACCAGCGCAGAGCGCTCCTGGTTGTAACGCTGCTGCCAGGCGGAAGACAGTAGACCGGACACGGTGACAAATTGTTCGCGCAGTTCCGCCCGGTCCGGTACAGCCTGCTCTGCTGCTGCGGTCGGGGTCGCAGCGCGCACAT
>JAXGXM010000006.1:0-193180 GCA_040772785.1 Anaerolineaceae bacterium | reverse complement strand
CCCGTCAGTGACCACATCCAATCCGATGCTGTCACCGTTGCGGACGGCGATGAAATACGGCAGCAACTTCCCCTGTGAATCGATCACCGGGAAGTAGCGCTGATGCTTTTTCATCACCGAGATCAGCACATCAGCCGGAAGTTCAAGGTGCGCGGAATCAAATTTGCCGCGCAGCGCGGTCGGTGCCTCAACCAGCTGGTTGACCTCATCGAGCAGTCCTTCATCGATGCGATCCACACCCCCCACCTCAGTGCTCAACCGCATCACCTGTTCGCGAATCGCTTCTCTGCGCTCGCCCGGATCCAACAGAATACCCTGCCCTGCTAGATAGGCGCGGTAGTCTGCCAGCGAATTGACCTCCACGCTGTTCAGATCATGGAAGCGCAACCCATGCGTCACCCGACCTGCGGGAAGACCTGCGTATTCGAATGGTATCTCAGCGCCATCGTGCAGCGCCAGCAACCAGCGGACCGGGCGTGAAAAAGCCACGTTGGTGTGATTCCAGCGCATCGATTTCTCAAAGCGAATCCCTTCGATCAGGCCGGGTAAGGCTTCCTTCAACACCTCGTGCGCCGGACGACAGATTTCTTTCACCAGCACTACCAGGTAAACACCACCGTCGATCTCGCGCGTCTCCAGATCGCTGATACTCATCCCCTTGCTCTGGGCGAAACCCTCCGCGGCGCGGGTGGGCTGCCCGGCGGCATCGTACGCTCGGCTGGCTGGCGGTCCTTTTACCACCGTTTCTTTTTCATCCTGGCGCGCTGCCAGTTTTTCAACGACCACCACCAGGCGGCGCGGCGTACCCAACACAGAAATCTCGCCGTGCGGCAGCCGCAGCTCGTCAAACAGCGCGGGCACACGGGCGTTAAGCTGTTCGAGCGCGCTTTGCAGGTCGGCAGCCGGCAGTTCTTCCGTGCCAATCTCCAGTAGAAAATCCGCCGGTGTCGATGGGTATTCAACAATATTAGATTTAGTTGCCTTACTGATGGTTGGGGTGGATCCTTCCTCCCGCAGGAAAGGAAATTCCAGTTCCTGGCGCTGGGCAACGTAAGCCTCTGAAATTCGGTGCGCCATCTCGCGCATGCGTCCAAACAACGCCTGTCGTTCCGTCACCCCCACAGCGCCGCGCGTGTCAAGAATGTTGAAAGTGTGCGAACACTTAAGGATGTAATCGTACGCCGGAAGCACGAGCCCGTTCTTCAAAGCCTCCTGTGCTTCTTTTTCGTACAAGGCGTAAAGCTGGCGCATGCGGTCAACATCTGCCACCTCGAAATAATATTTACTGTGCTCCACCTCACCCTGGTAGTTGATGTCCCCATCGGTGAAGGTGTCATTCCAGCGCATCTCCCTGAAGTGGTTCACCCGCTGAAGCGGCATCGTGATCCGCTCCAGGCCGTAGGTGATCTCGACCGCTACGGGGTCGAGCATCAGTCCACCCGATTGTTGGAAGTAAGTGAATTGGGTGATTTCCTGTCCGTCCAGCCAAACCTCCCAGCCCAGCCCCCATGCCCCAAGCGCAGGCTGCTGCCAGTTATCCTCAACAAAGCGAATGTCGTGCTCGCGCGGATCAATACCGATTGCTTCGAGTGACTTGAGATAGATCTCCTGCGGGTTGCCGGGATCCGGCTTGAGAATAACCTGAAATTGGTAGTGCTGTTGGAAGCGATTTGGGTTCTCTCCGTAACGTCCGTCATCCGGTCGAATGGAAGGCTCAACGTAGGCTACATTCCATGGCTCCGGACCCAATACACGCAGAAACGTGGCGGGGTTCATCGTACCGGCGCCGATCTGGCTGTAATAAGGCTGCCAGATGAGACAGCCCTGGTCAGCCCAGAATTTTTGCAATGACATGATCACGGATTGAAAGTCGAGCGGTTTGTTCATCGGTTCATCTCTCCAGGGGGCGCGGCGTTTAAGTGCCCCAATTATACCCGATAGGCTGTACTCACCCTATCAAGTACGCATTCACATTGGTTTATTGATCTGCCGGATGAATTCAGGTGTTTTTAGACTGCGTTCAAGCAAATATGTGAGGTAGTAGTTCTGCAGCGCTTCCATTTCAAGGCGCACCGCTGCCGGCGGATCAGCCCTGCCGGCTTCCCGATAATCGCTGCGTTGGATATGCCGCAGGAATCTTAACGCCTCGACCGAGATCTGGCGCCGGCTCTGTCCGCGATTGGCGCACTTCGGACACAAGACCCCGCCAAGATCAGCTGAGAAGTACTGGTCGCGAGCGGTGATCTTCTCACCACAGGCGGCGCATTCAAATAAAAGCGGGCGGTAACCCAGGATGTCCAACAAGCGCATCTCGTAATACCGCACCGGGATGAAATCATCGTCAAAAGCACTGAGACGTTCGAGTGTATCGGTGAGCAGTTTATAAAGCTGCCAATTCTGTCCCTCTTCGTAAGTGAAGCGATCGAGAAGTTCCACCACGTAAGCCGCCTGCCCCATTTTTTGCAGGTCCTCGCGGATCGGTTGGAAAAGGTCGTTGGCTTCAGCCTGCGTGACGATCCAAAGATCCTGTCCCTTCGCCAGCATGATGGTCGCGCGGGTGAACGGTTCCAGGTGCCCGGCTTTGCGCGATTGCACCTTGCGCACCCCTTTGGCAATGGCGCGCAGCTTTCCCTGCTCACGGGAGAACAGGGTCAAGAGGCGGTCAGCTTCCCCCCAATCGGAGTGCCGCAGCACCACCGCGTCAACCTTTATCGTCCTTTCAGTTTTGGGCACGTGCCCTCAGATCAGGTCTTCGGGACGAAAAGCCTCTGGCAGCAACTCCGCGACCGTGGTGTCGATGTGCACGTTACCAGTAGTATCCACGATCAGCACCTGCGTTGAGAGACCAAATTCAGCCATCACCTGGCGGCATGAGCCGCATGGCGTTCCACCGTTATCCGTCATCACCACGATCGCGCTGAACTCTCGTTCACCCTCCGAAACCGCCTTAAAGATGGCGACGCGTTCAGCGCAAATTCCTGTGGGAAAGGCTGCGTTCTCGATATTCACACCATCGTAAATCCTGCCGCCAACGGTGAGCAGGGCGGCTCCAACCGCGTAATGCGAGTAGGGAGCGTAAGCCCATTCACGCGCGTTGCCCGCTGTGGCGATAAGTGTTTCCCTGGTTTCCGGATCAATCGACATCGATGTTCTGGTCTTCCTCATCAGTTGTCTCCATCTTGAGCGCGCGTATGCGTCCAACCCGCCGCCCGCGCACTTCCTCCACGGTCAGGTGCCAATGGTCAATGTGCAAATTATCCCCTTCCATTGGAACCCTGCCCATGCGGCTGTAAAAGTATCCTCCAAGGGTATCGGTCTGATCGGAATCCAGTTCCACGCCCAGCGCCTCATTGAAGTCATCCAGCGAAACTCTGCCGACAAAGATGTACTCCTCATCAGTTATCTTCTGGATTAACCATTCCTCAGCCTGGTCATACTCATCCCTGATCTCACCAACGATCTCTTCGACAATATCCTCCAGGGTTACGAGTCCCGCCATGCCTCCATACTCGTCTACCACCACCGCCAGGTGAATGCCATTTGCCTGCATTTCAGCCAGCAGCTCATCCACCTTCTTCGATTCAGGCACAAAATAGGGCGGGCGCAGGAATTTGCGAATGGTCTGACGCTCCGCGGGAATGGTGTGCAGTTTGAGCAGATCTTTGGCGTACAACAGCCCGATCACATTATCGATCACATCCTCATAAACCGGCGCGCGCGAATGCCCGGACTCCACGAACAGATTTATGGCTGTGGAGAGTGGCGTCTTTACATCCAGCGCCAGCACCTCAGTGCGCGGGACCATGATTTCACGGGACAGGGTATCGCCAAACTGGAAGATGGAATAGATCATCTTGCGCTCATCAGGCTCCAAACCTCCTTCCGGCTCCCCCACCTCCACCCAGGTTTTCAATTCATCCTCTGTCACAGAGCCGAAGTTGCGTTGAACGCTGTCTGCGGTGCCCTGCAGCGTGACCAGGATCGAAACCAAAGGGCTGAATAGGGTATCGAGGAAATTGGCGACCGGCGCAAGATGCAATGCCCAGTCTTCGGGGTCTTTCAACGGAAAACGCTCCGCCAGGTATTCAAAGCCCACCAGCACAACCAGGATCGCGACGAACAGACCCAGCATACCGCCAAACGTTGTGGTAAGCCCGGTTTCCAGAATAAGCGCCCAGACACAGGCAAGTACGAGGGCATGCAACAGCACCATCAGAAAACGCATGGTCGCGCGTAAGCGGCTTTTTTCCAGCGTGCGGATGGTTCTTTCAAGCCTTTCTTTATCTTCGGTGCCCTGGTCGATCAACTGCGGAAGACGCGCATTAAGCAGCGCTGCCCGCGTCATTGAAACGAAAAGGTCAAGTAGGATGAAAACGATAAGCAAAATCCAGGTAGTCAATCTACAAATCCTTCTTCTTCATTGGTCTGGCGGGCACCCCGGCTACCACCTCACCATCAGCCACATCATGGGTAACAACCGCTCCGGCTCCAGTCTTGGCATTCTTGCCGATCTTTAACGGTGCTACCAGCATGGTATCTGATCCAATGAATGTATTCTCACCAATTTCGGTGGGATGTTTATGAACACCATCGTAGTTGCACGTAATGGTGCCTGCACCAATATTTACGTTTATACCGATGGTGGCGTTGCCGATGTATGAGAAATGTCCCATTTTTACACCAGCCATCAGGTGTGAATCTTTCACTTCTCCAAAATTCCCCATGTGCACGCCGCGCCCCAGGTGCGCCCCCTTGCGCAGGTGACAGAATGGACCCATTCCCACCTCGTCCTCGAGGATGGCGCTTTCGATGACGGATGCCAGAAGATGGCAATGATTGCCAATGGTCGAATCGCTGATGATGGTGTCAGGGCCGATCTCACAGCCCTCGCCGATCACGGTGCGTCCGATCAGGCGGGTATTGGGCAGCAGGATGGTGTCCTTCCCGATCCGTACGGTCTCTTCAATGTAGACCAGATCCGGGTCGGTCATTGTAACCCCGGCAAGCATATACTCGCGGTTGACGCGCCGCCTGATGACCTTCTCCGCTTCGGCGAGGTGTACGCGATTGTTGATGCCGAGCGCTTCTTCCTCCTCTTCCACGGTGATGGCGCGAACTGGTTTTCCTTCACTGATCGCCACAGAGACAATATCCGTCAGGTAATACTCGCCTTTGGGGGAAACCCCGATCTTTTTCAACGCCGGCCACAGCCAGGCTGCATCAAAGCAATACGCTCCGACGTTAAGTTCATCGATCTCAAGCTGCTCCGGAGTTGCCTGGGCTTCCTCCACGATGCCAATAACGTAACCATTGCCATCGCGAATGATCCGCCCAAAGCCGCGCGGATTGCGCGAGCGTACGGTAAGCAGCGTCAGCGGAGCACCGCTGTTGACCTGCTCATCCACCAGCTGGCGGAGGGTGTCCGCCTTCAACAAGGGCATGTCCGCCGAGATCACCACGATCGATCCATCCATGTTCCCCAGCAGATTTTCAGCCGCCTGCACGGCGTGGGCAGTGCCCAAACGCTGTTGCTGCAGCGCGAACTCAGCGGCTTCTCCCACCGCCTGTTTCACCTTTTCCGCGCCATTGCCGATAACGACCACGGTGCGTTCAGAACCCAGCCCGGAAGCGAGGTCAATTGAGTAACGTACCAACGGTTTTCCATTCAACTTGTGAAGCACCTTGGGTAAATCTGATTTCATCCGGGTGCCCTGCCCGGCAGCGAGGATAATGGTCGAGAGATTCATTTTTTCTCCAAACAGGAATGCATCTTAATCCTATTCTACACCCAATGAAAGACGAGCCCCGCGCATGGGCAACATGCACGACGCTCGCGTGTTATTAATATGACTGTGTCGATAAGGCTTAGGTTTTTTCTTCATTCCAACTGTTTATTAGGCTGGGGCGCCTGGATTCGAACCAAGATCCACAGATCCAAAGTCTGGTGTGCTGCCGTTGCACCACGCCCCAATGTACCCATCACAGCGCACTAGATTCTAACACAAAACCACTCCTGTTAAGGAGAATAACCAAAGAATTATTCCTCCGGGCAAACATCCGCAAGGATGAAGGTTTCAATGTCTTTCAACGCACTGCGCGCGGTCACATCGAAATTCACGCCGCAAAGATCCATCCGCGTAACAAGCGTTTTCACGTGGAAGAACATCGGGATTACCGGCAGTTCCTCCATGAGGATCTCCTGCATACGCTGGTTCTGATTGATTGCCAGTTCCCTGTCCAGCCCGGCGGATAGCGCGAGTTCGCATGCGGCATCGTACTCATCATTCGACCAGCCGGTGATGTTCACCCCGCCGTAACGTGTACCCAGCCATTTGTTCCCGGCAGTGGGAATCTCCGACGAGGAATAAAGGAAGCATGGCGCCTGGCGACCGGTTGACCAGGCAAGTTCCGCCAGGTCAAAATTGCGCCCGAAGACCACCCCATCCGGCCCACCAGCGAACATTTCAGTCACCGGCAGGTAATTTGTGGTCACCTGTATACCGCAATCCGCCAGGGATTCAACGATCACTTTGCGAACATTGGCATGCAAAAAGCTCTCGGTCACGTAATAATCCAGCGTCAATTCAGTACCATTGAAGACGTTCTGTACATCCACCGCCACGCGCGGTGTGGATGGATTGTCATCAGTATCCAGCCAGCCGGCCTCATCGAGTAACTGCTTACCAAGAACCACGTTGCGCGCGTAGGCCGCTAATCCACTCGCCGCGAAGGGATGATTGGGCGGGAGGTAGGTCTCAGGGATCACCGATTGATTGATGGTGAATTCATACTGGATGCGCTCACGGTCGAGGCAGTAACCGATCGCCCGGCGAACGCGTACATCCCCGAAGAAATCCTGGCGGTCTTCATACGGATTGTAAACATCATCATACGAAGCCGGTTTGATGCCCAGGTTTAACCCTTCCCATTCAGGTCCCATGCCAAAGTAGGCTTTGAGATCGCCTTCCCCCTCCATCGCGCGGATCTGCTTGAGCTGGTTTTCCAGCCCGACGCTCGTATCAAAGATGTCGCATTCACCCGTCACCATCATTGAGAGGTCCGCCTCCGGGGTGGTGGGAATGAATCGGTATACGAGAATATCGAAATACGGCAGCCCTTCCGCTGCGCGGTAATAGTTCGGATTTTTCACCAGCCGAATATGATCGCCCGCCACCCACTCGTCGATCTGATAAGCTCCCCAGCCCAGCGGCGTTACATTGGCCAGGTCAGCGGTGTTCAATTCTTCAGCGCTGAGCTCACCCAGCTGGTGGCGCGGCAGAGGCGACCAGAAGAACGCGGCCGGGTTCAGCGTGAGGTAGCCGGGTTGACCCACCCACTGCACTGTCTTTTCATCCAACGCGGCGTAAGAGAAGGTGCGATCAATGTTTGTTTTGGTTACCGCGGTCGCCGGGTCAGCGCTGATCTCAAAGCTGAATACCGAATCCTCCGCGGTCAGCGGCGTGCCGTCTGACCAGGTAATGCTGTCGAGCAGACTGAAGCTGACCACCATTTGGTTCAGTTCGAGCTCGGTCTCGCCATCCCATTGCAGCGCGCATTCCGCCGAGGTGCAACCGGCCGGAAAGACTTTGACGCCTTTTTTCAATGCCACGATATCCCCGGTCACGTTCGCCACCGGGTCGCCTTCGCTGACCATGACAGCTTGCAGGGCGATACCCCCATTATCGAGCGTCGGCAGGTCTTCAAGGATGACCGGAACGGGCTCATAATTTTCCGTATCGACAGGTCCGTCGTAGATGGCTTCGAGAATGCTCCATTTTGCCCTGGATGAATCCCCGTACAGGTAAAGGTTTTGCGGTTCAGCGCCCAGGCAGACCACCAATGTTTTTGGCGGCACCGGGGTGGCAGTGGGCGGCTGCGGGGTTGATGTGGGAGCAGGGGTGGTGGCCTGCGGCTGCACCTGCCCGCACGCGCTGAGAAGGAACATGCTGATGAGAACAATCGCCAGCACAGAATTGCGCATTGTATTTGGTCGCTTCGTCATTTATCGGTCAATCCTTTTCATCCAACAATGACTCAATTATAAAGCATTGTTTTTCAATAAAAAACAGCCCCTGGTTCACAGAGGCTGTTGGGAGTACGGGAGTAATCTACGACCTGCCGCGCATACGCGGATCAAGCACATCGCGCAGGGCGTCTCCGACGAGATTCCAACCCATCACGAAGAACACCAGCGTCATACCGGGATACACCACGATGTAGGAGTATTGCCCGAGGTTGGTGATCCAGTTGCGCGCAAAGCTGAGCACCTGTCCCCAGTCAGCGTAACCGATCTGGGTGCCAATACCCAGGAAGGATAGCGCGGCGAAAGAAAGCACCACATCACCGATGCCGAGCGACGCCAATACCATGGTGGGGAATATGGCGTTGGGGAGGATGTGCCGGAACAGGATGCGGCCATCCTTCACGCCGGATACTTTGGCCGCCAGGATGAAGTCGCGCTGCTTGACCGAAAGGATATCGCTGCGGATAATACGCGCATAACCCATCCAGCCAAACGTGATCATCGCCAGCAAGGCGGGCACCAGGCTCCTTCCAATCACCGGCGTCAGCACCGCCGCCATGATCAGCGCCATCATAATGAATGGAATGGTCATAAACACATCGACGATGCGCATGATAAGTTGATCAACCCATTTGCCGTAATAAGCGGCAACCGATCCAAGGATTACGCCGATCATTACCGTCGCCAGCACAACGATCAACCCTGTGCGGAAGGCGGTGCGGGTTCCCCAGATGATGCCATAGAAGATGTCATACTGCCCCTGGGCGGTACCCAGCAGGTGCACCCATTCTTCGTTACCGGTGACCGCTTTGTACCAGAAGGGAATTTCAGGCGGGTTTTTCTTCCACTCGGAGCCGGGCGGGCGGGGTTGACCGCTGAAACCATCGCGCGGGATCTTGTATGGGTCCTCGGTTACCGGCGGGGCGATGACAGGCGCGAAAATGGCGATCAGGATGAACAACCCGATCAATACAAAGCCGATGATCGACGCGGGCGTCTTCAATAGACCTTTTATAATGCGGTAGTTTTCCGGACCCAGGATCCGTTCTGCGCGGCTGATCTTGCGCTCCGGCAGGGCTTCCTTGAGGAGGGTATTGTCACCGCTGGGGGTTGTGTGTTCAGTCATGTTTCTCTCCTCAGTCCAGCCGTACGCGTGGGTCGATCACACCGTACAGGACATCGATGATCAGATTCATAAAGATCAGGATTAAGCCGTTGAAGATGGCAAAACCAAGCGTGGTGACCACGTCCAACTGCTGCGCCGCCTCCGCCGCGGCCGAACCGATTCCGGGATAATTGAACACGGTCTCAGTGATGACCACCCCGCCCAGCAGACCCACCACACTCATACCCGCCATGGTGGCGATGGTGAGCATGGCGTTGGGGCGGGCGTGTTTATTGATCACATCGTTCTCTTTAAGACCCTTGGCGCGGGCGGTGGTCACATATTCCATGCGCAGTGTCTCAAGCATGGAAGATCGTGTAACACGAACGAAAGTCGCCCAGCTGATGTAGGAAAGCGTGAGGATTGGTAATATCATATGCCGCAGCGCGTCCCAGAAGATGTCAATCCGCGCATTCAGCAGCGCGTCGATGGAAAGTAGTTTTGTGTACTGGGTGAAAGTGCCTTTCATGATCTCCTGCGTTACCCAGTTGGATTGTTTACCCGGAAGGAACCAGCCGAGCTTGGCGTAGAATAACATCAGGATCAGCAGACCGAACACGAAGGTGGGGAACGATGTTCCCACGATACTGAAAATCCTTGCCGCCTGGTCGACAATCCCGTTCTGGTGAACCGCTGCCTGCACGCCTAACCAGATGCCCACCGAAAGCATCGGGAACACCGTCCACAACGCCAGGTCAAGTGTGTTTGGAAATCGCGTTTTGATAATATTGATGACAGGTTGGGATTGCGAGCGTGAATAACCGAAATCTCCATGGATAATGCCGCCTTCGCGTTCACCGGTCACCGGATCCTTGACGCCATTCATCCAGATCCAATATTGCTTGTAAAAAGGCTGATCGAGACCATACCTTTTGATAATACCCGCGATCTGGTTTTCGTTCTTCGGAAAGTCTCTCACGTACAGGGCAGACCGTTCGACCGGACCCAGGAACTGTAACATGCCGAAGATAATGAGCGTTACGCCAAACAGCAGTACTGGCACCAGTAACAAACGGCGTATGATGTAATTGGTCATTTAACACCTCAAATCAGGTTTTGCTGCGCGGAATGGATTGAAGGAGTAATTTCAACCCATTCCGCCGAGTAAAACTTGGGGGTTCATGCGGGAGCCTTTACAGGCTCCCGCATGGATATTACAGGTACGGTACAGGTTTATTCGACTGCGAATGTGAACAGCAGGACATCCTGGTTCAAACCGGGGCGTCCGTAGTACAGGCGCAGCGGCTGATCGCTCGGGGTATCGCATACGGTAAAGCGGGCTTCACCAAGCTGGGATGTATCAACACCGCAAATATTCTGGTCTTCCAGGTAGGTGTTGGTTTGGGCGTCATAGAACTTGGCTACACCCACCAACGGATCGACCTGGGTGCGATATTCAGCGGGCACCGCGATGATATCAGCATCGCCAGCCTGCAGGGCAGCGAAGCGGGTACCAAACTCTGAAACGTCCTGGATCAGGACCTGTTCCAGGGCAGCGGGTCCACCCCAGTACTCGTCGAAGCGGAGCATTGAAAGTTCCTGCCCCTGGGTCCAGTAATCAAGCTTGAAGGGACCGGTGCCATTGGCGATGGTGGTGAAGGGATCATCCGCGGAAACCATGCCGTAGAAGTTCTGCCAGGTATCGCAGGAACCATCCCAACCGCCGTTCTCAATGACCCATTCCATATCCATAACGGAACCCCAACCATTCGCGATGGTGGGCAGGAAGGGACCCCAGGGCTGTGCGAGGGTCATGGTCACGGTGCCGGCTTCGTCGTCAGCCACGATCTTGGACTTGACGGTTTCGCAGGCGGCTACCAGGACGGCCGGATCATTGGCCATGAGGGATTCGCGGTCATCAGCAGAAGCCCATTCATCAACGATCGCGGTGATGTCATCAAGGCCTACACCCAGGAAGGGTTCTGCCAGCAGCCACTGCGGGGAGGAATAACCACCCTGCAGCAGACCACGCTGGAAGGAGTAAGCAACATCACTTGCGGTCAGATCGCCGCCTTCATGGAACTTCACACCCTCGCGGATATTGAAGGTCCAGACGGTGCCGTCTTCTGAGACTGTCCACTCGGTTGCGAGTTGAGGAACAAATTCGCTCGTGGATTCACCATCGTAGAAGACCAGGGTCTCATAGACATTCTGGATGATCTCGCCGGAAGCGGTGTCATAGGACAGCGCGGGATCCAGCGTATCGGGTGAACCGGTCGTCATCACAACAAAGACGCCGGGATCTGAGGGATCGGTCGGTTTGGAAATGGGATAGTAGTAGATATTTGAGAAGATCGGGTTCATCACGCGACCTTCAACCCACTTCTGCTCGTAACCATGGGAGGTGGCGAGCACCAGAGGAACACCAACCGCCTGATCGTAATACAGCTGGTTGAATTCGGTATAAATTTGGGAGCGTGTGTCGAAATCGATCGCGGCAACACCCTCATCCAACAGCGCCTTGAACTGCGCGGCTAAATCCTCGGGCAGGTTCTGGCGGGCACCGTAAGTACCGGTGGTGTAGGGCTGATACCAGTTGTGGGGGTCGTGGATATCTTCCAGCCAGCCGCCGGTCATCATAGGCACCTTGTGGGCGCGCTGGGCAGCCAGGTAGGAAGGCCATGGCAGACCGAGGGTCTCCACCACGAACTTCGGGTTCACCGAGCTCACATTGCTGGAAACGATCTCGGTGTAGATCTCGCGGGTGGTATTGCCGGTGTTGTAGAGCATCTGGAAGCGGAAGCCCATTTCCCAGATATCATCGGGGTCTTCACCAGCGGGAACGCCGTCTTTGTCGACGTCAGCCAGTTTGAACTCTTCCTCGCATTTCGCCAGGTCGTACTCGTAGGCGGGGAAGTTGGGGTCGTAACCCGGCATACCGGGAAGCGAGAGGGTCTTGGACTGAACAGCCTCACCCATGTAAACATCATCGATGATGGTCTGATAATCGAAGCAGTAGGCAAAAGCCTTGCGGATATGGACATCATCGAAGAATGTCGGGGGAATGCCGTTCCCGTCCAGTTTGTTCGAGCCCAGGTAAGGGTTCAGAACAACTTCAATAACCTCAGCGGTTGGCTGAACAACCGGTTCTTCGCCAGCAGGCGCTTCCGGTTCTTCAACCACGGGGGCCGCGGTCGGCTGCGCGCAGGCGGTCAGCACTAAACTGACAACCATGAGCATTGCAAGCAATACATAAAACTTACGCATTTTTTCTCCTCCTTGTGAGAAATTCTTTCGAGTTAATTGGTTTTACACACGTTTCAAATATCTTCATATCTACTTGAATTGTCATCACCTCCTCGAAAAACTTGTTGTCTAAATCATGTGACATGCCGCGAAATGCCCCGGCTGTACTTCCCGCCATTCAGGCACCTGCTGCGCGCAGATCTCTTCAGCGATGGGACAGCGGGTGCGGAAGCGGCATCCCGAAGGTGGGTTCACTGGTGAAGGCACATCGCCTTCCAGGATAACACGACGGCGCTGCTCATTAAAAACAGGATCAGCCACCGGTATTGCTGAAAGTAAGGCTTGCGTGTATGGATGAAGCGGGTTTTTATACAACTCGCTGCGATCCGCCAGCTCAACGATGATACCCAGGTACATCACTGCTACACGATTGCTGATATGGCGAACCATGGACAGATCGTGGGCGATGAACAGGTAAGTGAGGTTCAACCCTTCCTGCAATTCCTCCAGCAGGTTAACCACCTGCGCCTGGATAGAGACATCGAGCGCGGAGATCGGCTCATCACAAACGATAAAGGATGGGTTAAGCGCCAGGGCGCGTGCAACCCCGATGCGCTGCCGCTGACCACCGGAAAATTCATGCGGGTAACGGCTGGAAAAATCCGGGTTGAGTTTTACCAGGTTCAGCAGGGAAGCCACGCGTTCATCGATCTCCTTGCCGGTGCCTTCGCCGAACGCCATGAGCGGTTCGCCAACGATATCGCGCACGGTCATGCGGGGATTTAAACTGGCATAGGGATCCTGGAAGATCATCTGCAGCTCGCGCCGCATCATACGCATGGGTTCCGGTCGCAGTTTGACCAGGTTGATGTCTTTAAAATACACATTTCCCGCGGTGGGTTTATAAAGCTGCAGGATGGAACGACCGGTGGTGGATTTTCCGCAGCCGGATTCTCCCACCAGACCGAGGGTTTCACCCTTGTGAATATCAAATGAAATTCCATCAACAGCGTGTACCACACCCACCTGTCTGCGGATGACACCGCGGTAGATGGGGAAATGCATCTTAAGGTTGTCAACTTTAAGGAGGACGTTATTGTCAGCGGTCATATTTACTTGCTCCCGTTCCTGGTATCCACCCAACACGCCACACGGTGACCTTCTCCAACCGGTTCAAGCATGGGGTTTTCCTGCCAGCAGCGTTCAGTGACAAAATTGCAGCGCGGCGCGAACGGGCAGGAGGTTGGTTTCTGATATAAGATGGGAGGCATCCCTTCAATAGAGAATAATTTCCGGTGCATTTCCTCATGAATTTGCGGCAGACTGCCAAGCAGACCCAGCGTGTAGGGATGTCGTGGGTCGGAGTAAAGTTCATTCACGTTCGCTTCTTCAATAATATAACCACCGTACATCACCATCACGCGGTGCGCAATATTCGCCACCACGCCCAGGTCGTGCGTGATCCAGATGATTGCCATTCCAAGTTCGTCGCGCAGACGCTTGACCAGGTCAACGATCTGCGCCTGTATGGTCACATCCAGCGCGGTTGTGGGTTCATCCGCGATCAGAATCTGGGGGTTGCATGAGAGCGCCATGGCGATCATCACGCGCTGGCGCATACCGCCTGAATACTGATGCGGGTATTCTTTGAGCCTGTCCGCGGCGTTGGGAATGCCCACCATCCCAAGAAGCTCGATCGAGCGGTTGCGCGCCTGTTCTTTCGTCATGTTCAGGTGCAGCATCAACGGCTCCGCCATCTGCTTGCCAATGCTCATCACCGGGTTTAGCGAGGTCATTGGGTCCTGAAAGACCATGCTGATCTGACCGCCGCGAATCTGGCGTATATCTTCTGTATCCATTTTCAGCAGGTCTTTTCCCCGAAAGTCCGCCTCTCCAGCTACAATTTTGCCGGGAGGGGACGGAATCAGGCGCAGACATGAAAGCATGGTCACGCTTTTGCCGCAGCCGCTTTCGCCGACAACGCCCAGGGTTTCTCCTTCCTTCAGGGTAAAAGAAACTCCATTGACCGCGTGAACGATACCATCAGGAGTCTTGAAGTGAGTTTCCAGGTTCTGGACGTTAAGTAATTGCTCACCCATTGACAGGTCCTCTATTGATTTTTATTATTATGGCACAAAAATAGTTTACCATAAATGCAATTATTAATAACTACATTGAATCCAACTACGGAATTACCAGGGCGACTTTCTGGATGCCGCTTAGCCTGATCCACGGTGTTATGAAAACATGACTGCAGGAGGACACCTGGTTATAGATCACAGGGCACTTCACCCATTGACCGTCAAAGTCCACCAGCACATCCACCTGGCCGATCATCGCATCAAAATTACTCAAGATCAGTTTTCGCTCACTGGTGACCGCCTTCTCTACCTGGTTCAGGGCAAACAGGCGCATTTTTCTCGCCACTTCCGTAGACACTTCCTTCCCTTCATTCTCAAGTGTAAACTCGATCACTCGATCAACTGAAATGATCGGGTCGCGCAGGTTCTTATTCAACATCGTATCGCTGGTTTTGCCGATCAGGGCAAACGCCATCGCAGCCACCACCAATGGAACGATGAGGGCGAATTTTCCGGATGAGAATAGCGCCTGCTCGATCAAAATACCTTCCAACAGCGCGCAGATGATCGATACCGCGACGATAAACACGAACCCAATCCAGAGGTTCTGCTGTAGTTCGGGATAATAGGGATATTTCAGAAATTCGCCAAGCGCGGGATTGAATAGTTTGATCACCACGGGGGCAACCTTTAAAGGAAGCCATAAAATGAGGTGGGCGAAAAGCAGCGCTTGTGCGATCCACGCCAAAAAGGAGAACCAGATTTTTTGAACCCGCATTGAAAGCCAGCCAACCAGTGCGCCGCTTAACAGGCAGACAAACAGACCGGGAATGAACCTCACCCAAACAAATGCACCGTGTGCGCGAGCCAATAATAATGCGTCAACCCCCCAGGCAAAAATCGCAAACGCCAGTCCGGCGGCAAGGCCGTACCACAGCCCTGCAATCTCTTTTTTCCTGTTCATTTCGGGTTTCATCTTGCAAAACCTCTATCGTTACAAAAGGGTCCCTTAAGTTGTGAATCGGCGTGTAAATAAGGGGTAACCTATAATACAACTATTTAATGATATGTCAATACCATGGATTTTTGAAGGCAAAAATGTAAATTTTTTGAAAGGTGAAAGCTGAAAGACAGCTATTCATCTCCCGCGCGCATGCGCAGGTACGATTCGTAACGTTCAAGGCTCACGCGTCCTTCTTCCACAGCCTTGATCACCGCGCATCCGGGTTCCTCAAAGTGCGTGCAGTCATTAAACTGGCAGTGTTTCACCAGTTCGCGCAGTTCCGGGAAGTATCCATCAAGTTCTTCGGGTTCTGTATCCCATAAAGATAATTTCCGCAATCCCGGTAGATCAGCAACATAACCACCGCCTTCCAACGGGAACAGTTCGCGCACCACCGTGGTGTGACGTCCGCGGTCCTTTTGTTCGCTGATCTCTCCCACGTTCAGCCCCAAACCGGGCTGTACCCGGTTCATCAGGCTTGATTTTCCTACCCCTGATGGACCTGCCAGTGCGGAAATCCTGCCGTTTAACGCTTCGCGCAGTTCATCAATTCCTTTATTCTTCACCGCCGAAGTATAGATCACGCGGTATCCGAGCGGCGGGTAGATGGCAAAGAGTTTGTGCGCTTCGCGCCTGGATACCAGGTCTGTCTTGTTGGCGATGATGATCGCCCTGAGCCCCTGTTTTTCTGCGATCACCAGGAAGCGGTCGAGCATGCGCAGGTGCGGCGTGGGTGAAGCACAGGCGAAAACCGTCACGATCTGATCCGCGTTGGCAAGCAGGATCTGACGATACCCGCCTTTGGGGGTCGGGTCGAGTCTCACCAATTCCGACTTACGCGGTGTGATCGCTTCGATGACGCCGCTGCCATCCGGCAGCTCTGCAAACTCAACCCAGTCGCCGATGCTGATCACGTCACCGGGCAGACTGCGTCGTTTCAATCTCCCGCGCAGTACGCATGTGATCACCCGACCATTCGCGAGAACGGTGTAAAAACCGGACTGGAAACGGGTGACAATACCCTGCTCGGTTTCAATCATTACGGTTCGGGAGTTTCGTCTGTTTCACTCGTAGGCGTGCGGGTAATGTAGATATCCCACTCCCACGGGTAAGTTGTGTACACTTCGCCGGCGTAATACGCTTCGATCACCCGCCGGAACACCGGCGCGGCGTAAGCCGATCCATCACCGGCGTACTCGAGCACCACCGCCACGGCAATATCGGGTTTGTCCGGATTGTTGGCAGAGGTGAAACCGGCAAACCAGGAATGCGGATCTTCCACCGATGTGGTAGCAGTTCCGGTCTTTCCAAATACAGGAGTGTTCATCCCTAAAAATCGCCGGAACGCCGTTCCACGCTCATCACGGATCACCAGCTCCATACCCAGCTTGATCGCCTCCAGCGTGCTGTCTTTCATGGGTATCTCGCGGATAACCTCCGGCTCGAACTCCTGTATCGCTGTTCCGTCAATACTGGTGATCTTTTCTATGATCTGCGGTCGGTAAAGGATGCCGCCGTTGGCGATGGAAGCAACCATATTCGCCACCTGGAGCGGGGTCACCAGCATATCACCCTGTCCGATACCCATCTGCACCGCCGCGCCTTCCGTGGTCGGGTCAGTGATCTGACCAACCTCCTCTGCGACTGCGCCAATGTTGGTGGCTTCACCATAACCAAAAGTACGCGCCCAATCAGCAAGATAAGTGGCGCCTTTCTGCCGGTAGAGGTCGAGGCCCAGGTGGTAGAACCAGGGATTGCACGACCGCATAATACCCTGTACCAACGTTAATGTTCCCGAGGGCGGCAGCTCTTTATCATAGGTCCAGTCATTGCCCACGAAACCGGGCAGCTCAGTGTATTGGCTTGTGCATTCATATAGGGAATCAGGTGTGTACAACCCGGATTCCAACGCGGCAACAGAGGTGACCAGCTTGAAAACCGAGCCAAGCGGGTACGCCGATTGTGCAGCGCGGTTCCATAAAGGTACGTCTGTATCGGTGACCAGGTCGCCAAGCACCCATTGACTGTTGTAATTTTGCGGCATGAAATTGTTGTTGTCAAACCCCGGGGAGGACGCCATCGCCAGCACTCTTCCCGTGTCCACTTCGAGGACCACGATCGCGCCGGTAAAACCGTACAGCGCTTTTTGCACCAGGATCTGTAAATCCTTATCGAGCGTGGTGTAAATACTATCCGCGGCGCGCGGGTCTGAACGACCTAACATGGTAGCGTATGTTCCGTCTGAGTTCACCACGTAAAGCTCGGCGGCGGGCTTCCCGCGCAGGTATTCCTCGCCCCATTTTTCCAGTCCGGCCGCGCCTACCTTCTCATCACCCGCGTACCCATTCTGCCGGTATTCGTTGTACTGCTCAGGTGAAATACTCAACAGGTACCCCACCACCTGGGGGGCTACTCCCTCGTTAAAGTAATAACGTGAAGCGTACTCGTTTATCACCAGCCCGCTGAAAGAGTTCAGCGCGGTGTAGCGTTCAGAGTAGGTCTGCGCTGAGATCTCGCCAATGGGCACATAACTTCCGCCGCCGGTGTTGATCTTTTCCACGATCATGTTGGTCGGGATCCCCGTCACGAGGCTCAACAAACCCGCCAGGTTGCCGATCTGGTCGGTCCCCACCTGGTCCGGCACAACCCCCAGCGCTACCGCCTCTGTGTCAGACGCAATAATGTCACCGTCGCTGTCGTAAATGTCACCTCGCGAGGGCGGTACGATGCTCAGCGCAAGCCGCTTGCCGCCGCTCAATTCCGGCATGATCAGCCCGCTTTCCCACTGGATCTGCCATTGCCCCCCATCTGCCAGCAGGCTCATTTCCATCTTGCGTACCAGGTCGCTGAACATTCGTGTCTTAAAGATCACCTGGTAGCCCACCATGGCAGAACCGGGATTGACAAGCGTGCTGAGAATGCCGTATTCGATCTGATCCAGGGTCATACTGGCGGCTGTGTCTGTATAGATTTTTACAAATTCCTCTTCGCTGATCGCGTCCCGGCTGGTGGGGGATAGCATGGCGTACATCGCGGCATAATCACCCGCGTTCCACTTTTCCAGGTAATCCAGCACGGTCTGTTCCACATCCGGCAGGCGGGTCGTTTCAACGACCGGGGTGGGTAAACCATTTTCTGCCGTTGGTTCAGTCGGGGTTTCAACAGTCTGCGTGCCGTTGCTGCAGGATGTCAACAGCAGCACGGCAATGATCATAATTCGCCAGAGAGATTTTTTCATTCTTTTATCATTTCCAATGGGTCAACCGACATCCTCGCCGGCCAGGACCCTTCTATATATAGGGCAAGTATAAGCCAATTCACGCATGCAACGGTAGGGCACTGCTTTGCGCGCGCCAAAACCGAGCCGTCGCAGCGCGCGTTCGATGTGGCAAAGCGGCAGCCCCATCACGCTGGCATAGCAGCCGGAAATCTTCTCCACAGGATTAAAGCGCTGTTCCTGGATGGCGTAAGCGCCTGCTTTGTCAAGCGGGTCTCCACTTTGCACATAAGCCAGCATCTCCTCGTCGCTGTAACGCCGCATCTTCACTTCGGTCGAGCACAGCTCGTATTCGTTCAATCCGCGTGAAGGCACACCCACCACGACGGCCGTGTGCACCATGTGCGTTCTACCGCGGAGCTGCTTTAAGATGCGCAGCGCGTCCTCCGCGTCAACCGGTTTGCCCAGGATCTGATTGCCATCCGCCACGGTCGTGTCTGCTGCCAGAATGACACTGCCAAAACTCGTTTCGCGCTCACAAGCATGCGCTTTCTCCCGCGCCAGGCGCATCACATAATCCGCCGGGGTTTCCCCGGGCAACGGTGTTTCATCAACATCCGCAGATGTGACAATAAAGGGCATGTCCAGCCACGCCAGCATTTGCCGGCGGCGTGGTGAATTGGATGCGAGAACGATTTGTAGCGTCATTGTGGAAATCATTTTAACATACCAGCGGGTTCGCAACGGTAACGAATAAATCAAGTAAAATGGATAATCAACTCTCGGGGAGGAAGCAATGCTTGAATTAAGAGAAAGAATCATTAAGGAAGGCAAGAACCTTGGCGGGGGAATCCTCAAGGTGGACAGCCTGATCAATCACCAGGTCGACCCGCAGCTCATGGACGCTTGCGGCAGGGAGTTTGCGCGCCTTTTTGCCCCCACCGCGCCCACACGCATCCTCACAGCCGAGATCTCCGGCATCGCCCCCGCGCTGATGACAGCCCGTCATCTCAACCTGCCGGTGGTATACGCCCGCAAGACTCGTCCTGTGACCATGCCGGACACCGTTTATCTGACGATCGCGCCCTCTCACACCAAGGGCAACAAGGTGGAACTCATCGTTTCCCCCGAATACCTCAAACCCGGAGAGCGCGTGTTGATCATCGATGATTTTCTCGCTACTGGCGCTACCATCCTCGGGCTGGTGCGCCTCACCCAGGCCGCCGGCGCGACAATTTGCGGTATTGGCACTCTGATCGAAAAGACCTTTGAGGGCGGGCGCGAAGCGCTGCAATTCCTCAATGTACCCATCGAAGCGCTGGTGCAGATCACCAATATGGATGACAACCAAATCCAATTCGCTGAAGAATGACCGTGAGCATGAAAAACAAAGTCGCCATTTTTGATTATGGCTCGCAGTACACCCAGCTGATCGCCCGCCGGGTGCGCGAACTCCAGGTCTATTGCGAATTATTCCCGTGGAATGTGCCCGCGGAGACCATCCGCGAGTTTGACCCCGCAGCTCTTATCCTCTCCGGAGGACCCTCTTCGGTATACGAAGAAAACGCTCCAACACTTCAGCCTTTTATTCTCGCGAGCGGTCTGCCCGTGCTGGGAATCTGTTATGGCATGCAGCTGCTCGCCGGGGCGCTGGGCGGCAGGGTCGCCGCGTCAGACAAGAAGGAATACGGATTGGCTGAAGTGCAAACAATAATTGAAAACCCGCTTCTCCCCCCGGGCGCGCAGCCGGTTTGGATGTCGCATGGCGACCGGGTCGAAAGCCTGCCGCCGGGTTTTTCCGCGCTTGCCAGTTCAGCGAACAGCCCCCTGGCAGCCATGGGCAGCACACAGCGAAGGATATACGGTCTGCAGTTCCACCCTGAAGTGCGCCATACACCACGCGGAACGGAGATCATCAGCAACTTTTTGTTCCATATCAGCGATCTCCAGCCGGACTGGACTCCCGAAAATATCATCTCGGATGCGGTTGAAAATATCCAGCGGCAGGTTGGTGAGCGCAATGCCATCTCCGCTGTCAGCGGCGGGGTGGATTCCACTGTCGCCACCACGCTGGTGCACCGCGCCATCGGCGACCGTCTCAGCGCTGTGTTCGTAGATACGGGGCTGTTGCGCTTAGGCGAAGCGGACATGGTAGAGAACGCGTTAAAGGAACAACTCGGTATTCCCCTCACCAGGGTGAACGCCGGCGCGGATTTCTTCGCGGCGTTGCGCGGTAGGACGGAACCGGAAGAGAAGCGCCGCATCGTGGGCGCAAAGTTCATCGAAACCTTTGAACAGGAAGCTGCCCGCGCTGGCAGCCCCGAATTCCTCGTGCAGGGAACCATTTACCCCGACGTGGTGGAATCCTCCGCGCCCGACCGCAACCAGGCGCAGCGGATCAAATCGCATCACAATGTCGGCGGTCTGCCCGAGGTAATGCGCTTTAAGCTGGTCGAACCGCTGCGTTACCTCTTTAAGGATGAGGTGCGCCGGATAGGCGCAACCCTCGGTATACCTGATGGTCTGCTGTGGCGGCAGCCATTCCCTGGTCCCGGTCTGGCCGTGCGCTGCCTGGGAGAGATCACCCCCGAGCGCGTCGAGCGGCTCCAACACGCGGACGCCATCTTCACCGCTGAGTTGGAGAACGCCGGCCTCCTCAACCTCAAACCCGAAACCGGCGCCGCCCGACTGGCGCAAGCCTTCGCCGCGCTGCTGCCTGTGCGCTCAGTGGGTGTGATGGGTGATCAGCGCACCTACCAGGAGACGATCGTCCTGCGTGCTGTGACCTCTGATGATTTCATGACCGCGGACTGGGCGCAATTACCCGCGGATCTGCTGGGGCGGGTCGCCAACAGGATCGTGAACGAAGTCGATGGCGTCAACCGGGTGGTGTACGACATCACCTCCAAGCCGCCTGCCACGATCGAATGGGAATAGCCTGAATGGTGTGGGTGTTTGACACATAAAGAGGTGCGCTGATGTACCTGGAACAGGAAGTTTACGGTATCTTGTTGTGGGCGTTCATAACCGTAGTGATCCTATCCGCCGGGGCTTTGATTTACTTTTATCTCAAAACCCGGAGGCGGAGTTTACTCTGGTTTGGCGGGCAGCTTGTGTTCTTATCCCTCAGTTTCAGGTATCTTTACCGGGCATTAACGTACCTTCCTAACCAGGCGAACGCCATGGTTTCAGAGGACCAGTCGCTCCGGCTCGGTCTCGCGGGTCTGTGCTGGGCGATCAGTATGCTGCTCATGCTGGCAGGCATAAACGGAGTGAGTAAACCCAAAACAACTGACTGAAGCAAAAAGCGCAAAATCAACAATTTTTTAGCTTACAATCAATCATGATGAAAACCAGAAGCTTCAAAAACATCCTCCGGCTCTCGAACCTTGCGCCGCTGCTGCTGGCAGCCATGCTGCTGGTCACCGCCTTAAACCCGGTGGTAGCGCAGGGTGCGGGCAGCATTGACGTCGCCCCTGTGGATACCAGCGCATATCCGCTGGTTTCCACCAGTTTTCGCGCTTTCGACGCTGGCGGTGATTTCATCAGGAATATACGACCCGGTGAGTTGCGCGTCCTTGAAAATAATGCCACGCTCCCCGAGTATGACCTGGAGATGCTGCGCACCGGTGTGCGTGTCTTCGTCACATTCAACGAAGGACCCACGTTAGCCAACCGGTTCTCAGGTGTTTCGCGCTTTGACCGCATCAAGACGGCGTTGTTCAACTGGATCGCCGCCCAATCGTCTGATGCAGAGGATGAAATGACGCTGGTCACCAACCAGGGGATAATCAAAATGGTTGCCGGTGATCCTGAGAGCTGGCAGACCGCGCTTGAAGCCTACGAGCCGGATCTCAGGAACATGACGCCCGGCATGTCCAGTTTATCAACAGCAGTGGATAGCGCCATGAACCTCAACCTGCAGGGCGAAAAGAGCAGCGCCATCCTCTATATCACGCCCATGCCGACAGATGCCCAGTTTGTCAGCCTGCAGGAGATCGCCAATCGCGCAAAAAGCAACGGGATTCGGATTTTCGTCTGGCTCATCGGCCCCACGGATTACGCCGCCACCGATGGGGCTTTGCGCCTGCAGCAATTTGCCGAGGAGAGCGGCGGGCGCTTCTTCCTCTTCAGCGGTGCGGAGGATCTGCCCGAACTGGTCGATTGGCTGGATCCGCTGGCTTACATCTACCACCTTTCCTATACAACCAAAGCCGCCGTCAGCGGCGAGTATCAACTTGTGCTGAAGATCGAGCGGGGCGACCTGAGCCTGGAGTCAGCGCCCGCTGCCTATTCCTACCTGATATCCCCCCCAAACCCCATTTTCCTCTCCCCGCCGTCTGAGCTCACCCGCAGCTGGACCGAGACAAAGAAGAAAAGTGATTCTGTCCTCATTCCTGACAGCACCACCATTGAGTTCATGGTCGAATACCCCGATGGCATGGAACGCGATCTTGCGGTCAGCCGCCTGTTTGTGGATGGAAAACTGGCTGCCGAGAACACCGGCGCGCCCTTATCGCCGCTCGCATGGGATATTTCAGGTTACACAGAAACCGGCACGCATACCATACAGGTAAGGGTGGAGGACATCGCGGGGTTGAAAGGACAAACCATTGAGATCCCGGTGCAGGTGACCGTTGAGGAACAGACGCTCAACTTGTGGGAGCGCGTGCTTGCCGCCGTTAATGTGGTGAATCTCATCGTCGGCGCCATCGTTCTGGCGGTCATTCTCACTGGATTGATCGTCATCATCCGTATCGCGCGGCGAAAATTCACCCGCCGCAAAGTCAGGCAGCCCAACGATCCTGTCACCCAGCCGGTCAACATCGAAGGCAGCTACACCCTCGCCCCCGAAAAACCGGACCAGGTGGTGAAATGGCCGGTGATCCGCGGCGTGGGGCTCGCGCCTGCCCGCCTGCTGCAGAAAAAATCCTCCTCGCCGGAGGGCGTGGAATACCTTTTGGAAATACCGATCGGGAATGATGAACTGGTGATCGGCGGCGAACGCAAGAAAGCGGATTTTGTCCTGGTTCACCCCTCTGTAAGCCCGCGCCACGCCACGATCTTCAAGGACGCCGAAGGCGGTTACCGCATCGCCGATGCCGGGTCGGTCGCCGGTACGTGGGTGAATTACGCGCCCGTCTCCACCCGCGGTGTGCGGCTTGAGCACGGCGACCTGGTTCAGTTTGGACGGCTGGCGTACATTTTCGAGGTGCGCGGCGCTGAACCCAAACGCGTACAGGTACTGCCGTACAAAGAAGATTGATAAATTTCGAGTAATTCGTTAGTAGTGATTAGTGATCAGGGGAATAATCCATCCCCGCCGCCCGCGCGCGCCAGGATGTTCTCCGCCCGCTTGACCACCGGCAGATCCACCAGCTTGCCATCCAGCGTGAATACACCGCTTCCTTTTTCCTGCGCTTCCCGCGCCCCCTCCACCACCTGCAGCGCGTAAGCGACCAGTTTTTCATCCGGGCTGAACATGCGCTGCACCGTTTCGATCTGACCCGGATGCACCACCGTCTTGCCGGAGAAACCCAGCTCCACCGCCTCGCGGCATTCCCGTTCCAGCAGCGCGGTATCGCGGTAATTGATCTGCACCATGTCGATCGCCTGCAGCCCGAAAGCCGCCGCGTGCAGCACCAGTGAGCTGCGCACAAAGAGCAGTTCCTTCGCTTCCACCGTGCGCGTCACCCCCGCGTCAGCGCAATAATCCTCAGCCCCGAACACCAGCGCCTGTATGCGCGCGCTTGAGCGGCAGATCTCCGCCAGGTTGACGAAAGCGGCGGCGCTCTCGATCAGCAGCGCGAGGGCGATTCCCCCGGGGTGCCAGCCGTGCTCCAGTTCCACCGCGGTGATGATCTCTTCCACCTCGTGCACGATTTGCGGGTTGTCGGCTTTGGGGATGAGGATGGCGTCCGGTTTGCCGGGCAGCACCGCGCGCAGATCCTCCTGCGCCCTGCCGGTGTAGAGCGGATTGATGCGCACCAAGCGCTCCGTGCGGCCGAAATCGAGCGTCTCCAGCGCCCGGCGGATGAGGCCCCTGGCTTCGTCCTTTTGATTGAACGCCACCCCGTCCTCCAGGTCCAGGATCGCGCCGTCTATGTCGAGCCCGGCTGCCTTTGCCAGCTTACCCTCATCGCTGCCCGGCACGTACATCAGCGCCCGTCTTGGTCTCAAAAATCCCTCTGTCATACGCACACTCCTCTAATGAAACCTGTTGAATACGTTAAAATGATACTACATCGAGGAGAAACCTATGCTGACCCACGTTAAAGAACTGCCCCCCGGTTACACGCCCGCCGGGGGTGTATCCATCAAAAAGGCATCAGATATCATGCACATGCTGGTTTGGAGCATCGTGCTGCCGCTGCTCTGCATCATCGCCATCGTCCTGATCCTTCGTAACAACGCATCATCCAGCGGCGTTTTTGAATTCACATCCGGAAGCATGTTCAGATTCCTGGGCGGCATCCTGCTGGTGACAGTCGGCATGCTCATTCTGCACGAGGGGCTGCACGGGCTGGTCTTCTGGCTCACCACGCGTGAACCCCCGAAGTTTGAATTCAAGTGGTACTACGCCTCCGCCAGCCCGGGCGAGTGGTACCTGGCGCGCCGTCCCTTCATGATCGCCACGCTGCTGCCGCTAATCGCCATCACCCTCATCGGTTTGGTATTGCTGCCGTTCTTCAGCGGCTTCTGGCGCACCATGCTGATCCTGCTGATCGTTTTCAACGCTTCCGGCGCCGCCGGCGACCTGCTGGTGGCGCTGCGCCTGGCAAAGCTGCCGCCCGAGACGCTGGCGCGCGACACCGGGTCGGAGGTGGCCTTTTACGCGCCGCCCCAGTCCGCTAAATGATTCCTTGCTCGCGGGTATCAGTCATGATAAAATGACAATCCTTGTACGAGAAATGACAATGGAAGGGTGGCCGAGTGGTTTAAGGCGCCTGTCTTGAAAACAGGTTTGGTGAAAGCCAACGTGGGTTCGAATCCCTCCCCTTCCGCCAGACCTTGACCGGGATTGACAGCTGAATACATGGGGAGGTGCCGGAGTGGCTGAACGGGATCGCCTGCTAAGTGATTGTCGGGCTTTAAACTCGACCGGGGGTTCGAATCCCCCCCTCCCCGCCATATTAAGGAACAATCTTTAATACAAAAACAGCCTTCCAAATCGGAGGGCTGTTTTTGTATCTATGCCCGGAAAGCCTGATATTGTGGGCTTTCCGGGCTTTTTCTGTTTTCCGGGGACTCGGTGGAACAAGCCGCCATCAGCCCGCTTCCTATTGCGGCGATCACATAGTCCCATGGCGGCTCATTTTTGCACACCCTTGTCCGGCCCGTATATGCCAGAAACGAGGAAACGCTAAAATGTATCCGCTCCCGGACAGCACCACCTCTTTCAATGAGAACAATTTAGCGGGAACCTCGCGGCTCCCGCTTTTTTTCTTATTCCCGCTCGAAAGCCTCTCCGCAATCTCCGCAGATTACATTGACCTCCCGCGTTGCCCGGATAATGGTGCCGCAGCAGGGGCAAACATATTTGATGCTGCGGTTAATGGATTTCTTACTCCCGCCCTTGGTAGTGCCTTCCACCGGCAAGCGGCTGGCGTTGATTTTGTCCTCGCCCAAAGTTTCTCTGATCCATGCCTCCGCCTCCGGGGCCAGCATCGTTACCGTCCAGCCGTACTTGGCGTGCTTCTCAATGTGCAGGCCATGGGCCTCAGCAGTAGCCTTAAATTTCTGGTTGTGGTAGTAGCCGTTGTTGCTTACGTCTTGGATGCCATGCACCAGATTATAGAGGTGCGCCATCTCATGCAGGAGCGTGGCTGCCAGCTCGAAGATGGGCCGGTCAAGGTACTCGGCGCAGAGATTGATTTCCCGATACTTCTCGCCGCTGGCGTTCCATATCTCGTTGATACTGCACCAGCCATAAGCCCCGCGCCCTCCGTCCGGCGATACAGTGATGGCCGGGTGGCTCAGCTCGCCCTCGTAAAAATGCTCGTTGAACAGGTCGAACATTTCCTCGGTTTTTCTTACGATTTCAGATATTTGCAGCATGGTTTCGTCCTCCTTAAAGATATGTTTTATTTCTGTGAGTGACAGCTTACACACCACCGGTCAAAAAGCAAGCTCTAAAGACCTTAAAAAATGAGTTGTATATTTGGCCGCTTTACAATTTGGACAATTCGCCTTGTATGAGTAGATGATTGCATGGAATACCGCTTGCAAAACAAGCTAATCTGGGCCATCATTAAGGACAGCCCATTCGGGCGGAGATTGGATAAAACCGTATCAAATCGTGGTGGAACCGTTAGTCTACATCCAGATTGACCAGAGAAAATTCAATGTTTTACCCGGATGTTAATATGCGTTGCTTGTGGCAACGGTCGATTTCAACTACAATAACGGTAACAACGGAAAGGAAGGAGGCTATCCCGAATGCTCAGCGAAAATATCAAAGCAATCAGAAAATCAAAAGGGCTTTCCCAACAGGAGCTTGCCATCAAGCTGAATGTTGTGCGGCAAACGATTACTAAATGGGAGCAAGGATTGTCGGTTCCCGACTCTGATATGTTAATCTCCCTGTCGGAAGTGCTTGAAACACCTGTAAGTACATTACTGGGGGAAACTGTAACTGAAGCGGAGGTTGATAACTTAAAAGCAATTTCTGAAAAATTGGAGGTGATAAATTTGCAACTGGCACAAAGGAAAACCACGAGAAGAAAAATTATCCGTTGGCTGCTTGTTTCATTATGTGCAATTATATTAATGATTTTTGCAGCTTTAATAATATGGAGTAGTCCTTATTTGGGTTGGGATTATAGTGATCCTGAAACCGCTGTTCTCGGAGTGGCTTTCCACTCATTTGAATGGCTGTTTGTCAGAGTAGCGCCAATTATCTTTATCGCTGCAATCATTGGAATTTTCTTTACCTTCAAGAAAGAATGAATGGATAAACAGGAGTGTTTCTAACATGAAGAAAAAGGTGATCGGTATTATTGCCGCGATAGTAGTTGTGCTGGGACTGAGCCTTGTCGTTTACAATCAGATAATTCCCAACGAATATGTGCCTGCTGCTGATGAAATAGCCCTGCACTTGCAATTAGACACGGAAGAAGATATTGGATTACTGGTTTATGATTATCGTGCAGATAGTCACGAATACAGTGGAGGTATATCAAATGCGGACGGTTCGTTAATCAAGCACGATTCCGATAACATTGTGGTGTTGAATAAGGAGGAGCTAAACAATATCGCTGATACTTTTGAACTGTCCATGCAGTTCCGAATCATAACGGAATATGTGGCTCCCAATTATGAAAATGTATATCCAGATGACATCACAAAGTATATGGAGCCTATTTCGTGGGAAGCACACTTTGGTGAATCATATTTTGTTACTATCACCGGGGATAAGATAAGCGGATATAAAGCTGATTTAGCGGAATAATCATTATCTCGAATTGGAGATAATCATAACATTTGACGCATAAAGAAGGCCCCGCTTCGGCGGGGCCTTCTCGATTTATTCTGCTGCAATGAAGCCTTGTTCTTTCAGACTTTCGATCAGCGCCGGATTTTCGGGGCCGGTCAGAGTTCCTTCCTTATCTACCATGTAGTCACCGATTTCATAGGCGAAACTGGGAGCCGCCTTGTATTCCGGCTCGATGTTCGTAAATTCACTTACTGCTACTACGAGTTGCTTGCGGCGCACACCGGTTACATTATAGGCGGCCTCGATGCCTTCCGGCTCATTTCCCACCGTGGTAGGCTCACCGGGATCTTCCGCCGGGATTTCGTCGGTTTGCGGCCTTTCTTCCGGCGCTGCCTCTGTTTCCGGCTCGGTAGCCTCCACGGCCATAACCTCTGTGCTTTCCTGTGCGGCGGCTTTGGCTACGGCCTTTGCCGCCCGGCTTACTCTGGTGCGTGCCTCCGGGAATACCTCCGGCAGTGCACCTTCCTCATAGTGGATTTCAAAGGTGATCTTCCCGTCCATGTGTACGTTGAAATGGAAGTCGGTCATTTCCACCTCTTTCAACTCGTCCGGCAGCTCGATGTTCTTGTACCGCTTGACTTCCTCACCGTTTACCATAAGGCAAACCGGAACCGCGTCCCTCAGTTTCGCTGTGATTTTTCCTGTTTTCATTATCATTTCCACCTTTCATGTTTGTGCGTGGGCTTGTGCCTTGTGTGAGTCACAGCTTACACACCACGGGTGGAAAAGCAAGGCTTTTAAGAAAAAGATTAGCCACTTACTCAATAAAAGTGCATGGACTCCATACTGCTCGTATGCTGGAGGCGGCGGGCGTTACCGAGGAACTGAAAGCCCGTGACCCCATGCGCTGGGTGGGACTGATGAACACGCTGAAAGCTGCGATGAGGGTGATCCTGCTAATTTTCATTTTGTCCTCCTTTGATTTTTCACCCTCATGACGAATGCCTCAACAAAAAGTTCCATTAGTAAGCCCCCTACTACCGTGCCGCGCACACCACCAGGAACCACAGGATGGTGAAGATGACCACCATCCACTCGAGGAACGGCATCCACCAGAACCCGGGGCGCACCTTCACGGTGCTGGTGTCGAGCGCGTTCTCCTGCTGCCGCTTTGCCATGTTGCCCGCGTGGATGAGAAAGGAGGCGTAAGCCGCGAAAGCAATTCCGCCGATGACGAGTGAATAAAGCGGGATCACGCGCTCCTCAGCCGGCTGGACGAGGATGGCGATGCTGAAGACCAGCACCGTCGCGAGCCCGGCGCGAAAATACGTCATCGCTGCGGCCGTGTGCGGCTTTAGTTTGTTCATCGGAAAGACGCCCACAAACAGGCTGCCCAGAGCCGCGACCATGCCGAACACAGTGCCGATATACCCCCACAGGCTGTCAAGGCTCAACCCCACCCCGGGCATCATCAGGAACAACAGAAAACTGCCGATGATCAGCCCGCCGTTGAACACCCACGCCAGCCGCGACACCCCCGCCTCTCCCAGTTCAGAGACAAAGTGCCGCCAGATGGAGTAACGCTCCCCCTCCTTGCCGCGGTAAGCTGCAGCGGCGATCAGAGAGCAAACAAGGATGGACAGGCTTCCAGCCCAGCCCAGGTATGGATAGAGATTCAGGAAGAATAATTTCATAGGGCATGTTCCATTTTGCGTGATGGTTCGGTATTGTAGTTGGAACCGGTTTTCTGTTATTGTATATGAACCTTGTGGATTTGCCCACTACGGATACGGGTATTCCGCTTGATCGGAGGGTAGTATGTACGGAAACTTTGCCGGTGATTATGACCGCTTTGTGAACTGGAAGGAACGCCTGGCTTACGAAATGCCTTTCATAGAAGAACAGATCAGCCAATTGCGAGGGAGCGCTGATGAAAACCTCGACATTCTGGATACCGCCGCCGGAACCGGTATGCACGCCATCGCTCTCGCCGGGGGCGGTCACAGGGTCAGCGCGGCGGACCTCTTCCCGCAAATGACCGAGATCGGCGCGGAGAACGCCCTCCGGGCAAAGGTGAGCGTCACTTTTAAGACCGCGGGGCTGGGCGACATGGCGGCAGCATTTGGCAGGGGTAAATTCGACCTGCTGCTCTGCCTGGGCAACTCGCTGCCGCATCTGGTCAGCGCGAGGGAACTCAACGAAGCGATGGTTGATTTCGCCGCCGTCCTGCGCCCGGGCGGTATGGTGCTTATTCAGAACCGCAACTTCGACCTGGTAATGCGCGCACGGCAGCGCTGGATGGAACCGCAGGTTTACGAGCAGGACGACAGTGAATGGATCTTCCAGCGTTTCTATGATTTCCTGCCCGGCGGGTTGATCCGCTTCAACATCGTCACGCTCAAGCGCGACAAAGACGCCGCCTGGCAGACAGGTATCAACAGCACCCTCCTGCGCCCGCAATTTCACGCTGAACTCTCGCAGGGTCTCAGCGACGCCGGATTTCACACCATCCGCGCGTACGGCAGCATGCAGGGAGAAACGTTCCAGCCGGAGTCCAGCGGCAATCTCATCCTCACAGCGCGCAAGTCATAATACAACCCGGTCAATCATAGAAGGAAACAATGGAAATACACCCCGTCAAAAACAAACACGACCTGCAGGCGTTTATTGACCTGCCTTACCGCCTTTACGCCAACGACCCGATTTGGATCCCCCCGCTGCGCTCTGAGCAAAGGTCGCAGTTCGACCCGGTCAAGAACCCCATGCTCCAGCACTGCGAATACACACTGTTCCTTGCCCGCCGCGGCGGTGAAGCGGTCGGGCGGATCTCCGCGTTCATCGATCACCTGGCGGTAGAACACTGGCAGCAGCCGATCGGATTGTTCGGCTCCTTTGAATGTATCAACGACGTTGAGATTGCACATGGCCTGTTGAACGCGGCGCGCGACTGGCTGCGCCAGAAAGGCATGACCACCATGCGCGGACCGTGGAGTTTCGCCTCGCAGGAATGGGGGCTGGTGGTGGAAGGGTTTGAACCCGAACCGGTCATCCTCGCGCCCTATAACCCGCCCTGGTACAACGAACACCTGACCAGCTTCGGAATGACAAAGGCGAACGACCTGCTGGTCTATGTGATCGATGCGGGTGAAAATTACACGGTTCCAGAACGTATTCTCTCGCTGACGGACAAGGTTCGTAAACGATACCGGGTGCGCGTACGTCCGGTGAACATGCGCAACCTTGAGGAGGATGTGGTCACTATCACCAGGCTTGCCAACGAGTCGATCGCTGATAACTGGGGCTTCTATCCGGTTACTGTGGAGGAAGCCCGCGCCATGGCGCGTGATATGAAGCAGATCGTCCATCCGCGCGCGCTGCTCATCGCCGAGGAGGAGGATACCGGTCGTCCCATCGGTTTCGCCATGAGCCTGCCGGATGTCAACCAGATCCTCAAAGGGCTCAATGGCCGGCTTGTACCGTTCGGCTGGCTTCAGCTGCTGCTCAGGCTGCCCCGCCTGACGCATTACCGCATGTGGGCGCTGGGCGTCATCCCCGAGTACCAGGGGCGGGCGATAGACACGCTGCTCTACCGCGCGACGTACGAGGCGATCTATTCTGACCGGTTGCGGCTGGAAATCAACTATGTCCTGGAAGACAACGACCGGATGAACAACGCCCTGCATAAACTCGGTGTGAAAAATCTACGCCGTTACAGGGTATACGAGATGCCCACATAAGCACCCTTCCTCTTGACTTATTCACTCCAGGTTCCTATACTTAAGTTAACAAAGAACAATTCACTGATAGCTAAACCCTTTCGTCACCCACTCATCACCGCGCTGTCCCATTACCGGACAGCGTTTTTTAACCCTGACAAGGAGGTTCCAATGATACAAATCGAAATCGATGAAGAAGAGCGAGAGATCCTTCTGCAGTTGCTGGATACCTGTATTTCAGACCTCAGGGTTGAGATTTCTAATACAGATAACATGAACTACAAGGATATGCTCAGGCATCGCAAGGAAACGCTGATCAAGCTGCAAACTGCGATCATCGCTGACAGGCAAACATCTTCCATGACGTAAAAACCGGAGCGTGTTCCGCTCCGGTGATGTGAATTTTTCAGCCGGTCATTTGGCTGAGATGTAATATCCTTTTGATCGCGGTCCCAGGTCTTCCACGGGCAGCACGTCCACCAGTTCATAATCCTGGCTGCCCACCCCAAGTTTTTCAGCGTAACGCAGTACTACGTAAGGGTCCTTGAAGGGGCCATGCAATTGTGCGAAAGGATGACCCGCGTCCGGTTGGACTTCCATGCTGGTCGGCAAATTATCCAGGTACAACGGTGAGTCGGCGGTCATGTCGAGGATGGCTTTATCAAGCGCAACGATGTCATCCGAGCCGAATATCCCGGCGTCGCGCATCACCGGCATGGTAGTGAAGCCGAAACAATCGCACATGGGGGTCATGTGGGTCGCCAGCGCCATGTGGGTCACCTTATGCTTCTCGAACGTCGAAAGGGTGATCGCCGTGGAGATGGCCATCGCCTCCATGAAGGAATGGAAGTTTACCGGCTGAATGAGCAGGCTGCCGGGAGGCGCCACTTCGAGGCAGCGCATGCACTGGGTGCAGGGCTCAAAGTGCACGTGCATTTCCTCGGGGTCGTGGCGGTCGATGACCACCGCACTGAAGGGGCAGGCGTCCGCGATCTTCTGCATCACACTCTTGTCAGGACACAATTCCTTGAACCAGTATTTGTCGTAGTGATTGGTATCGTGAATGCTGCTGCGTGTCTCGCCCACCATACAGCCGAGCGCGATATTCTTGAATGCCCCGCCGTAACTGCACGAAGGGTGCCCTTTGACATGGGCGAAATTGACCAGGAAGCCGGCGTCTTCGACCAACCCGGCCACCTTCCATTTTTTCAGGTTTTTATATTCCCATTCGTGGGTGTAGTAATACTTCTCATCAATTCCTGCGCTGGGGTACACCGGGCAGCCCAGCACCTCGGTGGTGTAACCGCGGGACTCGCAGCCTTTCACATCCCAATCCACATCCACAATAAAAGGCTTCCCTCCGCCATCCTTGATCGCCTGAACCACCTTGCGCACAAAGATGGGATGTATCGTGGAGTAACCGATCTTATTGCCGACGTGCAGCTTAAGGCACACATTCTCACCTTTGACGCGATCGCGCAGGTGCAGCTGCTCAAGGATCAGGTCAAGTTTTGCCGGCAGCGATTCAGCTGCATCCAGCCGCGCCTGGCGGGGGGAACCATAATAAACAGTTGCGGTCATTGGTTTTTCCTTTCCCTTATGGAGGTGTTTAAAAATTATAACAAAACTGCCTGTTATTGACTTCGACATTCAGCTTTGTTAGACTGTATTATATAAACGGTTGAAAGAAAAATGATCAAAACGACGCGTTTGTCACTCGTACCACTGACCATGCAAAACCTGGAGACTGGTCTGGCGTCCATCAGGCAGTTGTCTGGGGAGTTAAACATCCCCATTGTGGCAGACCTGATGGAAGGGATTGCCTCCGAAGCCATAAAGAAGAAGCTCGCCATTATGCACGACCTGCCGCCGGATCTGCACCCCTGGTGCACGTACTGGCTATTGGTGCTCGAACGCGATAACATCGGGATGGGACTGGCGGGATTCAAAGGCGTACCCGACGCCGATGGGTGTGTTGAGATCGGTTACGGCATCAACGGGATCTACGAAGGGCGCGGTTTTATGACTGAAGCAGTGTGTGCGCTGGTGGAATGGGCTTTTTCTCACCCGGAATGCCGCCAGGTGATCGCCAACACGCTCCCTGATAACATCGCCTCGCGCAAAGTCCTGGTTAAGAACGGATTTACAGAAACGGGTTCAGCGGGCAGCGAAGTTCAGTATCGCATAACCCGGGATTGAAATCCCCCGGTTTCAGTTCATTCGTCCTATTGACATTCGGGGATGAAAAACTTAAAATCGTTATATTGAAATACCGCTTAATCGCAGCCAAATTATTAAGCAGAAAGGGTATCAAATGCAATCGGAAGAAAACGATGGCTCTAAGGATGTGCCTCCCCTAAGTTGTCGGGGAATGTTAGAGTCATCCGCGTTATCACAACTGAATAAGTCGCCGCGACCCATCGGGTTCCGGCGCAGCAAGGAAGTACCCGCCTGATCAGGTCAGCCTGATCAACACACCTTCACGCATCACCGGCTGGTACTTCCGCTACCAGCCGGTTTTTTATTCCGGCATTACAGTTACAGATCCTCAATAATTTGCCCCCGTCACGGCGGGGTCAGACTTGCTCTGGGAGGCCGGTATGCGCTATTTTGTTATCAAAGCGGAAAAAGTATCCAAAAAATACAGTCACCGCCCGGGAATCGAAAACATCTCTTTTGAAGTTGAACCGGGCGAGATCTTCGGACTGCTCGGCAATGACCACGCCGGCAAGACGACTCTTTTCAGCCTGCTGGCGGGGTATATGCGCCCCTCAAACGGAAATTTAATGCTGTTCGGCATGGACAGTCAACGCGAATCCAGAAAAATTCGTGAGCGCGCCGGTTTTTACCCCGGCAACTACCCCTCTCCCAGCCGTCACACTGTGGCGGAACTGCTGCGGTCACAGGGGCACACCCCGGGCGGAATGCTTTGGACAGATATACAGGACCTGACCGAGCAGCTCGATCTTGACCTGGCACAACCAGCCGCAACACTCTCCTCGCATGACAGGCAGCTTTTCGATCTGCTGCTGGCTTTCATCCCCCGCCCCGAGCTGCTGGTGCTGGATGAGCCGACCTATGAGCTTAAACCCGCTGTCCAGGATGTTTTTTACAAGCTGATCACAGAAGCCCGCCAGGCGGGTCGGACCGTCTTCATCTCGTCGCGCTCACTGCCGGAAATGGAACGCATTTGCGACCGTGTCGCCATCTTGCACCGCGGCCGGCTGGTGGCGATTGAACGCGGCACCGCGCTTCGCTCCCGCGCGGTTAGGGTGATCGAGATGCGCTTCGCGGACATGGTGACAAAAGATACTTTCAAGGATGTCCCCAATTTACGCAACCTGAAAATTGAAGGGAATAAGATGCGCTGTGTGCTGCAGGGTGAGCCCGATATGTTGATCAAAGCCGCGTGTCAGCACCATATCACCGACCTGCTCAGCACCCAACCCAGCCTCGAGCAGGTGCTGGCGGACAATTACGGCATCAAGACGATCTGAAGCGGTTTAATATAGAATAGACGCACGTAGATAAATTTATAGATATTTATTTCAAGAAATAATTAATAAGAGATAGCATGTTTTTGCATTTATGCATTATCTGGTTGATGTACATCTAAATAATATACTATTTCAAAGTTAGTTTTTACCGCTTGGTCGAAACGCCGCTTTGCTTTAGCACTTTTCATCCACTTCAATCCTGCTATAATTCATTTTCACCTGTTTCTGGAGAGATTGTCATGAAAAACGAAGAAGGATTAGCATTTCACCTGCACATTAAAGAAGGAGACATCGGTCGATACGTACTGATGCCGGGCGATCCGGCGCGCTGCGAGAAGATTGCCCGTTACTTCGATAATCCCCATTTCGTCGCGCAGAACCGCGAGTACGTTACCTGGACGGGAACGCTGCTGGGTGAGAAAGTATCTGTCGTCTCCACCGGCATCGGATGCCCCTCCACCGCGATCGCCGTTGAGGAATTGATCGAAGCCGGTGCGGACACGATGATCCGTGTCGGATCTTCCGGCGCGATGCAGCCCTATGTGCACACCGGCGATGTGGTGGTCGCCACAGGCGCTGTACGCGATGAGGGCACTACGTCACATTACCTTCCCATGGAATTTCCAGCCGTCGCGAACATCGAGGTGGTCAACGCGCTGGTTGCGGGTGCTGCAGCCATTGGCATCAAAGCGCACACCGGTGTTTGCCAGTCAAAGGATTCGTTTTATGGTGAAGTGGAACGCCCCCGCATGCCGATGGCGCAGCATCTGGCTGACCGCTGGAACGCGTGGATTGCCGGTGGGGCACTCGCTTCCGAGATGGAAGCTGCCGCACTCTTCATTCTGTGCGCCATTTATCGCAAACGCGCCGGCGCAGCGATGCTCGTCATTAACGAATCAGACCTGGCAGAGGTCGACGAAGAGGACGCCGCCAAACAAATGGCTGAATTTGACGCTGACCGCGTCATCAAGGTCGCCATCGAAGGATTAAAAAAGCTCATCACATCTGACAATAGATAGGAAACACCAGCCCCTTTGACGACCGCATCCCTTCAATCCCGCTTCCGTAACCTGCCGCGTGAACTGGTTTTATTCATAGTCGCGTCATTTGCCGTTGGTATGGCGGCAAGCCTTGTGGATTCCTCGCTCAATAATTTTCTCAACGACACCTTCCATCTGAGCGGTTTTCAGCGCTCCTTCCTCGAGTTTCCGCGTGAGTTTCCCGGTGTCATCACGCTTTTCGTTTCCGCCGCGCTGTGGTTCCTCGGCAGCCGCCGGCTTGGCGGAGCCGCCATGCTCTTCGCCGCTGTTGGTATCTTCCTGATCGGCTTTTCCTCCTCCAGCTACCTGACAATGGTGGTGTTCCTGTTCATTTACAGCATGGGCAACCACCTCTTTATGCCGGTCGCGACCACAGTGGGTATGGAACTTGCGGCGGACGGCAAAACCGGTCGCCGCCTGGGTCAGTTGAACGCCATTCGAAACGCCGCCACCATTGTGGGAAGTTTTATCGTCTTCGTCGGCTTCAAATTTCTCAATTTTAATTACCAGACCAGTTTCACCATCGCCGCGGTCATTTTTATCATCGCTGCGGTGTTGATGTTTATGATGCAGCCCAAACGATCTGCCGCACCGAGGGCATTTCTTAAGCTGCGCAAAGAATACACACTTTTTTACACCCTTTCCGTTCTTTCAGGCGCGCGCAAGCAGATCTTCATCACTTTCGCCCCGTGGGTGATCGTCACGATCTTTAATAAACCCACCCAGACCCTCGCCACGTTGTACACCATCGGCGGCATCATCGGTATTCTGTTTCAGCCGCTGCTTGGCAAGACCATTGACAAGTTAGGAGAGCGATTCGTTTTGACCACAGAGGCATTCGTGCTGGTATTCGTGTGCCTCGGCTACGGTTTTTCCCGTTCGATATTCCCTGAAAACACGGCTTTTCTCATCACGTGTGTTTGTTACCTGCTCGACCAGATGCTCTTTTCGGTCAGCATGGCGCGCTCAACGTACATGAAGAAAATCTCGCTGGACCCTGCGGACATCCAGCCTGCGCTTTCCGCCGCCGTCAGCATCGATCACGTATTTTCGATCAGTATCGCCCTGCTCGGTGGCGTGATCTGGAATGAGTTTGGCTTCCAGTACGTCTTCCTGCTGGGAGTGCTGATCGCGTTTACTAATTTCTTTGTCGCGCGATTGATCAAACTGCCTGAAATTACACTGCCCACGCCCGCCCCGATCTTACAGGAACCCGTAGAGTAACCCGGTTCTATAATCCGCGTGTCTTGTATGTGCGCCCTTTTTGACTCATAATTGTATATAATCAACTTGAAATCCGGAGTGTAACCATCACTTTGTACGTGTAAAGGAAGGGTATTACGATGAAGATCAATTTCTCCATGTGGAAACAAGCCTTATCAGGCCTGGTGAAAATGGACAGCAAGGAGGAATGGGACAGCCTGGACCTTGTCTCCAGGTGGCTGATCGCCACGCGCTCCGGCGTCACCATTGTCACCCTTTACTCCTGCGCCATCGGCGGTTTGCTGGCGATGCGTCATGGCTATTTTAACGGCAACTGGGGTATATCGATTCTCGCCTGGTTGATTATCACAATCGGTCTATTCATCGCCCACGGCACGAACAACTTCCTCAATGATTACACTGATTTTTCGCGCGGTGTTGACACGGATAACTACTTCCGCACCCAGTACGGAGTACATCCCCTGATCCAGAAATTCTGGACGAAAGAACAGCAATTCCGCTGGTTCGCGGTCAGCGGAACGCTCGCCATGCTTGCGGGGATCTTCGCGCTTTTCTACACCAATTTTTCCATTAACATCATTGTCCTATTCATCATCGGGGCGCTGGTCTTGCTGCTATACACATGGCCGTTGAAACACATCGCGCTGGGTGAGCTTTCCATCTTCCTTGTATGGGGTCCGATCATGGTAGCTGCGGTGTACCTGGTTTTAGCGCGCGGCGATATGACCTATTTCTGGCAGGCGGCGCTCGCGGGCATCCCATGGGGGCTGAGCGTGGTGAGCATCAATATTGGCAAGCACATCGATAAAGCGCCGGAAGACAAGAAGAAAAAAGTGGGTACGCTGCCGGTGGTCATCGGAGAAAAGGCAGCGCGCTATGTCAACATGGTTGTGCTCGCGCTCATTTACATCCTTAACCTCGTGCTGGTATTTGGCACCCGTTACTTCACCCCCATCCTTTTGATCACTTTCTTCGCTGGCAAGCGGCTGCTATACGCCATCGGCGTGCACACCAAGCCGCGCCCGGATGAACCGCCCAAAGAATGGCTGTATTGGCCTACCTGGTTCGCCGGTTTCGCGTTTTACCACAACCGCCTGTTCAGCAACCTGCTGCTGCTCGCGATATTGATCGATACCATCATCCGCCTGGTACTCCCCGCATTCTGGCCTGCTGTTTAACCGTATTTTTATACCTCCTAAAAGGAGCCTGATATGGACTTAGTTGCATTATCCCGCTGGCAATTCGCCCTCACCACGATCTACCACTTTTTCTTTGTACCGCTCACGCTCGGACTGGGATGGTTTGTCGCCATCCTTGAAACGATGTACGTGCGCAGCAGCAACCCGATGTACAAACGCCTGACCAAGTTCTGGGGAAAGCTCTTCCTCATCAATTACGCGATGGGCGTGGTGACCGGCATCGTTATGGAATTCCAGTTCGGTATGAACTGGTCTGAATACTCCCGCTTTGTGGGAGACGTATTCGGCGCGCCGCTCGCGATCGAAGGGCTGCTCGCTTTCTTCCTCGAATCAACCCTGCTGGGTGTGTGGATCTTCGGCTGGGAACGCATCTCCAAAAAGCTGCACGCCGCGGTGATGTGGCTGGTGGCGATCGGTGGTAACCTGAGCGCCTTTTGGATCCTGGTTGCCAACGGCTTTATGCAGCATCCGGTCGGATACGAGATCGTCAACGGGCGCGCTCAGATGACGGACTTCGGCGCGCTTTTAGGCAATCCGCGAGCGATCTATCTCTTCCTTCATACTTTCTTCGCGGGACTCGTCACAGCCGCCTTCTTTATGCTCGGGTTCAGCATCTACCACCTGGTGCGCAATCACGAGGTTGAGGCGTTCAGGAAATCGTTCTACCTGTCCGCGCTCATTGGTCTGATCTCCTCTGTGGCTGTTGGGTTGGCTGGCCACGAACAGGGGGTTTACCTGCGGGAGGTACAGCCAATGGCCGCCGCTGCATCAGAAGCGCATTATGAAACAGCTGACCCGGCGGATTTTCACTTTATCGCAGGTATTGACCAGGAAGGGCGCCGCACAACCTGGACCCTCACCATCCCCAAAGCGCTGAGCTTCCTGTATTACTTCCGTTTCTCCGGAGAGGTGGAAGGTCTCAACCAGTTGCAGGCGCAGTACGAGGATTTATACGGCCCCGGCAATTACATACCTAACATCCCCATGGCTTTCTGGAATTTCCGCATCATGGTTGGGGTTGGCACCCTGATGGTGCTGCTGACCGCAGGCGCATTGTTTATCCATTGGAAAAAGTACCCGGACAAATGGATCAAACGATCCGGCTGGCTGGTGTGGATCATCCTGCTCCCCTACATTGGTAACACCACCGGCTGGATCCTGACGGAAACGGGTCGCCAGCCATGGGTGGTTCACGGTCTGATGCTGACGAAAGACGCGGTCAGCCCCAACCTGACGCCCGCCACCGTGCTCATCAGCCTGGTCGGTTTTGTGGTTATCTACGCAGTGTTGATGGCGTTTGACCTCTTCCTGCTGTTCAAGTACGCCAAGAAAGGGCTGGTCGCCGCGGAAGCGGATTCGGTGTCCATCGCTGGCGGAGAAACTCACAAAAAACGGGGAGGCAAATAATGGACCTCAATATCCTCTGGTTTATCCTGATCGCTGTGCTGTACGCCGGTTTCTTCTTCCTGGAAGGCTTTGACTTCGGTGTGGGAATACTGCTGACCTCGCTCACCCGTAAGGATGTGGAGCGCCGCGCCATCATCAACACCATCGGTCCGCACTGGGATGCCAACGAAGTGTGGCTCATCGTCGCGGGCGGCGCCACTTTTGCCGCCTTCCCGCACTGGTACGCCACGATGTTCAGCGGCTTCTACCTTGGTTTCTTCCTGCTGCTCTTCGCGCTCATTGTGCGCGGTGTGGCGTTCGAATTCCGCAGCAAGCACGATTCTCCCCGCTGGCGTTACGGCTGGGACCGCGCGATCTCCATCTCCAGCTTCGCAGCTGCGTTCCTGCTGGGTGTGGTGTTCACCAACCTGGTGCGCGGCGTGCCGATCGACGCGAATATGCAGTACACCGGCACCTTCTGGTCGCTGCTTAACCCCATCAGCCTGCTGGGCGGGCTGACAGTAGTGATGTTGTTCTGCTTCCATGGCGCCAACTTCCTCAGCCTCAAGCTGACGGAAGGGTTGCGCGCCAAGGGGCACGGCAACGCCAAAATGTACTTTACCGCAGCACTGGTCTTCGCCCTTGGTTTGTTCGCTGCATTATTCTTCTCCAAATCCGCGTTCTCGAGCAAGGGCTGGGTCACGCTGATCTTGCCGGTGCTGGCTGCCGCCGCGATGATCGTTTCGCGCGTGATGATGGGCAAGAAACGTGAAGGCTGGGCGTTCGTCACCTCCAGCGCAGCGGTGATTTTTACCGTTGCCGCCCTGTTCTTCGCCCTTTTCCCCAACGTGATGCTCTCGAGCACCGATCCCGCTAACAGCCTCACCATCTATACCGCGGCTTCAGCGCCTTACACATTGAGGGTATTGAGCATCATCGCCGCCATCATGGTGCCAGTGGTGCTGGCTTACCAGATCTGGACTTATGTTGTGTTCAAGAAGCGCATCAAGGCTGACGCAAAGACGCTCACTTATTAAACTGTAACGACCTCTCGACCCCGGCTGCCACCGGGGTCTTTTTTTACCCGGGAGTAAAACCAACCTATCTAAAAGACAAGATAGATATTGGAGGCAAAAATCGGGCTATAATTGCCTGGCTTAAACCACTCAAATCATAAGTCAAAAGGTTGAAAATTATGTCAACAAAAACCGCTGTGATACTTTCTGTCGCTCTGATCGTTATGGTAATTCTCGCCGGTGTGATTTTATGGTCACAGCTTCCCGAAACCATGGCTTCTCATTGGAACGAAAACGACCAGGTTGACGGCTACATGGGGAAATTCTGGGGAACATTCCTGGTGCCAGTAATGATGACAGGTCTGACGCTACTGTTGCTCGCCGTACCTTTGATCGACCCATTGAAAAAGAACATCGCCGAATTCCGCGGCTATTTCAATATATTCATTATCATGATGAATGTGTTCATGCTGTTCGTGCACAGTCTGACGCTCGCCTGGAACCTTGGTTATACCGGCATTAGAATGAGCGTCGCAATTATCCCCGCCATGGGGCTCCTCTTCATCCTGATCGGTTTGTTCCTGCGTAAGGCAAAGCGCAACTATTTCATCGGTATCCGCACCCCATGGACGCTGGCCAACGACGTGGTTTGGGAAAAAACCCACAAACTAGGAGGTGTCCTGTTCGTCATCGCGGGAATTCTGACTCTTTTGTCCATGCTGGTTCCCGATAAGGCTTTCATCCTTCTGATGGTGGCTATCCTGGGTGCTACAATGATCTCTGTCGTTTACTCCTACCTGGTCTTCAGGCAGGAGGAAAAGAAAATCGCTTAACGGACTCCTGTTAGAGAAGCCAAAACGGATTCTTCAATAGATGGATCCGTTTTTTTTCCTAATTGGTTAGCGCAACTCATCCCGATTGCCGTTAGTTTCGCGAAGTTATTTTGTCCAAAGGCTGATTATTTTGTATAATTTGAGAGATGGGTATTTATACATTGTTGACTCAAGAAGTCACCTTTATTCGTTAGGGTTAGAAAAGAACCACTAAAACCATACTTGGAGAAAATTATGGCTGATATCCAACTGAACGCAAGAGTGATCTCAAAAGTTGAGCTTTCCGCGCGGGTGATGACCCTGCGGGTTGCCGCGGATGGATGGGAACTCCCGGACTTCATCCCGGGGCAATTCGCCGTGCTGGGGCTGCCCGGCTCCGCGCCGCGCTCGCAATGGTCTGAGCCTGAGCCCAACCCCAGCGACCCGGATAAGCTAATACGCCGTCCTTATTCTGTTACCTCTTCCTCAAAAAACAAAGAATATATGGAGTTTTACATCAGCATGCTTTCCACCGGGGCGCTTTCGCCGCGCCTGTTCGCGCTGAAGGTCGGTGACCCGCTCTGGCTTGGACCCAAGACCAGCGGAATTTTCACCCTCAACCAGGTGCCAGCGGACAAGCACATAGTGATGGTCGCCACCGGCACCGGGCTTGCGCCATATATCAGCATGCTCACCTCAGAATTGAATTGCGGCACCGGTCGCAAATTCGCGGTGCTGCACGGCGCGTATCACTCCTGGGACCTGGGTTATCGCTCAGAGCTGCAGACCATGCAGTTCCTCTGCCACAACTTCAAGTACATCACCACCATTGACAGACCCGAAGATGAGCCGGTGACCTGGACCGGCAAGACCGGCTGGGTGCAGGATATCTGGAAATCCGGCGCGGTTGCCGAAGCGTGGGGTGAAAAACCGACCCCTGAGAACACACACGTCTTCCTCTGCGGGGTTTCCGGTATGGTCAACGCCATGCTGGAAGCGCTCAACGCAGACGGTTTCGTGGAACACACAAAGATGCAGCCCGGTCAGATCCACGTGGAACGGTTTGTGTAAGCTTTTCAGTAATTTGGATGGGATACAAAAGCGGGCTGCCTTGCTGGGCAGCCCGCTAAACGTTTCTATCGATCAACTGTGTCGATCAAGCGATAGGGTTACTCCTGCAGCGCCATCTCCACCGCCGCGGTCGCGTGGATGCGGGTGGTGGGGAAGACCGGCGTGGTGATGTCCTCCTGGCGGATCAGGCTTTCGATCTCCGTGCAGCCCAGGATGATGCCCTGCGCACCTGATGCTACGAGCTTGTCGATGACCGCCACGAACCCCCGCCTGGATTCAGGCTTGATCACCCCCAGGCAGAGTTCGCCGTAGATCACATTGTGCACCAGCTCACGATCCGCGTCATCCGGGATGAAGACCCGCAGCCCGTGTTTTTCCTCCAGGCGCTGCCTGTAAAACGCCTGCTCCATGGTGAAGCGAGTCCCCAACAACCCGATGCTGCTGATGCCGGCAGCTTTGATCGCTCCGGCGGTGGCGTCCGCGATGTGCAGCAGCGGTATGCCGACCCCGGCTTCAAGTTCGGGCGCAAGCTTGTGCATCGTGTTGGTGCATAAAACCAGAAAGTCAGCGCCTGCGCGCTCGAGGCTTTGCCCCGCCTCCACCATCTTCTGCGCCGCCTCATCCCAGCGCCCGGCGTGCTGCAGCATCTCGATCTCAGCGAATTCCACCGAGTACATGATGCACTTCGCCGAATGTAATCCACCCAGCCGTTCTTTGACGGTTTCATTTAGAATGCGGTAATACTCAAGCGAAGATTCCCAGCTCATGCCGCCGATCAGACCAATCGTTTTCACGTTTCCTCCTCGAGGGAACCAATTAACAGTTTTTCTGCCATTTGCTTTGTGTTGTTTTAGTGGATGAAAAACACATCCATATATATTGTATTTAAGAACAATTTTTTGTACAATCATTCTATCTGGTAAAACCACCAGCCAATTATGACACTCTCAATTGAACCATTACAGGTCACAAGCTTAAAGGAAGCCTGCGTTTCCCGCCTGGAGGAGTTGATCCTCTCGGGCGAGCTGAAGGCGGGTGAACGGCTGCCCTCGGAGCGGGATTTCGCCGCCCGGCTCGGCGTCAGCCGACCGGTGCTGCACGAAGCGCTCGTTGACCTGTCTGCCAAGGGGTTGGTCTCGATCCAGCCGCGGCGCGGGGTGGTGGTGAACGACTTTCGCACCTCCGGTTCCTGCGCCATTCTCTCCTCCCTGCTGGCGTATCACAATGGCAATCTCGCCCCCGATTTCACTGCCAGTCTTCTCGCCATGCGGGTTCTGGTGGAAACAGAGACGGCGCGGCTGGCGGCGATCCACGCGACACCCGATCAGCTGCGTGAACTGACTGAAATATTCAACCAAGAACAGAACTGTGACCGCGTCGATCCGGCTCCTCTGACAGAACTGGATTTCAGGTTTCACCTTGCGATCGCCATCGCCTCGGGTAACCTGGTTTATCCCCTCATTTTGAACTCATTCAAGAACGTTTACACCCGCTTCACGGGCGCGTTCTTCAAACACTCGACTGACAGCGCTGTTTTAGACGAAGTGCTGGCGTTTCACCGCAAGCTGCTCACCGCCATCCGCGCAAGAAATGCGGATGAATCAGCCAGTGTCATGCGCGAACTGCTGCTGCACGGCGAATCCATACTTAAACAACATCTATAAAATCAACCGGGAGGTAGAGATGGAAACAATAACCACCGAAAAACCCAAGTTTGAGATCAAACAGCCCAAGCTGCTCTCGGAGCGGGTGCGCTGGCTGCGCGATTACTATTTCCAGGGAGTGAGCCGCAAGTGGAACAATGAATTTGTTTCCTATACCACCGGCACCCCATGGGATTTCCAGTACAACGAGCTATCCTTCTACATCGTTCCCGAAACCTACTTCTACATCCCCACCTTCCGGTCGTCGTTCAAACAGCTCGCCACGCCAGTGGAGTTGCACCCCGATTTCTGGAACTGGAGCCTGCCGGAGCGCCGCGCGTGGTTCGTGCGTGAAGCGATCGTGAAATACAATCCCAAAGAGATCCTGCCCGGCGACCTGCTGGCTGGCGCGCGCTTCAACATCATGGTGTCGCATTGCCTGAACAAACAGGAAGCCAAAGAATACGACAAGATGATCTACGGCAAGAAAGGCGCGCGCGCTGCGATGCTCTGGTTCCACAACCACGGCTACGGTAACGCCGGCGCCACAAGCGGTCACCTTGTGCCCGGTTATGCCCGCATCCTCGAACACGGCTGGAAAGCCGTCAACGCGGATCTGCAGGCGCACTATGACGCGCTGACCCCGCAGGAACAGAAAGGTAAAAAAGGCGCTCAATTGCGCGCGATGCTCACCGCGTCGACCATGGCGCGCGACCTGGCGGAGGAGTACCGCAAGCTGCTGGTGGAGATGGCGGCCAGCGAGGCAGATCCCGCCCGCCAGGACGAACTTGAAAAGATGGCGCTCAACCTTGCCCGTGTGCCCTGGGAACCCGCGGCGACATTCTGGGAAGCGGTTCAGTCCCTATGGCTCACCCATATGCTCATCATGACTGATGAAAACTACCCCGGTCCGGGGGTTTCATTCGGGCGGGCGGATCAGTATCTCTATCCCTTGTGGGAGAAGTCCCTGTCGGAAGGGATGGACCGTGATTTCGGCAAGGAGATACTCAAATGCTTCTGGGTGCATTGCAATACCGCCTACGATGCGATGATCCAGACTGGCGGCAACCAGGGCATCACAGCAGGCTATGGTCAGCTGCTCACCCTGGGCGGGATGGGTAAGGATGGCATTGACCTCACCAATGATCTCACCTTCGCCATGCTCGAGGTCATCGATGAGATGACGCCGATCCTTGAGCCAAAACCCAATGTGCGCCTGCACCGCGGCACCTCTGATGACCTGTTAACAAAAGTCGTGGACATGATCGCCTCCAGCCAGGGCGCTCCCTTCCTGTTGAATTTTGACGAGCGCTCCATGGCGGGTATGCTGCGCGAAGCGCGTAAAGCAGGCGTCGAACACCTGATCAACACAGACAATGTGCACGATTACGCCCCCGTCGGCTGCCTGGAGAACACCATGGTCGGCAACGACCGCTCCGGCACGGTGGATGACAACCTGAACCTGTTGAAAGCTGTCGAATTGACGCTCACTGGCGGGTACGACCTCAACCCGGTCGTCGACGCCCTCACCGGAAAGCCGGAAAAAATGACCCGCGACGGAGTGGATACCGACGACCCGGCGACCTTCAAGACCTGGGAGGAGTTCTGGCAGGCGTACGCCCGCCAGACCCGGCACATCGTGCGCAAGAGCGTTGAGGTATACGAACGCTCCGAGGAGATTCGCGCCCGTTTCTTCCAGACGCCTTACGTCTCATGCCTGGTTAAAGGCTGCGCGGAAAAGGGAAAGGACGTCAACCAGGGCGGGGCTGAACTCAGCTTCGTGACGGTTGAGGGGGTTACCTTTGCCACCACTGTCGACTCTCTGCTGGCGGTGAAGTACCTGGTCTATGATAAACAGATCTGCTCCATGAACGAACTGGTGCAGGCGCTGCGCGATAACTGGGTCGGGCATGAAAAGCTGCAGGCGATCGCCCTGCACAAAGCGCCAAAGTACGGCCGCGACGACGATTACGCCGATGAAATGGCGCTCAAGGTAATGGAACTTTGGAGCGAAGAGACCTGGAATCACAAAACCATCTCCACCGGACGGCAGTTCCGCCCCGGGATGCTGAGTTGGAATTACTGGATTGCCTATTCCGACATACTGCCCGCCAGCCCGGACGGACGCGCCAAAGGGAAGTTCCTTTCCAACGCCCTGTGCCCCTCCAACGGTGCTGATCTCAACGGACCTACCGCGAACACCAACTCGGTCGGTAAAGCCATGGGTGGTAAAACAACCGGCGGTGCTGGTGATTTTGGCGAATACAACAGCCTGTTACCGAATGGCGGCAGTCACACGATCACGTTCAGCCCGTCCATTCTACGCGACCCCGAACACAAGGAAAAGTTCAAGGCTTACCTGCGCGGCTATATCGAGAACGGCGGCAGCGCGCTGCAGATCAACATGCTCGACGCCGATATGCTGCGAGACGCTCAGCAACACCCCGAAGATTATCGCCATCTGCTGGTGCGCGTGACCGGTTACAACGCCTACTTCACCGCCATCGGTAAGGAATTGCAGGACGAGATCATCGCCCGCGAAAGTCACCAGATGTGATGAGCGCATCTAAGATCACAGGCACCATCCTGCACCTGCAGCGGCTCTCCACCGAGGACGGGCCGGGTATCCGCACTACCGTCTTCTTCAAAGGCTGTCCGCTGCACTGCACGTGGTGTCACAACCCCGAAAGCATCTCTCCCGGGAAACAGGTTCAATGGATTGATAACCGCTGCATCGGCTGCGACAGCTGCATCGAGGTGTGCGAGGAACACGGGCTGGTGCACGCCGCTGAAGGCATCCTCCGCGACCGCGCGTTGTGCGTGGTGTGCGGGCGCTGCGTGGAAGCCTGCCCGACCGGTGCGATGGAAATGCTGGGCAAAGAGATCACCGTGGAAGAATTAACTGCCGAACTGCTGAAGGACCGCGCATACTTCGAGAAATCGGGCGGCGGGGTCACGCTCTCCGGCGGCGAACCCACGCTGCAGCCGGAATTCTGCGGCGCACTGATGGACGCGCTGCACGCTGAAGATATACCAGTCGCGCTGGACACGTGCGGATTATGCAACCCGGCGTTGTTCAAGCCGCTGATCGAGAAAGCCGACATCATCCTGTATGACATGAAATTATGGGATGGCGCTGAACACCAACACTGGACCGGGGTTGATAACAAACGCATCATTGAAAACCTCTCCATTGTGCGCGACGTGGTCGCCAGCGCCGGCAGCAGCAAACGCCTGTGGATCCGCACCCCGCTCATCCCCGGCGCGACCGACAGCGAGCACAACCTCAAAGCGATCGGCTCATATCTCGCTCAAAATCTCGATGGCAGCGTGGAGCGCTGGGAATTGTGTGCCTTTAACAACCTGTGCCGTGAAAAATACGTGCGCCTTGGGCTGGAGTGGCAGTTTGCCGATGCTGACCTGTTCACCCAGGCGGAGCTTGACCGGCTGGGCGTCCTGGCGAAAGCCGGCGGTTTCGACCCCGGGCGAACTTTCGTCACCGGCGCCGCAAAGGCAGCCTGATATTTTCAAGAAATAATCATCTTAACCAGGAACGGAGCGCCATGAACTCAAACCTTTACCCCCTCACCAGTTTCTCAGAACAGGACATCAAGGACCTGTCCGCAGCAATGAAGGTCGGCATTCTGGGTACCGTGACCCCTGAAGGGCTGCCGCACCTCACGCTCATCACCACTCTGATGTCCAGCACTCCAGATAGCGTGGTGTGGGGGCAGTTCATGGAAGGGATGAGCAAGAGACATGTGCTGCAAAACCCGAAGACCGGTTTCATGGTGATGGGACTGGATAAGAGCCTCTGGCGCGGGTTCGCTGATTATCAATACGCCACCAATTCAGGTAAAGACTACGAGTTCTACAACAACACCCCGCTCTTCCGCTACAACGCCTACTTCGGGGTGCATCGTGTGCATTACATGAACCTCATCGCCCACACCGGGGTGCACCCGCTGCCAATGAACCGCATCATCCCCGCCGCGGTGATGACGATGATCGCGAAAACCCTCTCTGCGCGCAAAGAGAAAACACCCGTTATAAATCAGTGGACGCAGGCATTCTACAACAAGATCGATAACCTCAAATTCCTGGGCTATATCAACGCAGAAGGCTACCCGGTGATCATTCCCCTCATCCAGGCGCAGGCATTGGACCGTGAGCACCTCATCTTTTCCTTCGGCGCTTTCGGCGATGAGCTGGCGCAGATCCCTGCCTACACACCGGTGGCGGTCTTTGGTATGGCGCTGACCATGGAGGATGTGCTGGTGCGCGGCACCTACCAGGGAGCTAAACGCATGGCTGGGTTCAAGTGCGGCGTCGTGCAGCTCGATTGGGTGTACAACCCCATGCCCCCCACACCAAAACAGATCTACCCCGTGCTGCCCGTCGAGGCGGTGAGGAAGTTTTAACCTTACGCAACACTTTTACTTGGTCTATAGGATTAAAAAAGTGCAAATGTATTCACAAATGAAGATAAATAATTATTTTATTGGATAATAAAAATGTGGAGTAATAATTATAAATATTAATCTGTCAAGAATACTAGGTCAAATTCCCAGCGACTTTTTTCATCACGTCAAAAAATGTTAATAATTTATATTTGTGTGGATTATTTTTTTCTGATATTAAAAGAAACTCACCGGGACAAGGTATCACTAAGGGCATAGTTGAAAAATGATGCCGAAGAACTCTAATATAATTAGAGTACGATTCTTTAGAATTGTGAGCAATGTGATTACGAATATGTTTATAATCCTTAAGCAAGCTTAAGTTAGAAGTTAATGCGCCTTTAAAAGGGAAACCTTGTTCAAGATAAAGTTCTGCTCTTTTTATTAAACTATCTGGAGAATCCCAATCCAAATAATTCATAGATGATTGAATCAATCTTTCGGCATGAAGAAAATCCATAGGATTAACGTATGAATGTACTTTTTTATTAGTTGTTGTTGGCTTGTGCAAACAATATAACAAAAAAGTGTCCCGCAAAAAGTTTTCATACGCCACAAAACCCCTAAAAAAGATGGACTCCGTTAACATATGCAACTGGTGCCTTGAAATGCGAACTTTTCCCGTTGAGCTTACTGAACGAGAAAATTTTTGTTGATTCTCTCTGTCGTATCTCTCAAGTCTTTCAATTTCTTGATTGAAATCACGTAATACAGCAGAGACTTTCCTTCTAGTTGGAGGCATTTTATCCCAATGCAAATACGAGTTTTTTACACACGAAATTGGTCCTCTCAATTCGAGCAGTCGTGTCTGTAGTTCTTCTTCGGGACAAATCAATAAATTGCTTATAGTCAGGTGATATATTAATGTTTACTTCATTCAATGTAAATTCATCATATTTCGCACTGATTTCGTCAAACTGATTTCTAAGTTTTCCTATCAACTCCTTATTTATCCTTAATCGATATTCTGGATTTGGTCCATTCAATTTATAAAGACAATGTCCTAGTGAAGTAAACATTGTATAAAATAGATGTATTCTGGACCAGTTTGTTTGAGAAATTTGATCAGGAGAATATATTTCTCCAATATAACTCATTATTTGGTCATATCTATTTGCGGCTTCCTCAAGGTTGTCGATTTCTTCATCATACCTTTTATAGAATTGTTCATTATTCTTATTTGTTTGAATACCTTCGACTAATGCCACGAATAAATCAGCAGAGAGTTCTGCCTCTTTCATTCTTGTTACTTGAGATTTCGTGACAATTCCACCCTCAATAAAATAATTTACATATTTTCTCCCATAATCAAAAACAAATTGTTTAAAATACCCTAGATATTTAGCATTTATCTTCTCTTGGCTATTTAGTGATACTGTATAAGTATTAATCCTCTGAAAAATATCCAGTACATCTTCGTAATTAGGATCAAAAATTACATCCACTCCTAATTCGTATTGTAAAAAGCTCTTCTGAATATCCATAGGAAGCATGTCGTAAGAATAATTCGCATAATCGCGATTATGAGCCTTTGATACTTTAAAATCTCCATTAATGAAGCCTAAAATCGCCCTAAGCCTTTGCTGTCCATCTATTACAACTCGTATACTCCTTGAAGCTTCAATTTTTTGTGTAATGATGATTTTTGGCATCGGTTTATTTCTAAGAATGGTATCAACGAGATACGACTTAGCATTCTCTGACCACACAGCTCTTCTTTGAAAATCTGGGCTAATCTGAAGCAATCCATTATTGTCCCACTCTAGAAAATCTGAAATACTGTACACTCTTGTGTCAAAATTTTTCATTTCACTCCTATTATCCCGTGTTGCATATAAAGTAATATTATATTTTTTATGTAGATATTTCAAGTAACCAAAGGTTATTCAATAATTCAAATTTTCGATTAAAATTATCCGTCTATGAAAAAAGCCATCGTATTTGATTTCGGTGGGGTGCTCATTGATTGGAGCGTCTACCATCTCTACCGCAAGCTGCTACCCTCCGACGAAGCCATTCGTGAATTTTTGGAAGAAATAAAGTTCAGCGAGTTCAACAAGAGACTGGACGCCGGTTACTCTTTCAGCAAAATGAAAGTGGAGCTGCTGGAAAAATACCCGCGTCAGCAGGAACTGGTGCGCGCCTTTTTTGATCGCTGGATGGAATGCACCGGCGGCACCATCGAGCCGACAGCGGAGATCATGCGGGAGGTCAAAGCGGCGGGTTATCCCGTGTACGGGCTCAGCAACTGGTCCCACGAGACTTTTCCCCGTTTGCGTCACCGCTACCCGTTCCTCAATGACCTGGATGATTACCTTCTTTCGGGAATGGCGGGCGTGGCGAAACCTGATGAGGAGATCTTCAGGATCTTCCTGCAGCGCATCAACCGGCAGGCGGAAGATTGCCTGTTCATCGACGACACGCAGGTGAACATCGACGCCGCCAACCGGCTGGGTTTCACCGGCATCCTCTTCAGCTCCGCTCCCCAGCTGCGCGCTGACCTTCACGCGCTCGGCATCCTGAACGGCAAATCCCCCGATCCGCGCTAAAAAAGGTGGTGGCAACATGAAATACGAAACCCTCCATGGTGTCAATTTACCCAAGATCGGCTTCGGTACCTGGCGCATCGCCGGCGAAGCCGCACCTGATCCCGCCCTCGAATCAGCCTCCCGCTCTGCGCTGCGTTCAGCATTAGAGCTCGGGTATACCCACTTTGACACCGCGGAGTATTACGCCGGCGGATATGCCGAGAAACTGCTCGGTGAAACCATTAAAGAAGCGGGCATCGAACGTAAAAACTTATTCATCACCACCAAGGTCAGCCCATCACACCTTCATCTCAATGATGTGCTGCAATCCTGCGAGAACAGCTTGAAGCGCCTTGGTATGAACTACATCGACCTGTACCTCATCCATTGGCCTAATCCCCGCATCCCGCTGGAGGAGACATTTGGCGCCCTGAATCAGCTGGTGCGCGAGGGGAGGGTGAAACACCTGGGTGTGAGCAACTTCAATCTTCGCACGCTGCAAAAAGCATTCGCGCTTTCAGAAACCCCGCTGCTCACCAACCAGGTGCCGTACAGCCTGCCGGAAAAAACTTATGTCAAGAACGGCGTGCTGGAATACTGCCAGCAAAACGACATCGTGCTGACGGCGTACAGCCCGGTCAAATGGCGCAACCTGAAAGTGAATAAAACGATCCAATCCATCGCCCGGGTACACAACATCACCGTTTTCCAGGTAGCGCTGGCGTGGCTGATCAACCAGCCGCGCGTGATCACCATTCCCATGTCGCTTGACCCCGCCCACCAGGCCGAAAATCTCGCTGCCGCCAACGTTGAATTGGACGCGTCTGAGATGGAGATTCTCACCGGGCTTTTCAAGCGGTAGTTCCATCGTATTAGCGAACAACTCTCGTTTAGATTTGAATTTCCTTTAATCAATCTCATAACAAACTTTATACATACATTATACAACCCGTTGTTTTTCCACCCTTTTCAAGCTATAGTTAAACTACAAATTACAAAAGGAGTGGAACAAATGAAAAAAGAAATTACTCAATCGGATGTCGCTTTCGACACCAAATTAAGCAAACTGCGTCGATTCAACCTTATCATGGGGTTTTTGCATCTCGTGCAGAGCATCTTCATGGTCATCATCACCCTGGTAGTAGATACACCCGGAGAGACCTACCCGGTCTACTCAAACTACCTGACATTCAACCGTGAACTCGGGGGGCTGGTGGCGGATACACAGCAGATCTGGGACGCGCCGCTGGGGATTGGCATCGCGCTTTTCCTGTTCATTTCGGCTGTCGCCCACTTTTTCCTCGCGACCTTCGGTTTCAAGTGGTACAAAAAGTCGCTGGAAAAAGGTATGAACCCGGTGCGCTTTTATGAATATGCGCTCAGCTCTTCACTGATGATCGTACTGATCGGCCTGCTGGTCGGCATCAATGACATCGGCGCCATCATCCTGGCTTTCTTCGTCAATGCCTCGATGAACCTGTTCGGAATTATGATGGAATACCACAACCAGTACACCGGTAAAGTAAATTGGTCGTCCTTCATCTTCGGCTCAATCGCCGGCATCGCTCCCTGGATCGTGATCTTCCTCTACTTCCTTGGCGCGGTCAACTCCGGCACCGCCAAACCACCCGCGTTCGTCTACGCCATCGTGCCAACGCTCTTCGTCTTCTTCAACATCTTCGCCATCAATATGGTGCTGCAATACAAGAAGGTCGGGCGCTGGAAGGATTACCTCTTCGGCGAGCGCGTCTACATCGTGCTGAGCCTGGCTGCCAAGACCACCCTGGCGTGGTTGATCTTCTCCGGCATCTTCGCCCCAAGCCTGTAAATCAATATCGAATCTCAACACAGAATTCCCTGTCCAACGGGAATTCTGTTTTTTGTTATGATTGACCCGGAGGAAAAAATGGAAGATCTCGCGACAATATTTGGGCAATTGCGCCCTCTACTTGCCCGCTACAGCCCCCCGCTGCTGCCCAAGCGGGATGAAGCCGGTTATTACGATTTGTGGTCATTCAAAGAGCTTATCATTGCCGGACGCAAGCGCAAGGAGGTGTTCTTTGCCGGGCTGATCATTCAGAAGAGCTACGTCGGCTTCTATTACATGCCAGTTTACACGGATCCAGAGACAAAGGAATTCTTCAAGCCTGAATTACTCCGTTTACTTAAGGGTAAATCGTGTTTTCACATCAAGAAAGTCACTCCGGAGCTATTGGAGCAGATCGATGGTACGCTCGAACGCGGCTTCAAGCTTTATCAGGAGCGCGGCTGGCTCTAACCTCAACCTTTAGGCTCTTAAAAACTTCCTGCCCCGCTCATAAAGAGCAGGGCATTTTTTCTCGAAATAATGTGTGATTATCCTGGTTGTTATTCAGCTTATCTATGCAATTCCTGTTATCCGTGGCGGTTAATCACAGGCACCTGCTGCGTGATGCAGTGGATGTTCCCGCCGCCCAGCAGGATCTCCCTCGAAGGCACCCCTGCCACTTTGCGCTCAGGAAGCAGTTCCTGCAGCTGCGCCAGTGCCACCGCGTCCATCGGATCATCAAACGTGGGTACCACCGCTCCGCCATTGCAGAAGTAGAAATTGATGTAAGATGCCGCCAGTCTGTCACCCGCGCGGCGCGGCAGGGTGCCGTCTACCGGCAGCACGCCCTCGCTCTCCTCCTGCGTGATCGTCACCGGGGCGGGTACGTGCAATCGGTGCACCTTCAACCCCTTCCCACGGGCGTCGGTCGCGCTCAACAAAATCTCCTCGTTCTCGCGTGAAATCTCGTACTGCGGGTCGGTTTTGTCATCCGTCCACGCCAGCGCCACTTCGCCGGGGCGCAGAAAGCAGCAGATGTTGTCAATATGCCCCTGGGTCTCGTCCAGGTAAATGCCGCGTTCCAGCCAGATGATCTTTTTGACCGCAAGGTAATCCATCAAATATTGCTCGATTTGTCCCTGGCTGAGCTGCGGATTGCGGTTCTCATTGAGCAGGCATTCCTTCGTGGTCAGCAGCGTGCCCTGCCCGTCAACATGAATTGAGCCGCCCTCCAGTATGAGCGGGGCTTTGTAACGATCCACCCGTTCGATCTCAGCCACTTTTTGCGCCACCTGCTGATCCAACGTAAAATCGGTGTAAAGTCCACCCCAGGCGTTGAAATCCCAATCCACCGCCCGCAGCGCGCTGCCATTGGTCACAAAGGTGGGACCGCAATCGCGTATCCACGAGTCATTACATGAAAGCTCAACCACGCGCACGGTTTCCGGCAGCATGGCGCGCGCTTCAAGGTACAACTTCTGCGAGACCCCCACCGATACCGGCTCAAATTCAGCGATCGCCGCTGCCACCCTGGCGAAGGTCTGCTGGGCTGGCACACCGTTCTCGCGCCAGTTATCGGGCCGCTCAGGCCACAGCATCCAGGCGCCGCTGTGCGGCTCAAACTCACCCGGCATGTGAAACCCATCCGCCCGGGGTGTTGATTTGATCAACCCTGCCATTTTGTCTCCTTTCTTAACCTGCGATCAGGACATTCCGGCGAGGAATTTCAACACGTTTTCTTCCTGTTCCTTTTTGAAGGCATCAGTGGGTCGCTGCAGGCGCGGGTAAACCAGCCAGGCAAGCAGCCCCTTCTCGGTGTGCAGACGGTTCTCAGCCTGGTCGTAGATAACCGATTGCGGCGAGTCCATCACCTCGTCGGTGGCTTCCACCCCGCGCGACGCCGGCAGGCAGTGCATGAACCTGCAGTGCGCCGGGGCGTGTTTGAGCAGGTCCATATTGACCTGGTATTTCGGCATGAATGCCGCGCGCCGTTCGGGGATCTCGGCTTCCTGACCCACCCACCACCACAGATCGGTGTAAATGAAATCAGCGTCCTTCACCGCGTCGATCGGGTCATCGGTCACGCGCACTGTGCCGCCGGATTCACGGCAGTTCTCCTCCGCCCAATCCAGCCACTGTTTCGGCGCCTGGTACTTCACCGGTGCGGCGTGCGTGAAGTGCACACCCAGCTTTGTGCAGATAAGCATCAGCGAGCTGAGCACGTTCGTTGCGTCGCCCACGAAGGTGACCTTCAAATCGTCCAGCTTTTTACCAGGCTGCATGTGCTCCATCATCGTGAACACATCACACACCACCTGGGTCGGGTGGTTGTAATCAGTCAGACCATTGATCACCGGCACGGTGGCGTGTTCCGCCAGCCCGAGCATGGTTTCGTGCTTGAGCGTGCGCGCCATGATCACATCCACGTATCGCGAGATCACCTTCGCGGTGTCAGCCAGCGACTCGCGCACGCCCAGGTGGATCTCGCCTGGCTTAAGGTAAAGCGCGTGTCCGCCCAGCTCGAGCATACCCACCTCGAATGAGATTCGGGTGCGCGTTGAGGGTTCCTCGAAAAGCATCGCCAGCGAGGCGTCCGGCAGCAGCCGCGGGGTCGCCCCCTGCTTATCAGCGCTTTTGATCATGCGGATCAACTCGATCAGATCAAGCAGCTCCTTCTTGGTGAAATCCTGGGTGTCGATAAAATGCTTCAATTCCATTGCTCCTCCTTGTGTTTTTAGTCGGTAATATTTTCTTCCGAAAATTCAACAACCGGCAGCCCGGCATTTCTACTCAATTCTACAATACGCTTAAACAATGGATGCGTTTCTCCCTTGCGGTGTAAGAAGAATATCTCGTCATACCCCGCCAACCTTGCAGTAAAACTCTGCAGCAGCTGTTCAAATTCCTCTGCGGTGACTTCCGCTGGCGGTTTGCTGTACCAGGATATCAATTCATCGGGAAAGACCACGCCGTATTGATCCGAAAAGATCGCCCACTCGAACCCCTTTTTTTCGCAAAAGCGTATGAACCGCTGCAGAGACTCGGATGTGTACAGCCGGTCAGGGGTCGTTTCCTCCCCGCTCTTTTCGAGTTCCGCGTCCTTTTCCCGGGAGCAGTGGGTGAGATAGATTCTCTTCATGCCGCCTTATCACGCTTTGAAAAAATGATCGGGAAGAACGGGAGAATGAGCAGCATGATCGCTCCAAAGATGAGAAAGGTGACCGGGAAGCCGAGTGATTTGGATAGACCGCCGCCCATCCCCAGCCCGATCCCCTGCCCGATATTGGTGACCGCCATCAGGATTGAGAACATCGACGCAGCGATTGCTGGTTGGGTGTATTTCATCGCCAGCGCGAAGTAGATCGCCTGCGAGACCCCGTAAGCGAGGCCGAAGAACACCACCACCGCCCACATCATCGGTTTTGAGCTGGTCGCTGCGAGCAGCGCCATCGCCGGCACCACCAGCAGTAGCGATAGCCACAGCGCTTGTTTGTTGCCCAGCCTGTCCATCACGCGCCCGCCAGCCAGCGCGCCGACCACACAGCCGATGCCCCACACCGTGGTCACCAGCCCCGCGGTGCTGAGATCAATACCCAGCTTTGCGTCAAACGAGGGATTCACCAGTTGATTGGAACCGACAATGACCAGGAAGATGATCAACCCCACCACTGCCACCGCGATCACCTGCTTATTCTTGAAAGCGCTGAACGCCTTCCAGTTGAAGCGCATCTCCGGCGAGCGCTTCATTTCGTGAATAAAGAACAGGAAAGGAATGGGCACAAGCGTGAGCGCAGCCAGGAAGTAGAACACAGCCGGCCATGAAAGATGCTGCGCGATCACCCCTGCCACCGAAGCTGCCACTATGACACCCACCGATCTGCCGCCCACCATGAACCCCTGCAGAATTCCTTTTTCTGATTCGGGGGTGATGTCCAGCGCCAGCCCATCGGTGCAGGTGTCGTAAAACGCCATGCCAAGCTGCAGCAGGAAAGCCATCCCCACATAAAGCCAGTAGCTCTCTCCCGGATTAATGTTGGCGACCGCAAGGAGGCAGGCGAATTGCACCAGCAGCCCGATGAAGATATAAGGTTTGCGGTGCCCCAACCCGAACAGGTTATAGCGGTCGCTTAAGATGCCGAAAAGGATCTTAATGACGAATGGGATCAGCGCGATGGTGGAAAAGATACCCACATCCGCCATATCGAGGCCGTTGTCCAGCATATAGAGCGCATTCAGCGAGGCAAAATACCCCAGTATGGTCCCCTGGGTAAAGTAAAGCAGCGCAAACATCGTGAAACGGACGGTCTTGCTTTGTTGAGTCATTTCGGCTCCTGCGTGCGAGGATTCTATGGGAAAATTATAGAGATATTATACTGGAGTGTGTCAATTCAACACCGCAGGAGTGCTCCATGAACAATGATCTAACCAATAAAACAGCACTGGTCACCGGCGCGACTTCAGGCATCGGTTACCAGTCCGCGCTTGACCTCGCGCGCGCAGGCGCTTTCGTCATCGGCGCGGGTCGCGACCCTGCCCGCTGCCAGCGGGCGCGTGACTCGATACTGAGCATCGTTCCTCACGCCCGTGTCGAGTACCTCTGCGGCGATTTATCTTCCCTGCAGCATGTGCGCGAACTCTCTGATCAGGTTAAAGCGCGATTATCCAATGAAAAGGGTGAAAAACTGGACCTGCTCGTTAATAACGCCGGTCTTTACTCCAGCGCGAAAAAATTGACTGTCGATGGCTTCGAGTTAACCTTCGCGGTCAATCACCTGGCGCCCTTCCTGCTCACCCACCTTCTTTTGCCCGCGCTCCAGCGCTCGCCCGATGCGCGGGTGCTGACCGTGAGCTCACAATCGCATTACCGCGTGTTCCAATTTCCCGCCCGACCGCACAACCCCCGGCTGTATGTCGGTATCTGGGCGTACGCGGTCTCGAAGATCAGCAATGTCCTTTTCAGCGCGGAATTCAACCGCCGGGTTAATCATCCCGGACTGTTGGCATGGGCGGTTGATCCGGGGCTGGTCAACACCGATATCGGTCGCAAGGACGGGGGATTGCTCTCCAGCATGGTTTGGCGCTCGCGTCAAAAGATGGGCACCAGCGCCGAAGTTCCTTCCCGCACCATCCTACGCCTGGCATCCGCCCCGTTGGATGAGGTCACACCCCACCTCTACTGGAAAGATAGCCGCTCCAAAACATCCAGCCGGTTGTCGCGCGACCCAAAACTGGCACAGGACCTTTGGGAACAATCCTGCCGACTGGTAAAGATCGACGAGTACTTTTCCGTGATTTGAAAAGCAACTCTGTAAGTGCTATAATGAAAATGAAAGAGAAGCCCGCATGACCGTTCATGGAACGATTGGATCAAAGAAGGGTCATTAAACGAACTCGAGATAGCAAGCCCTCCAAAACCACATACGCAATGAAAAACCCGGGAACGGTCAGCGGTTACCGGGTTTTTGTATTCTTACGAAAGGAGGTGAAAGATGAAAACCAGGATCATTATCGCCATCTTTGCTTCGCTCCTGATCCTGTCAGCCTGCGTCACCAACCCCGCACCGGTGAGCCAGTTGCGGAAAGATGCGCGGACACACACGGCAGCCGGTCATTACTCCCTCGTCTTTGTCCCGGCTGTTGGTGTTTCCCACATTCAAATCCCGGTTACCGGACACAACGCGACATGGCAGGATTTCTTCAGCGCCTGCAACGGGAGACTGGACAGCATCCATCCACGGTTCGGTCGCTCATTGCGGTATGAATGCCGCAACAAATAATGACGATCAGCGGGTAGATCAATAAATTGAATGGCAAGGGGGTAATGGTTAATGTTATTAATTCGCGATAAATACGATCAATATAAGTTTTTCCTCAATAACCCGGGCTCACTTCCTGCGTATTCTCAATACCACGATCTTGGTTGAGTGATTAAATGGGGCAGGATCGGCAGGAAATTTTCCGGTTTGCGTTTCAGGAAAGCCGGTAACGTCCTCAGGTACAGGGATCATTTCTTCCACGCTCACGTAACCATCCCCGCCCAGCGCCTCGAGCGCGTTGAGAAAATCTTTTCCGCTGAGGAAAAGCGCGTTATTAACCACGATCAAGTGCCCGCCATCATTCACCAGCGGTCGCGCTTTGTTGATCAACCTGGTCGCCTCGTTCACCTGGTCCACCCGCCCCCGTTCGGTGATCGAAAAAAAAGGCGGATCAAGGAGGACCGTGTCAAAGGTGATGCCGATGCGTTTCATCTGCCCTACACCAACGAAAAAATCCACCGCCTTGCAGTCCATCCGCTTTGCGTCCATCCCGTTCAAGCGGGCTGACTCCTGCGCGAGAGTTAAAAATCTTCCATTTCGGTCGATCTGGCTCACGTGAACAGCGTCTCCCGCCAGCGCCGCTATACCCAGGCTGCCGGTGTAGGCGAATGTGTTCAGAACAGTTTTACCTGCCGAGTGTTCCCTCAACCAGGCACGCAGGTTACGGGTATCGAGGTAAAACCCTGCATCCTGGTTCATCAGCAGATCGAGCGCGTACGTGACCCCGTTTTCAACGATGTGCGAAGCAGGCGTTTCACCAGACAGGATCGTCCCGTTTTTCTTCGCCTGGTCGAGTGTTGAACGCTGTTTTAGAACAATGCAGTCGATCCAGTTCAGGGTATTGGAATAAAAACTCAGCGCTGTCTCAGCCAGCCTGAGGGATTCCGACTCGCTTACCTTGTGCGTGAGGAGCAGCAGGGTGCGGGCAAATAAGTCCACCACCAGCGCTGGATGCCCTTCAGTAAAACCGTTGAAGAGCCGCAACGCGCCCTGCCGATCTTCGTCCAGCAGCGGCAACCTGTATTCCAGCGCGCGTGAGAACAGCCCGGTCAGGTCAGTAGTCTGATTTCTTTCCATGGCATAATTGTAATCGTTAAGTCAGCGTGTTGTACACCGGCCCTTGTGATTTGGAGACCAATATGAACGAAACCCTGAAAGTCATCCTCAACCGCCGCTCCACACGAAAATACGCCGATACCCCCATAACCCGCGATGAAAAAGATGCCATCCTCCAGGCAGCCATGCGCGCACCCACAGCCGGCAATATGATGCTCTACACCATCATCGAGGTGGAGGATCAGGCGCTAAAAGATAAGCTGGCGGTCACCTGCGATAACCAGCCTTTCATCGCCAGCGCCCCGTACGTGCTGCTCTTTCTCGCGGATTACCAGCGCTGGATGGACACGTTCCACTGGAGCAACGCACCCCTGGCATGTGGAGAGAAAGGACTTGAACCGCGCCTGCCCGGAGAGGGCGACCTCATGCTGGCATGCTGCGACGCGCTCATCGCTGCTCAGACCGCGGTGATCGCCGCGGAATCGCTCGGCATCGGCTCCTGCTACATTGGCGACATCATGGAGAATTGCGAGCAGCACCGCGAAATGTTCCATCTGCCGCAGTACACTCTTCCCATCAGCCTGCTCTGTTTCGGGAGACCCTACGTCACCCAGGAAAATCCACGCCTCATCAAGCGTTTTGACCGTAAGTTCATCGTCCATCAGGACCAGTACCAACCGATCAAAGCAGAGGATATCCCGGAGCTGATGCGCGATGCCGCTGGTCAGTTCCCCCACGACGGCAGTGGTGATGCCGCCAAAGCTTATGTTCAGGCGCTTTACAACCGTAAGTTTGTATCGGATTTCTCGAGAGAAATGACCCGCTCGGTGAAAAAATGGATGGCGATCTGGAACGGCGAAACGGAATGAAAAAGTTCCGCTATAATATCACCCGGACAGAACAATGACAGACTTGCCCGAACCTTTGATTGAATACCCCGTCCACTTTCCCTTGAAAGTGATCGGGCTGGATGAAGATGACTTCGAGCCCTTCGTGGTGGAGATCGTACGCCGCCATGTGCCTGAATTATTGGAAGAAAATATTGTCAGCCGGTTATCCAGCGGGAACAAATACCGCTCGGTCTCTTTCGAATTTATGGCGCAAAGCCGCGCCCAAATGGACTCCCTTTACGCAGAACTCAACAGCCATAAGCGTGTGCTGACGATACTGTAGGTTATTCCTCTTTTTTCTTAACCGCATGTCCCCCGAACTGGTTGCGCATCGCTGCGACCAGTTTGTCTGAATAGGGTCCAGCCTGGCGGGAACGGATCCGCCGCTGAAGCGCGGCAGTGATCACCGGCGCGGCCACGTTCAGGTCGATGGCTTCAAACACCGTCCAGCGTCCTTCCCCCGAGTCCGCGACAAAGGCTTCGATGGTATCAAGGGACTGGTCTTCCTCCATCACATTAACAATGAGGTCCAGCAGCCACGAGCGCACCACGCTGCCGCGCTGCCAGATGCGGCTCACCTGGTGCAGATCCAGGTCAAACTCCTTTTTGCTTTTGAGAATCTCAAATCCCTCGGCAAATGCCTGCATCATGCCGTACTCTATGCCGTTATGCACCATCTTGGTGAAGTGCCCCGCTCCCGCCGGACCCACACGACCCCAGCCCAGGTCTATCCCCGGCGCCAGCGTCTCGAAGATCGGGCGCAAATATTCCGTAACTTTTTCGTCTCCGCCGATCATCAGCGAATAACCTTCGGTCAACCCCCAAATCCCCCCGCTGGTCCCGCAATCCACAAAGTGCAGACCGCGCGCCTCTAACTCAGCGGCGCGTCTGACAGTATCCTTGTAATTTGAATTTCCGCCATCGATGATGATATCGCCTTCTCCAAGCAGCGGGATGAGAGACTGGATCACGGATTCGGTCACCTCACCGGCAGGCACCATCACCCACACCACACGCGGGGCGGTGAGCATACCCACCAGTTCTTCCACCGAACGCGCACCGGTCACACCCAGCTCTTCAGCTTCGCGGATCGTGCTTTCACTGCGCGCGTTGCCCACCACATCATGACCCCCGCGCACCAGGCGCTGCGCCATATTCAACCCCATTTTTCCAAGGCCGATCATCCCGATTTTCATATTATCCTCCAATCAAGTTTCATGCCTAATTATATCCGCAGGTATTTGAATTCTACGGGAGTAAAGCGATCTATATGGGGAATAGGATGAAATTAGTAGGAGAGCATATTCTCAGTACCGTTGAGGATGCGCTTGATGTTCGCCCGATGGCGCAGGATGGCAAAAACAGCGATTCCAACCACAGCCGCTGACAGCGCCCCCGGTTGTCCGGAAACCAGCGAATAAACCGCCATTCCGATTACAAAGATCAACGATCCGAGTGAGACCATGCGGGTGAGCGTTACAACGAGGATGGACACAGCAAGAGCGATAAGCGTGGGTACCGGGAAGAGACTAATCAATATGCCCACGGTAGCAGCCACACCTTTGCCGCCGCGAAAATTCAACACCACAGGGAAATCATGCCCGATCACGACCCCGAACCCGGCAGCAGCAATACCAGGGTTATCCCCCAGCCAGCTGCCCAGCGCAACCGCAGCCATCCCTTTCAACGCGTCCAACACAAAAACCAGCACGCCATAGCGCCAGCCCAGTTCGCGCACAACATTCGTCGCGCCCGCGTTGCCGCTTCCGCGCTCACGGATATCAAAACCGCCGAACAATCTTCCACAAAGGTAGGCTGGCGAGAAATTCCCCAGCGCGTACGCCAGGAGGAAAATACCCAGTAACTTAAATACCATAACGTTAGAAGTAACACCATTGGGCACAGTATGGTTACGCAAAACAGCGGCAAAACAGCCGGTCTAACTGGTAATGTTTATGGATATAATTCCATCAGTTATATGGAAGGAAATATGATGAACCCATCCACCTCTATCGTGATCTTCGGTGCCTCCGGCGATCTCTCGCATCGCAAACTCATTCCGGCACTATTTAACCTGTACCGCAAGGGACGCCTCGTTGAACCTTTCCGCGTATTCGGCACTGCCGGCCGTCCCTGGTCTGATGATGACCTGCGCCGCGTCGCGCGAGAGCAGCTTGACCTTATCTCCCATGAACCCGTGGACGAAACGTTGTGGCACACCTTCGCCCAGAAACTCACCTACCAGCCCGGTAACGTAGCTGACCCGCAAACCTACCACCAGATTGCCGCGAGTCTTTCAGAGCAGGAGGGCGGACCCGCCAACCGCATGTATTACCTGGCAACTCCCCCTGAATATTTTCTCGAAATTATTACCGGACTCGCCAATGCGGGCATGCTGGAAGAGAACGGCGGCTGGCGGCGCGTGGTCATCGAAAAACCTTTTGGTTTCGATCACACAAGCGCCCGCTCGCTGAACCAGAGTATTCACTCCGTGCTGAACGAGAACCAGGTCTATCGCATTGACCATTACCTTGGCAAGGAAACCGTGCAGAACATCCTGGTGGCGCGCTTTGCCAACGCCATATTCGAGCCGTTATGGAATCGCAACTATATCGACAACGTGCAGATCACCGTCGCAGAGACCATAGGGGTGGGGGCGCGCGCGCGGTACTACGACAAGGCAGGCGTCATCCGGGACATGTTCCAGAACCACCTCCTTCAGCTCCTGACGCTGGTGGCAATGGAACCAACCAGCTCCTACAACGCCGACGCGACCCGGGATGAGAAGATCAAGGTCATCCGCGCCATCCGCCCCATCACCGCTGAAGAGGTGCGAAAACATACCATCATCGGTCAATACCGCGATTACCTGAATGAACAAAACGTGCCCGCTGGTTCACGCACCCCCACATACGCCATGGTGCGGTTCTTCATCGACAACTGGCGCTGGCAGGGAGTGCCCTTTTACCTGCGATCCGGCAAGAAACTGGAGGACAAGGTAAGCGAGATCATCATTCAGTTCAAAAAACCGCCGCACATGATCTTCCCCATGTCAACCGACCTGGAAGGCTCCTCCAATCTGCTGGCCATGTGCCTGCAGCCAGATGAGGGGATTCACCTGCGCTTTGAAGCGAAGGTTCCGGACACGGTGGCGCAGACCCGTTCAGTGGACATGGATTATCATTACCGTGATTTCTTCAAGAAAAAAGACATCCCGGAGGCTTATGAGAGGCTCCTGCTGGACGTAATCATGGGAGACGCATCGCTTTTCACCCGCGCCGATCAGACCGAACTCTCCTGGGCGCTCTTTGACCCGATCATCAACTACTGGGAGGACCCCTCTTCTCCTCAACCGGAGATTTACGAATCCGGATCCTGGGGACCGCAATCCGCGGCGAGGTTCCTGCAATCTGAAAACCGGCAGTGGATTCAGCTATGCGGGGAACATTGCGCGGAACAGGAAGACAGGGACGAGGACGGGTGCTGATCCCGCCGAACCCTGGCGTGCGTCAAGATGAAGCGATAGAAGTTATAATTGCTTAGCCTTAGGCTTGACCTACATTATATTCTTACAGGTGCATTTCCTTTATGAGCAGAAACAACCGCATTAACTCACGCCAGAGCAAATTTGGCTTTCGAACGATTTTATTCCTCGGCCTCAGCGTATTATTGCTGACAGCCTGTCAACAGGTTAACCAGGAAGCTCCGGCTGCTACGTCCCTGCCAACTGAGTCAGAGACTGAGCCTGCCCCCATCCCATCCCTAGTTGAAAGCACCGTGAGCCCCTCAACTGCTGAGATCGACACACCTGAACCTGCTCCGGTATTCACCGAAACCCCAACACCTACCGAGCTGTCGCAAGGATTCTGGCAGGATCTGCCGGTCATCCCGGACGGGGTTTCTGATGCGATGCGCGAGGTCTACCAGAAGGGTCTCGCCATGGGCAACGACCCGCGCGTTTTCACCAAGCTGGGAGATTGCAACAGCAAGTCTCCGGACTTTCTGCACGGCTTCGGCGGGATGTACAACCTTGGCGAATTTGGCTACCTTCAGCCCGCCATCGATTATTATCAGGGCGCTTTTCGCATGCCAAACCAGGCGACCAACCCTGGTACGACCACCTCCCGGCTGCTTTCCTCGTTGTGGAACAATGATCAGTGCCTGGCAAACGAGATCATGCTGGACTGCCAGTACAGGCTGGATAATCCCAGCGTCGTTATCATTTCCCTGGGAACGATCGACGCCAAATATCACTACCTCGATCCGTCAGCCTTCGAGCGCAACCTGCGCGTAATCATCGAAAGATCCCTTGAGGAGGGTATTGTTCCAGTACTCGGCACCAAAGCGGATAATATTGAAGGGGACCACTCGATCAACGAAACCATCACCCGCCTTGCCATTGAGTACGAATTGCCGCTGTGGAATTTCTGGAAAGCCGCGCAGGATACTGTGAATCATGGGCTGCTGCCCGACCTCGAGCATCTGAACTCATGGTCCGGACCGCCCGCGACCGACTTTTCCCTGCCGATCAGTATGGAATACAGCAAGGAAGTGAAAAACATCACCGCCCTCCAGATGCTGGACCTTCTGATGCGCGAACTGGCTGAATCATCCGCCGGTGCGACAGCAGTACCGTGAAATCGGTTGGTCGGTCAAACCAGTTAATCAATCTCTTTTTCGGAGTCAAGATGATCAAAACAATACGGCTTACCCTCATCCCCGCGCTTATTTTAATGCTCACACTCGCTGCCTGCGCGGGTTCCTCCACCGCCCCCGCTGACGCCGTTGCGGCGTACTGGCAGGCAATGGTCGCCAAGGACGCTGCCCAACTCAGCAGTCTCTCATGCGCGGCGTACGAAGCCCAGTCATTGATCACGATGGAAAGCTTCGGAGCGTTCGAGCCGGAGCTTTCAGACCTGGTGTGCGAGGTTGTCGAGGCAAGCGGCGAAACAGCCAGCGTCAGCTGTGCCGGCACTATCGAGGTGTCGTACGGTGCTGAGATCCTGACCATCGACCTTTCGGATCACAACTACATCGCCGTTATGGAAGGCGGCGACTGGCGCATGTGCGGATCGGAATAACTCATGCGGCGCATCTTCTCGCGGGAAAACCTGTGGGCGCTGGTGTTCGCGCTGGTGCTTGTGCTGTTGGTGATCCTCACTTCCAGCAGCGCACCGCAGTGGATCTACCAAGGATTTTAGATGTCCATCACCAGCATCCTGGTCCTGGTCGGCATTTCTCTTGGAATTTATATTCTCTGCCTTTTTCCCGCTGCGCGCAGGCTGCGCAACCCGCTGCTTCTCATTGCCAGCGTTATTGTGGTCTATTGGCTCCAACCCGGCCTGCCCATCCGCGGTCTGGATTTCTGGCTGTCCACAGCAACTGTGTTCATCGCCGCCCTGGGATGGTTCTTAACCGCCAAACCGGAGGAGCACCAGCCGGTAAAAACCCGAAACACAGCTCTCCTCCTGGTCGCAACCATCCTGGTCATTGCGCTCACCCGCTATCTCGGCAGCACTGGAATCCTCACCCCCTCACGACCACCCCAAATACATCTGATCGCAATTGTCATCGGTATTAGCGGGGGGGCATTTCTTGTGTTGAGCCGGGTAAAAAAACCGGCAAAATTGCTCCTTTCCGCCGCCATCATCGGGTTGTTATTGGTTTTCCTGGTGCTTAAAATGCCCCAGTTGACCGGGCTCACCAGTTCCGCCCTGCGCGGGTTAACCGGTCAATCCCGCGAGCTTGCCTCCGCGCTAGATATCCGCTGGTTGGGATTCTCTTACATCGCCTTTCGCCTCATCCACACACTGCGCGACAGGCAAACAGGGCACCTGCCCTCAATGCACATTGATGAATACCTGGTCTACATGCTCTTTTTCCCCGCGTTCAGCGCCGGACCCATCGACCGGGCGGAAAGATTTATCAAATGGCTGCGCGAGCCGTTTGTTCCTGAACCGCGCCATCTTGAGGACGGAGGAAAACGGCTCCTACTGGGTTTGTTTAAGAAATTTGTGATCGCGGACGTCCTTGCTGTCTTCGCACTCAATGGCACAAACGCCCTGCAGGTGCAGGGCAGCGGCTGGCTGTGGCTTTTGTTATACGCGTACGGGTTTCAAATCTTCTTCGACTTCAGCGGTTACACGGATATCGCCATCGGCCTGGGAGAACTAACCGGGGTTCGCCTGCCGGAGAACTTTAACGCTCCCTATCTCAAGCCCAGCCTGACCCGCTTCTGGGACAACTGGCATATTACCCTAACCCAGTGGTTCAGGGCATACTTCTTCAACCCGCTCACCCGATTTTTACGCACGAAAACCCGCTGGCTGCCCGCCTGGCTGGTCATTCTGGTAACGCAACTCACCACCATGGTGCTGATCGGCATGTGGCACGGTGTCACGTGGAACTTCGTGCTCTGGGGAGCCTGGCACGGAGTCGGTCTTTTCATCAACAACCGCTGGAGCAGCGCAACCCGCCCGCTATCAGCACGCGCACAGGAGCGCCCTGCGCTTAAAACGTTGATGACCGCCCTCTCAGTCCTGCTCACCTTTCATTACGTCACCCTGGGCTGGGTATGGTTCGCTCTCCCTGATGTGGCGACCTCCACCCGGGTCTTTGCCGGGTTGTTCGGATGGGCGGTGCTGCCATGAACTACCGCTTCATCCGCAACGTAATCATCAAGGGTCTGTTGCTGTTCCTGGTCATCAACCTGGCCTATGGATTATTGAATAGCGGCAGCCTGAGCCGACTATCCCTTTACAACAGCCTGTTGAATGGACGCGACCGCCTGCCGTACGGGGAGAACCCGGCTGAATCATACAACCTGAGCCTATTCGATATTGACGCGATGCTGGCTTCGCACAGGCTCAGCGGAGCGCCCAAACCCGCGGATGAATTCCGCGTGATCGTGCTTGGCGACTCTTCCACATGGGGAACGCTGCTCAGACCGGAGGAGACGCTCGCCGGGCAGCTGGATGCAGCCGGTTTGGTAACAGCAGACGGCAGGCAGGTGCGTTTCTACAACCTTGGCTACCCGACTCTTTCACTGGTGAAGGACCTGATGGTCCTTGAAGAAGCTATGCAGTACTCGCCTGACCTGATCTTGTGGCCGATCACGCTTGAATCCTTCCCGCGCCAGAATCAGCTCGAATCCCCCATCGTTGCCAACAATCCGGTGCGGGTGAATGCGCTCATCAAGAAATATGATCTGAACCTCACCCTGATCGAAGAGAACAACAGTTACTGGCAGCGCACAATCGTTGGGCAGCGCCGCGCACTGGCTGACCGGCTGCGCCTGCAATTCTACGGCATCATGTGGTCCGCCACCGGTATTGACCAGTCATACCCCCAAGATTACACCCCCGCCCAACGCGACCTCGAAGCGGAGGAAGACTATTATGGTTGGACACCACCGGAAATTCCCGGAGACGGTCTTGCGCTCGACCTGGTTTCAGCAGGTATGGAGATCGCAAACGGCGTTCCCGTCATCCTGGTGAACGAACCCATCCTCATCAGCGAGGGCAGTAACAGTGACATTCGCTATAACTTCTACTATCCGCGCTGGGTCTATGATGGATTTCGCCTTGCGTTCAATGAAACATGCCGTGCGGAAGGTTGGACTTGCCTGGATTTGTGGGATGTCGTCCCACAGGAACACTTTACCAATACCGCCATTCACCGCGACGCGGTGGGCGAGAGCATATTTGCCCGGAAAATCATTGATTCAGGTTTAATTCCTTGATCGTTAAATTTTCTCTAATCTCATAATAATCACCCCTCCCATCAAAAAAGATGGGAGGGGTTGATCGCTCACAAGGAAAACAATGCGGTTACTTTATTATTCCGCAGACATTGAGGAACTCGGCGCGCAGCGCCGGATCTTCCGCGTAAACGCCGCGGAATACCGTGGTTCGTGTGGCGGGTGAGATCTCGCGCACTCCGCGCATCTCCACGCACATGTGCTTCGCGCGCATGAACACCGCCACTCCGTGCGGCTGCATCAGGGCTTCCAGTGTATCGGCGATCTGGTAACCGATGCGCTCCTGCACAGCGAAGCGCTTGGTGTACAAACGCACCAGACGGGTAAGCTTCGAAATGCCTAAAATACGCTCATCCGCCACATAGCCAACATACGCCTCACCGTAGAAGGGGAATACGTGATGTTCGCACAGCGAATGGAAGTGGATGGGACCTTCGATTACCTGGCTCAACCGGCAATCCGGTTCGCCTCGGCATTCGCGCGGGAAAGCCTTGATCAGCTTGGGATCACCCTCGTACCCGCTGGTGGACTCCAGCAGGGCATCGAGAAATCGTCGCGGCGTTTCGTGGGTGGAGGGCGTGTTCACATCCATCCCAAGAGCGGTGAAGATCTCCGCCATGTACCCCTCGTATCTTTTCAGATCCTCGGGGCTGATATTCCGTTTATTTAGTTTTAGCAATTCGTCTAAACTGAAATCGTCAACAGATGATTCGGTCATGGTATCTCTTTTCCCTGATGAATTTTGAAAGAATTATATATCCTTACCTTGCATCGCTATACTTATTGTATAACCTTATTGTACCTGCGTATCAAGAGTGTATTCATCGGTTGAAATCTTTTTCGTGATCCTGCGTATACAAGATAGAAAATAAGGTTCAAAGAGATTGACAATGGTCCAAATTCCTGAAGACGAAATGGCGTTCAGTTTTATCCGTGCCGCCGGGCCCGGAGGGCAGAACGTAAACAAGGTCGCCACCGCTGTACAACTGCGTTTTGATGTTCAGCATTCCAGTGTATTGACGGAAGATATCAGGCGACGTTTAACCCGGCTTGCCGGCAAGCGCATGACCGATGACGGCATTCTGGTCATTGAAGCGCGTCGCTATCGTAAGCAGGAGCGCAACCGCCAGGACGCGATCGAGCGATTGAATCATTTGGTCGAAAAAGCGTCCACTCCCCCTGTCAAGCGCTTACCCACCAGGCCGACCGCAGCTTCTTTGAAAGCCCGCCTGGAGGACAAAAAACGACGCGGCGAAATCAAGCGCAGCAGAAAATCGAATCCGGGAGATGATTTATAAGCTTATATATCTGTAAACTATTCTTGTTTTAAGGTTTTATTCTAAAAATATCCCCTATAATAAATTATTGGATATTCATCAATCAGAATTCGGAAAAAGGAGAGAACTTATGTGGTACTACACGCTCAACAATCAACAGGTTGGACCCGTGGAGGAAGAGGAGATCAAGAAGCTTGTTGAAGCCGGCACGATCAACCATTCCACCATGGTCTGGACGAATGGCATGGCCAACTGGGCTCCCATTAGTCAATCCGCTCTCGCCTCACTCCTGGGGGATGCCATCCCGCCAGTTGCTGCGACCGTACCACCGCCATTCGTGATCGAAGATCCTGAAATTGCCTCGATCAACAAACTGTGGATGTGGTTCTGGATCAGCCTGATCGGTACGCTGGTATTCGGCATTGGTCTAATTGCCGCTTTAGTCCTGTTCTTCATCATTTTCCATAAATCCTGGAAGCTAACCGAGCACGAAGGCAGCCGCGCCAACGCCGATACTGCCACTGCCTGGTGTTTCATCCCCGGTTGGGGTTACTACTGGATGTTCCCGGCCTTCCGCGGTCTCGCCCGTGAGTTCAACGGTCTTTTTGACAAGCACAATATCCTGATGGAAAAAATTGACCTGCGCATCCCCACATAGATGCTGATCTGTCTGTGGGGCAGCACCGTTACCTTCGGTGTATCACTCATCGCCTTCATTGTGCTGTGGATCATCTACACCAACAAGATCAAGAACGCCTACATCGCTGTTCACCAGGCAAAGAAAGCTGCCTGATCAATCTTTCTTTCACAAACCACCCGCACGCGTGCGGGTGGTTTTCCTTTTCACGTGGTACGAAAAGCCCCTACCTCACGGCAGGGGCATTATCAATTGAGTTTTACCGATCTTCCCTTGCAGCGCCACCCTGGTTTTATCAGTGGCCGTCCGCTTCCCCGCTCCTTAGACGCTGCCGGACTCTTAGGGCACTGTTGCGCTTGGGTTTACGGTGTTCTCAAGGTATTACCGTGCTTTTTCAAATTCCTGTTCCACGAAGCTCCAGTTGACCACTGACCAGAAAGCCTTGATGTAATCGGGTCGGCGGTTCTGGTAGTTCAGGTAGTAGGCATGCTCCCAGACATCCAGCCCAAGTATCGGTGTGTGAGCGTCCATGTAGGGGCTGTCCTGGTTGGCTGTGGAATAGACTTGCAGCTTCTTCTCGCCGTCAACGACCAACCACGCCCAGCCGGAGCCGAAACGGGTAGCCGCAGCGGTGGTGAATTTTTCCATAAAAGCATCAAGCGAAACAAAGGTCTTCTCAATTTCCTTCAATAGGGCGCCTGAAGGCTCACGATTACCGCCCGGATTCAACACTTCCCAGAACAGGCTGTGATTGGCATGTCCGCCGCCGTTATTGCGTACAGCGGTGCGGATGGCTTCAGGTACACTGTTGATCCCGCGCAGGATTTCGTCTATGGGTTTGCTATAGAATTCTGGTGCTGACTCAAGGGCTTTGTTCAGGTTGGCAACGTAACCGCCGTGGTGCTTTCCGTGATGGATTTCCATCGTGCGCGCATCGATCGCTGGTTCCAGCGCATCAAACGCGAATTTTAGTTGAGGTACTTCAAAAACTTTATTCATGATTTTCCCTTCCCGTTGGTATTATTTGTATAATTAAGATAATAATACTCGTATTAAAGACAAAAGTCAAGCGGTTTTTTATAAGATATATATAAGAAATTCAATCTGATTGACACTTCGCCCGCTTGACAATAGCCTTCTCACTGAATACTATTTAAAGTGTCGTTTTCTTAACCTAATTAATTAAAGAAATCAAAATCCGGTCGGAGGTTACTCATGAAACGCCTGCTGAAGTGGTACGAACTCCTCTCACTCAACGGTTACCAGCTTGGTCTGAGCATGGCATCGAACGTGATCAGCCCGCTGCTCCTGCCCGCCCTGGTGCTGGCCTTCATGCCGCCGGAAAAGAAGAACACCTACACCGCCCTGGTTTATGTCACCGGCCTGGCGGTGGCAATGTTCATCCAGCCGGTGATGGGCATGCTCAGCGACCGCAATACCAGCAAAATGGGGCGCCGCCGACCCTTCATCGCTGTCGGTGCACTGCTCAATATTCTCTTCCTTGGGGTTGTTGGCGCGTCATTATGGTTCAAAGACTCACCGCTAAACGCCTTCTTCCAGTCCGGGTTTGGGATTACGGCTTCGCTGGCGGTGCTGCTGCTAGGCATCATCCTGCTGCAGTTCTCCTCCAACATCAGCCAGGCCGGGCAGCAGGGGCTGATCCCGGATATTGTCCCCGAGCAGCAGCGCGGCCGCGCCTCCGGCATCAAATCGGTGATGGAGATGCTGCCCGCCGCCCTGGTGCTGCTCATTTCTCCCCTCATCGATAAACAGCAGTTTTGGGTGGTGATCCTCATTCTCATGGCGACTTTCCTGGTGACCATGCTGATTACCGTGCTCTTTACCCGTGAAGAACCCATTACCGAGAAACCACCCCGCCCGGAAGGCCGCCCCATCCTGCGCATGATGTTATTGACAATCATCTTTGTAGGGGTCACCCAGCTGGCACTGCTGCTGGTTAAAGGCATCGGCACGTGGCTGCCTGAGGAAACCACCAGCCTCGCGCTGCGCATTATCCTGGTTGGACTGGCGGGTTTGCTGGGCATGGCTGGATCGATCGTCATCGGCGTGTACTTTGGCGCTCAAGTGGGCATCGGTAAAGAAGCCGCGGGGCAGATGCCCTTCATCTGGTGGGTGGTTACCCGCCTGATGTTCCTGGCGGCCATCGGCTCGGTGCGTAACTTCGCCATGTTCTTCGTAAAGGATGTGCTGCAGGTGCCAAACCCCGCCACTGTCACCACCTACCTGACAGCGGTTATCTTTGTGTTTCTGCTCATTTCATCCATTGCTGGCGGCATCCTGTCGGACAAGGTCGGGCGTAAAAAACTGCTCGCCGCAGCCGGGCTCCTGGCAGTGCTGGGGACGATCATCCTCGTCTTTTCTCGTACCATTCCAATGGTCATGGTATCGGGGGTCTTCCTCGGCCTGGGCACCGGCACATTCATGGCCTCCAACTGGGCTTTGGGAACCGATCTCGTCCCTAAAGAGGATGCCGGGCGTTACCTGGGGATCTCCAATCTGGCGGGGGCTGGCGCGGGTATCATCGGCTCCAGCATCGGCGGACCATTGGCGGATTATTTCAACGCCATCCAACCCGGTCTGGGTTACCCGGTGGTCTTTGCTCTTTACGGCGGGCTCTTCCTGTTATCAGTCCTGCTGCTGCCGCGCATTAAAACCACAAAGGCATAAACTTGACACGAAGTATTCACCTCGTTTTTAAGACTCACCTCGATGTCGGCTTCACTGACCTCGCCAGGAATGTAATTCATAATTATTTCAACCAGTACATCCCTGCTGCCCTGCGGGTGGCGCGGGAGATGCGCGCAGCCGGGGAAAAAGAGCGGTTTATCTGGACCACCGGCTCCTGGCTGATCTACGAATACCTCGAGCAGGCGAGCCCGGCTGCGCGTAAACTCATGGAGGAGGGCATCCTCGCCGGTGATATTGCCTGGCACGCGCTGCCCTTCACCACCCACACAGAACTGATGGACGCCGAGCTCTTCCGATTCGGCTTATCGCTCTCCAAATCCCTCGATGCGCGTTTCGGCCGTAAAACCATCGCCGCCAAGCTGACCGATGTTCCCGGACACACGCGCGCCATTATTCCACTCCTGGCGGAAGCCGGTGTCACCTTTCTCCACATAGGTGTCAACCCCGGGTCCACGTTACCGCGCGTGCCCGGTCTTTTCCGCTGGCAGGATCCTGGCGGCGCGGAAGTGGTTGTAATGTACGAGAGCGGTTACGGCAGTGCGTTCGAGATACCGGGTCTGGAGCATTCACTCGCCTTCGGACACACGATGGACAACATGGGACCGCAGTCATCAGCACAGGTGAAAGATGTTTTCCGCGAATTCGAGTCGCGCTTTCCAGGAGCGCACATCTTCGCCTCAACACTTTCGGATTTTGCGTCAAACCTCGTTACTGTGCGTGACTCGTTGCCCATAATCCGCGACGAGATAGGGGACACATGGATCCATGGGATTGGCAGCGATCCGATTAAAGTGGCGCGTTACCGCGAACTGCTGCGCTTGCGTACCGAATGGCTGAAAGATGGTTTGGTTTCATACAATGAACGATCGTTCATAAACTTCAACCGCTGGTTATTGATGGTTCCGGAGCATACATGGGGAATGGACGAGAAGTCTTTCTTAAACGACCATGAGAATTACAGCACCGAAAAGTTCTCGACCGCTCGCAAAGGGGTAAATTTCAAGCGCTTTGAGTCCTCGTGGGTTGAAAAACGCGCTTATCCGCAGCTGGCTATCAATGCCCTTGAGGATAGTCCCCTCGCCCGGAGCGCGCTTGCCCGCCTGGAACAGGTCCGCCCGCAACGACCGGATCTTTCAGAGTGGCATTCGCAAATCCCGAATCAACCGCTGCTTGAAAACGATCAGCTTTCAATCGGCTTTAACCTGGATGACGGCAGTGTATTTAGATTGAACGATAAGAACAAGCACTGCGAATGGGTGAATCGGAATGGTGTTTTTACGCAGTTCTCTTTCCAGACCTTTTCCAGCATGGATTATCAGAGATTCTTTAACCAGTACATTCTCGAAAATCAGCGAGTTGGGTGGGCGCTGGAGGATTTTACCAAGCCCGGTCTCAAACCCGAAGAGGCAGAAAGCTGCTTGTGGCTGCCCGAAGTAAACACTGTGTATCACCGCAGTACTGTTGACGCAGAACACCTGCTCTTCCACCTAACATTTCCTATGGAAGCCATGCGGCATTACGGTGCGCCCGGTGATATTTTCCTTACTTACAGCCTTCCGGCACGCGAAAAATCCCTTCATATTGATTTGCAGTGGTTCAACAAGAAAGCCTCGCGCCTGCCGGAAGCGTACTGGATGAGTTTTCAGCCGGATGCTCCCGAGGATTGTACATGGTTCATAGAAAAGATGGGACAGGAAATCCCTCCCCTGGCAGTGGTGGAGAATGGCAACCGGCATCTGCACGCCAGCGGTGATTACGTGGTCTGCCGATGTCAGACTGCCAACCTCCGCATATCCGCGCTGGATTCACCGCTGGTCGCACCTGGTCAGCGATCATTGCTCAACTTCAACAACTCGCAACCCGACATGAGTGAAGGCGTGCATTTCTGCCTGCTCAACAATCTGTGGGGTACGAATTTCCCCATGTGGTTTGAAGAGGACTGTCGATTCAGATTCAAGATCACAATCGCATAACACCTGGAGGAACTGATGGACAAACTATCTTTACCCGGCCGAACGAAACCGTACCTGATGGCTCACCGCGGCAACCGCGTGCTGTGTCCTGAAAACACACTAGCTTCCTTTTCAAAAGCCTTCGAAGAGGGCGCTGACATACTCGAGACCGATCTTCACCTCAGCAAGGACGGCGTTTTTATGTGCATCCACGACGCCACAGTTGATCGCACAACTGATGGCAGTGGACCAGTGGCGGAAAAGACCCTCGCCGAACTCAAGGAGTTGAGCGCAGCCTATGGCTTTCGGGGATTCGAGAATGAGCGCATTCCCACCCTGGCGGAAACCGCTGCGATCCTACCCGCCGGAGTCGCGTTGGCGTTGGAATTAAAAACTGACCGCTTTCTTGAACCCGAGGTCTGCCGGCGCCTGATTGCGGAACTGCGCGCTGCGGGTATTCTTGAACGCACCATCACGTTATCCTTCTCCCTCTCCCGCCTGCAAACAGTCAAGATCGTTGAGCCTACCATACCCATGGGTTGGATCACCATGGCAAAATTTGCTCCCAATCCCCTGCCGGAAGTTCTTGGACCCTTCTGGCCAGCTGTATTTATTAATCCCTTCTTCGTAGGGCGCGCGCACAAAAGACAGCAGCTGGTCTGCCCGCTTGACCCAACCCCCGATAATCGCTTGTGGTATTACAAGTGGCTGGGGTGCGACGCAATCGTTACTGACAATCCCGGTGCAACCCTCGAGGCAATGCAGCGTATATCCTTTAAACCAAAAAATTGAAGGAATAGGGTGTTTCCATGATCATCGAACCAAAAAGAGCTTCGTTCTTTTGGCCGGTCATTCTAATCGGAGCCGGCGCCATCCTCCTGCTCAGAAATCTTGGCATTTTGCAGGACTTCGATCTTAATATATTGCTGCGTCTTTGGCCGCTCGTTCTGGTGGTCATCGGACTCGATATGATACTCGGGCGTCGTTTTCCATGGGCTGGCGCGTTGATTGGCCTGCTTACCATCGGAGCGGCGATCCTCTTTCTTTATTACGCCCCCAGTATGGGGATCAACCCATCGGCGGGCATTAAGACCGAAGTGCTCTCCACCCCGCTGGGCAACACAGACCGCGTCGAATATATACTTAATACTTCTTACGAACCCGTCACCATCAGCTCGCTCTCAGATTCGAGTGATCTGTTTCACGCCACCATCGTCCACCGCGACCATATTAATTTCAATGTGACAGGTGACACGGAAAAACTAATCACGCTAAGCGAAACCAGCACCGCTGACAGATGGTTCAACCTTGACCTTGGCGTTACCGGCTTGAAATGGGATATCGGTCTCGCACCCGGCGTGCTCTCCGTGATCAACCTGGACGGCGGTTCTGGAACGCTGAAGATCGACCTTGAGGATATTGCACTTGAATCCCTGAACGCTAACCTTGGCTCCGGGTCATCTAATTTCAAACTCCCGGTATCAACTACAGCGTACACGGTGGATATTGACAGCGGCTCCGGCGCGGTCACGATGGCCATGCCTGATGACACCGATCTGACACTTACAATTTCCAGCAGCAGCGGTGCGATCACACTTCAGGTTCCTTCCGGTGTGGCGTTCAAGGTGGAAGTACTGGATGACGGCTCCGGAAGCGTGCACCTTCCAACCGGACTGGATTTGGTACAGGGTGATGGAACTTTTGAAAATTCAACCTGGCAGACACCGGGGTTTGATTCTGCTGACAATCAGATTTTGATCCGCATCGTAGATCGCGGATCTGGGACCATCTGGATCAACCACAACACAAATTAACAAGTTTTACTTACATTGACCCCTTTCGAAAGGGGTCTTTTTTGGTATAATCTTATTGAAAATCGTTTTCAATAAGAAGGATTTTTGATGGATAGGGTTGAACAGTGGGTAAGTATTCTACAAGATAACGGCTGCCGTATCACCGCACCGCGCCGCGCGATCCTGCGGGTCATCGCCGAGAGCCCGCGCGCCCTGCAACCGGGTGACATTTTTGAACTCAGCCGCGTGAAACATCCAAGTATCGGATTGGTAACCGTTTACCGCACTCTTGACCAGCTGGAAAAACTGGGGCTGATTCAACGCGTACACCGTGATGACGGATGCCACATGTTGATGCCCGCACCCACTGGACATGAACACTATCTTGTATGCACTCACTGCGGTCGAACGATCCTTTTTGAGGGCGACGATCTGGGATCGCTGTTTACAAAAGTCGAATCCCAAACCGGTTATTTGATCAGCGATCACTGGCTGCAGCTATTCGGCACCTGTCCGGACTGCCGAAAACTTGAACAATAAAGGATGAATCGTTCTCTCATGAAAAAAAAACATCTAATTTATTTCTTTTTCATTTTTTCGCTGGCTGTCGGCATATCTTCCTGCGCGAGCGGGAAGCCTGTCAACACCAGTGGAATAAACGCGGTCACCACAACCTCGATCCTCGCTGATGTGGTGAGCCAGGTCGGCGGCGACCTGGTGGCGGTGACCCCCCTCGTGCCGCCGGGCGCGAACGAGCACGAATATCAGCCCTCTCCACAGGACATTGCTGCGGTGACCGATGCTGACCTCGTGTTCGAGGTAGGGCTGGGTCTCGAAGAGTTTATGGAAACCATCATCCTTAACGCCGGGACAAAGGTCGAACCGGTGATCGTTTCCGACGGTATCAAAACGAGGGAGTTCAGCGGTGGTGAAGATGAGCACTTCTCCGCTGACCCGCATGTATGGATGGACCCAGCCAACGTGATCATCTGGACGCGTAACATTGCGGCTGCCCTTAGCGCGTTCGACCCGGACAACCGTGAAGTTTACGAGGCAAACAGCCAGGCTTATATCACTAAACTGGAATCGCTGGACACTTGGATCGCCGGTGAGGTCGCCAAAATTCCCCCCGAAAACCGTCAGCTAGTAACCGATCATATGTTGTTCGGGTACTTTGCCGATAAATATGGGTTTACCGTGGCAGGCGCAATTATTCCTTCCTACAGTTCGATCGCTGAACCTTCCGCGCGTGAACTGGCAGAATTGGAGGATGTTATCCGGGATTACAACGTTCAGGTGATCCTGGTGGGCAACACGGTCAACCCGGCTCTCGCCAGCCGCATCGCCAATGACACCGGTACGCAGCTGGTTGAGTTCTACACAGGGTCACTATCTGAACCCGGAGGTCCCGCGAGCACTTATATCGATTACATGCGCTACAACGTGAACGCCATCGTCAGCGCGCTGGATTAAAAATAATGAACCTCTCACCTCATACTTTACCTGTCAGCACCCCGCAACAACGCCACCCGGAACACTTACCCGGTACGTCCATCCTGAGTGTAAAAAACCTCTCTGTGGGTTATGAAAGCGGTCGTGTTCTCGAAAATCTCTCGTTCGAATTGGTCACCGGTGAACGGATGGCCGTTGTCGGGCCGAACGGCGCCGGAAAAAGCACGCTCTTCAAAGTGATTGCCGGGTTACTCAAACCGGACAACGGTATGGTAAGCGTGTTCGGAGAGGACCCCGAGGGTCACAAGTGCATCTCCTATCTTCCGCAACGCAACCAGGTGGATTGGAATTTTCCGGTCACAGTCAGCGAGGTGGTGATGATGGGGCGGGCGCGCAGGATCGGTTTGATGCGCTGGCCGGGCAAGAGTGACCGCGAGGTCGTTGCGAAATCCATCGAAACAGTGGGGTTAACCCCCTTCTCAAAGCGCCAGATCAACCAGCTTTCCGGCGGTCAACAACAACGGATGTTCATTGCCCGCGCGCTTGCGCAGGAAGCCGATCTCATGTTGATGGATGAACCGGTAACCGGACTTGATACTCCCTCCCAGGAGGAGCTGTTCGCCGTACTCGATCTGCTGCGCACACAACAGGTGACAATAATGATCTCTCTGCACGATCTCAAGCTCGCTTCAGCGAGTTTTGACCGCGTTATGCTCCTCAATCACCGCCTGATCGGCCTTGGCACACCAGCGGAGGTTTTTACCCAGGAAAACCTTTCCAGAGCTTATGGGGACCGCATCCAATTTGAAATTGAAGGAAAAGAGATACCCTTTTTGGACGATAACTGCTGCGGCGGGGAGGAAGAACATCATGCTTGATTGGTTGGTAACTCCGCTTCAATATGCTTTCATGGTGCGCGGCATGCTGGCCGCGGTGATCGTCGGTGTGGTATCAGCTGTTTTAGGCACCTATGTGGTGCTGCGCGGAATGGCTTTTTTTGGTGACGCCCTGGCGCACGCCGTTCTACCCGGGGTGGCAGTCGGTTACCTGGTGGGAGGAGGCGCACGCGGTCCTGTTTTCTGGTGGGCGATGGCAACCGCTTTGCTCAGTGCATTCGGAATCGGGGCGGTAAGCCGCTCCGCCAAGCTCAAACAGGATACCGCCATCGGTATTATTTTCGCCGGCATGTTCGCCCTCGGCGTTGCGCTCATCTCCATGGTACGCAACTATACCGCGGATCTTACTCATTTCCTGTTTGGTGATGTGCTTGGCGTGAGTACGCAAGACCTTTTGCTCACGGTGATCTTCGGGGTATTGATCCTGCTCATCATTGTTGCCTTCTACAAGGAGTTCCTCGTTATTTCATTCGATCCCACCCTGGCAGCCACTTTGCGCATGCCCATCCGCCGCCTCGAATATTTGTTGATCGGGCTCATCGCCATGAGCATCGTCGTCTCGCTGCAAACTGTTGGTGTCACCCTGATGGTCGCGATGTTGATCACGCCCGCCGCGTCTGCTTCACTGCTGACGCACCGGCTTTCACGCATGATGGTAATTGCCGCGGCGTTCGCTGTCTTCTCCGGCATCACCGGCTTATACTTGTCATATTATTTGAACATCGCATCCGGCGCCGCCATTGTGCTGATCTGCACGTTCACGTTTGCCGTCGTATGGATGCTCACTTCGATCTCGCACCGCAGGGCATCTGCCGAAAACCGCAGCAGCGTGTGATACAATCCCATCCAATCACAACAAAGAAAGGACTACTATGAGCGAACAACCCAAACAATGGTCAAAACCACCCGAAATGGTGATCGACACCTCCAAAACATACACCGCAACCTTTAAAACCGATAAGGGAGACATCGTCTGCCAGCTGTATGCTGCCAAAGTTCCACGCACAGTGAACAATTTTGTTTTCCTGGCGCGCGAAGGTTTTTACGACAACACCGTCTTCCACCGCGTCATTAACGACTTTATGGCGCAAGGAGGCGATCCCACCGGCACCGGCATGGGCGGACCGGGTTACAAATTCAACGACGAGTTCGATTCTTCGTTGCGCCACAAAGGACCGGGCGTGCTTTCAATGGCGAACGCCGGACCTAACACCAACGGCTCGCAGTTCTTTATCACACACATCGACACCCCCTGGCTTGACAACAAACACGCTGTGTTCGGGCAGGTTGTCAATGGATTGGACGTCCTCCTTTCCATCCCGGCTCGTGATCCTTCTAAACGCGATAGCCCGGCGGTAAAACTGCACACAATAGAGCTTAACGAAGAATAAATCCAGGGACATAATTCCTGTTTGGGGATGTGATTATCTGCGTTTCCAATCCGGAAAAATTGCACTAAAAACCCCTTGACAAGTCAACAGGTATCTCGTAAAATAAAAATATCAAGCGCTTGGGTGCCCCCCTCACCCAGGCGTTTGATGCTTAATAAAGCAGTTTACATCTCGCTTGATCTACCCTCAAAAACGGGCGATTCCCTTTTTCCTTGACGTTTCCGCTTGGATGCGGTATATTTCAGTCGCTCGCAAACCATGCCCCCGTAGCGCAATTGGATAGAGCGTTTGCTTGCGGAGCAAAAGGTTGAGTATTCGAATTACTCCGGGGGCACACTAAAAGAGCGGATTTCCGCTCTTTTTTATTCGCACGAGGAACAATTAAAAAGATGAAAAAAAGACCGCAAATATTACTTTCAAACGATGATGGGATCCTTTCGCCGGGTTTATGGGCGGCTGCACGCGAACTGGCAAAACTTGGTTTTGTGACGGTCGCGGCTCCGCGCGAACAGCATTCCGGTGCAGGTCGCAGCGTTCCTTCATGGAATGACGGCGAGATCAAACCCACCATCCTCACGATCGGCGAGCAGGAATGGACCTGCTACGCGGTGGGCGGTTCACCCGCCCAGGCTGTGCAGTATGGCATTTTTGCAATACTCAAAGAGAAACCCGACCTGGTGGTATCGGGCATCAACTATGGCGAAAACCCCGCTACTGATATCACCCTGAGCGGCACGGTCGGAGCCGCGCTTGAAGCTGCGTCCCATGGCATCCCAGCGCTGGCGGTCTCACTTGAACTGCATAACGAGGATTACCTCGGGTATTCAAACGAAACTGATTTTTCAACCGCCGCGATTTTTACCCGTCGTTTTGCCCGCGTCATGCTTGAAAAGGACTTGCCGCCGGATGTCAACGTGTTGAATGTCAATGTTCCAGCCCACGCCACGCCTGAAACTCCCTGGCGCATGACACGACTTGGAAAACACGGTTACTTTGTACCGTTTCTGAAGGATCCCGCCACAACAAACGGCGTTCCGCGTATTGATGCCAAAGTGGGTCCTCACCCTGACGACATGAATGACCCGAATACAGACATTCACGTTTTCCATCGCGAAAAACTGGTATCGGTCACCCCTCTCAGCCTTGACCTCACCTCGCGCGTGGACCTGGTAGAATTACAGCGCTCATTCGGAACCCTGGATTAACTAAAAAACAGCCTCAAAAGAGGCTGTTTTTATTTATTGTGAATTATGCATTGATCAATGTTTTGACACATTGAAGAGGATATTGATCACATCCCCATCTTTAACCACGTACTCCTTGCCTTCCATACGCAGTTTTCCGTGAGTTTTGGCTTCGTGCATGCTGCCCAGTGTCATCAAGTCATCATAAGCCACCACCTCAGCCCGGATAAAGCCCTTCTGCAGGTCGGTGTGAATCTCTCCGGCGGCTTCAGGCGCGGTCGCGCCTTTATGCACCGTCCACGCCCGGCACTCATCCTCCCCCGCGGTGAAAAATGAATGAAGACCCAACAGTTCGTAAGAGAGCCGGATCATCCGGTTGAGACTGGGTTCTTCAATCTTGTACTCCGCCAGGAACATTTCCGCTTCATCTGGCGGTAATTGTGCGATATCCATCTCGAGTTTGCCCTGCAGCGCGGTGACCATGCTATGCTGATGGGGATATTCGATCTGCGGCGCCGCCTGACCTTCCGAAAGGTTCAAAACAATCAGCATTGGTTTGCGACTGAGAAAACCAAAACCGGAAAGGAGTTTATCCTCCTCGCTATCGATCTCGATGTCCCGCAAAGGGGTCTCGTTGAGCAGGGCTTCATGCAGGCGTTCGAACAATACCTGTTCACGCTCGATCAACCCTTTGTCTCTTCCCGCGCCTTTTTTCTTTTCCTCCTGCAGCCGCTCCAGCTTGCGTTCCACCTGGATCAGATCATTCAGGACAAATTCGCTTTCCATGTTCTGAATATCACGTAAAGGCTCAACGGAGTTGTGCACGTGCGGGACATTCTCATCTTCGAAGGCGCGCACCACCTGGATGAAACCATCCATCTGCGAAAGCTGATTAAGCAGCGCGCCGGATATTCCGGCTTTGCCTGCGCTGCCGTCCAACCCGGCGATATCCACGTAAGTGACCTTGGCGTAGATGGTCTTTTTCGGCTTGAACATCTCTGACAGCCGATCTACCCGTCGATCGGGCACGTCCACCACAGCGGTATGGATCTCGATTTTGCCGGTCGCGCCGGTCGGTTGCGTGGCGCGGGTGAGCGCATTGAAGAGTGTCGTTTTACCAGATTGGGGTAAGCCAATGATCCCTAGTCGCATAATGTTTCCCTTGACCCTTGTGAATTTGTTGGATATACTCAGTTCGTACTCGCCGGAGTGGCGGAATTGGCAGACGCGCACGACTCAAAATCGTGTTCCCTCGGGAATGTGGGTTCGATTCCCACCTTCGGCACCTCGATTATAACATCTCTCCCTGCTTACCAGCGGGGAGTTTTTTCTACCAAATAATAAATACTTTCTCGAATTAATTACAACTCCAGGCGCAGAATCGGGCGCGAATCGCGCCGCGCCACCTCTTTGAACCCAAGCTTGTTAAACACCGAGGATTTACCGGTGAACATCTGAAGAGAACTCATTTTCTTATCCACGTCAAGCGGGAAGGCTTCCAGTGTCTTCACCCCGGTACGCCTGGCGTATGACACCGCCGCGCCAAGTAGCCTCTCCATCAAGCCCTGCCGCCGGTAGTTGCGGTGAATAAAGAAACAGGGGATCACCCATACAGGTTTATCGTCCACCGGGGCTAATTGCCTGGAAGTTGCCAGTCGTTTATAGCGCTCGCGTGGTGCAAAAGCAATCCACCCGGCAGGAACACCGTCTGCATAGGCGATCAATCCTGGCTCGATTCCGGAGTGAACGAGCGTTCGCATCAGTTCTTTATGCCCTTCCTTCCCAGCATCGTTATATTCGCGGTGCGTCATCAGGAACCAGGCGCACCAGCATCCCGCGCATGCGCCATTAGGACCAAAGAGTGTTTCGAAGTCCATCCAGCGCTCTGGGGTGAGCGGGTGAAATTCCCAATTTTCTACTGCAATGGGCGTTTTTGCCATTTCTGCACTCCTTGTGGTTAAAATGATTGTACATCACCCTGCCCACCCGCAGACACGACGATTACTGGAATTTTTACCTTTCTCGTTGTATACTCATACTACAAAATTACACGAAAAGAGGGCGCCCATGAAAGTCACTGTCACCCAACAACATCTCGCGCACGGGCTGAGCATCGTCAGCCGTGCAGTATCTCCCCGCAGCACCCTGCCGGTGCTGGCAAATGTTTTGTTGGCAACTGACGAAGGGCGTCTGCGCCTTTCCGCCACAAACCTTGAGCTCGGTATCACCTGCTGGATACCAGCGCATATTGACGAGGAAGGCTCCATCACCATCCCGGCACGCACCATCGTCGACCTGGTGGGCACCTTCCCGCCCGATAATGTCAACCTGTCGCTAAACGAGCGCACCCAGACCCTCAACCTGGTCTGCAATAGCTCAGTCCACGATGTAAAAGGCATCGATGCGCAGGATTTTCCGCCCATGCCGGTGATCGACCCGGAAGAAGGGTTCGAGTTAAACCTGACGGATTTCAAAGACATGATCCAGCAGGTGGCATTCGCAGCCTCCACTGATGAAGCCCGACCGGTCCTGCAAGGAGTGAAAATGGACGTGGTTGAAAACGAGATCACACTCGCCGCCACCGACGGTTTTCGCATTTCAGTACGCAAGGAAACCCTTTCCAGCCCCGTTCCACAGGATATTTCGATCATCATACCAGCGCGCGCCATGAACGAACTGGCCCGCATATTCAGCGATGTGGACAAATCCGTGCATATGATCGTCCCCTCCGGTCGCGGTCAGGTGATCTTCCGCCTGAAAGATGCCGAACTGGTCTCACAGTTGATCGATGGTAACTTCCCGGATTACAAAGCCATCATTCCAAAGAGCGCCAAGACCAAAACCATCATTTCAACCCCCGCTTTCCTCAAAGCCTGTAAACAGGCCGAGGTCATCGCCCGCGAAGGAAACAACGTCATCCGCCTCGACATCGTCCCGGAAGAGGATGGCCCGGGCAAAGTGGAGATCAGTGCGACCACCGAAGAGACCGGCAAGAGTGATATATCCGTGGAGGCGAACATCGAGGGCAGCGGGTTGCTCATCGCCTTCAACGTGCGTTTCCTGGTGCAGGTGCTGGATGTGATCAAATCATCCAATGTAGCACTCGAGACCAATGCCAATAACTCCCCCGGGGTGATCCGCCCGATGGGCGACGAGGATTTTATCCACGTCATCATGCCCATGCACCTCGGCTGACCCACCCCGCACCCCCTTCCCCTCTCTACGCCGGAGAGGGGATATCTTATCCGCAGTGATAATTATTTCTAGAAAAAATTATGGATTACTCACCCAACACCTCTGAAAAACTGCTCAACACGACACTTGCGCTCACGCAGTACCCCATTTTGGCAACACGCATCCGCGCACGGATGCGCGAAGAGCTTTTCAAGCGCCTGATCGTCGAGCCCAAGACGTTTGAAGCGCGAGTACGGGATAATGCCATAAAATCGCAGGAACTGGAGGGGATCAACAACCCCATTGGAGAGGAAACCACCGATCTATGGGAAACCCGCCTCTCCATTCTTAGGGATCATCTCACTGATCTATTGTTCAGCCGGCATCTGCCATTCGAGCTGCTCGAAACGCTCATCAAAGAAGTACTCAATGAACGCGGCATATCATCCAGCGAAATGCTTCTTTCGATCAACCCGGAACTCGCGCCGCTCGACCTGGTATTTGAACAGGCGATGGCGATCGAGAAACTGCCGGAAGAGGAACGCGCCAGGTATATCGCCCGTCTGGAGGAATCGAAAGTAGTTCTCATCCGCACCCTCATCAGTGACCAGTTGCGTTATATCAACATCGCCAAAGAATGGCTCTCAATCCAGGATCTGGCGGATATCCGGCGGCGGAAGATTGGAGGCGGCCGCATCGGTGGTAAATCCGCCGGCATGATCCTCGCGCAGCATATTCTTCAGAACAGCAAAGAGATAAACCTGATTCCATGCCTTTCGATGCCCGAGTCTTTTTACATCGGCTCGAATGAGTTCTACACTTACATGTCCATCAACAACCTGTTGAAATGGAATGATCAGAAATATAAGAACGAAAACGAAATGCGCGAGGAATACCCTACCATTGAACAGGAATTTCAAAAAGGGTCTTTCCCGCCCGATATTCTCGATCAATTGCAGACCCTCCTCATCAAGATCGGAAAACAACCTTTGATCGTGCGTTCCTCAAGCCTGCTCGAGGACAATTTCGGTACCTCTTTCGCCGGAAAGTATGACAGTGTTTTTTGCCCCAATCAGGGCAGCCTCGAAGAAAACCTGGCCAAACTAACCTCCGCCATCGCGCACGTTTACGCCTCGGTGCTGAACCCTGACGCGCTGCTTTATCGCCGCAGCAAGGGGCTGCAGGATTATGACGAACGTATGGCACTGTTGATCCAGCTGGTGGAAGGCGATCAATATAATGGTTATCTCTTACCCCACGCCGCCGGGGTGGCATTCAGCCGCAACCTGTTCCGTTGGGCGCCGCAGATCCGCGCCGAGGACGGTTTTGTCCGCCTGGTGTGGGGGCTTGGCACACGCGCGGTTGACCGGGTGGGAAACGATTTTCCACGTCTGATCGCGCTTAGCCACCCTCTACTGCGCCCCAGCAACGACCCGAAAGCGATCCGGCGTTACTCGCAGCAATATGTTGACCTGATTGACCTGGATCACAATATATTCACCACCCTGCCCATCCACGACGTGCTGGCGGCCGATTATCCACCATTGCGGTACATCGCCCAGATCGAGGAGGACGGTTATTTCGAATCCTTGCGCTCGACCATCATCGATGACCCTGAAAAACTGGTGCTGACATTCGACGTACTCCTTCAACGCACCCCCTTCGCGGAGCGAATGCGTACGATCCTGAGATCGCTCGAACAGGCTTACCACTCCCCGGTCGACCTGGAATTTACCGCCAATGTCGGGGAGGATCCGCACGGAAAACCTCACCTATGCATCACGATTCTGCAATGCAGACCGCAGGGACAGCTCATTCAAACCGAAGTGGAAAAAATTCCCGCTCACCTACCCCGGGAAAAAATCCTGTTCTCCACTGATTTCATCGTTCCACAGGGTCGCATCAGCGCTGTGGACTGGATCATTTACGTGCAACCGGATGCATACTTCGCGCTGAAATCCCACAACGAACGCTCAATCCTGGCGCGGACGGTCGGCAAATTGAACAGCCTTATCAAAGAAGAGTCCTTCATATGCATCGGACCCGGCAGGTGGGGCAGTTCAAACGCCGACCTCGGTGTTCCCATTGGCTATGGAGATATTTATCACGCTCGCGCGCTGGTTGAACTGGCAGGCGAGAATTGCGGGCTGCCGCCCGAACCCTCCCTGGGCACGCACTTCTTCCAGGACCTGCTGGAATCACAGATCTACCCGCTTGCCCTGCAAATGGACAATCCTGCCACACTCTTTAATCGTGAATTCTTCGATGGAGCTCCCAACCATCTAACAGAGCTTTTACCCGAATCTGTTGAATTATCTTCGAGCTTACGACTGCTGCGCATTGAAGATTCCTTTCCCGGTCAAACCCTGCGCGTCATTATGAACGAAGACATCGGTCGCGCGGTTGCCTTCCTGATAAAAAAATAAGACCCGGTTTTTCAACCGGGTCCTTTTGGTTTCTAATTTTTTTAAGGGGTCTCTTCGAGATCGCTATCGGTATCGTCAATTGCCGGGTCGTCTCCTGCTTCGTCATCAATATCTTCTTCCTCGCCGAACTCATCTGACTCAGCTTCTTCGTCCTCATCAGGCTCTACCTCATCATCCTCATCGGATTCGCCCTCTTCCTCATCCTCCAGGAGATCCAGCTCTTCATCAATTTCCTTTTCTTCCTTCCAGAAGCGGTAAAGCATGTAGAGATTCAGCAGAAGGAAGATGGCAAGAACTCCCTCCACCGCCCAGTATCCCCAGCCGATTCCCGAGAGGTACACCGCCAGCGCGTCCACAACAGCGTGATACAGGATCGCCAGCAGGAACCAGGTTACCGAACGGTCAACAACAGCTCGCCACACCATGGCAGAGAGCACGATCTGCAATGAAAGCGCGATGATGCGCTCCACACCCGGCAACAACCCGTTATGCCATGGGGTCGTCCAGAACATATCGATCTGGTAAAGCATGTACTGCACCTCGTTGGTAGAGATGCCCTTCGCGAGCTGACCGCCAGCATTGTAAAAAAGGACAGTGAAAAGCGTAGCACCGGTTCCAAGGGCTGCCAGCAGAATGCTTTCCATCCCCCCATGCCCGATACCAAGCGCGAATGCCGACCCGTAACGATCAGCCTTCTTTTTCAGAAGCTTGAAGCCGACCCAACGCGCCACTTCCTCGCAGATACCGGCCAGCAGCCCGCCGATCACACCATTCACCACGGGCACCCACTGGCCTGAGGGAATGGGAAGTGTCCCGTTATTGAATAAGGCGTTGATCCCGATCACCGCGGGGTAATGGAGCGCTTGTGAGCCAAGGAAGGTGAGAACTCCAGCCAATACCACCCACCAAGACACTTTGAAATAGCGTGTTACGACAACCGCCAAGAGAATTGGCAGCCCCACCATAACCAGCAGAGAGAGAACATAAGAGATAAATAATGGAATATTTTGCGCCATAGCATTCACCTTGTCTCACAAATTGCGCGGCCGGGACCGCCGCGCGAGAGAATTTGTCCTAGTATAGCCCATTTTTTACCTCCAAACAGTACTTTCATATACCCAACTATAACCGGATTGTTTCACGTGAAACATCAATTTTTCAATCCATAGACGCCAGCAATGTACTACGATTGAAAGTCCGGATGGCATACATCATCAAAACACCGTCTACAATTAACAACACCAAACCGATCAGAATACCGGTCAACACACTCAGGTAGAGAATACCGGTGGCCTGACCCGCCAGCAGCGCCAGTACCAACAGCACCAGCGATCCACTGGACTGGTAAGCACCCATGAACGTCTGCACTTTGGCAGAGATCAGAACCGTAGCCGCAACACCAAGCAGCGAGATGGCGGGGGAAACCCATAAAATGAGCGGGTACCAGCTCGGGAGCGGGAACCAGATGCGGTTCATCACCGGGAAGGCGGCTGCGTTAACAACGATGCCGTAAACGATAAATCCACCCCATGTAATCAGCACAGCCGGGCTGAAGGCAGCCAGCACTTTTCCCAGAAATAGTTCAGTATCAGTGGCGGGAGTATACAAGAGCGCTTCGATGGTTTTTCTCTCCCTTTCCCCGGCGAACGACTCGGCTGCAATAACCGTCGAAAACATCAGCGGCATGATCAGGAAGAACGGCGCGAAAAGATATCCACTGAGAAGAACGATCCCGGACTGGGCTTGATCCATCCCGCTGATGGTTTCAGAAAGGAATTCCGGCATTCTTTCAATGAACATGACAAAATCGGGGTCGTTCAAGGGATTCGCCTCTGACCCCCTGACAGTGCTGATACCCAAAATCATTCCCAATGGCATGATCACCACAAAGATCAATGGCACAATCAAGAGCGGCAACCATACAGAGCGATTTTGAGTAGCTTCCTTGATATCCTTCCTGGCAATAGTGAAAATCGTCCTCCAGTTCATGATGCACTCTCCCTGACCTCGTTCTGTAATTTGAAGTAAATGTCTTCCAGGCTAGTTTTTTGTGGACTAACCCGGGTGATTTCAGCTTTTCGCATCACCAATTCGGTGATCAGTGCTGGCACAACAGCGTCCTCCTGCACCTGTACGCGCAAATCGCGCTCATCCACATGGAATTCCAGCACCCCGCGCACATTGAGAATAGAAAATCCTGCTTCCAACGGCTTCATCAGACCAATATCGACCCAGGTTCCAGGCTTATAGCGCCTGGACAACTCGTCAATGCTCCCCAAAGCGAGCAAATTACCCTGGTTGAGGATCGCCACGCGGTCAGCCAGTTTTTCCGCTTCTGCCAGGTGGTGCGTGCAAATGAAAATTGTTCTACCATCCTCGCGTCTAAGCGACTCGATCAGTTCGTGCACCTGCAAACTGGATTCAGGATCCAGGCTGGCGGTTGGTTCATCGAGGTAAAGGATGCGCGGGTGATTGAGGAAAGCCCTCGCCAGCGCCAACCGCTGTTTCATCCCCTTGCTGTAAGCGCTCACACGATCACCTGCGCGCGCCATAAGTGTAAAAAATTGCAAAACTTCATCCGTTCTTTTTAACAGAAGCGATTCTGGAAGCCCGTACAACCGGCCAAAAAAGTGCAGGTTTTCACGCGCCGTGAGCCGTTCGTATAGCGCAGAGGTCTCGGTTAACACGCCTGTTTCCTGGCGAATACTGCTGCCTTCCTTTAGCGGATCTTTCCCGAACACCCGGATACTGCCCTCGCTTGGTTTGTATAGCCCGTTTAATAATCGGATGGTAGTTGTTTTCCCGGCACCGTTGGGTCCGAGCAACGCAAACACTTCTCCCTGCCGCACTTCATAGCTGATATCGCGCAGGGCGTAGCGATCATCAAATTTGTGGCTGAGGTGCTCGATAATGATGGTTTCGTTCATTCTTTCCTCTCAAGGATTGTTTCACGTGAAACAATGTCATAGTTGAATTTTTGATCATAAATCAACTTAAACGCCGGGAACCCTCCCCAAAAGGTTCCTGGTATAAAAGACTAATCCTATGGTTTCCGCATTTCGTTTTGCGCAAGCGAAGTGATGCCGCTGATGCCGCCAAGATTCATCGTATCAACGGCGCTTGAGGGGACGATTACCATTGCGCCTTTTTCCTTTAAGCCTTCAAAAAGCATGTTCATGGCGCGCAGGTGAAGCGCCGTGGGATTATCCAGATAAGCCTGCGAAGCTTCGGCGAAGCTTGACGCGATTTGTTTTTCCGACTCGCCCAGGATCACGCGCGCCTGGCGCTCGCGCTCAGCCTGCGCCTGACGCGACATAGCATCCTCCAGGTCAGCCGGGATGATCACATCGCGAATCTCAACGGATTGCACGGTAATCCCCCAGGGAGCGGTGCGCTCATCGATGATCTTCTGCAGTTCTGCGTCCATTTTTGCTCTTCCAACAAGGATATCCGCCAGTGTCATCTGACCGATGATCTCCCGAAGCGCGGTTTGAGACGCCCATGCGATGGCGGTCTGATAATTTTCGACTTCCAGTGCGGCTTTTTCTGCATCCCACACAACCCAAAACAAAACCGCGTCCACATTCACAGGCACGGTGTCGCGGGTAAGGGTTTTTTCCGCTGAGAAAGGAGTCACCATCACGCGGTGGTCGATCCAGGTGGTAATCGTGTCAATGATGGGAATGATCCAGAACAATCCCGGACCTTTTAATCCCTCAAACTTGCCCAGCCGCAGGACCACCGCCTTCTCCCACTGACGCGCCACCTGCATCGCAGCCAGCAGAAGCGCAGCAACAATGATGATCGGGAGAACTACCGCGGTAATTAACAGGTCAGAGTATCCACTGTTATCCATCAGAACAGCGATTACAACGGCTATGATCGTAAGAATAATAAAGATTGCCAGCGCCAGTCCATTCAGGTGTGGATCCTGTCCCCTCTTCGCCTGATTTACCCGCGTTTTAATTCCCTGATTTTGTTCAATCGCGTCGTTTTGCCTTATGGTGCTCATTTTTTCCTCTCTATCGTTCATTTTGATGATCCGATTGCAAACTGCCATCTTTCCAGGCAGCAATCACTTTTTTCAGACTGTTTTCCACATCTGAAGGAGTGTAGCCCTGGCGATCGAGCAGTATAAAAAACTGTCCCAATTGAACATCCAAAGTGTCTTTTTTAAGCAATGCGGTCTTATCCTCCATGGGTTGATCAATGATGTAAGTGCCGCGTCCCTGCTGGGTGGAGATAAGACCCGCTTCGTCCAGCATTCTGTATGCACGCGCGATCGTGTTGAAATTGACCCGTAATTCCGCAGCCATTTGTCTCACAGTCGGAAGCTGCTCTCCAGGTTTAAGGTCGCCGCTGGAAAGGTATGCCAGCACCTGCTCAACGATCTGGATATAAACCGGTATGCCTGAGTGAAAATCAAGCGAAAAATTACCTGGTTTCACATTCGCACCTTCCCGTGTATTGTATCATTGTATTATTGTATCATTGTATAGCCCTTTGTCAAGAGGATTGGTGCCGAATTTACTGAATTTCATCACCTGTGCTTTTATGCGTTATCGAATACAATCCATGCATAAAAACCGCATATTATGGAGGAAAAAATGTCCAAAGTCTATGACGATCTGATGGCCGCTTTCGCTGGTGAAAGCATGGCGAACCGTAAGTACCTGGCTTATGCCAAAAAAGCTGATGAGGAAGGATATTCGCAGGCGGCCAGGCTCTTCCGCGCAGTCGCCCACGCCGAAACGATTCATGCGATCAACCATCTCAAACGCGCCGGTGAGGTCCACTCCACATCTGAAAACTTAAAGGCAGCAGCGGAAGGTGAAAACTACGAATCCACCGAGATGTATCCCGGTTTCATGAAAGACGCTGAAGCCGAGGGCAACAAGCCCGCTTTCACCAGTTTCCACTGGGCAAATGAAGCGGAAAAAGTACACGAAGTGCTTTACCGCGAAATGCTGGATTCGCTGAGTAAAGAGGGCGAGGATTACGATTACTATATCTGCCCGGTGTGCGGTTATACAGAAAAACGCGGCGCACCTGAAAAATGTCCCGTTTGTGGCGTTCCGGGCACCCGGTTTGAAAAGATCAGTTAATACAAGCAAAACCCTCGCCTGCCGGGGGTTTATTTGTGTTGGATTACTAATGAACACAAATGGATATTTTTTCTTCTTTTAATTACCACTTTTCCTTTGCTACACAACACAGGGAGTGGTAAAATCTCAATGGAGTATATTATCGCTCGCATCGCGAGTATTTAAAGAAGGAGGTTCACTTTATATGGAACAGAAGGTAGGTTCCTTCGAGGTTAAGAAAGGTCTGGCTCAGATGTTAAAAGGCGGCGTGATCATGGATGTGGTCAACGTCGAACACGCCAAGATCGCTGAGGACGCCGGCGCATGCGCTGTGATGGCGCTGGAACGTGTTCCCGCGGATATCCGCGCTGATGGTGGTGTCGCCCGTATGAGTGATCCTGACATGATCCTGAAGATCATGGACGCCGTCAGTATACCGGTTATGGCGAAATGCCGCATCGGGCACTTCGTCGAAGCGCAGATCCTTGAATCCATTGGTGTCGACTACATCGATGAATCTGAGGTTCTTACCCCTGCTGATGAAGCGCATCACATATACAAACACAACTTCAAAGTACCCTTTGTCTGCGGTTGCCGCAATCTTGGTGAAGCCCTGCGCCGTATTGGTGAGGGCGCCGCGATGATCAGAACAAAAGGCGAAGCCGGCACCGGAGATGTGGTTGAAGCCGTGCGCCATGCGCGTACCGTTTTAGGGGATATTCGCCGCCTGCAGAACATGCCCGAAGAAGAGGTGATGTCCTATTCAAAGGAGATCGGCGCTCCCTTCGAAGTGGTGATGGAAACCCGCAAACTCGGCCGAATGCCCGTTGTCAACTTTGCCGCCGGTGGTATCGCAACTCCTGCTGACGCCGGGTTGATGATGCAACTGGGCGTTGACGGTGTTTTTGTCGGCTCTGGTATCTTCAAATCCGGCGACCCCGCCCGCCGCGCAGCTGCTATTGTCAAAGCGACCACGCATTACAACGATCCAAAAATCCTGGCTGAAGTCAGCCGCAACCTCGGCGAAGCCATGGTTGGCAGACAGATCTCGGCAATGCCGGAAGAAGAAAAGATCGCCACACGCGGCTGGTAAGCACTTTATGAAGATCGGCGTACTGGCATTACAGGGTGACTTTGCAGAGCACCAGTCTGTCCTGTCTTCATTGGGAGCAGATGTGATTCAGGTGCGTCTTCCCGGCCACCTGTCCGGGCTGAGCGGACTGATCATCCCCGGTGGAGAATCCACCACGATCGGAAAGCTGGCGGAAGACTATGGTTTAATCGAGCCGCTGCGCCAGTTTGGACGTGAGCATGGCATATGGGGCACATGCGCCGGTGCGATCCTGCTCTCAAAGGATGTAGGCCGCAAGCAGCCACTGCTTGGGTTGATGGATATCACCATCGCGCGCAACGCCTTTGGACGCCAGGTGGATAGCTTTGAAGTGGATCTAAATGTGCCCTGCCTGCTGGAGGTAGATCCGGTTGACAGGCCTTACCACACCGTTTTCATCCGCGCCCCGATCATTGAATCGGTCGGCAAGGATGTCGAGATTCTCTCACGGCTGGAGGACGGTCGCATTGTTGCTGCCCGTCAGGGTCATTTACTAGCGACCTCCTTCCATCCGGAATTAACTGGTGATGATCGTTTTCACCGCTATTTTATGGAGTTGTCAAAATAAACATTCGCCCGTTAGCCTGGTACGACCTTCCCGCGATCCTGGGAAAGCGTAACCGGTTGATCAGCCTGAATAAAGCGGTTTTCCTCACCCAGGGAAATCCTGTCAGGTTGGGCAGTCTGCTCTCTTCTTTCGCCCCGGACTCGTCCAGCTTTGTGGCTGTCATGGAGCCAACTGAGGGAAAAAGTCCGTTTTTCAGCCAGATCTCGCACCAGGCTGGCAGACGTTCAGCGCATTTTTCATTTATCACCCCGGATGAGTTGGACAGTGATGACAGCCTTGCAGCCCTGATCGATTTTATGTGTTACCAGGCAGGCGACATGGGCGCGCTCAACGTTCTCGCTGATGTCGAGGAAGCGCACCCCCTGTTTGAGCGCTTTCGCAACGCAGGCTTTTGCGCGTATGGCTGGGAATCCATCTGGCGCATTCCAGCGGACTTATCCTCTGATCAATCCCGATCCCGTTGGGTAAAGCCGTCACCAGTGGATGATAACGTTATACGATCACTATACCAAACTCTCGTTCCTCCGCTGGTGCAGAACGCTGAGCCGTTTGTCGCAAGCGGCATGCCGCGCCTGGTATACAAAACAGAGGACGAGTTAGCTGCTTATGTGGAGAGCACGAGCGGCTCGGCGGGTATATACCTGGTGCCGGTCATTCATCCCTCCGTCAAGGAAATCCGAGCCCTGCTGCTTGATCTCATTGACCAATTCCACGGAATGGGCCGCCCGGTTTACATCCAGGTGCGCTCCTACCAGGCCTGGATAGCCGACCACCTGCAGGAGCTTGGCGCTGAAGCGGCTCCTCGTTTTTCATTACTGGTGAAACACCTGGCGGTGAGCCAGTTGAACGCGATCAAGGAAGCCCAGCGATCGCGCTCAGACCAGCGGCAGGCTGAGCCAACAGCTCCGATCTTTAACCACATCGCAAATACGAAAACGCGTTCTGACGGGTAAAATAATGGTAAGTAAAGGTAAAAACTGAGATATGAAACAGATAAGAATCACCGATGATTTGCACGCTTTGATGGCAGTACTGCCACCGCAAATCATTGACGCACTGGAAAAAGCCAATAACAGCGACAATCTTCTCGAAATCGTGCTGGATCTCGGTCGTCTTCCCATGGCAAGGTTTGTGGATGGTGAAGTACAACTTAGCGACCGGGAGATCGGTCGCGCTGACATTGATCATGTAGATTCCCTCATCGGCGAATTTGATGCCGATAACCGGGCCGGGATCGAACGCACATTGCACCGCATATCCGCCATACGAAACCGCCACGGCATCATCGTGGGGCTTACCTGCCGCGTAGGACGCGCCGTCTATGGAACGATCGAGATCATCCAGGACCTGGTTGAATCCGGTAAAAGCATCCTCCTGCTTGGAAAACCCGGCATTGGCAAGACCACCATGCTGCGTGAATCTGCGCGCATTCTGGCAGAAAACAAACGCGTGATCATTGTTGATACCTCCAACGAGATTGGTGGAGACGGGGATGTGCCTCATCCCGCGGTGGGCAAAGCCCGCCGGATGCAGGTGTCAACCCCCTCTCTTCAGCACGAGGTAATGATCGAAGCGGTAGAAAACCACAATCCTGAAGTGGTCATCATCGATGAGATCGGGCGCGAACTTGAAGCCATGGCAGCCCGCACCATCGCCGAACGCGGTGTTCAACTGGTGGCAACCGCTCACGGACGTACCCTTGAGAACCTTCTGCTCAATCCAACCCTATCCGACCTGATCGGCGGTATTGAATCTGTAACGCTTTCGGATGAAGAAGCCCGGCGGCGCGGCACACAAAAGACGGTTCTTGAGCGCCGCTCGCCCCCAACCTTTGACATGCTGGTGGAACTTCAGGAGCGTGACCGACTAGCTGTTCATCCTGATGTCGCCCAGGCGGTTGACACTTTAGTCCGCGGCTATCCCGTTCAGCCCGAGATTCGTTGGCGTGACGCCAAGAATGAAGTGCACATCGAAAAAGCCCCTTCACCTCCCGCGGCGCGAGGCATGGCACAGGGAACCCGACGTACTTATAACAACGGAGACCGCCGGACCGATAGCCCTCTGGAACCTGAAGGGCGATATTTGCACAAGGCTGGAACACCAGCGATAGAATATGAACAGGCGCTGGATATTACTGAACGCAAGCCAATCCGGAAAGTGCGCATATACCCATACGGCGTCGCGCGCAACCGTCTGCAGCAGGCGGCTCACCGCCTGGGTGTACCGGCCTTCATCGCACGTGATATCAGCGAAGCGGACCTGGTAATGACGCTGCGCACATACTATCGCTCACGCCAGCAGCCCATCACCGAAGCGGAAGCACGGGGCATACCAATTTACGTTTTGCGCGCCAACACTGTCAACCAGATGGAGCAGTCGCTTGTTGAGATCTTTAACCTCTCAGAGGATAACAGCTGGAATCTCAACGAGGTGACCAACCAGACCGAATCCGCGATCCAGGCTGTGTTGAACGGACAGCGCTGGGTGGATCTGCCACCAGCCACATCGGCTATCCGCCGCATTCAACATGAGATGGCGCGCCAGGCGCAGCTCGTCTCACACTCCTACGGCAAAGATCCCAACCGCCGCGTGCGCATCTTCAGAGAATAGAAGGAGAGCCCATCGTGTTCATCACCCTTGAAGGCCCCGACGGCAGCGGTAAATCCATGCAGGTGCCCGCCCTGTCTGATTTTATTCGTGGCATGGGTTACGAGGTGTTGAGCACCCGCGAGCCGGGAGGCACTTTCATCGGCGACCAGATTCGCGAGGTCATTATGCGCATGGAGAACAAATCCATGCACCCGCGCACGGAGATTCTACTTTTTTGCGCCGCCCGCGCCCAGATCGTCGCCGAGCTCATCCGCCCGCAGCTTGAAAAGGGGGTTGTCGTCATTAGCGACCGCTACGCCGATTCAACCCTGGCATACCAGGGATACGGTCACGGCGTGGATCTGGCGGTTCTGCGCCAGCTGCTCAACTTTGCCACCGGTGGGCTTACACCTGATCTGACTCTGCTTTTCGACGTGGACATTGAAACGGGTTTATCCAGACGACAGGCAGGCGGAGGTGAGTGGAACCGCCTTGACGATTACGAACTGGCTTTCCATCGCCGCGTTCGCGCAGGCTACCTTGAGCTCGCGGAGGCTGAACCGCAACGCTGGGTGCTTGTCGATGCAGCCCAAACCCCGCAGCAGGTGCAGTTCGACCTGCAAAAGATCATTTCTCAACGAATAAAACCTCTCCAATAAACCGAAGTGGAGCTCGCGTGAAAATACTGATTGTTATAGTAAGTCTAACCGCTTTGCTCCTTTCCTCCTGCTCACCCAAAGCAGGTGCACCTGGTACAAATACGCCATTGCCCGCCGCAACCGCAGCTTCCCTGCCAACCGAATCGCCAATGGCAACTGTAACGGCCGAACCGGATTTAGCAACTGATTCCACAACCCTTCCGACCATCGCTTTCACCGCCGGCGCCCCTGCAACTTGCCAGCTCTCACCAGTTATCCCGTCAATCGACACTTTCTCCGAATTCAATGTTCCTTCATCCAGCGAGACAGACCGCGCGTATGGTGCGGCGACACCCAAAATCACCATTCTTTCCTACTGCAATTTCCAAAACCCGGCGTGTAAATCCCTGGTGTTCAACCTGGCGGATCTACAACAGCAGTATCAGGAAGAAGTACGTATCGTCTTAAGGCAATACCCTCAGCCGGATGTTTACGATAAATCCCTGCTTGCCGCTTACGCAGTCGAAGCGGCGGGGCTCGAAAACCGTTACTGGCAAATGCACAATCTGCTTTACTCCCGGCAGTCCGAATGGACAAGCCTTACCCCGATTAATTTCGCAGAATGGCTTGTCGAACAGGCTGGCACATTGGATATCTCGCGCGCGCAATGGGAAGCTAATGTGGAGAGCGAAGTGGTCCGCTCCCGCGTTACACAAACGATCGATGAAGCGGCTGGATTGCAGATTTCTGCCACACCAATACTCTTTTTTAACAATGTTATGGTCAAAACGGGTATTGATCCTGATTCGCTGACCGTGCTGGTTGATTACTTCCTGCTCCCCGAGAAGGCGTACAACGAATGCCCGCCTTTTGAAATCGACACCACAAAATCATATACCGCTCGATTTACCACAGAAAAAGGTGACATTGTATTTGAGCTATTTGACGACGCAGCGCCCCAATCTGTGAACAGCTTTATCAGCCTCGCGCGCGACGGTTGGTATGATGGTTCTACCTTCTTCAGGGTGATTCCCGGCTTTGTCGCGCAGGGTGGCGACCCCTCGAACTCCGGTCTGGGCACTCCCGGTTATGGAATCACCAGCGAAGCGGATCCCTCATTACGCTTTGACACACCCGGTCTGTTAGTGCTCAACCGCAACACAGACGGATTATCCGGTTCACAGTTCTTCATCACTTACACTGAATTGCCGGAAATGGATGGTCAGTTTACGATCATTGGACGGGTCGTAGAAGGAATGTCGGTGGTCAACTCGCTGCGACCGCGCGACCCCGAGTCTGACGAGATATTGCTTCCAGCCGATATCCTCATCTCAGTGATCATTGAGGAAAATTAACTACGTGGAACAACCCGTCGCAGCGCCCCCTTCACGCACCCTTACCATAGCTCAACTGGTAGTGAGTATTTTGGGGCTGCTTTTTTCACTGGGGGGTGTGCTCGGTCTTCTTGTGATGATGGCATCTTCTCTTCAAAATACCCTCGCCGCGGAAGAGTCCTCTCAACTCATGAATATAATGTGGGTGCTTCTGGCGGTCTCACTGTTCACCATTCCATCAATATTCACCGCTATCCGCACCCTGGCGGGTTTTGCGCCCCGCCATCCCATGCGCCATAGGTTCTTAATCGCCATGCTTGGTCTTTTAATAGCCTTTGGGGTAATTTTTTCCACCAACCTGCTGAGCACAAATTCAACCCCGAATTGGTTGTCTTCAGTCATCAATGTGCTGACGATCCTTGTCCCCATCTGGTGGTTCCTTGAATTAGGTCGGCTGAAACTTTCCAGTGGAAGCGCTCAGCGTCAATGGGGGCTCTTTTCTTTTAGCACTTACATCACGCTCCCCGTGATCATGGTTGTGGAAATCATCATCATCGGAGTCGGCTTGTTGTTTGGCGCTCTATGGCTCATTCAGCAACCCGAATTTGCCCCCACCCTCTCTCAGATTGGCGATCAGTTCATGCTCGACCCGAGCGCTTTGGAAGACCTGTCTTTTGATTTTCTTCCGCTTCTAAGCCGGCCCGGATTGATCGCGGTGGCCGGTGCTTTTATTGTGTTGATCATCCCGATGATCGAGGAACTGTTGAAACCATTGGGGGTCTGGCTGCTGCGCAAACGCTCACTGACACCCGTCGATGGCTTCACCGCAGGGATGATTTGCGGTGCCGCGTTCGCGGTACTGGAGAGCCTTTTTTCGATCAGCGCGGTAATGCCCGGGGAAAGGTTGTTCGTAATAGTCGGGCGCATAGGGACCGGGCTGCTGCACATCTTCACCGCCGGTCTCAATGGCTGGGCGCTCGCTTACACCTGGCAGGATGGCAAGTACTTACGTGTTGGTATCACGTATAGTGTGAGCGTCGGCATACACGGTGCATGGAACCTTTTCGCGCTACTGCTGGGTATGCACATGGCCGGAAATGAGCTGCCTCAAATCGTCGATCCGGGGCTTTCCGGTCTGGCGGTTTGGATTTTACCTATTCTCACAATGGTATTATTGATCAGCATGATCGGTTTCAACTTTCATCTGCGCCATCAACCCGCTCCACCAGCATTGCCGCAAACTAGCGAAAATGGTTTGGGGTAAAATTGAATCGAACCGAACCCAAGGCTGGCTTTTTTTGAACTTTACATCTGTAACCAGGAAAAACAACGCATGAAATCCCACAGGCTACGCAGCATTATCAATTGGTTGATGAAACACCTGACCCGGACAACTTTTATTGGTGTGGAAAACATTCCGACTGAAGGGGGGATTTTAATCGCGTGCAATCACATGAGCCGGATGGATATTCCCGTGCTCTTCCTCACACCCAACCGCCCGGAAATGACCGCCCTGGTGACCACGAAATATCTCAAACACCCGCTTCTGCGCTGGTTCATCGTCACAGCCGAGGGGATATGGCTGGATCGTGACACCGCTGACTTTTCCGCGTTCCGGCAGGCAGTGGCATCTTTACAGCAGGGAAAGGCTATCGGTATCGCTCCTGAAGGCACACGCAGCCAGACCGCGACATTAATGGAAGGAAAGCCTGGTACAGCACTTCTGGCTCTGCGCACTGGCGTACCGGTGGTACCGGCAGCCCTCAGCGGCACCGAGGACTCTGTGGAAAAATTACTGCACTTCAAACGCCCTGTCATCACAGCTGAATACGGCAAGCCGATTGTCCCTCCTAAGCTGGACCGGAGTAACCGCGAAGGACAATTGGACAAACTCACCACCGAAATCATGTGCCAGATCGCTGCAATGATGGACGAGAAGTACCATGGTTTTTACGCCGGTCATCCGCGCTTAATAGAGATACTTGCTGAAAAGCGCGCAAACCAGTCAACCTCACGGCGCGCTCAGTCCGATTGATCTTTGCCTACTTTTATCGTGTTTAGTCATTAATGGCGTCAATAATCAAATGCCCGCAAAATCCACCGCAAGGTCGTCAAAACCCAAGTCGCTGATCATTTCCGCGGTTATCGGTGTGCTTCTTTTTGCGTTGTTAATCCCGCTTATTGAAGGACTTTTCCGTTGGACGCACCTCGACACATCCCTCCAATTGCGATCACTGGGGTTGTATCACAACCAGTTCGAGATCAAGTGGTTCACGCTCAAGGATTACGTGCAGGAAAATGGCGGCGTTGATGTGATCATTTTGGGCAACTCGATGGTGAACACCGGGATTGACCCGGATATTCTGACGCAGCGCTACGCCTATCGAACCGGTATTGAATTGCGCGTTTTTAATTTCGGAGTAGAGGGATTGACAGTAGCTCCCAACTCAGTTCTCGCCCGTATACTGGTTCAGGAATACCGCCCGAGCGCTTTGATCTTCCTCACCGAGATGAGAGACTACACTGCCACTAACGGCGTGGAAGTGGAACAAGTTCTGCTCAACGATGAGTGGTTCGTTGCGCGAACCGGCGGTAAAAAAACCCTGACTGTTTGGCTAAAAGAAAATTCCTCTCTCGTCCAGCATGTACTCCCCTTGCGCAACTGGAGCCGAGATGACTTCATGGACACCCACCTCTCAAGTGTACGGCGTTTTGCCAATACAACAGAAAGCGGATACGAAGCTGACTTTTTCCCCTTCGGAGCCGCCTGGCTTCCACCAGATCCCGAAATCCCCGCCGAGAAGCAGCTTTTTGAAATGTTTTCCAACTACACGATGGATCCCGGTCGCCTCGCGAATCTTGCAGATATGCTCTCTCTAACCAGCGGAGGCACGCAGGTATGGATCACCGAATTGCCGCTCCATCCCAATTACTTCGTCTATTTTAAAGACGATTCCGCGCGCACCTCGTACCTGGAAAAGCTTGTGCCGTTCATTACCATCCGGGGGGGTATGTTTCTGCCGCCACCGGAATCAGACCTGATCCCGGAATCCTTCCGCTCAGATTATTACCACCTCAATTACAAAGGCGCAATGATCTATTCCGCTCTCCTTGCGGATCAACTGGCGGACATGTGTCTCAACGAGGGTACATGCCTGCAACCGGTGTCTTCCGGGGAGAGTGCGCAGTGACCGTTACAACGATCCTTTTCTTTATCAGCGTCTCGCTTGCCGCGTTGATTTACCACCGGCTGCCTGCGCGCTTCCGCCAGGGTTGGCTGCTGATCATTTCCGCCCTCTTCATCATCACATGGTCATGGCAATTTGTGCTGGTGCTCGCAGCTTACAGCGGGATCAATTACGCGCTCGGCCTCAAATCCGATCCCAAAAAGCTGCACCATAAAACCTGGGCGAGAGCGGGCGTTTTATTCAACGTACTCGTCCTTTTGTTTTTCAAGTACAGCGATTTCTATCTGCCTCAATTCTCTTCCTTTTTAGACTCCATCGGCTTGCTGGAACCCGGGCGTGTGCTGCAGATTCTTCTGCCCGTGGGTCTTTCCTTCCTCACCGTGCAGAACATCTCCTACCTGCTGGACGTTGCCAACAACCGTCTACCACCCGAGACCAGCTTGTTGCGCTTCAGCCTGTATATTTTCTACTTCCCCAAACTTCTGTCCGGTCCGGTGGAGCGCGCTAAGGCCTTTTTACCCCGACTTATTAACCCGCTCAGTGTGGACAGTGCTTTACTGGAACAATCAGCCAGCCTCATACTCGTTGGACTATTTCGTAAGATCGTCCTCGCGAATTCTCTATTCAATATGATCCCCGCCGGAGCCTTCACCACCCCGCTGGATTACCCGGGTCAGAAACTTCTTGCCTGGTTGATCGGGTACGCGTTCGCGCTTTACAACGATTTCGCGGGATATACCGCCATTGTACGCGGCGTTAGCCTGTGGTTTGGTATCGAACTTTCGCCCAACTTTAACCTTCCGTATTACGCACGCAATTTTACCGAATTCTGGAACCGATGGCACATCACCCTTTCCAACTGGCTGCGCGATTACATCTTTTATCCACTCGCCTGGTCTCTGCGGCGCAGGGTGCCGGAACAAAATCATGTACTCAACATCGTCCTACCGCCTATGATCACCATGTTGGTCAGCGGTATGTGGCATGGGCTGGCGTGGAATATGATCGTATGGGGTGGGCTGCACGGGTTATTCATGATCCTTGAGCGTCTTCCAACTTTAAATAAACCCGCGATTCCTCTGAATAAACTTCCGCGACGACGCCAGCAGGCAGGTATTCTCCTCACCTTTATACTTGCAACGCTTGCCTGGGTCCCATTCCGCATGGAGTTATCCATATCCTTGCAGTACTGGTACGGTCTGTTGAGGTGGACAATGCCGGATTTCACGGCGCTTGTCCTTGGGGTAACGGGGTGGAACCCTCTATACAGCTGGTCGCTGTTAGGCTTGCCCAATCCGCTGCTGATCGCTGTCCTCGCGCTCGCATTCGCGCTTGACGTCATTCAGCACCGCGCGGGTAATGAAGATTGGTTGCTCAATTGGCCGCGGTGGGCGCAGGTGCTGTTTGTGCTCGTGCTGCTGGTGGCAGCTTCACTCGCGTACTTTGGTGACGCAACCGCGCCTTTTGTGTACCAGGGGTTTTAGCCAATATTTGTTATCCATTTCAATCTGTCTGCAAAATCATTTGAATCCCTAAACCATTAATCATTAGCATTACTTGATCAGAATGCTATAATCTCAAAAAGAAATCTACTGTATTTTCCCGAACCAACATTGTTAGTCAAAAATGGACCAAATTTCTTGAAAAATTTAATTATCATAACCGGCTGGAAGAAAACTCTCATCCATATCCTGCTCTTTTCAGCACTAGTTGCGTTATTTGGATGGTTTCTTTCCACTGAAATTTTACCGATTGCAGGAGATTTCCAAAATAATCTATGGGGGCCTTCGTACCAGCTTATCCATGGGATGAGTCCCTACGACATCAGTTCAATTCTTGATGGGTTGAACCCGGTTTGGCTGCCGATGATTATCGGTATTTTCTTTCCGTTGGGTTTTTTACCCTTACAGGTGGCGTCTAATCTTTGGTTCGTGACCACGGGGTTATCGCTTTTCCTTCTGGTGATCATCCTGGCGCGCATGAGTCACAGGTCTTCTGTGCTCATCTTCCTGACCACAATATTGCTGGCGTTGTTTCCCGCCTCCGTAGCCCATATCAAGTTGGGACAGGTTTCTTTGATTTTCTGCCTGCTTCTCGTTATTGTGACATTAAAACTTAACCTGTGGAAACCCGTCGTACTCGGTTTGATCCTTGCCGTATCCCTTACAAAACCCCAGTTGGTCGTGTTGTTCCTGCCAGCTTTCTGTGTTGTGCTGTATCGTGAAAAGGGACTTAAAACAGTCCTTAAAACAACTGTGCTTTCATTTGCATGGGCATTGGTTTTTTGTGTTCCCCTCTTCCTGTTATATCCGAACTGGATTCCTGATTTTCTAAATAACTTTACTACGAACCCTCATTGGGCATACCCGACTTTGTACGCATGGCTGTTATCCTCGCTTGAATCTCAATCCCTGGCTATTGCTCTTTCAGGCTTATACCTGCTGGCTGGAATTAGTTTTGTTGTGTACTTATCCCTCAAACTCAATGGATTCGATGCGCTGATGTGGAGCCTCTCGCTTACAACGCTGTTTTCGCCTGTAATCTGGTCCTGGGATTTCGTGCTGATGTACCCGCTGATCATTTACCTTGCTTTTGACCGCAGATCGAAAACAAGTTCCTGGATAGCCATTGGCGGCTTCTTAATTTGCATGGTCATGTTCATTTTTATGAAAAACGCGGGGTTCGTCAATGATAAATACGCGATTTGGGTGCCTGTACTGCTAAATGCGGTTATGGCTATCAGTTACATGGTGCAGAAGAAAAGTATTCTACTGGTAACTGTATAAATTCGCCGTAAATAAATTGATCCGTTACACGCAGGATTTGGATCTGTCTTGCTAATGGAATACCCCAAGGCTACTGTCTGCTGCAAATTACTCGATCGGTTCAAGCCTGACAAAAATAACCGCGCGATCGTCGCGATAGACTTCATCCCAGGTTGTAGAAGACGAGGCTGCTTTAATCAACTCCGGCTGATTGGCAACGCTGGCCATCACCAGGTTGACCCCATATTTATCCAGGAGTTCCTGCCAATCGTAACGCCCCGCGGAGATCGCCCTCTCATCTTTGTATTGTTCGACCGGAAAATCGTCCATGCGGTTGGTCATGAACAGTTTTCTTTCGGGGAGCGCGTAGGTCAGATAGGTGGAATACTCAAAATCACTCCACAACTCACCCGGTAACTGCGGGTTTTGTTGAAGAAATTGTGCTGCTTCGACCGGGGTGGTTTCGCTATAAACAGGCGGCGCCTTTTCCCACCACAAGCCGCGAACGCCCGGCAGAAACGCAATTGGAATAACCAGCATGAATATTCCTAGAAAAATATTCATGGATCTGTTCTGAAAACGATTAGAGGTTTTGAAGATTTTTCCCATGATCGGGTCGATCAGCAGCGCCAGGATGATGGCTTGCGCAGCCATAAACCAGATGCCATAACGCACTCCTGAGAGCGCCATCCACCCGAACCCGAGGAACCAGATCCAATAGAGAAGGTGGATTTTCGGTTTCATAATGGCGGTCAATACCGGTATCGCAAGCAACAAGGCAAAGAAAATGTTCGCCTGCCAGCCTTCGTTTAGCGGTGCCTGGAATTCTTTGCTGAACAGGCGATTCGACTCGTTGTTGATGACAGAAAACATGTCTGTCCAGGCGTTAATTCCGTAGGGGTTAATGAATGTGGTTAATAACGCCAAAACAATCAAGAGCAAGAGCCGCTTGCGATTACCTGCGCCAAAAATCAGGGCTGGAATAGCAAGGAAGAATAGGATGATAAACGACCCATGAAAATTGATCCATAACATTGAAATTACCGGTAATACCCATAACCACTTGTTATCCCCTTTTTGCCACCGGATCAGGAGGAGCAAAGCCAGGCTGAAAAGCGGAAACGCCAATATTTGTGGGCGGTCTACAAAAAAGCTGGCGTTGTACAATCCGGTCAGGAGCAAAACAAATCCGGTGGTCAGCGGTCGAATGTTTAACTCCCGCAGACAATACCACAGTGAAACGTAAAAAGCCGCGGTAAGCACTACGATGAGAATCGAAATTAACGTCGCACCGCCAGTTTTGAACAACCAGAAAAATATCAACGAAGGGAGCCAGTACGGATAGTCGACGTTTTTGCCGTATTGGGTATAGGTCATGAACTCGGTTTCGGGGATAGCGCCCGTATACACAATCTCTTCGCCAATCCTAACATAGGGGAAGAAGTCATTGGGCGCCAGCGGGAGTTCCGCTGCGATCGAAAGCAGGAACATCAACACGAATGATAAGACCAGGAACCATGAATGCGAGGATCGCCCGGATAACTGATTTTGTGCAGGAAAAGAATGTTGGAACTCTGCCATAATAGTCTCAGACTTAGAATAGTTCTGTTAGTTTTGTAAAGCATTAAATTATATAATACTAATCATTCTAACAGGCAGTTCGCTTTTCAATACTCGCGGTGTTAATCATCGGTGACCATGCAGATTATTGACGCTTAACAAATGGTAGGTGAACCCAAGGGATGAAAGAATACTTACGACGTTTCACGAAATTAAACTGGAAAATTATCGTACTCTTTGCGATCGCGATTTTCTATGCCGGATTGTTTGTAATTTCGATAAGGGATAGTGAATCTCCAATTCATTACGGCGGGGATTATCTCGCGTTCTGGAGCGCCGGAAAAATCGCGGACGAACAGGGCTTTTCAGAAATCTATGATCTTGAAACGCTTAGAAAAGTCCAGTCTCTAGAACTAAAATTAAAAGGCTTTATTGGCGAATCAGACACTTCTTCGTTTATTACGCTCCCTGCTCCTTATCTGTCGTTTTTCATTCTTCCTTTTGGACTACTTTCACGTATAAATGTTGAAAGCAGTTATTGGGTATGGGTAGTTCTTAACCTTTTCATCGTAATCGGGTACTTAATCTTCTTCATCCGGAAAACGCGGTTACAAGAGAATGGGTTGCCATTGAATTTCTATCAATTAACGCTTGTCCTTGCCTCGTTCCCGCTATTTGACAATTTAATCAATGGTCAATTGAATATGTTCCTGATGGTGTGCACGGGTGAGTTCGTTCGCAACGCGCTCCGTAAAAAGCCGGTGCTTTCGGGAGTATGGCTGGGGGGATTGCTTCTAAAACCACAATTGCTCATCCTAATCATCCCGATCTTGTTAATACGGCGCCAATGGAAAGCATTCTTCGGTTTTGCAATCTCATCAGGTCTGATCACACTATCGTCAATAGCTTTGTCAGGCATTGAAGGAACACTGGCATTGATCAGGCTCTGGACAGGTTGGGGGGAAGGTAACGCGATAACCGCGCCAACAGCAATGATAAACTGGCGGATGATTGGCACATTAATTAATGATTTAACAAACTCGTCGGTAGGTTGGATTTTTGCCGGATTGGGTATCGCAGTTACGCTTATATTAGTTTACTTTATTGAAAAAAACACAAACCAGGATAACCCCAGGTGGGTATTGGGGATCTTGGGGATATTTGCGACGACCCTCGTGATCACATGGCACTCACATCATCACATGGCGTTGGTTCTTATCCCACTTCTGTTGTATGTCACAGTCAACAATCTTTTTCCTGAAAACATGCTGTTTTTATGGGTTGTACTTCCTCCACTTGCCTGGGTTATCGCGCTAATTACCGGACAAGCAGGTTTTGCGGTTGATCATGCCATAGCAGGGTTTGTTGCATGTCATTTCGTTATTGTAAGTGTCTTTAAATACTAAAAAAACACTGATAGTGGAGATAATCGAGGAACTTGATTGCCTCGGGGATAAAAAATCGAGAGCTCAAAGAATCACCAAAAACCAAGTTTTGATTTCAATCGTGCGCTTGGTAAACAGGTGTATTCTAGTAAAATCAATTAACCCTTAATTGTCGAATTACGAAATCCGGGTACTCTGGACAAAGATTGCATAAAACAAGCGTTACCCCCTCAATCTTCAAAATCATAATCGTTTGCCTTTTAGGTATGATTATCGGTATCGTCTATGGGAGAACAATAATCCCTATTCTGGCTGCATACCCTTTGAACCAGGATATAGCCCAAGATTACATCGGTTCCAGGGCACTAATACATCATGAAGAAGAGCTTTACCCGATTTTGACAACAGCCTTTGAAAAACTTGGGGTCGAATGGCTCGCAAATCACCGCTCTTCCCATCCGCCTACAGCTTTCTTGTTTGTATTACCTCTAACTCTCTTCGATTATCCAACAGCAGAGATTATTTGGGTTCTCGCCATGTTCATTGGGCTTGTGTTATCAGCGCGGACCTTCAACCTTTCTTGGAAAAACTGTTTAATAGCGGGGGTTTTATCACTTGCCTGGCCCCCCACTATCTGGTCGTTGGGTCAATTTACGCCAATATGGCTGTATGGATTATTGCTGGCATTTGAGTATCGGAATCTTCCGTTCGTAGGTGGAATAAGTATTGCAGTCGCGTCGCTACCAAAATTCTTTGCTGCCCCTGCCCTGTTGTATTTTATTATTCGACGGAAATGGTTGGCTTTGGTTGGTTTTACTCTGGTATGGTTGATGGCTGTAATTATCTTATTTATATTACGTCCCGATGCGGTCTCTACTTATCTATCACTTAATGTCGAGAATTCGATCAGCCAGATCAACCGACCGGATAATGGCGCTTTATTGGTTACAGCATGGCGGTTTGGGGATTGGTTTGGATTTACTACAGCGGTTATTTTTATAATGCTTGTTCTGTGGACAGGGTTCAAAAATAACGAGTTCATTGGTTGGGCCTGCCTGGTATGGTTGGGTATAGCGCTTCTCCCTATTGCTTGGGTGTATTCTCTTCTTCCGCTATTACCATGGTTGATATGGACAATAATATCAACAAAGGCTGGGCCGAGGTTATTTGCCGGTATCGCGCTTCTATTACCGTATTTAACACCGGTTCCGACATACAGAGCGTATCTAATAAGCATTACCATTGTCGTCTCAGGTATTTCGTTGCTGATGGCTTCAGAAGAACCGATATTCCAAAAAAATAAATTTTCTTAAAAATTAAGGATACTAAGTATTGAATTTAGAAATAGATGGTCAACTTTCATGGTGTTTCACGTAGATAAAATTTATCTATTGATATCGTACAAGGAACATAAATGAAATCAATTGAAAATACTCCTTCCCCCATCACCGCCCCGATCCAAATATCCCTCGCTGAGGCCAGTGCGCGTCACAAGAGCCTGCTCGCTGGTCCACCTGAAACGCACTTCTTGCGCTCCGGGCAGGTCACCCTGGCTCCAGGCGATTCCGTCAGCCTGCACTCCACGCAGGGAGGGGAGGAACTCATTATCCCACTCTCCGGAAGCGGTCAACTCACCGGACCTGAGATGGACCCTTTACAAATAGAGTCAGGCTACGTGCTATACAACCCTCCGCAAACCTGGCACAGGGTGAGCAACAACGGCAACGAACCATTGATTTATGTGTTTGTCTACGCGGTACCGCCGGATGAAACTGACCGGGCAAGTTAACGCAATCTGCAATTTGCGCTGAACGAAAAAATGAATATAAATAGGGGTAATGACTTCATCTTACGGATGAGCAATTATGCCCCTGCTTTGGCTCTCGATTAGTGTCGTCACGGGTATTTTTCTCGCGCAATGTTTCGGTTTACCGGTATATTTCTGGACCGCGCTACTTGGAATGGGAATCTTACTGGTTCTTGTCGAGAGGTTCTTTTTCCATACAACATCATCCTGGAAGAAACTCCGTTCTGTCATACCGCTCTATCCGGGTTTACTGCTCATCGCGCTGACAATAGGTGGTCTCCGCTTTCACGGCGGTCAAAAACCGATCACCAGCAATTCACTCGCGTATTACAATGACCGTGGTACCTACACCATCACTGCGCGCATCTTCGACCCGCCCGACAAACGCGAGGACGCAGTTTACCTTGATCTAACCGTCATCGAAATTGAAGACCCTCTCGCCAGCGATCCGCAGGATGCTATCAGGGTAATTTCCGGCAAACTGCGGGTTCGCATGGCAGCGAGCACCGATTACCAGATTGGTGATGTGCTCCGCTTTACCGGCGCGCCGTTGACCCCGTCAGAAGACGAACGTTTTTCCTACAAAGATTACCTTGCCCGGCAGCAGATTGGAACGGTCATGTACTATCCCCGCTCTGTGCAGCTTGTGGACCATGTTCAAACTGGTTTCTTGCGCGCAAAGCTGGAATCCTTACGCCAGAAAGCCAGAGAAATCCTCTTTTCCCAATATCCCCAACCCGAATCCAGTTTGCTGGCGGGTATCCTTCTCGGGCTGGAGCGAGACATGCCCCAATCGCTTGTGCGTTCCTACCAGCAAACCGGGACCGCCCACATCATCGCGATATCGGGTTTCAATATGGGTGTGCTGGCTTTCGTGTTTATGAAGGTATTCAGCCGTATACTCAACCGCTATTGGGCTGTGCTGGTCTCGGCTTTAGTAATAATGGTTTACACGGTATTCGTTGGAGGCTCCCCTTCTGTAATTCGGGCAGCCATCATGGCAGTGACCGCGTTTGGAGGACACCTGGTAGGAAGGCGACAATCAGGGTTAAACGCGCTGGGTTTCACTGCCGCGTTGATGTGCCTATTTAATCCCTTATTATTAGAAGACGTGAGTTTTCAGTTGTCCTTCGCCGCCACGCTGGGCTTGGTCCTTTTTGCTGACCCATTAGGAGCATGGGCGAGGGACCGCCTGACCCATCTGTTACCGGAAGGTACGGCCAGAAGAATTTCTGAACCGTTAAACCAGTACCTTCTCTTCACGCTCGCCGCCCAATTGCTTACCTTTCCGATCATTGCATACCACTTTGGTCGCATCTCGTTCAGTTCCTTCCTGGCAAATCCATTGATCCTGCCCGCGCAGCCGCCGCTGCTGATCATGGGAGGAATCAGTACCATACTTGGCGCAATCAGCCCCGCGCTCGGAAAAATTGCATCTCTCTTTACATGGCCTCTTGCTTCATACTCAAATTTCATCGCCAATCAATTCTCCCGAATGAATTCAGGTAGTCTCGCTGTAGATCCACAAATCGCGTTATTTCTGCTTGCGTTTGTGGTTTTATTCATCCTTCTTTTCATATTTCGGGGCTATCTGACAAAACATCTAAAAGGAAAGTATTATTGGATCGTCTATCTTCTGGTTCTTGGAGCAATTTCCATCTGGTCGATCATCATTCACCGGCCGGATGGATATTTGCATGTTAACCTGCTGCGCGCCGGAGAGAAGTCTGTCTTGATGTTTTACACACCCTCTGGTCAAACCGTTTTATTCGATCCCGGTAAAGAAGTAAACGAAATTAGCGCAGCGGTGAGCCGCCAGCTCTCTCCATGGGGTTACCGGATCGATCAAACATGGTTGAGCACTGCCCCGACCACCCGCTACCTGGGTGAACTCGACGAACGCATCCCGGTCAAGTCCGTTGTGCTTCCGCCTGTTGTTTATCGCGCAGGCGCTGAATCCGGACCGGTCACCATACCTGTAAACATTACGCCAATCAAATTAAAACCTGGCGAAGCTATTGAAATCGACGAAGAAATGATTATCCGTGTAGTCGCTGAAAGCGCTGATACCGCTGCGTTCATCGTTGAACATGAACAAGTGAATATCCTCATTCCCAATGGAGTTGATTACACCCTGATCAAAGAGGAAGAGCCTACCGCGTTCACCGGGCTTTCTGTTCTCGTGCTCAATGAGTCTGATATCAGCTACATTCCCCCGCGGGTCTGGCAAGCGCTTGAACCACGCGTCGTCCTGTGGAACAGCCCGACGCTCTGCCCGGTCGAGGGGTGGCGTAATCTGGAACAATCCGGTAATATATCCATCATCTCCGATGGCAGGGACATCTTCCTTGACCAATAACCGGTTTACAAATATTCCAAATGTATTTTCTTTTCCATGTAGAATGAAGCCATGGTGGTTTTACGATGAATAAAAAGGAAAGGTTTCTTTGGTTAATTTTTCCGTCTTTAGGCGTTTTGATATGGATGACAGTATTCCTGGGGGTAATCACCAAAGGGTCACAGATCATAAACGCTGATGGAGATCTCGCGCTTCATGTTGCAGTAGGAAATTACATCTTAGATACCGGCAAGATCCCGCTCGAAGACGTTTTCTCGCACACGATGAACGGTTTGCCGTACACACCGCACGAATGGCTATCAGAGGTGCTATTTGCGATCTCTAACAGAATAATGGGATTGGACGGGGCGATACTACTGACAGCGCTGGTGATCAGTTTTGCTTTCTGGTTGACCTATAAAAACAGCAGCAGGCGGAGCGGATCCTTCGTTGCGTTACTTTTTTCTTTGTTTTTAACAATTCTCGCATCGGCTATCCATTGGTTGGCCCGTCCTCACATCTTTACCTTTCTTCTGTTCGCTCTTTGGTTGATTGTGTTGGAAAGAATAAGAAAAGGGCAGAGTAGAAGTGCCTGGCTTCTCCCGTTGATCATGCTGTTCTGGGTGAATTTACACGGCGGGTACATGACAGGAATCGTGACCTGGGTCTTATTTGGGGTCGGTGTTTTCATTGACTCCCATTTATTCAGGCATACAGACGAGACTCCTGTTCCCGGTAATTTCTGGAGATATTATTTGGCGGGGGGCATTGCAGCCCTGGTTGCCACCCTTGCCAACCCATCAGGCATTGGTTTATGGAAAACAAATTTTCAATTTTTGTCCAACGAGTTTCTGGTAAACCATACGGAAGAGTATCTTTCTCCGAATTTTCACAATCTTGATTTTCTGCCCTTTTTAATCTTTGTTACGGTCATTGTACTCATAATTGGGATGAAAAAGGGGAGAGTGCGAGGAGATTGGCTCATTCCGAGCACCGCGTGGCTGGCGATGGCGTTGTATAGCGCCCGCAATATACCCTTGTTTGTGATCATCAGCGCTCCTGTAATGGTCGAAGGACTCGAGGATTTGTTGAGACAGGGACACGAAAAAATCAAGTTCCTCGGCAAAATTAAAAAACGCGACGAAAATCTTTTTGTCTTGAATAAATCCGTGCGGGGTATTCTTTTTTTACTCCTGGTCGTCGTGCTAGTGACCGTCGGTCTTAACCGAGGGATTAAGTTCGATAAAGGGCAAATCGGTAATCGTTACGATCCAGAAAAATTCCCGGTTGCTGCTGTCAGCTGGTTGGAGGAAAACCCCCAGGAAGGCGAAGTGTTCAATTACTACTTGTGGGGCGGATATCTTCTGTTGCGTGAATGGCCGGACGTAAAAGTATTTATCGATGGAAAGATTGATTTTTACGGCGAAGAACTTACCCGCGAATACCTCGCCGTTGTCAGCGTGAACCCTGATTGGGAGGAAATTCTTCAAAAATACGGCGTGGATTGGGTCATCTTTCCTGTCAACGAACCCTTATCAAAAGAGCTGCTGCAAAATGAATCCTGGTATGTTGTTTACGAAGACACTACGTCTCTCATTGTCCGTCGTAAATGAACCGGAATCATAACTTATCCGCAATACCGTGTTTTAATGTAAGCAAGTATTTTTTATATTCATTACCAATTTCAGGCAGGTAACCCATGACCGTTGAGATCAAAGAAGTCACCACAATTCGCCAGTTAAAGACCTTCACAAAATTTCCCCTCTCCCTTTACAAGGGCAACCCATACTACGTGCCCGCGCTTTACGCCGATGAACTGAATACGCTGCGCTGGGATCGCAACCCCGCGTTCGAAGATGCCCGGGCGCGTTACTGGCTGGCTTATCGGGACGGGAAGGTTGCGGGTCGCATCGCCGCTATGATCATTTCGAAACATGAACAGAAATGGGGACAAAATCTCATGCGCTTTGGCTGGATCGACTTTGTTGACGATGCCGAGGTTGTCAAAGCGCTGATGGAAACCGTGGAACAATGGGCGAGGGAGGAAGGCAAGGAGGGTATACACGGACCACTTGGTTTTACCGACCTTGACCGCGAGGGCATGCTGGTTGAAGGTTTTAAAGAGATGACCACGCTCGCCACCATCTACAATTATTCCTATTATCCCGAACAACTTGAATCGCTGGGGTATGTCAAGGATGTCGATTGGCTGGACCACGAGTTCACTGTCACCAACCGCTCAGAAGAGAAGATCAAAAAGGCAGCTGAACTGATCGCAAAACGCACAGGACTGCGCCTGTTTAAAGGCAGCAAGAAGGAACTGCTCAAGCTCGCTCCGCAGATTTTCGAAGTGATTGAAGAAGCTTATAGCGAGCTGTACGGAACAGTCCCGCTTTCGAAAAAACAGGTGCAGGCGTATATCAATACCTATTTCGGGTTCGTCGACCTCGCCTATATCCCCATTGTGCTCGATCAAAACGACCGGGTCGTCGCGTTCGGCATCACGTTCCCGTCGTTTTCACGGGCGTTGCAAAAATGCAGGGGTTATCTATTCCCATTCGGATTCATTCTCATGCTGCGTGCGATTAAGAAAAATGATCGGGCGGACCTTTATCTGGTGGGGGTGCGGGAGGAATATCGCCGCACCGGGATTACCGCCCTAATGGCAAACCAGATCCTGCAGACTTTTTTGAAGCGGGGGATCAAATTGGTCGAATCAAACTTGACGCTTGAAGACAATCTGGATATTCTCGCCATGTGGAAATACCTCGACAACCGCCAGCATAAACGCCATCGCTGTTACATTAAGAGATTTTCAGAAAGAGCTGCCGATGAATAAAATTGAAATCCGCGAAGTCGAAACCTCCAAAGACCTTATAACATTCGCTCACTTCCCACGGACGTTGTACAGGAAAAACCCCAATTGGGTGCCTCCAATGTATAGCAACGTGATCAAGACTTTCTCACCGGAAAAGAATGCCGCGTACGAATACAGCCGTTCGCGCCAGTGGCTGGCATTGCGCGATGGTAAAGTGGTGGGACGGGTAGCGGCGATTATCAGCGAGGGGCACCGTCAGCGCTGGAACCAGGCGTACATGCGCTTCGGCTGGCTCGATTTCATTGATGATCCCGCGGTCTGCGCAGCCCTGCTCGGCAAAGTGGAGAATTGGGCGCGCGAAAATGGCTGCAGCGCGGTGCACGGACCGCTGGGTTTTACCGATATGGACCAGGCCGGCATGCTGGTGGAGGGATTTGATGAACCGGGCACAATGGCCACCATTTACAACCATGCCTATTACCCGCAGCACCTGGAACAGATTGGCTATGTGAAGGACACGGACTGGATCGAGTTCGAAATCACCGTGCCCGCCAAGCCTGACCCGAGGATCGCCAAACTCGCCGGTATCATCCTGCGCCGGGAAAAACTGCGCCTGGTAACCTTTACGCGCAAGGACGAAATCCTTGCTTATGCTAAACAGGTCTTTGTGCTCTTCAACGAGAGCTATCGCGATCTGTACGGATTTATTCCGCTCAACGACCGGCAGGTGGAGTATTACACCCAGCAGTATTTCGGGTTCATAAAGCCGGAGTTCGTAACTGTCGTGGTTAATGAATCCGATGAGATCGTGGCATTTGGCATCACGATGCCCTCGCTGACCAAAGCCATGCAAAAAGCAGGGGGCAGGTTATTTCCATTCGGATTCATCCACTTGCTTCGAGCGCTCAAAAAGAACGACCGCGCTGACCTCTACCTGATCGCCGTGAAACCCGAATACCAGGGGAAGGGGGTTAATGCCGTGGTGATCAATCACATCAACGAGGTATTCATTCAACAGGGCATCAGGAAAGTAGAGTCCAACCCCGAGCTGGAGAATAACCACCGGGTGCAGGGGCAATGGAAGCACTTCGAAGCCCGCCAGCACAAACGCCGCCGCTGCTACATCAAGCATTTAAGTTAAGTAATTGCATTAACAACAGCGCCTCTGCTTGGAAGCGCTGTTTTGATTACCGGGTTCTTTACTTGACGAATTCAATAACTTCGGATAGATTTTCAATGCCCTGCTCGAATTCAACCAGGATCGACTGCCAGCCAAAGAGCTGCGACTGCACCAGGGTGAAGTCGCGTGGTCCAAGCGGCAGGATGCCATCCGCTGCCAGTCGGTCCGTCAATTGCAGCGGCATGCACTGTGAATGCAGGAACAGGTCGTTGAGCAGGATCGCATTATCGTCACCCGCGATGCGGTTGATCGAAAGCTTTCCGCACGCAGCGCAGCGGTGGATCAGCATCAATTCACCCTGTTTCTCCGCCTGATAACGCTTGAGCGTGTGTTTCACGGTCAGCCCGACCGGTTCCATGCGCCCGCGGCAGGTCGACAGGCGGTCGCCGGGTTTTCGCTGGTCCAGGTGGCGCGACCACAGGCAGTACGGGCAATGGTTGCGGTTGTTCACCCCGGAAACCTCACGGTTCAGGCTCACCATCGCCCCGCAGTTGGCGCATTTGAATTCCTTCTTTCGATCACTCCCGTGGGAGCGGCTCGTCCGCGGCGAATCAGTCTTTCCTTTCGCATTGCGCTTGCGGTGGATCTTTTCAAAAATATCACAAGCGTCGTCATTCCAACGCTGATGTTTGTTCTTAATCTTCATTTCTGGTTCCTCAAACCAAAAAACCGCGGTTTCCCGCGGTTTCAAATAATCGACTTAACTGTTTAACAGAGGGCTGACAGACCTCTACGTGTCATTAAATGCAAACCACGGGCAGGAGTACACCCGTGGTTGAAAGATTCTGAATTGCAGATCCTTATATTTTCAGGTGCACCCTTGCTCTTTTATGGTTTACAACGACCGTGGCTAAATTTAACAAAAAAACTCTCCTTTTTCAATTTCCTGCAGAATTATCACACAAACGGGTTGGTTGTCAAGGAAAGACCCAAGATCCTAAGTCTTGTGCTGCTTATAGGTATAATAAGAACATGCCAAAATTGATCAGCCAGTACGTGTGTCAGCAGTGCGGAAAGGTGGTTCCACGCCAGTTGGGGAAGTGTCCGCAATGCGGCGGGTGGGACACCTTCGTCGAAGAGGTCATTCAGACCCAAAGCGAACCAGCCAAGACCCATCTACGCGGGATGAACGCTCGTTCAGAGCCGCGCAGGATGGGAGAGATCGCCGGAGACGCTGAGGAGCGGATCCCGCTGCCCATCAGCGAGTTCGCGCGCGTGCTCGGCGGCGGAGTGGTGCCGGGTTCGATCGTGCTGGTTGGCGGCGACCCGGGCATCGGTAAATCGACCCTGCTGCTGCAAATGGCGCTGGAGATGGCCGGTACAAAAGAAACCGCAGCCCAAAAAGTATTATATATCTCCGGTGAGGAATCTGAACGGCAGATCAAGATGCGTGCGCTGCGGCTCTCCCGTCTGGCCGCGGAGAACAACGATCACACCTTCAGCGATGAACTGCTGCTGCTGACCGAAACCAACCTGGATATCGTGCTGGAACATGTGCAGGCGGTCAAACCTGACCTGCTGATCGTAGACTCCATACAAACTGTTTACCTGCCGGACATGACCTCGACCGCTGGATCGGTCAGCCAGGTGCGCGAATGCGCCAACCGCCTGCGCGAAGTTGCCAAGACCACCGGTATGGCAGTCTTTTTGGTGGGGCACGTGACCAAGGAAGGCGTCATCGCCGGTCCGCGCGTATTGGAACACATTGTTGATACCGTGCTCTACCTTGAGGGAGATCGCTTTCAATCCTACCGCCTGCTGCGCTCAGTGAAGAATCGTTTTGGCGCCACCGCTGAGGTAGGTGTCTTCGAGATGCGCGACCGCGGCATGGTGGAGGTACTCAACCCATCTGAAGCCTTCCTCGCGGAACGCATGGTGAACGCACCTGGTTCAGCCATTGCTGTAACAATGGAAGGCACCCGCCCGCTGCTGGTGGAAATACAGGGGCTCACCAGTCCCAGCAACCTGGGCAACCCGCGGCGCACCCCAAATGGGGTGGACTTTAACCGCCTATTACTCACCACCGCGGTACTCACCCGCCGGCTGGGCATGCGGCTGGCGGAGCAGGACGTTTTTGTGAATGTGATCGGCGGTCTGCAGGTCAGCGAACCCGCCGCAGATCTATCGATCGCCGCTGCCATCGCTTCATCCCTCAAGGATGTGCCGGTTAAAGCCGATACAGTGTTCATCGGAGAGGTGGGCCTTTCTGGAGAATTGCGATGGGTAGGGCAAATGAACACACGCCTGCGCGAAGCGGCGAAGCTTGGGTTCAGAACCGCGATTATTCCTCGCCGGGTACGCCCGGGCGAGGCGTTGCCGCAGGGCATTGAGATCAAGGAAGCCCGTTCGCTGCGGGAAGCCCTCAACCTCGCGCTGATGACTGATAAATGATACGTTTTAGACACCTGGAGGTAACACATGGCTGAAAATAAGATTCTCAACTGGGGACCTGTCTCCCTGGTCAGACGAAACCATGGATTAGAACACGCGACATTAAACCTGTTAGCCAGGGAATTCCCTTCTCGCGCCTTCGCCGGACATTCTGATCATAAGGGCTTTTGGATCATCGGCGATATTTCCACCGATAAACTGCTCGAGACTGTTCAGGAAGCGCTCAGGCGGATGAATGAGGGTGAGAAGAAACTGGCGCTGCACGCCAACTGCGGCACTAACTACGTCACTGCCGGCGTGATCGCCGGGACATTCGCATGGTTGAGCACCCTGGTTGGTGGAAATACTTTCAAGAAAAAATTCGAGCGTTGGCCGCTGCTGGTAACTATCATCACCGCGTCACTCGTCGCTGCCCAACCATTGGGACCGAAGGTGCAGGCAAAGATCTCCACATCGGGTGAGCCGGGCAACTTAAAAGTGAGGCAGATCGTGCGTTACGAGCGCCGGGGACCTGTCCTCCACCACATTCTTACGGCGGATGTCACACCTGAAGAGAGCAGCTCTTCAACTATAAACACGGAGAGCTGACCTTGGAGGCTGTTCACTTCCACCTTCTGCGCGGAGATGATCAGTACAGCATCAAGCTGCGCCTATTACAGATACAGAAATCCCTCGGGGCGGATTTCGACGCGGCGATGAATCTTTCACGCCTCGACGGACACAGCGTGTCGATGGAGGAAATGCGCACAGCGCTCTCCACACTGCCATTCTTCGGCAGCAGCCGACTTGTGATCATTGAACACCCACTGGGAAAGGGCGAGAAGAGCCGCCAGGATGCTTTCACTACCACACTAAACAGTGTTCCCCCGACCACTCACCTGGTACTAATCGTAGAGGACCACCAGAAGTGGCGGCGCGATCAGGGCGGTTGGCAGCAAGTGTGGGAGACGCTCAATGACGCTCATTGGCTTGTCAAATGGTTCGCCGTCAATCCGCAGGCTGAGATCATTGACGCCGGACTGCCGGACGCGCGGCACATGCCCACCTGGATTATCGCGGAAGCGAAGCGGCAGGGCGGGAAAATTGAACCCGCGGCTGCTGGCGAGTTGAGCCAGCACACCAGCAATGACACCAGTATTGCCAGCCAGGAGATCGCCAAGCTGCTCATGTACGTTGACTTCAAACGCCCGGTCAACCGCGAAGACGTGCTGGAGCTGGTCTCTGCTGAAGGGTCAACGGACGTGTTCGATATGCTCGATCGGTTGATGGGGGGAAATACATCCGAAGCCCAGGCGATGATGCACCGGCTGCTGGATGACTCTCAGCCGGAGATCATCCTGGGGGCGGTCATCCACCGTTTCAGGCAGCTGCTGCTCATCAGCGAAACACTGGAGTATGGCGAAGAACCGGCTGATTCAGCGCGTAAACTGGGCATACTACCGAAGAAGGTGGGCGATTACACCAACGCTGCCCGGCGCTACGGACCGGAAAAACTGGAGCGGTTCTATCATCACCTGCTAAAAATGGATCTGCAGGCGAAAACCTCTCAGTCAGACCTCTCCACCAGTCTCGAGTTGTTTGTTGTGCAGGCTGGTAATTAATTCTAGAAAATACTAGCTATCAGAGGAGAAAAATGGCTCATCTATTCGAACCATTGACGATCAAGGACATCACGCTGCGCAACCGCATCGGTGTTTCGCCAATGTGCCAGTACAGCTACCGCGATGGCATTTCCAACGACTGGCAGGTGGTTCACCTGGGTACGCGTGCAGCCGGCGGCGCAGGGTTGATCATCGCCGAGGCGACAGCCGTCGAACCGCGCGGGCGCATCACCCCATGGGATGTTGGCATCTGGTCGGACGAGCACATCGAACCGCTGCGCAGGGTAACGAAAGTCATCAAAGAAAACGGTTCTGTCGCCGGCATTCAGATCGCGCACGCCGGGCGAAAAGCCTGCACCGGTCAGCCATGGACGGGCGGTAAACCAGTGCAGCCCGCTGACCCCGACTGGTGGCAGGCGGTTGGCGCCAGTCCGCTGCCTTTCTCCCCGCTGCACCAGGTGCCGGTTGAACTCACAATGGAGGGCATTGATGAGATCCGTGGCTCTTTCGTGCAGGCAGCCCGGCGCAGCCTGGAGGCAGGTTTTGAGTGGATGGAAATTCACGGGGCGCACGGCTACCTGCTGCAGTCCTTCTGCTCACCGCGATCTAACATGCGTACCGACCGCTACGGGGGATCATTTGAAAACCGCGTACGGTTCCTGTTGGAGGTGGGGCGAGATGTGCGCGCTGTCTGGCCGGAACGCCTGCCTTTGACCGTTCGCATCTCCGGTTTCGAGTGGGCGGAAGATGGCTGGTCGCTCGAGGAATCGGTGGCGCTCGGACGATTGCTCAAAGCGGAAGGCGTTGACCTGGTGGATTGCTCCTCTGGCGGAAACGTGGCAGACGCAAAAGTGCCAACCGACCCCGGTTACCAGGTGTTCATCGCTGAGGCGGTGCGCAAAGGCGCCGGCATTCCCACAGCAGCAGTAGGGCTTATCACCGAGGCAAAGATGGCGGATGACATCATTCGCGGCGGACTGGCTGACCTGGTTCTATTAGGACGCGAGATGCTGCGCAACCCGTACTGGGCGCTCTACGCGGCGAAGGAACTTGGGCACCCCGCCCCGATACCGCCGCAATACCTGCGTTCGTTCTAATACACATTTATTCCACAACAATAATGCGGCTGGATGAACTCCAGCCGCTGTGTTTTATTTTGATCAGTATTTGAGCACCTGTTCACGAATCTCTCCCCACTTGAGGGCGTCGGCGATGCCCTGTTCGATGGAGAGCTCAGCCTTCCAGTGGAGCAGGCGGTAGGCTTTATCGGCATTGGTGTAAGAGCCCGCCACGTCGCCGGGACGCGGACCGGTCTCGCGCTTGTTGATCGTCTGCCCGTACACCTTCTCGAAGGCGGTCACCAGCTCGCGCACGGTGACGCCCCGACCGGTGCCCAGGTTGATGACCATGTAATTGTCGCGCGGGTTGCCGGAGCGCTCGAAGACCTTGTCGAAATCGGTGACGGCGTTGACATGCGCGCGTGCCAGATCCCACACGTGGATGTAATCGCGGATGCCCGTGCCGTCGCGGGTGGAGTAGTGCGTGCCGGTGATCTGGAACTCCGGCTGTCGCCCCTGCGCGGTGTCGACCAGCTTGCCAAGCACATGCGTGGGGTGCTGCACGTGAATGCCGCTGCGCATCTTTGGGTCAGCGCCAATGGGGTTGAAGTAGCGCAGCGCGATGCCCTTCATGCCATAGGCGGTACAGTAATCCCTGAGCACCATTTCCATCATGAGCTTGGTGCGTGAATATGGGCTGTTGGCATTGAGGGGTGCTTCCTCGGTAACCATAAAACCGGGAACCACATCATACAGAGCTGCAGATGAGCTGAACACAACCCGCCCGTATCCCATCTTTTGCAGATATTGGAAGAACTCGATGGACCTGGAAACATTATCCTGGTAGTACTCGTACGGGCTGCTGACAGAATCAGGTACCACGATGAGCGCAGCGCAGTGCACCGTCGCCTGGATATCCGGATGATCTTGCAGCAGCTGCTTGACCACCTTTTCATCAGCAATGTCGCCCTTGTAGAAGATACGTCCGCGGGTGAACTCCTCCCGCCCAGTGATGAGAGAGTCCAGGATGATGGGGGTATGCCCGGCGTCCTCCAGGGCGGAGCAGATCGTGCTGCCGATGTACCCCGCTCCTCCGGTGATGAGATATTTCATACGCCTCCTGTTATTTGATCAGTTGGACAAAGCACAATATGCAATTACTGGTCACTGCGGTCAAGTATACCCAAATTCATGTGGTTGTGGCAAAGTAATTAATTGCTGACATTTACTGTCTCTTTTATGACTTTTATCCGAATGGATGGTTGTCTAAACATGCTATACTCGGGAAAATCATTAGAAGTTAAAAGGAGTCTTAACACATGGCATCAAAGAACGAAAGTAAAGTTTCACGCCGCGACTTTCTGAAGAAGACAGCGATCGCAGGCGCTGGCGTGGCGGCATTTGCCGCAGGTTGCGCCCCCAGGACGGTAACTGAACAGCCCGCCGCCGGGGCTACAACCGAATGGAGCAAAGAAGCGGATGTAGTCGTTGTTGGCGCTGGTACGTCAGTGGTTGCTGCGCTGGTGGCAGCCAAAGAAGGCGCAAAAGTCATCATTGTTGAGAAATCACCCGCGTTCGGCGGCACCACCGCAGCCTCCGGCGGCGGTTTCTGGGTGCCCAACAACTACGCCATGAAGGCGCAAGGCATCGAAGATTCCCGCGAAAACGCGATCACGTACATGAAGCGTGTCACCGAGGGACAGTCTACGGATGAGCTGATCGAAGCCTTTGTGGATGCCGCACCAAAGATGGTGGAATATCTGCGCGATCAATTTGGCTGGACCTTTGATGTAAACACGAACCGCAATTTCGCTGATTACTATAGCGGAGAGGGCTCTGTTCCGTTTGGCCGCACCATGTACATGTTCCTCGACGGTCAACTTGCTTATGGATACGGCACCTACCAGGCTTTCCGCGCGGCCGCAGAGGAACTCGGTATCGAGATCCTGTTCGACACCGCCGGCAAGGAACTCATCACCAATGAAGCGGGCGAGGTCATTGGTCTGCTCGCTGAAAGCGCCGGCAGCCAGATCGCCATCAAAGCGAACAAGGGTGTCATCCTGGGCACCGGCGGCTTTGACCACGACCGCACCTGGACGAAGCACTTCCTGCGCGGACCGATCTTCTTCTCGAACGCGGTCATCACCAACACCGGCGACGGACAGAAGATGGGCATGAAACTTGGCGCTTCCCTGCGCAACATGAACGAGAGCTGGGGTCTGCCCGGCTTCCTGCTGGACGCCGAGAAGCTGCAAGGCGAGGCTGACTGGCAGATGTACCGCGGCAAGCCCAACGCGATCGTCGTCAACAAGTACGGCGAGCGCATCGGCAATGAAGCCTGCCCCTACGAGCAGTTCCAGCGCTCCTTCTGGTACTACGATTCAGGGTTGATGGAATACCGCAACACTCCTTCCTTCTGGATCGCTGACGCGACCTACGCCCAGTACTACCCGATGCCCGGCTCCAACTTCCAGGTGGGTGTTGTACCCGAATGGATCACCCAGGCGGACACACTGGAAGAGCTATGCGAAAAACTGGGTGTCGATTTCGATGGTATGCAGAAGACCCTCGAGGTATTCAACCCGAACGCGCTTGAAGGCATCGACCCTGTGTGGCATCGCGGCGAGAATCCGTTCGACGTGGACACAGCAGGCGATTACATGGGCCGCTCAGACCTCAAGAACGTCTGTCTCGCCCCGATCGAAACCGGTCCGTTCTACGGCGCCGCGTATTACCCCGGCACCTGCGGCACCAACGGCGGTCTCGAGATCAACAAAGATGGACAGGTCATCGATCTCAACGGCAACCCAATCCCGGGCCTGTACGCGGTGGGCAACACTTCGGGCAGCGTGATGGGCGCGGCTTACCCCGGCGGTGGTTCCACGCTGGGCGCCGGATTTGCCTTCGGCTACCTGGCTGCGCTGCACGCTGTTGCGAAAGAACCAGCGGCGTAACCAATATCAACATCGTACACAAAACTTCCGGTCAAGTCGCCGGAAGTTTTTTAATCCTCTGTTCCGGACCAACTTTAAGGTCAGCCCGCAGAAATATCAGCGTATTTGCGTAAAACCGCTAGGAAACCAGCTCAATGATCATCACCACCACAGTCGCAGCGAGCAGCACCGCGCCCAGGATGATGAAGAGCTTGCTGCCGGAGGCAACGGTTTCCAGCACGGCATCTTTGGGCTTATCGGGGTTGTAATACACGTTGACGCGCCCGCCCGCCGGGTAACGCGCCGCGATCTCGGCTGCCTGTTTGTAGGCAAAACGATTCGCACCAAAGGCGATGCGCTTGCCGGTGAACGGCTGCCCCATAACAGCATACTCATACTCCACCACAGGTTCGTATGTGGTTGAGCTCATCCCATCTTCATCAGTGCTCTCGTGACGCACGACCTCAGAGCGCACCACGGTGCCGGGAAGCGACGGCCATGATTGCGCGGCTTTTGCGCGCTTAGCGGCGATGAGCCCGACAAGAAGAAAAATAACGCCAATTACAAGAAAGACGAGACCAAACACCCACCAATTCATCGTTACCTCCTATATCGAACCGGTTTTAGTATGGAAACAGGAACCCAAAGAGACCGATCATGAGACCGGAGAAGATGAAGAAAATTCCAGGGACCAGCGAGCGTAAGCCTTCGGTGGCTTTCGGAACCAGCACACTTTCTGCCGGATTCTGCGGGTTGTAGTACACATCGGGGGTTTCATCAACGGAAAATTTCTCGCAAATGCGCGAAGCGATGATGTAATCGTAATTGGTCTGACCAAAGATGACGTTTTTGCCGGTATATGGCTGCCCATTGACGTTATATTCGTAAACCACACCGGGAATGAACGCGATCGTGGCTTTGCCGGTGGGGTTGCGGTAGCGGTCCTCTTCCACCTCAGAACTCAGCACAAGGCCCTTTACCTTCGGCCAGGACTGCGCCTGTTTAGATTTCAGTCGACCCTTCACAGCTTTGTACATGAAGATAACGCCAATAGCAATAAGGCCGAGCATGAATAAAATGGATAATAAGGTGGACGAAGTCATTCAACAACACTCCCGTTTACAAGAATAGCTAATTATAACCTTGCCCGGGGGGATTAAAGGATCGTACGCGCCCATTCGGCGGCGCGATCGAGCTCGCCCTCTTTCAGCGGACCTTCTGATTCGAGCACGATGAACCCATCGGACGGGATGGCAAGGGCGGCGCCTTTTACGGTGAGCGCTTTGGCGATGATCTTATCGGCGTATCCGCCCGCTTTGACGATCAGACGGAAGACGGGGTTCTTGATCGAATCCAGCGGGATGCGGGTATCGAAGGCTGCCGCGCGCACGCCGTTGAGTGCGCCTGCGGGGAGCGCGGAGAGGAAAGTGGTGATGGCGGGGGTGGGTTTGAACCCGCGGGTCGGTGAACCGACAAAAAGAATCTCCAGACCGTTGAGATCGGCCGGGGTAACGGCGCTGATGTTCTGCACGGGTGTGCCTTCGCCGAGGGCTGAGCCGATAGCGCGCGCGACCCGTTCAGTATTTCCAAAGACAGAATCATAGATAACGAGGACTTTCATGGGAACTCCAATCTTAAAGCGGGGGGTAAGAATCGACAGCGATTATAGCAAAGATGCGGCGCGGTGCACCTTGCGGTTTTGTGAAGCGAAGGAGGAAGGATGGATCGGCGCGGGACGCATTCATCGACGGCAAGGGCGAGCCAGGTCGGGCAAAACAGGCTAAAAAAACGAATCCGAACCCCGCATGGTTTCGATAACTGATTCCTTTCGCAAAAACAGCTCCAGGACGCAAAAACCGCGGAAACAATTAGAAACAAATAAAATATTGTAAGGTTGGAAAGACAGGGCTGCGCGATTCATTTATGCAATTGGTAAAGGACATTACGACCGGTATATTGTAGAACATATTTTCTGTTTTGTCAAGTGTTTACGGGTTTTTTAAGGTTGCGGGCGGGCATTTAGACCCGCGCTGCCGGGAAAGCGGCGGGCGGCGAGAGCGGAAAGGTAAATGTAACGCTCAGTCTTCGAGGACGAAGGTGACCTTGAGATGCACCATGTAGGCGCAGATCTTGCCCTCGATATCAACCTGAACCTCCTGGTTCGCGATCCACGCGGACCTGACGTTATCGAGCGTCTGGCAGGCGCGGGCAATTCCCTGCTCGAGGGCATCCTGGAAGCTGATGGGGGACGAAGCCTTGATCTCGGTGATACGCGCAACGGACATGTTTTCCTCCTTCGCCCGCGCTGGTTGAAAGGACGCGGGGTGGTTAAGTTCATTATAGGATATTAAGGGGGGAAAACAAAATTGGGAAAAATCAGAAAGGAGCCTCTTCAATGCCCCTTTCTGATTACTCTCTTAAAAGGTTTTTATGTCTATCCAAACTCCAACCCATCGCCACTCTCGAGGCGCTGCACCAGGTCAGACACGAACCTGAAGGCGGGCATTCCATCAACCACATCGTGGTCCAGCGCGATAGTGAGGTGCAGGATATCGCGATTCACCACTTCCCCGCTACGCAGTACCGGTTTGCGGTTGAGCGACCCGATGCCAATTGAAAGCGGGTGCATGCTGGTGGGGATGATCCAGGCGGTGGAGCGACCCACCGTACCCAGCGAGGTTACCATCACCGTGCCTATCATTTGCTGCATACGGTGCGGATTGTTAAGAATAAACGCCCTCATCGCCCACAATCTCAGAGACTGCGGCAGTGCCGCAGCCAGGTCCAACCACCTGTTGTTCGCCTCCCCTCCCAGCACCAGGCTTCCCCTCACCATTACCGCCTGGTTAACCGCGTTTTGGATCTCATCATTGATCTGGTCGCAGGTTTTCTGGTTCACTTCCCGCAGCACCAAAGGCAGGGGCACAGGTACACCTTCAACGGTCTTTTCGACGACTGTGGAGATGTTCGCATCCTTAAAGACAACAACTCTGTTCCGACCCTGATGAATTCCATTGACCGGCGGGTGGCAAACGACCGTATCGCCGAGGGTTTTGATGAACCACGCCAGAAAAGACACCTTGCGACCCGGCGAACGCAGCTGTTTTAGTTTGATGAGCGCATCGGTCACGTCCACCTCAATCAGAGTGCGCACATAGTGTTTGTTCCGGCTGATGCGCCCGGTATCAGATGTGAACTGTCTTACGGGAGGGTAGTTGATGGTGAGATATTTTTCTCTTTCCATTTCTGACCTCATCTTTGACAAAAGGGGAAGGAAAAACCACTATCACTATAGCACGCAGAACAGATTCCTGACCATCAGATGATCTGCAAACCGGCTTTTTTTGAGTCCGTTTCAATTTAACTTTATCCATTAAGACGCATACGCAATGACGCCTGCCCCTCATCTTCCGACACCACCTCAAACCCCAACGATTGATACAACCGCACAGCGGGGAGGTTGTCATGGTACACGTTGAGCGTGATCGTTTCGGGATGGAAATTTTCACTTACCGAGTCGATCAGCATCCGCACCAGCACGCGCCCCAGCCCCTGCCCGCGCAGATCAGGCGAGACGATAATTCGCCCAAGGTGCACCCGCCCCTGCTCCTTCGGCAGCGTCTGTCCAAAGCCGGCGATACTCCCATCGGCGTCGACAAAGGCAAAAGTATTGCCCCCGTCTGCACCAATCTCTCCCCAGGTCTTCTCAACCTCCGGTGGGGATGTGAGCAGGTCTCCTCCCCACATCATGAGCGCGTGAGGTGAGTCTATCCATTCGAGGATGACTTTCAGCTCAGCAGGGTCTGCGGGTCGAAGGGTGTAATCCATCGCTGTTTATTACCTCCATCCTCTCCACTATCCGGCGCTGCTAAGGTTCGGTCACCTCCCGCTGAGATTCCGGGGTCAGCATCACATCCCACGCGGAAGGAGGCGCGTCTGCCCACTCGCTGCCTTCGGGAAGTACCCCCGTATCAAAAGCGATGTGCACGTTCTGGCAGCCGGTGTTGAAGAACTGGGCGGGTGCGTCGCCAAAAATCAGCCCAATCTCCTCAGGTGAAGGCGGTGAACCCCAGAAGTTGTACAAATAATAAGAAAGGTCGTACTTCACGTTGTTTTCGGTTTTCTTATATCGGGTGACATAATCATCCGGCACTCGGAATTCGATCGGAAGCTTGACATCGGTGAACACGTCCACCCACTCCTCCATCGGCAGTTCCAGCATCAGTCCGACATCGTACTCGCAAATGGTTGTGATGTCGCCTTGCAGGTAGGTGGTGACGATGTCCACATCCAGCGCGCAGGCAGGTGCAGGGTAAAAAGCGCCGATCAGGCTGAATTCAGTCTTGATCTCGGTCGTGCACACCGTGCTCGCCCCGCCTCCCTTACCCAAGGTCACACCCTTCGCCCAACCCTCGCCGAAGCCGGTGAGCACAACCGGTTGGTTCGGATCATTGAATTCGAACGCATCCATCGACTGATCAGGGTGGACCGTGAAAGGGATTTTTCCATAAATTGTGAGAGTGTTGGTCAGCGGATCCACGGTCTGCCAGTCCTTGATAAGGAATATCTCTCCCAGGTACTTGCCCTTGTAGAAATCTTTGTCCTCGATGGCTGAGTACTGCGAAAAATCCACCATGATCATCGGCTCATCAAGCGCGGTTTCTTCGAGCGTTACCACCTCCGGCTCCATTACGACATCGGGCGGTTCTTCAGGGGGTTTTACATCCTCCAGCGCTTCCTCCACACTGACATCGGAGGAAGGCGGTGCGCCTCCAAACAGGTCGCAGCCGCTAACAAGCAGTACCATTACGACTGTTAAGACCACCGATCTATGAAAAATACCGCTGCGAAATTGGTTGTTCATCTTTTCCTCCTCTGGTTACGCGCATCCCGGAAAATCGCTTTCCGGTCTAATCCACTTGTTTCCCTGTGTAAGCGATGAAGGAATGATGAAAATCTCAAAAACAAATATGCAACAGCCTTATTCGTTTAGATGCAAGACCAGTATCCAGCCCTCACCGGTCGCCTGTGCGCCCTCCACCAGCGGAAAAGTCACGTCGAGCGTTTGCGTTCCACTCCAGGGGTATTCTCCGTGGAAGCCTTCAGCCTGCACCACAATATTCTGTTCGCCTGTCATCTCAACAACCATCGTCAGCTGTTCCGCCCCCCCGGCGCCGCTGCATTCTCCCGTTGCTGCCAGGTCCGCATCGAATACCACGGTATAGGTTCCCCATACCGCTTCCAGCGCATTTTCATAAGTGATCGGACCTGCGCCTTCAACGAGGTAAGGTTCTTCGTTCGAGACCACTGAAAACGGGATCTGGCCAACTGCAAATGGCTCAAGCCTGACCGCGTCAGCCGGACCGACCAGCAATTGTAATTCCAGCTTTCCTGTCAACCCGGCACAGCGGCTGGCTCTTGCGTTCTGCGCAACATTCGACCCTCCAGCCATTTCGGCGGCGGTTGGCGTTGGATCAATGTTGCCCTGGATTGATGTTGGCGGGGTCTCGGGGTTTGGCGCGCAGGCTGAAAGCAGCAGGATCAAGAGTGACGGCAAGTACTTAAATTTTTGGAGCATTTCAAATCCTTTCCCTGATATATCCATTATATAGGGATTTTTTCGGAATTGACCCTTTATCCCCTGGCAGAGAAAGCGATGAAACCTCGTCGACCTGCTGTGAGCTCCGCGCCTCTCGCTTCGCCCGAGCATTTCAGGTGTGCACCCATGACTCAAAGGCCGAGCCAGGGCGGGGAAACCGCGAGGGTGCGGATTAGAATAATGAACCCTCGTCGATCCCGGAGATAAATCACTCCGCACCTCTCACTTCCCTCGCACTCTTCGCTCTGCTCGAGCATTTCAGGTGTGCATAAACCGCGAGGATGCCGATCAGAATAATGAACCCTCGTCGACTCCTCCGCTACGCTACGGAGTGACTCGTCGAGAAGAAGTAAGTGCAAACAAAAAACACCCTTATGGGTGTTTTTTGTTTGCAGCTCCTCGTCGAGGACTCGAACCTCGAACCTAGCAGTTAACAGCCGCCCGCTCTGCCAATTGAGCTAACGAGGAAAGCGGTCTTATTATAATTCATGCGCGGAAACTGTCAAGCGGAGTTAACAGCAAAACAGGGCTGCAAGTCGCAGCCCTGTCTCTTTTCATTACTAAGTTGTTTAGGGTTGTACAGTGCAGTCGCCCGTGCCGAGACCGGTGCCGAACTGTCCACCACCGCGGCGCATACCATAGCCGGTACCATCGCTGGGGTGAACCCTGTTCTCAGGTCCGGTACCCTGGGGATTGACGCTGGCATCGCCGTAGCGTCCACCCTGACCAAGACCGTTCATCTGGCGCTGTGCAGCCTGTATCAGCCATTGGTACTGGGCGTCATCGATAAAACCAGCAGCGAGTGCCTCATCAGCCACCTTCGTGTTGATGGTGGTCTTGAGGACGCGGAAGTCCTCGAAGGAAATGTCGGTTGAGAGCGCGATCTGCGCCATAGTCTCGCCAGCTTCTTCGCGGGAATTCAATTCTTCCACGCTGATGCCAAGCTCAGCTGACCAGGCTTCCATCATCAGGTTGTGCACGTCCACGTTTTCAACGTGATCCGCACTGGTGGCGCCAAAACCGCCGCGCCCGCCGCCCTGTCCATAGTAGGCTCGCTCATCCGAACCCTGCGCGTTGGCTGTAGAAACAAACCCGAACGCTGCGACAATCATACCTGCCAGAAGTAAACTTACCACTAATTTTTTCATTGTAATCTCCTTATTTGTACAGAGTCTGTTTTCTCTGTTTGATTGCCTCAATAATAGCTGGCAGATGTGAAGAACTTGTGAAGTTCTTGTGTTAATCCTATGAAGATAGCCCTTATTGAGCCCGCATGTACCCGTGAGGGAGAAAAATCCTCGCTGATTATGACATTTGCAACCCAAAATCCGGTATCCAATCAATTGACATTCCCCAATCTCGGTGCTATGCTATTGCGGAGTAAGATCCATTCAAAAACAAGAAAGGAAGAACCAGAATGACCTATAAGATCACAACCGATTGCATCATGTGCGGTGCCTGCGAAGCTGAATGCCCCGAAGGGGCCATTACAGCCGGCGACACCCAGTACATCATCGACCCCAACCTGTGCAAGGACTGCGGTTCCTGCGCGGAGGTCTGCCCGACCGGAGCCTGCGTTCCCGCGTAAGGAGATCAGCGAGCAAAATTTAAAGCCTTTCCTATTGGAAAGGCTTTTTTGAATCCTCTTTTTTTTGGCGATGGTATAATTTTTTAAACCCCATCCCACCATCCTCGAGGATGTCATGAAAAAATTTATCGCGGTCGCGGGAAACATCGGCGTTGGCAAATCCACACTGGTTGAAATGATCTGTGAAAGGCTGGAATGCCAGCCTTTTTATGAACCTGTGGCAGAAAACCCCTACCTTTCTGATTTTTACAAGGACATGCAGACCTGGAGTTTTCACTCGCAGATATTCTTCCTCACCCACCGCCTGCGCATTCACCAGGATCTGGTGCGCGAATCCGGTTCTGTGATGCAGGACCGCAGCATCTACGAGGATGCTGAAGTTTTCGCGCAGAATCTTTTTCTGCAGGGGAACCTCAGCGAGCGCGACTATACCACCTACCGCTCGCTTTACCGTACACTGGCCGAATACCTGCCGCCACCCGACCTGGTGATCTACCTTCGCGCCTCGGTGCCAACGCTTCTCAAGCGCATCGCACTGCGCAACCGGGATTATGAGCGCAGCATCGCACCTGAATACCTTGAGAGATTGAACACCCTATACGAAAACTGGATCCATCATTTCACGCTGTGCCCGGTGCTCACCGTTCCCGCGGACGACCTGGACTACGTGGCACATTCTCGCCACCTGGAATTGATCATTACCAAGGTAAGGGAAAAATTAACGGGTAAAGAGGAAGTGGTCTTTACCCGTGAAGAAGCAGACACGCCCTAACAGCGGAAAAGTATCCATCCGCTGATCGTTCAATTTCGATGAGGCGATTTACGTTTTAACTACATCCACCACCAGTTTGATCGCTGTGCGCACCTTGCCTTCGATTTCCACATCCACAAATTCCGGCGCGCAAAGGACCTCGAGACCATCCTCTTTCAAATAACCCTTTGCCAATACGAGCGCTTTTACTGCCTGGTTGACTGCCCCTGCACCAATGGCCTGGATATCCGCGTGTTTATGTTCGCGTACAACCCCTGCTATTGCTCCTGCAACCGCTGCCGTGCGTGAATTGGCTTTGACCTTAATGATGTCGACCATTTCTGCTCCCTCCTGAAATTTTCCAGGGACATTTAGCCAATAAGGGGTACGGTTATAACGTTTTATTCATTGTACACATTTCAAAATGCAATTACAAGACGTTATGGATAGGTTGTCTAGTTAACTTCTTAATAAGTTAATTGATAAATAGTAGTAGTCGTAGAGGGTGGGGATATGTGGAAAGGGCAGTTCCAAGAGGGCTGACAGCACATATAAGGGTTTCTGTACCCTTCCACCACCCATATGTTGGGGGTTGAGGGATCCTCTTTCTCCGTCCCAATATGTGAATGGATTGTGGATAAAATGGAGTTCAGTGGATAATTCCAAACCGGTGAAAACAATGTGGAAACATGTGGAGAAAGACTTAATTTATCCACAAATTATTGTGCTGTTACGGGATCAGAAAAGGGTTTTGCTCTCAATTTTATCCACAGGAAAGAGACATTTATCCACAGGTTAAGGGGGTATTGTGCACAATTTGGGGAAACGCGGGTAAGAGCGGGTCAGGCGGAGAGGCGGTCGGTCATCTCTTCCACCGAATCAAGCAGATGGTCGAGTTCTTCGAGTCGCCCCGCGATTCCTTTGTTATCCAGCTCTAACTGTTTAATGAGCGACTGCCAATCTTTGTAGGGCTGTTCGGTTTTTGGCAGCGCGGCCGCGGCACCGGTCCAGGTGTAGATCATCAGCCACAGCGCGCCGGCGGGGTTGACCGCGTAGAGCGCGCGCACGGCTTTTTCATAATAGGCACGGCGGAACAGGGACATGCTCACCGGGGCGCCCGGGATGTCTTTGAGGGCGTCAAAAAGCTGGTGGTAAGAATCCACCCACAACTCAAAGTTGTCGTCGGTAACCTCGCTATTGGTGAAGAGCTGCACGAAATCAGCCGCAAGATCAGGCAGCCCTGCGGCTTCAGCGCGGGACGGTAATTCATACACCAGGCGGCGTTCAGCGATCGGCGCCCCGCTGAAACAGGCGACAGCGTTGGCGAGGTCGCGCAGCGCGCCCAGGTAAGCGGTCGTGCGCTTGATCCCCTGGGGAATGGATTCCTCCTCCAGGTCAGCCCATGCTTTGCGCGCCGGCACAAGGAAGCTGCGCACACGCGCCGCGACATTTTCAGCTTTCCAAATCTGGGCTGTTGCGGAGGCACGCGTGAAATCGTACCAGCGCAGCGCATCGTACAGCACGAGGGGAACGTTCTCCAGCCAGCCGCCGATCCAGGCATTGGTGCGCAGCGAGCGGGCAGGTTCGAACTCCTCCTGTTCGTAATGAGCCAGGTCGAGGGTGATCTCGGGGTTGAGCCGGATCACCTCGCGCCGGTTTTTAATCGGCCGGTCGTGCACGCAGATGAGGTCAATGTCGGTTATGCCGCCAATAAACGGGTCGTCTTTGAGCAGCGAACCGGTGATGTAAATGCAAATGATGCCCCGGTCTTTGGCGGGCAGCTGTTTGGCGTTCTCGCGCGCCTGTTTGAGGAGGATCTCACGGGTAATGCGCATGGTTACCTCTCTTCCTGGATGGGAAGCTGCGGCTGGTAGGGAGCCAACTTTAGTTCTTCGCGAATGCGGGTGTTGATGAAATCCAGGTCCTGCTCTCTTTCGACGAAATTCAAGTCGTCGGTGTCAATGATCAGCACGTGTGCGCTGTGCGACGCGGAGCGGTAGAAGGCATCGTAAGTTTTGTTCAACTCGTCGATGTACGCGCGCTCCATCTGACGCTCGTAGGGGCGGTCGCGGAAGGCGATGCGCTTCATGAGGGTATCGGTGCTGGCGCGCAGGTACACCACCAGGTCAGGCGGGGTGATCTTCTCCGCCAGCGCCTCCTGCACGTTGTAGTACATGTCGAGTTCGTCGCCGGAAAGGTTGATGCGGGCAAAGAGAGAGTCCTTCTCGAAGGTGTAATCGCTGATGAGGGTGTTTACCTCAGCCAGGCGGTCGCTGATGTTGCGGCGCTGCTGGTGGTAGCGGCTGAGCAGGAAGAATATCTGCGTCTGGAAGGCGTAGCGCGCGCGGTCTGAGTAGAAGTTGCTCAGGAAGGGGTTCTCTTCGAACACCTCCAGCACCAGCTCGGCTTCGAAGTGCGGCTGCAGTAGCCGCGCGAGAGTGGTTTTTCCGACGCCGATCACGCCCTCGATCGCAAAATACATAGACATGCTCCATGTGAGTTCCCCGCCGGTCAGCGGGGAAAGGGTTTATTGAAATTAAAATATACCATAGATTGAATTTCGGCATGCGCGGAGGGAGCAATCACGCGGGGCGGGAGTTACAGCCCGCCCCGGAATTGAGCATTGCTAATTTGTAAATTTTATTCCACCGGGCGCCAGTACGCGCCGCCGCCCCCTTCGCGTTCCATCAACTTGTACTCCACCAGTCCGCGCCGCAGCGATGCGGTGTCTTCGTTGTAGCGCTTGAGGATCTCGTTGACTTCTTTTTCGCTATACTGCTGCCACGGCTTGAACGCCTCAACCACGTAACGCAGCAGGACGAGGAACTTCTTCTCCTGCGCCGGGAAGGCGGTGATGCGCCCTTCGCTATCAACGAAGGCTTTCATCACCTTGCTGTCGAAGGAATTCGCGTCCGGGTTCGCAATACCGGCTGAGAGAGCGGGCAAGTTCTCCTCCTGCAGCAGGTGCTGCGACATTTCACGCAGCGCGTCGGTGTTGAGCGAGTAGATGTAGTAGTGCCCGTCGGCTCGCGCTGAAACCAGCCCGCTCTTTGAGAGGCGCGAGAGATGGTGCGAGGTGGTCGATGCGCTCAAGCCGAGCGCGCCAGCCAGCGCTTCAACTGATGAGGGTTTTTGCGCAAGCAACCCAACGATCTTCAGGCGGTTCTCGTCCGCCAGCGCTTTGAAAAAATCCAGCAGTGTGTTGGTATGATCCTGATCTGTCATTAATTCACCTTTTTATTTCGATATTTATCGAAATGATTTTATCATAATGATATAAAAAGTAAAAGAGTTGAAATTTGAATCTCTGCTTGTCATTTATCACCCTGGACCCGCAGCATTAACAAGGTTCACTTGTATAACCTTACGGCTTGCCAAGCGTCAGGCGATACAGTATTCTTAATTAATAATGGAGGGTGAATGACAGAAAATCTCAAATACGATTTGATCGAGCGTGACGATGAGATTGAAATCCGCAGGTATCCAGCTTACATAAAAGCCGAGGTCATCGTGGATGCTCGAAACTACAGAAATGCCATTGAAAGAGGCTTCAGCGCACTGGCGGATTTTATTTTTGGCAACAATGTGACCAGGTCGAAAATCGATATGACAACACCCGTGCAGGCAAGTCCGGCGGAGAAAATCGCAATGACGACCCCTGTAACAGTCACGAAGACCGGGCAATATACAGTGGCGTTTATTATGCCATCTGTGTACACCATGGATTCGCTGCCGGTTCCGAATAATCAGCGTATCCGTATTACACCGGTAGCGGAGCATAAAGCGGCAGCAATCCGGTTCAATGGTTATTTCAATGCGGATAAAATAAACCGGAGCCAGGAGAAACTCAGCCGCTGGTTGGAGGAGCATGGGCTTGAGGCAGAAGGGGACTTTATTGTGGCTGGTTACAACCCGCCCTGGGTACCCGGTTTCCTGGCGCGCAACGAAGTGATGGTTGTTTTCAAGAGTTGATAAAAATACCTGCACTCAAAGGAAAACCAATCTATGAAAAAAACAGACCGAAACGCTTTGATCGCCTTACCCGCAATTATCCTTGTGGGTGTGTTGATCGCGTTGGCAGGCAGCCAGGGAGGCGCGGTGATCGGAGGGATACCGGTATTTGCCATCTCAGTTGCCCTGGCGTTTCTCATCCAATGGCTGGTATTCATTCCGGCTTTTGTTCTTCAGAGCGAAAAGTTTTTTGACCTGACGGGGAGCCTTTCCTATATAACCGTAATCACGGTCACGCTGTTATTAAGCGGCACTTATGATTCCCGCTCAATCCTGATTTTTATCCTTGTGGTTCTTTGGGCAGCCCGCCTGGGCACATTCCTCTACCGCAGGATCAAAAAAGCGGGGAAGGACGATCGATTCGACGAAATCAAGCCATCCTTTCTGCGTTTTCTCAATGTCTGGACCATCCAGGGATTGTGGATTACCCTGACCTTGGCGGCGGCACTGGTCGCGATCACTTCTTCGTACCGTAAAGGGATCGATGTTTTCGCGATCATTGCGCTGTTAATCTGGCTGCTGGGGTTTGGTATAGAGGCGGTTGCAGATTATCAGAAAAGCAGATTTAATGCGGACCCGGCAAACAAGGGCAAATTTGTCAAAACAGGGCTTTGGTCGCGGTCGCGACACCCGAACTACTTTGGTGAGATCACGCTTTGGATTGGAATCGCGGTCATTGCGCTGCCGGTGTTACGAGGGTGGCAGTTTGTCGCGCTGATCTCCCCGATCTTTGTCACCCTGCTGCTAACGAAGGTTAGCGGTATTCCGTTACTGGAGAAAAAAGCTGACAAAAAGTGGGGCGGGCAGGAGGATTACGAGGCGTATAAAAAGAAGACGCCGGTACTGATTCCCAGGTTATGATGAAGATCATAAAAAAGGCGGAGAGTCACCTCTCCGCCTTAATAAACCGGTTATTTCCTAAGCAAGTTTCTCTAATTTATCCACCATCCCGCTGAGGACATCGAAGCCGCCCTGCCAGAACTCCGGCTTGCGCACATCCACACCGGCATCAGAGAGGATCTTCATCGGGGCTTCAGAGCCGCCTGCGGCGAGCAGTTGAATGTAGCGCGGTTTGAAGGACTCTCCCTCCGCTTTGTACTGCTTGTAAAGCGAGAGCACCAGCAGCTGCCCGAAAGCGTAGGCATACACGTAGAACGGCACCTGGTAGATGTGGGGGATGGAAACCCATTCGTATTTGAACTCGTCCGCCAACTCGACGGCGTCGCCGAACTGTGACTTCAGATTATCCAGGTAGGCATCCGAAATTTCTTCAACGGAAGCACCCTCGACAACCATCTGGTGCGCCTGTTTTTCGAACATGGCGAAGAACGCCTGGCGCTGGATGGTGGCGTAAGCGTCGTCCACCTGCTTGAAGAGCAGGTCGCGGCGCACAGTCTCATCGGTTTCCTCTGCCAGCAGCTGGTCGACCAGCATCATCTCGCCGAATGTGGAAGCGGTCTCCGCCAGCGGGAGGTTGGCGTGCTGGGTAAACAGGGAATGGTGCTCTGCCAGCATGGAGTGGATGGCGTGACCCAGCTCGTGCGCCATGGTCGCCACATCGTCCGTCTTGCCCTGGTAGTTGAGCAGCACCCATGGGGTGAGGTCAGGGGTGGCGGTGGCGCAAAAAGCTCCGCCGCGCTTGCCCTTGCGCACCTCTGCGTCGAGGTGGTTCTCTGCAAAGACGCGCTCAGCCAGCCGGGCGAAACGCTCGTCAAACTGCCCGAAGGATTGGAGCACCTTGGCGGCGGCTTTGGTGTAATCGTAGTCCTTATCGGCTTTGGCAACAGGGGCGTAGATATCGTAGCGGCGGAGCTTTTCCATCCCCAGCAGGCGGGCTTTGAGTTTGAAGAAGCGCTCGAACACGGAGGTGTTCTTGCGGCAGGTTTCGAGCAGCAGGTCAATAACCTCGTCAGGCAGGTCGTTGACCAGGTTGCGCGCGGAAATGGGGCTCTTGTGATGGCGCAGGGTCACCTCTTCATTGCGCCAGTCGCGCACGATGGTCTGGTACATCTGCCCGAGGATGGGTGCGTCATCTCCGTACACTTTGTAAAGTTCCTGGTAAGCGCGGGCGCGCAGGTCAGGGTTGTCGCTGCGCACAAAGCTCATTAATTCGCCGCGGGTCAGTTCTTTGACCTCGCCATCTACCTCCACTTTGAATACATAGCGGTTGGTGTAGGAGTCATAAAGGGTGTTGAGGGCGCTCACGCCGGTGACATTCTTGGTGTTGATGATCTTTTCTTCGGCCTCGGTCAGCGTGTGCGGCTTGAAGTGGCGCATTTCCTCCAGCCAGTAGCTGTAATCGCCGGCGTTCTTCATTAACGGAGCAGCGATGTCATCCGCGAGGTCCTTCCACCACAGGCTGAAGAACAACGTGCGGTTGCGGATCTCTGAAAGCAACTGGTCTGTTTTGGCGATCAGCCCAAGCGCGGACTGGTTCTGCGTATCAGAAGAGAACAGCAATTCCGCGTAGCTGGCCACACGATGCCCGATGCGATACCCGGCTTCCAGTTCGCTGATGATATCCAAAAATTCCTTCTGGCTGATCTTGTCGGTCAGCAGCGGTCGTTTTGATTCCAGCGCGGCTGCACTGATCTCAAGTTCTTTAAAGGCTTCTTTTAGTTCCGGGCTGTCCGCGGCGGGGAACAGGTCCGCGAGACTCCAGGCTTGTTGGGTATATGTTTTGGTCATTGAGCTCCTCTTTCTAAGGTAAATTTGATGTGAAAAAAATAGCAGGGTCATTATACAATACCCGTTCTGCAATTTTATGAAGAATTCGTTAATCTTCCGGCTAAATTGATCAGGATTGCTTCAACTCTTTGAAGAGCGACACCAGTTGTGCGTGGATTCCCGGTGCGGCAGCCAGCAGCGTGTATGGCGGTTTAAAGTAATCGGGGCTGCCTTCCGGCGTGGTCACTTTTGCACCGGCTTCTTCCACGATGAGGGCGGCGGCAGCGATATCCCACGCGTTGATTCCCATCTCCCAGTAGGCGTCGAGCCGGGCGCACGACACGTAACATAGTTCCAACGCCGCACAGCCCATTCGCCTTACCCCGAACGAGTGACGAGATAGATGGGCGAATTGACCCAGGTTGCGCTCAAACTTGCCGGCGTCCTGGCGGGCAAAAGCTGTGGCGTGCAAACTTTTCTCCAGGTCGGTTACCGCGCTCACCCGCAGCGGTTCACCATTAAGCCATGCGCCGCGACCTCTTTCCGCGGCAAAGCACTCATCGTGGGTCGGGTCGTACACAACACCCAGTTTCACCTCACCGGCGCGTTCCCAGGCAATGGATACTACGTAAAAAGGAATACGATGGGCATAGTTCACCGTCCCATCCAGGGGGTCGATGTACCAGCGGTCTGGCGAGTTTCCGTTAACAGCCCCGGCTTCCTCAGTGAGGATCGAATGGGCGGGGTACGCACTGTGGATGGCGTCGACCAGGTATTTTTCGCAGCGGTAATCCACCTCAGTTACCAGGTCGGTACGCCCCTTAAACGCGATGTCGTGTTCCTGTGAAAAGCCCTCAAGGGCGATCGAGCCGGCGTGTTTTGCCCATTCGATCACCTGTTCAAGCGAGGGGTGATTGGTGTTGGTCATCAGCGGTCTCCATTGATCTCAGCGATGAGCTGTTCGAAGAATTCATCCAGGTAGCGGCGGCGCTCACGGGCGAGGGATTTGGCGGTTTCGGTGTACATGCGTTTTTCCACGTTGCGCAGCTTGAAGATGTGCTCGTGGTAGGCGCTATGCAGCTCGCCGGGTTCCTCTTTCCCTGTCGAAAGGAATTGAGCCGACGGCTCGCTGTAAAAAGGCGTACCGGCGAGGGCGGCGTAAACCGTGGCGCGTACCGCGCCAATCGCCCCCAATACATCCAGCTTGTCAGCGTCAAAGATAACTTTTGCTTCTATCGTCTCGGGAGGTTCGCGGTCGTCGCGGTAGCGGTGAGCGCGGATGCAATGCTGCACCGCCGCAATGCGTTCCTGCTGCCAGCCTTCCTCTTTAAGGATGGTCTCCGCAAATTCCGCAGAGCGCAAGTGATGTTCCTTGCGCGCATCGCTTCCGGGGGTGGTGCCGTCAGCATCATGCAGCAGCGCGGCGGCGTGTACGATTTCCAGGTCTGCGCCTTCAATTCTTGCCAGGCGATCCGCCATGCGGTAAACACGCTCGATGTGCGAGAAATCGTGCACCGGGTCGGTGTTACGATACCATTCGCGGGCTTTTTCAAATGTCAGCATAATGAATCCTCAGTAATTTTTTTCAGCTAATCAAACTTATACAGGCGGCCTTTTTTGACCACGCTTTGCACCAGGTTTCCGCCAAAACGGTACGCCAGGTGGCGGTAATCGGGCACAGATAGAATGAGCAGGTCAGCCTGTTTGCCGGGCTCGAGCGACCCCACGAGATGGTCGCGGCGTATGGCGTGAGCCGCGTTGATGGTGGCGGCAGCCACAGCCTGGGCGGGGGTGATCTTGAGATAGCGGCAGGCGAGGGCGATGACGAACTGCATGTTCTCGCACCATGCGGTGCCCGGGTTGAGGTCGGTGGCAATGGCGAGCATTCCGCCAGCCGCCAGCAGGTCGCGTGCCGGGGTGTATTGCGGGTCAGCCAACCCGAAGGGCGTGCAGGGCAGCGAAACCACCACTGTGTCAGAAGCGCCCAGCGCGGTGATCTCAGCCGCAGAGGTTTTGACCGCGTGCTCAATTGAAACCGCGCTCAGTTCCACCGCCAGCGCGGCTCCGCCAAGGTTTTCGAACTCATCCACGTGGGCTTTCAACGGGAAGCCCAGTTCATGGGCGCGGGTGAGTATCTCGCGCGTCTGCCCCAGGTCAAAGGCGTTGTTCTCGCAGAACACATCGACGAATGGCAATGGACGGTCATGTTGATGATCCAGCCACCACTCTTTCAGCAGCGGCAGCATTTCAGCGGTTACAACCCGGGTGTAATCTTCCCCCCGCCCCTTGAACTCAGGGGGTACCGCGTGGGCGGGCATGAATGTGGGCACCACTTCCAGCGGACCTTCATCATCCAGCCGCAGCAGCACTTCCAGTTGGGCGAGTTCAGCATTAAACGCCAACCCGTAACCGGTCTTGGCTTCGGTGGTGGTTGTACCGTTGCGAAACATCGCTTCAGCGCGCTGACGGGTTTGGGTGTACAACTCCTCAGGTGAAGCCTGGCGGGTCGCGTTTACCGTGGAATTGATCCCTCCGCCGGCGGCCATGATCTCCATGTAGGTTTTCCCCTGCAGGCGGGCTTCAAATTCCACGGCGCGGTCGCCAGCCCACACCAGGTGGGTGTGAGGGTCCACCAGTCCGGGCATCACAACCCTACCGGAGGCATCCAGTTTTTCTTCATACGGATATTTTTCAAGTAAGGCGGAGCTTTCTCCCACCTCGATTACGCGATCATCCTGCAAAAGGATCGCCCCATTCTCGATGATGGCGAGATCTTCACCAGTCGTTCCGCGCCGGGTTCCACCGGCAAGGGTGAGCAGTTGAGACGCAGAATGAATGAGCATACCTGTTTCCTCTGTTTTTAGTATACCCTTATCCGGTCATGAAGTCCGGTTTGCCTTCGCGCGGGTGAGCGCCCAGAAGGCGATCAGGACGAAGATGACCGCTGAAAGCGCGTTCGCCCAAAAACCCACGCGGAAGACGAAGGGTGATACGAGGTTGCCGATCATTCTGCCAAGGGACAGGCAGGCGACATTCGCTCCGAGCATGGTGCCGCGCGCACCGGGCACCAGTTCGGTGATAAACGGCAGGGTGGAAACGAAGGTGAATTCGTAAGAAAGATAAAAGAAGAACAGCCCGATCAACGCGCCAGCCTGGGTGCCGCCGATGAATGGCAGCGCGATGGAAACGACGAGCATCAGACCCATCCCCAGCATAATGCTGCGCTCCCGACCGATCCTGTCAGAAACTACCCCTCCAATCGACTCACCGCTGATCTCGGAGATGCCGATGACCGCTGAAGCGGCGCCAAGCGCGGCGAGTTTCAACCCGAAGGACACTTCGAGCCACACGCCGAAAACCAGGTTGATGACCTCGTTGGACGAGATCAGCATCAGGCTCATCAACAGACCGTAACGGGCGGCGGGAATCTTGAGCACCGCGAGGATACTCTTCAGCACGTTGCCCGAGAGAACCTTTTCCTGAGGTTTGTAATTGGGAACAAAAACAAGGATGAGGATGAACGCAAGCACGCCCAGCGCGGCGGTGAACGGGAAAGGCGCGCGCCAGCCATAACGGTCGATGATCCAGCCAAGGATGGGCATGCCGATGATGTAGCTGACGCCCCATCCGGTCTCGATCAGCCCCAACGCTGTGCCGCGCCGCCCCTGCCGCACCCGGTCACCGATGTACGCCTGGGTGGACGAGAGATAAACGAACATGCCGAGGAAAGTGAGGCTGATGGCGATCGTGAAGGCCGTGAAGGACGGCCAAACCATCACCAATCCCGCACCAACGATGAAGATCGCCACCCCCAGCAGCATGCCGGTTTTGCGACCGTGCTGGTCAGCTACTGGTGTGATAAACAGGCTGAGCGCGCCGCTGATGGAGCGCACGGTCATGGCGAGAGAGATGGTCACCAGGTCAACCCCGAGACCGCTGGCAAAAGTGTTAAGGAAGGGATACACCATGCGCGTATTGATGTTGATGATCATACGCACGATTGCGAACAGGACCACCTGGAAGCGCATGGGCAGGATGGATTTGGTTTCAATCGAATTGGATGTTGGTGGTGAAGCAAGCGTCATTTAGCATCCTTTGGCAGCTTGATCTGGGTGAGCGCCAGAAGTGCGAGAATATCCAGCCCGGCGCAAACAGCCGCGTTGACCAGGAAACCTCCCCGGTACAAGATCGGCGCCAGCACGTCGCCAAGCGCCCGCCCAAGGGACAGAGCAGCGATGAAGAGCGACATCATGGTGGCGCGGGTCGCGGGTGTGATCTCGGAAATGAGCGGAAGGATGCTGACGATGGCGATCTCAAAGGTGAGATAGAAAACGAACAACCAGATGAACGCCCCCGCTTCACTCTTTCCCAGCCATGGCAGGGAGATGACCCATAGAGCATTTAGGATCAGACTCAACCCGATGGTGCGCTCCTTCCCCAATCGGTCGGTGATCAGCGCGACCAGCCCTTCTCCGCCAAGTTCGGCAAAACCGATCACCATTGACGCTGCTCCCAGCGCCGCGACCTGCAATCCGAACGAGCTCTGCATCCAGACCCCGAAGACCACGCTCACCACTTCGTTGCCCGAAATAAAAAGTGTGCCGGTGAGAATGCCGAATACCGCGGGCAAGTAGAGGATTACTTTCTTGATATCAGAGAAAATTGTGATGGGCTCGGGATCAGCCGGATGATCGGCGGGTATGAGAATTATCAGCAGGATGACCATCAGGATACCTGCCGCGCTGAGCGCGATAAACGGCCCGTACCAGGTGGTCCACTCCATCAGCAGACCTGCCAGGGGAACAAGCAGAATAAAGGAAAGAGCCCAGGAAAGTTCGGTGATGGCCATGACGAAGCCGCGCTTCTCGTAAGGCGAATGGTCGCCCAGGTAAGCCTGCATGGCGGGCAGGAAAATATTGTTTCCCAGATTGCCCAGCATGATGGCGAGAAAGAAAGTGAAATAGCCGGGGAAGATGCTGACGGGAATGACACCGGCAAGGAAGATGCCCAGCCCGATCAGCATCCCCACCTTGCGACCCCTGCGGTCGGCGATGGGGGCGACGAAAGGACCAGCGGCACTGGTCGCCATGGAAACCGCCAGCGCGAGTGAAATCATGCCGATATCCCTGTCCAGGCTGGCGGCGAAAAAAGCCATAAACGGGTAGATCATGCGGATGGACGTGTTAATCGTGAGGCGCAGGGTGGTAAAAAAAGCCAGTCGCTGATGCAGGGTACGGGGCGTGAGCATGAACTTATTATCCATCCAAAAAAGAAAATCCTCCCGAAAAAACACGGGAGGAAATATTCCCGAGAAGGAATTTTACTCGATCGTGCGCTGCGGTCTCTCGGGCAGGCTGTGAACATTAACGATCAAAGCGTCATAGGAAGCAACGCGCCCGATCTTTACCAGCCAATCCAATTCCTGATTCTGGATGTGATGACTGTACTCTTCCTCCCGAATTTTCAGAAACTCGCCGCTGCGGATATCCTGGTATACCTCGTCACCCCAATCGATGACGATACTTCCATCGTTTAATACAATTACCCATTGACGATTAATGGGAGTGCCACCTGCTGTCATGGTTCACGCTCCTCTACTAATTATAGGTAATTATTATTTCTTTTGTGCGTATTTGTCAAATGTCGTATTGCGCAACTTGGAGACCAGCTCATCCTGAACTTCCTGCCAGATATCATGCAGCGGGCAGTTTTCGGCGTTCTCGCATCTTCCGGGGGAAGCTGTGCATTCGTTCAGCTCAATGGGTCCATCAATGGCTTCAACAACCTCGAGCAGCGAGATCTCTGAAGCGGGACGGGCGAGTACAACGCCGCCGCGCGCTCCACGATTTGTTTCGATCAGTTTTGCAATCGATAATTGCGAAATGATCTTGGCCAGGAATGAGGGTGGTATTTTCTGCACCTCCGCGATCTTCTTGGTTGCGGCACGCTCGTTCGGGCCCAGGCGGGCAAGGTACATGATTGCCCGAAGCGCGTAGTCAGCCTGTCTGGTTATTTGCATGAAATCCACCTCTTTTGGTAATTATGGTCAAAATAGTCCTGTTACCAAATAATTGTACTACTTTAATTCGAAGTAAAAAAGTGACAATGATAATTCAAATCAAGTGACCTTTTTGAGAGAGGGCGTTGGGGTGGGGCTTCAAGTATAATTTCAGTATGAGCAAATTCAAATTTCACTTTCCGATCGAGGTTCGCCTGGGGGACATCGACGCCTTTTGGCATGTCAACAACACCAAGTTCCTGGTCTACCTGGAACACGCGCGCAGTCTCTATATGCAGGAAATGGGCATGTTTGACAGTAAGAACATGTGGAACCTGCCCCTGATCGTGGGGGATGTACACTGCCGTTATCACAACCCCATAGTGTTTGGTGATCAGATCATTGTCTCAATGGGGGTGACGCGCATCGCGCAGAAGACCGTGACATACGAATACGAGATCACCGGCGCGGGAGGCGCGCCTCTATACGCCACCGCGGAGACGATAATGGTGGCGTATGATTACAACACAAAGAAATCGGTGCCGGTCTCTGATGAGCTGCGGCGCAGGTTCTCTGAACATGAAGGGAAGGATTTCTAAAAAATGACATTGCCGCAAATTGATGAGAGACTTCTATTGAAGGTCCTGGTTGACCTGTTGAAAACTCCCAGCCCCACCGGGTTCGCTGATGGGGCGGTTGCGCTTACCGAGCGGGTTTTTCGCGCCATACCGGGGGTCAAGACCTCCCGCACGCGCAAAGGCGCCTTGCTGGTCACGCTGGAAGGTGAGCAAAACGATACTCCTCGCGCGCTGGCGGCGCACGTGGACACGCTGGGCGCGATGGTCAAAACGATCAAACCAAACGGGCGCCTGGCGTTGACCCGCATTGGCGGGTACGCCTGGAACACGATCGAGGGCGAAGGCTGCACGATCTTCACCCGTGATGGCAAGCGGATTCGCGGCTCAGTGCTGATCACCAAGGCGTCCAGCCATGTGCATGGCGAGAAGACCGCTGAAACGAAGCGCAGCGAAGAAACAATGGAAGTGCGGCTGGACGAACGCGTTAGCAAAGCAGAAGAAACCAGCGCCCTGGGAATAGAGGTGGGGGATTTCATCGCCCTTGACCCGCGCGTGGAACTTACCAACGGCTTTGTGCGCTCACGCCACCTTGACGACAAAGCGGCAGTGGCATGCCTGGTGGAGGCGGCTCGCACCCTGCGCGCTGCCGGGTTGAAGCCGAAGCAAACCACACATTTCTTCATCAGTAATTTTGAAGAGGTCGGTCACGGGGGCGCTACAGGACTTCCTCAAGACATCGTTGAGCTGGTGGTGGTTGATATGGCAGCCATCGGCGAGGGGCAGGCTTCAGATGAGTTTCATTCCACGCTATGCGTCAAGGACTCCAGCGGCCCTTATCACCACGGGCTCAGTAATCACCTGCGCGGGCTGGCTGACGAGCATAATATCCCGTACAAGGTGGATATTTACCCGTTTTACGGTTCTGACGGCAGCGCGTTCTGGCGAGCCGGCGGCGAAGCAGCGGTTGCTCTCATCGGCCCGGGCGTGGACGCCTCGCACAGCTACGAGCGCACCCACGTTGACGCGCTGACCGCGACGACGAATTGGGTGCTGGCGTATATGCTGGGATAGCTGCTCAATTGTGATGAGGGGGATCCATAGCATCTTTCCCCTGCCCGAGCTAACAAACACGAGTTGATCCAACATCCTTTATGGGGTGAGATTTAAAGTTCACCTTGCCACTCATAACAATCCGGCATAGGGTAATTTTTTTATCAAGTGAAGGGTAGGTTCAAAAAGCGAACTCTCCCTGCACCTGACTCTGCCATTCAATAATACTCACCTTTGCTTGAGTGCGAAAACTCCCATTAAGTCTTCGAAACGAGGGGCGACCCTCTATGCCTCTGCTAATGTCCTCGCGTGGAATGTGGTACAAATATCAGGGATGGATTGAAAAGCGAGGGTGAGACATGATAAGCGACGATAATTCAGAAAATATGGAAAGCCTCTCCAGTGAGAGTGATCCGCGCGTCTTTTTACACGGGCAAACACTGATCATTGCCTCGAACAGAGGACCGGTGAGCCTGTCAAAGTCCCCAGACGGCGCCATCCAGTTTCAACGCAGCGGCGGCGGGCTGGTTACCGCCCTGCTGGGGTTGTCGCAAAATGTAAACGTTACCTGGATCGCTTCGGCGTTGGATGATGTTGAAAGAGAATGGCGGAGGGGGCACGTTATCGTGGAGGATGGCGGTAGAACGATCAACCTTGATCTTGTTCCACTTGAGGATGATGTTTATACCGGCTATTACAATATCATCTCGAACCCGCTACTCTGGTTTCTTCAGCATTCCATGTGGAATTTCGTATCCAGCCCGACGATCACCCTTGAAACCTGGCAGGCGTGGGAGCAGGGTTACGTGGCAGCGAACAAACAATTCGCGCAAACCATTGCCGCGCATGTCTGCTCGTGTGAAGACCATTCTCTGGTGATGCTGCAGGATTACCACCTTTACCTGGTTGCCCGTGAACTGCGCAAAGCGCTTCAGCGCAGAAAATGCGCGAACCGGGCAACGATCACCCATTTCACCCACATTCCATGGCCGGGACCTGAAGATCTCCATATCCTTCCCGCGAAAATGAGGCAGGCAATCCTGGACGGGATGACCGGGGCGGATATACTGGGTTTTCAGACGCGGGAGGACGCGCTGAATTTCCTTCGTTCGGTGGAATCCCACCTGCCGGGAGCGCACGTGAATTACAAGCGCCATCGCATCTGGTATCGCAACCACGCGACGAACGTGAGGAATTTTCCCATCTCGATAGATGTGCACGCGCTGCGACACTTGTCCAATAGCAGTGAAGCACTCGAGTATTCACCACAAATTGAGGAAATTCTGCAGGGCGAGCAGATGATTTTAAGGGTTGATCGAACAGAACCCAGTAAGAATATCGTGCGCGGGTTTCGGGCGTTTGGCGAGATGCTGGAAATGCACCCCGAACATATTGGCAGGGTCAAGTTCATGGCGCTGCTGGTGCCTTCCAGGCTGGAAGTGGATGAGTATAGGGATTATCACGATGAACTGATGGCTGCTGCAGGCTGGGTAAATTCAAAATTCGGCACCAGTGACTGGGAACCGATTCGGGTGATCCTGGGAGAAAATTACCCACGGGCTGTAGCGGCGTTAAAAAGATACGATGTGCTGCTGGTTAATTCAGTGGCTGATGGCATGAACCTGGTGGCAAAGGAAGGTCCAATTGTCAACACGAGGAATGGAGTACTGGTACTTTCAGAGACAACGGGAGCAAGCGAGCAGCTGGAGCAAGGAGCAATGATCGTCTCTCCGTGCGATATCTACGCGACCGCCGAGGCGCTGCACCAGGCGCTGACAATGTCCCGCGAAGAGCGGGAAACCCGCTGGAAGCGCCTATCGTGGTTGATCGAAAAGAATGATATTAATGATTGGTTCTACAGCCAGATAAAAGAGATCAAGAAACTTGGACTTTGAACCCCGGGAAGAGAATTGTGAATTAAGGATGCAAACCCCAAAAACAGAGAAGGTGAACGGCTGTGGATAAGAATATAAAGATCGCAATCCTGCATTATTCAACCGCACCGGTTGTGGGCGGAGTGGAATCGGTGATACAGGCGCACCTGGAACAATTCGCCGCTGCGGGCTTTAACCTGACGGTTATCAGCGGTCGGGGCGACGCTGCTTCGTTACCAGAGGGAGTGCGTTTCATTTCCATACCTGAGATCGATACCCTGCATCCGGGAATCGCCGCGCAAACCGAAGACTTGAACAGGGGAATTGTGCCGGCAGATTTTGAGCAGATGACCGGGCAATTGATGGACAAGTTACAACCTGTTTTAAAGGATGTGGATCATCTGATCGTGCATAACGTGCTCACGAAACATTTCAACCTGCCCCTCACCGCCGCGTTATTTCGATTGATGGACGCTGGTGTCCTGAAGCATGTTGTGGCGATTTGCCACGATCTGACCTGGAGCAGCCCCAACTCGCGCAACAAGGTGTTTCCCGCATATCCCTGGGAGCTGCTCAAGACCATTCATGCCAGGGTGACTTATGTGGCCATCTCTATGAAACGTCAACAGGAAATTCACGAGACTTTCGGGCTTCCGGTTGAGAAGATTCCCATTCTATACAACGGGGTCGACACCCAAAACCTGTTAAATCTCACGGCTGAAGGCAGAGAGCTCATTGACCAAATGCGATTATGGGAATCTGACCTGATCATGCTGATGCCCGTGCGGGTGACACAGGCCAAAAACATCGAACTCGCTTTGAGGTTGACAGCAGCGCTGAAAAAAACAGGTTGCGCGCCTAAATTGGTGATAACCGGTCCGCCAGACCCACATAGTGAAGTCAGTCTCGCATATTACCAAACGCTCAGGGAGCTGCGCAGCCAGCTGGGTGTTGAGAATGAAGCGTTCTTTGTTTATGAATCCGGAAACACGCAAGACGGCGGGCGCATGGTGGATATGCCGGTGGTATCGGATCTGCTGCGCGTATCTGACTTGATGTTAATGCCCTCGCACCGTGAAGGGTTTGGTATGCCCATTCTCGAAGCCGGGCTGCTGGGCATCCCGATCTTTTCCACGGCGGTTCCGGCGGCAGTGGAAATTGCGAAGGAGAATTTTCATCTGATACAAGCGGATGCCGATCCGGAACAACTGGCGAAACTCATTGTCGACACACTCGGAACGAAAAGCGAACACCGTCTGAGGGTTGAGGTGCGAAGGAACTATACATGGAAGCGCGTCTTTGAAAAAGACCTGCTGCCCCTGTTGCAATAGTGATCCATATGGATAAAAAATCAGCAAGATTGACAGAAATAGCTCTTGAAGCGGAAACACTGCGGTTGTTCCTGGATTATGATGGCACGCTGGATGAATTCGCGCCCACCCCGGATATTGTCCTTCCGAACCGGGAGGTCATTTCCATACTTGAGCAGCTTGTCGGGGCAAAGGGTATCCTGCCCGCGGTAATAAGCGGACGCAGACTGGCGCACATACAGAAACTTTTACCAGTTGAAGGACTGCTGATCGCAGGCACTTACGGGTTGGAAATTCAGCTGCCTGATGGAAATCTGCTTTATGGCATTGAGTTAAGCGGTATCCGCGAGTTCCTGGAGCGTTTGCTGCCGCGCTGGCGCGAGTGCGTCTCCGGTATCGAGGGGATGGTGCTGGAGGATAAGGGATATGCCCTGGCGCTGCACGGTCGGCTGGCATCCAGGGTGGAGGCGATGAGCACGCTGTCGAAGGCGCGATCAACTGCGCTTGACTTGATGACCGGGAATACATTCCGTCTTTCTGAAGGAGACCTGTTTCTGGAAATTGCGCCTAAAAGTGCGAGGAAGTCCATCACCGTGGAAAAGATACTGGATGAATATACACCCCGACACGCCGGCATCATTTATATCGGCGACGATGACAAGGATGAAGAAGCTTTCCATACCGTCCAATCGCGGGGTGGGATCGCTGTGCGTGTGGCGGATACTGCGGTTATCAGCTCCGCACAGTTCCTTCTCGCTGGACCAGCGCAGGTGCGCGATTGGTTGAAGGAGCTCGTAAAAGGAAGAGTGTAAAGATTGTTAATCTGTGTTTTTCTGTTGGAAGAGGATTATTTTAAACCACGCGTTAGCGATTCGTAGTATGCAAGGGTGGATTGATTGTTGAGAAAGCATCTACTTTTGTTTTATTGAAATCTCCGTTTTGCACAGTGCTTTCAAAAACAGCAGAAATTGAGAAATCGACGACCAAAAATACGACAAAATCAATAATTTTGATTTGGCAAATTTCTAATCAGAAATTTATATTCACAAGCTACAATACCAGTGAGGAAAATACCGCCCCTATTTAACGGTACAATGAGGGCGAGAATGAACCGCCGAATTTGACCGGCAGTTGAATTCGATTATTGGCATCGTATGATCAGGAGGATTTACTTTTGGCTGGAATGGAAAGATTTACACAACGCGCTCGCCGGGTGCTCTCGCTTGCCCACCAGGAAGCGGAACGCATGCGGCATACCGCGATCAATACCGAACACATCTTACTGGGACTCATCGAAGAGGAAGGCGGCATTGCCGGGCACGCCCTGCGCGAACTCGGGTTGGAAACAGCCCGTGTGCAGGAGATGATCGAGCGTCTAGCGCCCATCGGACGCACGGAAACGACCGCGCTGGAACTCTCCGTTGGCGCGCAGCAGGTGCTGGAATTTGCCATTGAAGAAGCGCGCTTGCTGGGGCACCAATTTGTGGGAACTGAACATCTATTACTGGGGCTAACCCGTTCCACTGAAGGACTCGCGCTTGAGGTGCTTAAAAAACTGGGCGTAAGCCCGGAGCAGGTGCGACGGCAGACCCGCCGCGTAATGGAGGACAGCATGAGCGGTCCTGCAAGCGCTGGAGGGGCGCCCCTGGCGCGGCGCGAGGAAAAGAAGGAAGCCAAGACCCCGCTTGTGGACCAGCTCGCGGTTGACCTGACCGCCCTGGCAGAGGAAGGCAAGCTCGACCCGGTTATCGGGCGGCAGCAGGAAATTGAGCGCGTCATCCAGATCCTGGCGCGGCGCAACAAGAACAACCCCGCGCTCATCGGTGAACCCGGTGTGGGCAAAACTGCCATCGTGGAAGGACTTGCCCAGCGTATTATAGAGGGCGATGTGCCCGCGCCGCTCATCGGCAAGAAGGTGCTCCAGCTTGACGTGGGTTCGCTGGTCGCCGGCACCATGTACCGCGGACAGTTTGAGGAACGTCTCAAGCGCGTCATCGACGAGTTAAAAACCTCCAAGTCGATCCTCTTCATCGATGAGCTGCACATGCTCGTGGGAGCCGGATCAGCCGGGTCCTCAATGGACGCCGCCAACATCCTCAAACCCGCCCTTTCGCGCGGCGAACTGCAGGTGGTTGGTGCCACCACGCTGGATGAATACCGTAAACATATTGAATCCGACGCGGCGCTCGAACGCCGTTTTCAACCCATCATAGTCGCAGAGCCGACGGTTGACGAGACGATCCAGATCCTCAAAGGCATCCGCAAAGCCTACGAGGAGCATCACCGCCTGGTCATTTCGGATGCCGCTCTTGAAGCCGCGGCGCACCTCTCAGCGCGCTACGTGACCGAGCGCTTCCTGCCGGACAAGGCGATCGACCTGATCGACGAGGCGTCATCGCGTGTGCGTATGTACAAGAGTCCCGCGGCACAGACCTTCAAAGAGCTGATGCTGGAATTGAAGGATGTTAAAGCACTGCGAAACGAGGCGGTTCAGAGTGGTCGCAATGATGATGCCATGGAGCTTTCCAACAAAGAAGCGGATCTCAAGACCCGCATTGAAAAACTCCGCAGCGGTTGGGACCGCGCCACCAGCCCGGTGGTTTCGGCTGACGACATCGCCGAACTGGTTTCAATGTGGACCGGGGTGCCGGTGATGCAGCTCGCCACCGAGGAATCGGAACGCCTGCTGCACATGGAAGAGGAAATGACGAAGACCATCATAGGGCAGGAGGAGGCGATCAAGACCATCGCCAAGGCCGTGCGCCGCGGGCGCGCCGGGCTTAAAGACCCGCGCCGTCCCATTGGATCCTTCATGTTTCTCGGCCCCACCGGTGTGGGCAAGACTGCGCTCACCCGGGCGCTGGCTTCCTTCCTGTTTGGCAGCGAAGACGCGCTCATCCAGATCGATATGTCTGAGTTCATGGAGCGCCACAACGTCAGCCGCCTGGTCGGCGCGCCCCCCGGATACGTGGGGTTCGATGACGCCGGTCAGCTTACCGAAGCTATCCGCCGCCACCCTTATTCGATCGTGGTGTTCGACGAGATGGAAAAGGCTCATCCCGAAACGCACAATATGCTTCTCCAAATTATGGAGGAGGGGCAGCTCTCTGACGCGCGCGGGCGAAAGGTGGACTTCCGCAACAGCATTATCGTGATGACTTCCAATATCGGCGCGGAGATGATCCGGCGCCAGGGCACGCTGGGATTTACCCTGCGGCGCGACGAGAAGGAAACCGAAGAAAAGAACTACGAAGAGATGCGCAAAAAACTGCTTGATTCGCTTCGTAAAGTCTTCCGCCCCGAATTTATCAACCGGCTCGACTCGGTGATCGTTTTTCACCCGCTTAACCGTGAGCACATCCGCAGCATCGTCAACCTGGAGCTGGAAAAAGTGGCGGAGCGAATGGCTGAGCACAACATCACCATTACTGCTTCAGACGCTGCGCTCGAATTCCTCTCAGAGGAAGGATACAACCCCGAGATGGGCGCGCGCCCGCTTCGCCGCGTCATACAGGACAAGGTCGAAGACCGCCTTTCTGACGCCGTGCTGTCGCATGAATTCAAGGACGGCGACACAGTGACAGTGGATGTTAATAAGGATAGAGAGGTTGTTCTCAAACGCAGCCGCAAACGCGCAGCTATACCCAAAAAAGCACCACTTGAGGATGAAGTGGAAAAACCTGAAAATGTTCCGGCTTGAGGATGAAAATCCCATCACCGTAAATTAGTCTTTACTGAAACAGGACGTTTTTTGTCCTGTTTCTTTTTTTACTAAAAAAATAGTTTAATTGTTGAATCGAGACCATAAATATCATATACTAATATCACAATTAGAAAATCCAGAAAGGAGAGAACATGCTCACAATTGCGAACATCTTGCGCACAAAGGGAAACATCGTGTACTCTGTCGAAAAAGGAACCAGTTTGCTTGCTGCGCTTGAGATGATGGCGGTAAAAGGGATTGGTGCTCTGTTGGTAATGGACGCCGGTGAACCGGTTGGGATCTTCTCCGAACGTGATTTCGCCCGCCTGGTTGCGCGTGAAAAGACAGCGGATCTCTCCAAGCCGGTAGAAGAAGTAATGACGCACAATATCTTTTGTGTCAAAAAGGAAGATACTATTGATGAGTGCATGGCGGTTATGACTAGGCAGCGCTTCCGCCATATGCCTGTGTGCGAGGAAAACAAGATTGTCGGGATAATCTCGATTGGAGACGTGGTCAAGAATCTGATCGAGGATAAGGATCTCCTCATCCAGAACATGGAGGATTACATCCTCGGTCGCGGATACGGACAATAACCACTAAATAATCGGCAAAACATAAGGGGGAAGTGGCGGCTGCGGATATTGCGCGCCTGTTAAAATGCATCTATACTTCAAATAATTCGCAACAGGAAAGGGTGTCCATGATCCCGATAGGCGATGATAATTCCCAGCGCAGGCTGACGCCGGTGGTGACCTGGCTTTTAGTGGTTGTCAATGTCGTTGTATTCTTTTTTGAAATGCAGGGTGGAGATGCTTTCATTGAAATGTGGTCCTTTATTCCCGCGCGCTTCAACCAGGATCCGGCCGGGAATTTCATCACCATATTTACTTCCATGTTCATGCACGCTGGGTGGATGCACCTTGGCGGCAACATGCTTTACCTCATCATCTTCGGTGATAATGTGGAGGACCGCTTCGGTCACGTAAAATTCCTTTCCTTTTACGTCCTCTGCGGGGTCTTTGCCATGGTCGCGCAGTACATTGTTGCACCTCTGGTAACGATCCCCAATCTTGGGGCTTCGGGTGCTATCGCTGGCGTGCTTGGGGCTTACCTGGTGCTCTTTCCGCGTCGAAAGGTGCGCGTGCTGTTATGGTGGTGGATCGTACGTCTGCCGGCTTTGATCGTGATTGGCGGTTGGATCCTGCTTCAGCTGCTCAGCGGGATCGGTACCGTGAGCACAACGGCCAGCGCGAACGGCGGGGTGGCTTACATGGCGCATATTGGTGGATTCTTCGCCGGGATTCTCCTTTCCTACTTTTTCCGGGGAAAAACCCGCGCTTTGCCGCCGTCTTATTATTAACATTCTTCATATACAGGTCCGTTGCACAACGGCGGAATGACAACTCGATCATTATTGACGCTCGAAATTTTCTCAAGTATGCTTATTGCATTGAGAAAATTGATGGCATAATAACCGTATTCATTTTGGAGGCAAAATGGTCGGAAAAGACGATATTCTCGGTGTGATCCTGGGCGGGGGCAGGGGTTCGCGGTTGTATCCCCTGACTAAAGAGCGCTCCAAACCTGCCGTCCCGATGGCCGGCAAATACCGCCTGATCGATATCCCCATCAGCAATTGTATCAACTCCGGTATCTTTCGCATTGCTGTACTAACACAATTCAATTCCGTCTCGCTGCACCGGCATATATCACGCACCTATAATTTCGACGCCTTCCATACAGGCTGGGTGCAGATATGGGCAGCTGAGCAGACGGTAGAAAACACGAATTGGTACCAGGGAACCGCTGACGCGGTGCGCAAGCAGCTCCTTGAGATCTCCTCCGCGCGCACCGCCTATGTGTTAATCCTGGCTGGAGATCACCTGTACCGCATGGATTACGCAAAAATGGCGCAGTTCCATATGGAGAAGGATGCTGATATCACGGTGGCGGTTCAGCCGGTGTCGCGGGAGGACTGCGCCCGCTTTGGCATACTCAGGCGCAATGCCACCTATCAACTTACAGAGTTCCATGAGAAACCCACTGACCCCGCCATTCTGAATGAGATCATCAGCCGGGATGATCCTGCCAAACCTTACCTGGGCTCTATGGGTATCTATCTCTTCAAGACAAGGGTGCTGATCGATTTACTGCGAACCTACGATTACGATGATTTTGGTTCTCACGTCATCCCGGCCGCGATCAAGACCCATAATGTCTACGGTTACGACTTTGAGGGGTTCTGGGAGGATATTGGAACGATCCGTTCCTTTTATCAGGCGAACCTGGCGCTGGCTGAAACCGAGCCGCCCTTTAATTTCTTTGATCAAAAATTCCCGATTTACAGCCACCCGCGCTTTTTGCCCGGCTCAACAATTGAAAACAGCGCATTAAAAGAAGTACTATTGGCTGAAGGCTGCAGGATCGAGGATGCGACAATTACCCATTCGATCATCGGATTGCGCAGCCAGATTCGCGGAGGAACGACGATCGTCGATAGTATATTGATGGGCAATGACTATTACGAGTGGCCGGAAACCTCTGAGGCAAAGGCAGCCCCGATGGAGATTGGCCGGGATTGCTACATCGAAGGCGCGATCATTGACAAAAACGCCAGGATCGGCAAAGGCGTGGTGATCAAAAAATTCCCTCCCGGCACTGATCTGAACGGAGACGGCTGGGTAGTTCGAGACGGAATCGTGGTCATCCCAAAATCTGGTAAACTATCAGCCGGAACAAAAATCTGTCCATAAGGGTTGAGGAGTTATGACACATGACTGAGACGATTAAAAATCCCGTAGAACAGAATAACGACCTTTCAGTCACCTGGCATTCGTTGAGCGCTGAGGAGACGCTGAAGCGCCTCGAAACGCCGCCGATGGAAGGACTAACCACTGAAGAAGCGCGCCGCCGCTTGCAGCAATATGGCCCAAATCAACTCGAGGAAAAAACCCGCCGGACATTTGCACAGATGGTGTGGGAACAACTGCGAGGTTTTGTCATTCTCCTGTTGATCGGCGCGGCGATTATTTCGGCGATCCTCGGTGAGTACGTGGATGCTGGCGCCATCATCGCAATTGTCCTGCTCAATACGATATTGGGCGTGGTGCAGGAGTCGCGCGCGGAGGAAGCTTTAGCCGCTTTGAAACGCATGGCTGCCCCGGATAGTCAGGCGCTGCGTGATGGAAAGCGCGTCACCGTTCCGGCACCGGAACTCGTGCCCGGTGATATTGTTTTTATGGAAGCCGGTTATTATGTTCCCGCAGATGTGCGGTTGATCGAGGCTGTAAACCTGCGCGTAGAGGAAGCTGCTCTTACAGGGGAATCCGTTCCGGTGCAAAAGAACTCGGCAGCCACACTTGAGGAGGGCGCATCGCTCGGTGACCGCAAGAACTCCGCTTTTATGGGTACCGTCGTCAATTATGGGCGCGGCAAGGGTGTGGTCACCAGCACTGGTATGCACACCCAGCTTGGTCTCATCGCCACCATGCTGCAATCGGTACACGAAGAACAAACACCGCTGCAGAGAAAACTGGACCAACTTGGCAAAACCCTCGGTATCGCCGCCCTGATCGTGTGTGGGCTGGTCTTTGTGGTGGGTGTGGCTGAAAGCCTGGGATCGATCGATATTGACCTGATCGTGGGGCTCTTCATGATCGCGGTCAGCCTGGCGGTCGCCGCGGTGCCTGAAGGACTGCCCGCGGTGGTAACGGTAAGCCTGGCGCTTGGTATGCAGGAGATGATCAAGCGTCATGCCCTCATCCGCCGGCTTTCCTCGGTGGAAACACTTGGGTCTGCCACGGTGATCTGCTCGGATAAGACCGGTACACTCACCCAGAACGAAATGACCGTCACGCGCGTGTGGGCGGATGATACGATGGTAAGCGTAACCGGACAGGGTTACGTTCCAGTTGGTGATTTTCTGATTGGCGACAAGAAGGTGGATATCAAGAATTATCCCTCCATAAGCACCGCGTTGTGGCTGGGTGTGCTCAACAACGACGCTGTGCTTGAGGAATCCATAAATGAAGATGGCAACCAGGAGTTCCGCATGGTGGGTGACCCCACCGAAGGCTCCATCCTGGTGGCAGCGTATAAAGCAGGCGGTATCACCCGTGAATTGAACAAAGCTTACCCGCGCACAAACGAGATCCCCTTTGATTCAGACTTCAAGCGAATGGTAACCGTCCATTCAGTTTCTGATCCACGGTTTGATGATCTCTCACCTTTCTCTGACAGTGATCGTGAAGGATGTAGCATAATCGCTGTCAAGGGCGCCCCTGATGTAGTGTTGAAACTCTGCAAGTACTACGCACCAATTTCCGGCGGTGAGCCCGTTCTGATGAGCGAAGAAAAACAGAAGCGCATTCTTAGCGCGAACGACGAGATGACGCGCGGTGCGCTGCGCGTGCTGGGTGTGGCGTATAGAATGGTAAAGGTGATTCCCTCGGGAGCAAACCGGGAAGAATTGGAAGAGGACCTGGTATTTGTGGGTCTAATTGGAATGATCGACCCGGCGCGGCCGGAGGTGACCCCTGCTCTGGAAACTGCTTACAAAGCGGGTATCCGTACCATCATGATCACCGGGGATTACCCGAACACGGCGCGCGCGATCGCGGAAAGCATCGGCTTATTACGATCGAGCGACCAGGTGCTCACTGGCGCGCAGCTCGAAGCGATGAGCGACGAAGAGTTAAAAGAAGAAGTGAAGAAAACCGATGTTTATGCCCGCGTCTCACCCGAGCACAAGCTGCGCATCGTCAATGCGCTGCAGGCTAACGGAGAGGTGGTGGCGATGACCGGCGACGGCGTTAACGACGCGCCTGCCATCAAGCAGGCGGATATTGGCGTCTCAATGGGGATCACCGGTACTGACGTGGCGAAGGACACAGCCGACATGGTGCTGACCGATGACAACTATGTGAGCATCGTTTCTGCGGTTGAACAGGGCAGGATCATCTACTCCAACATCCGCAAATTCGTGTACTTCCTTATTTCCTGCAACATGGCGGAGATCCTGATTATCTTCCTGCCGACAGCCATTGGCGCTTTGATCTTGCCTGAGCTCACCACTGAACAACTCTCCCCGCTGGCTCCCATTCAGCTGCTCTGGTTGAACCTGGTAACTGACGGCGCGCCGGCGCTGGCTTTGAGCACCGAAAAAGGCGACCCTGATATCATGGACCATCCCCCAAGGTCACCCAAAGAAGCCATTATCAATCGACACATGCTGGTTGGTGTCATCACGCAGACCATCGCGATTTCAGCCGTCACCCTGATCGCTTTCTGGGTTGGGCTTCATCACAACGGTGATTCGGTCCTTAATAACCTTATATTCGCAGAGACGATGGCCTTCGTTACTCTTTCAACTTCTGAGTTGATACGAGCATTCACAGCGCGATCCGAGCGCTACCCGGTGCTCAAGATGGGGGTCTTCTCCAACAAATGGATGAATTACGCTGTATTGGCTTCACTGGCGATGGTACTCCTCGTGGTTTATGTCCCATTCCTGAACCCGATCTTCAAGACAACCCCCCTGGGTTGGGAACAGTGGGAGTTGATCCTCCCGTTGCTGCTCATTCCTTCCATTGTCGCAGAAGTAGTGAAATGGTTGACCAACCGCCGCCCGAAGAACGCGCAATAGGGGTAAGTGAGCGGTAAATCTTCATCGGGCGGAGTAATATCATCCGCCCGATGTTTATTTAACGGACAATTTTACAGGGGAGTAACTGAAGCGGTGATGAGGGCAGGGGCCGTAGCTTTGCAGTGCTGCCTGGTGAGCACGGGTGCCGTACCCCTTGTTGCGCTCAAAGCTGTAACGGGTTTCGCTGGCAGCCAGTTCCTCCATCCAGCGGTCGCGCGCGGTTTTTGCGAGGATAGAGGCAGCGGCGATGCTGAGGCTGCGTTGGTCGCCCTTGATCAGCGCGGTTTGCGGGACCATAATTTCTGGTAGAAATAACGCGTCAATGAGAATGTGCCCCGGGGTGATCTGAAGGGCTTGAAGCGCGCGGAACATCGCCTGGCGCGTGGCGGGTAGTATCCCGATCAGGTCAATTTCACCGTTTGATGCAAAACCGACACCCCAGGCAAGGACAGTATCCTTGATGAGCGGCTCCAACCGCCAGCGCTGTTCAGGGCGAAGCTGCTTGGAATCTCTCACGTCACCCAGCAGGTGGTCGATTGGATGGCGCGGGTTGAGCACCACCGCTGCTGCCGTCACTGGACCAGCCCAGGCACCGCGCCCGGCTTCGTCCAAACCGGCGATCGGTTCAACGCCGGAATCCAACAGGGATTGTTCAAATGAAAGGTCCGGGAATGCCGGGATCAGCGCCGGATCGAGCCTAAAAGCCATATCCGCCGCTTCGCAGTCTATGCCGGATCGCGATCAGGTCTCTCGCCATGCGCAACGAGTCGCGGAGGACGCGAACTTTGCTGTGCGGGTGATAATACCAGGGGATGGGCAGCTCCTTCACGCGATAACCCAACCGGAAGGCAATCGCGAGCACTTCTACGTCGAAAGTCCAGCCGGGTATGGTAACCAGGGGGAAGATTTTTTCGACCGCCCGGGCGGTGAAGCACTTGAACCCGCATTGGGTGTCCTGAAGCTGCGGAAGGACCATCCAGCGCACAAGATTGTTGAAGATGCGCCCGATAAAGTGCCGGTAGTAGGGCTCGTCGTAGCGGACGGACCCGGGAGCTTCGCGCGACGCGATGACAATATCAGCGTTTTCGACTTGGGGCGGGAGGAAACGCGGGATCTCGTCAATGGGCATTGACAGGTCTACATCGCAGATGAACCGGTATTGACCCTTTGCCGCGAGCATACCCTGTTGAACAGCCCGACCTTTGCCCGCTTCTTCAATGTGCAGCACGGTGACGGCGGGGTTCCGGGCGGCGAAGGCGCGCGCAATTTCCAGCGTTGAATCGGTGCTGCCGTTCTCGGCGATGACGATTTCGCAGGTGTACGCCTGGGACTGAATGAAGGAGAGCGTGGTTGCAAGCGTTTCGGGCAGGCGTTGTTCCTCGTTGTACGCCGGGAAAACGATGGAGAGGAATGGGTGCTCAGTTTCCATAAGGGATATTATAAGCGCGATAGAATATTAGGGGAAAATTAGTCAAATAAGATGGGGATTGCTTCAGGCTTAGATACCAAGCTTTCGCATTGACGTACAAGTGTCGGGGTGGGCGGACTTGAACCGCCGACCCCCGCGTCCCAAACGCGGTGCGCTGCCAACTGCGCTACACCCCGAGCGAGTAGAGTATAATCCGAACCGGCTATATACGTCAAGAAATCTCCATCTCTCAGGAGTCTTCTGTTTCTTATGCGCCGGTTATTAATAAACCTCTTAATTTGGTCACTCGCGCTTGTGTTGTTACCCGGCTGCCAGGCGATAGTTGAGGTTGAATCAACCCCTCAGCCCACCCTCAATCTGACGAACACGCAACCAGCCGCTACGTTTACACCCACCATAACCCCGTTGCCCACACTCACACCCACGCCGACCGAGGTTCCATGCCGCGAGACACGAGGAACGATCGTCGATGCCGAAATTCCAACCGGGTATTTGAATCGACCGGTTAACACGAAGATCTACCTGCCACCCTGTTATGACGCGCAATCTGAAACCGGGTACCCGGTGCTTTACATGCTGCACGGGCAGGCGGCGACCAATGATCAGTGGCTGCGGCTTGGTCTGACTGGCGCGGCTGACGAACTGATCGCCCGGGGTTTGATACAACCAATGCTTATCGTGATGCCGTTTGAGGTCACGTGGACGCCGGGTCCTGAGGACTCAATGTTCGATGAAGCCCTCACCCTGGACGTGATTCCGTACATTGATGCGAATTACGCGACCTGCCCGAGTAAAGTCTGCCGGGCGGTGGGCGGGCTGTCGCGCGGGGGAAACTGGGCGGTCTATTTTGGCTTTGCCTACCCGGATCTTTTCGGGGTTGTCGGTGCGCACAGCACTCCGCTTTTCTATGGCGAGGAGTTCCGCATCAACCAGGCGCTTGGCAACGTCGCTTCGGTTGAGGATCTGCCATTTGTTCTGGTGGATATGGGGAGTAAAGACGCTGATCGCGCCAGCGTGCAGGCGTTTAAATCATTTTTAGAATCTAATGGAATTCTCTTTGCATACCACGAGTTTGATGGGCGGCACGAGGAATCCTACTGGTCAGCTCATGTCAGCGACTATTTACGCTGGTATTCAGAGCGTTTCACTTTGACCGGCGGGTTTTAACCCCATCCAGGCTTGCGCAGGTAAAAACCCCGTTTTCGCGAATCGTTTTAATAATCCCGGTGTGTGGAATCGACCAGGAGATGACCTGTTCATAAGGCTGATCGCTCAGCAGACCGGTTAAACCGATATGCATCGCGCCCGCGTGTGTGACGCATAAGATGCTGCTTCCGTCGGAGGCGTGGCGGGCAACCAGTTCATCCATCAGCGCTAAAAACCGTTGCTGCACATCATTGAAACTCTCGCCTTTCGGAAAGCTTTTTCCCGTGTTCCCCCGCTCGAACCAGTGGCGCAGAATCCAGGAAAAGCGCATCCATGCAAACGGTCCGCGGCGACCCTCAAGCACCCCGCAATCGAACTCGCGCAAACCATCGGCTGTCTCAAGCGGCAGGTTTAGCTCACGGGAGACGATGGTTGCGGTTTCCAGTGCGCGCGGGATCGGGCTGCTGTAGATTATGGTTAACCCGGCGGCGTTCAGTTTTTCTGCGAGCAGCACGGCCTGTTGTCTTCCCGTTGGGGTCAGGGGATGGTCGAGGTCGCGATTGGAGATGACATGCCCGGTGTTGGCAACGCTTTCACCGTGGCGGGCGAAGTAAACGATCACGGGTATAGCTCCGGATTGCGGAACGGAACCAGCGCGAAGATGACCGCGGGGATGTAAAGACCTTCCCGGTCGATCACATCACCGGTCAGTAGACCGATCGCGCCGCTGCCCTGCTTGGAATTATTTCGTGAAAAAACCCTGTCGTCGGCTTCTCCGAGTTCAATACCCTGCCGTACCAGCGCAGCAATGCTTTCCGGCAGGAAGAATTCCCCTGTTCTGCCGCGCCCGATGCGACCGTCGCGATCGAGGATCACGACCCAGGCGAACGCACCCATGCCGATCGACCAGTCCGCAATTCCTCCTTCGATCCCCACCCAATAGTCGCTTTCAGGGGCGAGTTCACACGCGTTGCGGGCGCGCTTCTCAGCGCACGCGAGGGTTTCTTCGTCTGTTGCCGGTTGCGATGGGAGGGTAAGCGTGGTGTTGATCTGTTGGATGGAAAAGCGCTCCGCGGGGAACATGCGTGAAAACCCTGCCAGGGTGGCTTTTGATTTAACCGGGTTGGAGGAGGCGATGGTGACCGTTTTCATAAGGTGTGGTGTAAATTCCTTTGGATATGAAAAAAGGGTGAGATTGGATCTCACCCCATTAGCTTGCTGCAAATTCTAATAGCTGACCAGGCGTGGAAGTTTCTTAGCCTGATCCACCCAATCCGCGACCTGTTTTTCAACGGGCATCTTGCGGACAAGTTTCTCGGCTTCGTTTACCTCAACCATTTTGGCGAACAGGTTGGCGGGGACGCGGCGGCTCAATTCGACCACCGTGTCCACACCCGCTTCTTCCAGCAGGTCGGAGTATTCACTGCCCACACCCTTGATACGGAACAGATCTGACAGGTTAACCCATTCCAAAATCAATGTTTCATCAATGCCGGCTTTCTCTGCCAGCGCTTTGCGGCCACCCGGGGTGCCGCCAACCTCAAGAAGTTTTTCAGTGGTGGAAACACCCACTGCTTTCAGTTTCTTCTTGTATACGGGACCGATCCCTTCGATGTCAATAATACTTGTCATAATATGTCCTCCTCTTGGACGTGCAAAAGTTATATCTTAGTATAGGATATTTTATATATTTTTACAAACCCAAAATTAAATGCTCACTCGGTTATAATTGGCGGCATGAAACTCACCCTTGCAGAAGTGGAACACATCGCCAATCTTGCCCGCCTGGACCTGACCCCGGAGGAAAAAGAGCAGTACCGCCAACAGCTCTCTGACATCCTGGATCATGTGGCGCGGCTGCAGGAATTGGACACGGAGGGGATTCCACCGACATCCAGTGTGCTGCCGGTTGCGGGCAGGCTGCGCGCAGATGAACCCGGGCAGAGCCTGCCGGTTGAGCAGGTGTTGGCAAACGCGCCTGAAAAGAAGAAAGATCAATTTCGCGTGCCGCCGGTGCTGGAATGAATTCGGAACTCACTCAATTAACTGCCAGGCAGATGCTGACCGGGCTGCGCGGCGGGGATTTTTCTGCCCGTGAATTGCTCGCGGTGCACCTGCAGCGCATTGATGAACTTGAACCAATCGTGCACGCTTTCCTCACCCTTGCGCCTGAACGATCGTTCAAGCAAGCAGATGAAGCAGACGCGCTGTACGTCAAAGCGCGCGCGGGCAAACCGGTTGAGCTGCCAGCCCTGCTCGGACTGCCCATCGCGGTGAAGGACCTGATCACGGTGGCCGGTATGCGCTGTACCTGCGGATCGAAGATATTGGATGACTTTGTTGCGCCTTTTACCGCCACAGCCGTGCAGCGGCTCATCGACGCCGGAGCTATCATCGTAGGAAAAACCAACACCGATGAATTCGCAATGGGATCATCCACTGAGACTTCCGCTTTTGGTCCAACGCTAAACCCATGGGATATCTCACGCGTGCCGGGTGGATCCTCCGGCGGCAGCGCTGCCGCGGTGGCAGCACGCATGGTGCCCGCAGCGATCGGGTCGGACACGGGCGGCTCCATCCGGCAGCCCGCGTCATTTTGCGGGGTCACCGGCATCAAGCCGACCTATGGTCGCGTCTCGCGCTATGGGCTGGTGGCATATGGCTCCTCGCTGGATTCGATGGGCGTGTTCACCCGTGACGCGCAGGACGCGGCGCTGCTGTACGCCATTATGGCGGGTGTCGACCCGCTGGACGGAACAAGCGCTGATGTCCCCGTAGAAAATATTGAACTCACAGATGGCGTTGGGTTAAATAGGTTGCGCATAGGTATTCCAAAAGAGTATTTTATAGAAGGCATCCAGCCTGATGTACGCCAGCGGGTTTTAGAAGCGATTGACAACCTGACTAGGCTGGGCGCTGAGGCGGTAGAGATCGGTCTGCCCCACACCGAATACGCGCTGCCTGTTTACTACATCATCGCACCGGCAGAAGCCTCCGCCAACCTGGCGCGCTACGATAGCGTAAGGTTTGGACTGCGCGAGGAGGCTGACACGCTGTGGGAGATGTTCCGCAAGACGCGCGGCACGGGCTTTGGACCCGAAGTCAAGCGCCGCATCATGCTGGGAACCTACGCCCTTTCTACCGGTTACTATGATGCTTACTACGGTCAAGCGCAAAAAGTACGCACGCTGATCAAGCGCGATTTTGACAATGCCTTTGAACAGGTTGACCTCATCGCCTGCCCGGTGGCGCCCACTACTGCGTTCAAACTGGGGTCGCATACCGGTGATCCGCTGGCAATGTACCTGGAGGATGTGTTCACACTGCCCATCAACCTGGCGGGTGTTCCCGGGTTGGCGCTGCCAGTGGGGTTCGACTCGAACCGGCTGCCGGTAGGGATTCAGCTCCTAGGCGCGCATTTCAGCGAGGAGATCCTCTTCCGCGCCGCGCATGCCTACCAGGGCATTACCGACTGGCATAAAGTTTCACCGCCAATTAACTAGATTAATAGATTTCTTATGAACACTCCGCATCCAGCGGCGTTTTTTTTCGTATATCAGTTAAATAAAGGAGATAACTGATGACTACACAGAGTGTTCGTTACGAAACTTCACAATCCGGACCCGGTTTGCTGATCCGCGTGTTGTGGTTCCTTTTCATCGGCTGGTGGCTGGGGCTGATCTGGGTGTTGATCGCCTGGTTCTTCAACCTGACGATCATCGGTCTGCCGCTGGGACTGGCAATGATCAATAACATTCCGCAGGTGATGACCCTTCGTCCATCACGTGTTTACACGGTTGTTGAAAACCGTAACGGAACACAGGTGATCCGCCAAAGGTCATTGGAGCAGAACCCCTTCCTGCTGCGCGCGCTCTATTTCCTGGTGATCGGCTTCTGGTTCAGCCTGGTGTGGATGCTTCTGGCCTGGCTGATCTCGCTGGTGACACTTGGGCTGGCGTTCCCGATTTCCTTCTGGATGTTCGACCGCGTACCCGCCGTCACCACGCTTGCCCGGACATGATCGGATAAATTGACTCAGCCCTTCCTTGTTGGGAAGGGCTTTTTTATATCATTTATCCGATACTTTACAGCTTATCCTCAATCGACCAAAACGTGCAGGCAGTGTAAAATGGATTCAGGTTGACAGTGAGTGCATAAAAGGGCGATAATATTAGCGGAGAGGTGTCGATGAGCAGTCATTACAAGATCATCATCCCGATGGCTGGCCTGGGGTCGCGTATGCGTCCGCTCGCGTGGAGCCGTCCCAAACCTTTGCTTCCGCTGGCAGGCGGAACGGTGCTTGATTATTCGCTGCACCAGTTTGATAGTTTGCCCGGGCTGGAGCAAGCGGAGTATGTTTTCATTATCAGTCCCAACCAGGGCGATCTGCTCCAGAAGTACATGCAGGAAATGCACCCCGAGAAGAAGGTGCATTTTGTTGTACAGGAAGAAATGCGCGGGCAGGCAGACGCCTTGTGGCAGGCGCGCGAATTTCTGAGTGGTCCGGTGTTGATCGCCTTCTCAGATACACTGATCGAAACAGATCTGGACTTCCTGCCGAGTGAACCGCTTGACGCGGTCGCATGGGTAAAACCCATGGAAGATCCGCGCCGCTTCGGCGTGATCGAAACAGACGCGCTTGGCATCGCCACACGCCTGGTTGAAAAGCCCGCCGATATGCAGAATAATATGGTTCTGGTTGGTTTTTATTATTTCAAGGAAGCAAACCTGCTGCTGGACGCGATCGTTGAACAAGTGAAACGCGGAACGAGCCTGAAGGGCGAGTACTTTCTCGCCGACGCGATCAACATATACATCGAACACGGCGGAAGGATGCGCAAACAAATGGTGTCCACCTGGCTCGACGCGGGCATCCCAGAAGCGCTGCTTGAGACCAATCGTCACCTGCTGGCGAAAGGTCCACTGCCCGGAGATCAGGCGGAGGTACCCGCCGGGGTGGCGATCATCCCGCCGGTGTACATAGCGCCCGGAGCCCAGGTTGAGAGTTCGGTGATCGGCCCTTACGTTTCGGTTGGCAGGGAGGCATCGCTGAAAAACGTGGTGATCAGCAACTCGATCATCGACGCTCGCACAGTGATCGAAAATAAGGTTATAGAAGGTTCGCTTGTAGGCTGCGACACGGTTATCACTGGAAAGGTTGACAAGCTGAACCTGGGAGATAACACACAAGTGCAGTGACGAAAGACCCGGTTCGCTGCCGAGCAGAGCATGCTTACCCCGGGCGTCCGATGGAAGTCTGGTACGATGGGCGCTGGCAGATAGTAACCACGCTCCTGGAGGAGCGGCAGACACCAAGCGGCAGGCAATATCGGGTGATTTGTGAAGAACAGCATGTACTGTGGCTGACGTACGACCCGGATTCTGACAGCTGGCAGGTAACTGCGCGCGGGGGAACCGGCATCACACAGAACCAAGGAGTTTAAATGAGCGATCGTTATATTTCCCGCAGGATCGCAGGATTGAAACCATCAGGGATCAGGAAGTTCTTTGATATCGCCGCAACCATGAAGGATGTTATCTCTTTAGGAATCGGTGAACCGGACTTTACCACGCCCGAACCGATTCTGAAAGCGGGGATGCGTTCTCTTGAACGTGGTGATACTCATTACACATCGAATTTTGGCATCATCGAATTGCGTAAAGCCCTGGCGGATCATCTCTCAAGGTTGTACGGGGTGCAATACAACCCCGAAACTGAGATCCTGATCACGGTCGGAGGGTCTGAGGCGTTGAACCTGGCGGCCATTGCGCTGCTAAACCCGGGTGATGAGATGGTCATCCCCACCCCATGCTTCGTTTCCTACCAGGCGGCAGCCATTATGGCGGGCGGAGTGGCGGTAGAGGTGCCTTGCCGCATGGAAAATAACTTTGACCTGGATGTGGATGAACTGCGCGCCGCGATCACACCGCGCAGCAAGGCCATTCTGCTTGGTTTTCCCAATAACCCAACGGGAGCAGTGGCGAGCCGGGAAAACCTGCTGAAAGTGGCAAAGATCGCCGAGCAACATGACCTGGTGGTGATCTCTGACGAGATCTATGACCGGTTGGTTTACGGTGTCAAGCACGTCTGCTTCCCGTCACTACCCGGTATGTTCAACCGTACCCTGCTGCTGGGAGGGTTCTCGAAAGATTACGCCATGACCGGCTGGCGAATTGGGTACGCCGCAGGACCGGAAAGCCTGATCAAGGGTCTGGTGCGCGTGCATCAGTACCTGGTGATGTCAGCTCCGACCATGTCGCAGTACGCCGCGCTCGAAGCACTGAAGACCGGCGAGCCCTATGTGCAGCAGATGCACGACGAGTATGACCGCCGCCGAAAATTGATCGTCAGCGGGCTGAACCAGATCGGGTTGCCGACCTTTGAGCCGAAGGGCGCGTTCTACGCTTTCCCCAAGGTCAGCGCCACCGGTTTGGACGACGAAATCTTCTGCAACCGCTTGTTGCAGGATCAGCATGTGGCGATGGTACCGGGCAACTCGTTCGGTTTGGGCGGCGAGGGGTTTGCGCGCTGCTCCTACGCGACCAACTACGACCTGATCGAGGAAGCCCTCGACCGGATCGAACGTTTCGTACGCAAGATATAAAGAGTAAAACCAGTAGGGGTCGAGATACGCTCGACCCTTTTCGTTGTTTCTCGTAAGATACCATAATTGGAACAGAAGCATCGAGTACTTGGTGATTCCCTAATTTGATCTTATTTAGTAGATCGAGTGGTACTCGACCCCTAAAGTTTGTTTTCCTTGTCTGTTTCCCAATTGTATGGGTTTTGGTAAATGTACTCAACAATATTTTCGTAATCTTTTTCGTCCCGGATGACGGGTTCGTAATCATTCCGCTGCCAGACAGGCGTTGAGTTTGACCGGCGAAGAAGGTTGATGTGTTTTGTAACGGCGGATTTATACGCGCGGATGATGGTTGGAGTCGACCCTGGTACCGGTTTACCGAATTGTTCGAGGGAGGGGAATTCATCCATGGTAGGGGCACGGCGCGCCGTGCCCCTACATGTTAACTGTGGTAATAAAAAATCCGCCTTCCGATGAATAGTCAAAACCGGATAGGCGGAGTAGCTTTCTGCGTCGCTGCAGCGACTCATCTTGTACAAAGTTGAGCCGGTTTATTTGTTCTTTTCGTATATGATGCGCACTCCCAACAAGGTCAACTCCGGTTCAATGGCGTCGATGCAAGTGACCTCATCAGCGATCATATTGGCAAGCCCGCCGGTCGCGACCACTTTAGCCTCTCCCCCAAGTTCCTGCTTGATGCGCGCCACCAGCCCTTCAACCAGACCCGCGAACCCGTAGATAAGCCCGGCCTGCAGAGACAGGATGGTATTCTTGCCGATCACCTTGTCCGGGGTGTGAATATCAACTGCCGGAAGCATGGCTCCGGCGTCAAACAGCGAGGCGGCGGCGGTGATGATACCCGGTGCGATCGCCACGCCCTCGAACTCACCTTCGGCCGATATCGCAGAAAAGGTTGTAGCCGTGCCGAAGCCAATGACGATGCATGGCGCGCCGTAAAGGGCAACCGCACCCACCGCGTTGGCGATCAGGTCGGGGCCGACTTCCTTGGGGTTGTCTGCATTGATGTGGATGACGGGACGTTTGACGTTCCCGACGATCACGGGTTCCAGATCAAGGTGGCGTTTGAACAGCTCTTTGAAGGCGATGGTCAGTTCCGGTACAACCGATGAGATCGCGCAGCCGTCGATTTCGTCTTTGTTGATGTTTTCGGTCTCGAATAAAGAGAGCACCAGCACGGCATACTCATCGGCGAGCTTGCTTTCGTCGGTAAAGATCCGCCAGTGGGTGACCAGTTTGTCCCCCTCGTAAAGGCCCAGCTTGATATTCGTGTTGCCGATATCCACGCAAAGCAGCATAAGGTACCTCGCTCATTGTATTGTCTGACAGGTGTATTGTAGCATAGCGGCAAAAACTTTGCCTTTAGTGCGCCTATGCCTATCCGTGATAAAATCCTAACCGTTATGAAGTATGAGCCTGTTATCGGGTTGGAGGTGCACGCGGAACTGGCAACCAGGACGAAAATGTTCTGCAGTTGCCGCTTCGTGGATACCACTACTGCCGATCCCAACACCAGCGTCTGTCCTGTCTGCGCGGGAATGCCCGGCACCCTGCCGGTGCTCAACCGTACAGCGGTGGAATACGGTGTTCGTGTAGGTCTCGCATTGGATTGCGAGATCATGCGCACCTCGATCTTCGCCCGTAAGAATTACTTTTACCCTGACCTGCCCAAGGGCTACCAGATCTCGCAATATGAATACCCGCTGGCGGTGAACGGCAAACTGATCGTCGATACGTCCAATGGTGAGCGCGTCATCCGTATCCGGCGCGCGCACCTCGAAGAAGACACCGGCAAATTGACCCATGTCAGCGAAAACGGCGAGGAATATTCCCTTGTGGATCTGAACCGCGCCGGTGTGCCCCTGTTGGAGATCGTTTCCGAGCCGGATATGCGCTCCCTGGAAGAGGTGCGCGCCTACGCCACCAGTCTGCGCGCCATCCTGCGGACGCTGGGTGTCAATTCAGGTGATATGGAGAAGGGCGTGATCCGTTTTGAAGCGAATGTCTCCATTCGGCCGGTTGGCTCAAAAGAATTCGGCACCCGGGTGGAGATCAAGAACCTAAATTCCTTCAGGGCGATGGAAAGGGCGGTGGAGTACGAGCTCGCGCGCCAAGCCGCCTTGCTTGACCGGGGCGAAAAAGTTGACCAGGAAACGCTCGGGTGGGATGAGGTCAACCAAAAAACCTACGCGCAGCGCTCCAAGGAAGAGGCGCACGATTACCGCTACTTCCCCGAACCGGATATTCCGCCGCTGGTGGTAGAACCGGAATGGGTCGAGGAGATTCGCCGCGGACTACCCGAATTACCCCGCGCCCGGGCGCTGCGCCTGCGCGACGACTATGAACTCACCCCGGTATTGGCAGCTCTCTTCAGCAGTGATATCGAGGTAGCCGATTACTTTGAAGCGTGCGTCGCAGCGTTGCGCAAGTCCACCCCCCGTAGTGTTGCCAACTGGATCAGTGGAGAGATATTCGCGCATATCAACCAGTCCGGTGTTCAGTTTACGGACATCAAGGTTGCCCCTGCGCAGTTGGCAGAACTGCTCGACACACTGGAAGCTGGCGGGATCAACCAGAGCACGGCAAAGAGTGTGCTGGCGGAGATGCTTGCGGGCGGTGCGTCCGCCGCGCAGGTGATTCGCGAAAAGAACCTGACCCAGGTGACCGACAGTGACGTGATCTCCAACCTGGTGAGCCGGGTGATCGCCGCACACCCTGACGAGCTCGCCAGTTACCTAGCGGGGAAGGAAACGCTCAGCAACTGGTTCTTCGGGCAGGTGATGCGCGCTGCCGGGGGGAAAGCCAACCCCGCGATGTTGAAAACCGAACTGGAAAACCAGCTATCCACTCTTAAGGATGCCGGATAGGCAATCAATTTTCAATTTTGACATTATCGTAAATATTGCTGATTTTCATCATATTGACGCAAAATCAATTTTCATATAACCTATTAATGCGGTAATATCGCGGAGGGAAATATGCGCATGATGAGCCGACTTGACTTGCGTGAAAGCGGGCACAGAACCGGTGTGCCCGTTTATGTTTTTCCCACAGGCGATACACGTTCTTCAAATTCCCATCTAATCTCAATAAAGGAGTAATTTGAATGGCAACCTCGATTAACGCTTTTGAAATGGCGCAGCGCCAGTTTGACAACGTGGCAGAGTTGCTCAAACTGGATCCACAGGTTCGTGAATTTTTACGCTGGCCGATGCGGGAGTTCGCTTTCCGCATTCCTGTACGCATGGACGACGGCACGATCAGGATGTTCCAGGGTTTCCGTGTGCAGCACAATGATGCCCGCGGTCCCAACAAGGGCGGCATCCGCTTTCACCCGGCTGAGACCATCGACACAGTACGCGCCCTCGGCACATGGATGACCTGGAAATGCGCAGTGGCAGATATCCCGCTGGGAGGCGGCAAAGGCGGTGTTGTGGTTGACCCTGCCACCCTGTCAAACGGTGAAAAAGAGCGCCTGGTGCGCGGTTGGGTTGATGTAATGTGGCGTAATATTGGCAACCGCCAGGATGTTCCTGCGCCGGATGTAGGCACCACCCCGCAGATGATGGGCTGGATGATGGATGAATACTCCAAGCTTAAGGGCGAGTTCACCCCCGGTGTCATTACCGGCAAGCCTCTCGGCGGCGGCGGTTCCCTCGGACGCACCGAAGCGACCGGGTTCGGCGTCATCTACACGGTGCGCGAAGCGATGAAACACCTCAAGCTTGATTCCTCCACCTGCACCGCAGCGATCCAGGGTTTTGGCAATGTGGCGCAATACGCTGCCATTGGCTTTACCGAGCTGCTCAAGGGGAAGGTGATTTGCGTATCCTTTTACGACCGCGAAGATAAAGTTTCCTACACATGCAGCAAGGCGGATGGAATTGATCCGCGTTTCCTGATGACCATCACCGATCAGTACGGCTCAATCGACAAGGGCAAAGCCCGCGAAGCCGGTTACACCATTGAAGATGGCGGCGCGTGGATCACCAAGGATGTGGATGTGCTTATACCGGCTGCCCTCGAGGGACAGATCAACGCCGAGACGGTCAATCTTATCCAGCCGCGCGTGAAGATCGTGGCGGAAGGCGCCAATGGTCCCACCACTCCGGAAGCGGACGAGGTGCTCAAGGCTCGCAATATCTTCGTCATTCCCGATTTCCTCTGCAACGCCGGCGGCGTGACCGTGTCCTACTTTGAAGGCGTGCAGAATGACATGAACTATTACTGGACCAAGGAAGAGGTGCTGGAAAAACTGGACACCAAGATGACCATCGCCTTTGCCAGCGTGCTCGATATGAGTCTCAAGAGCAAGGTCTACACCCGCGACGCTGCCTATATGGTAGCGATCGATCGCGTGGTCAAGGCCATGCAGCTGCGCGGCTGGGTCTAATCCAGTTTGTTGTTGTAACAATGCAACCCCGGTGATTGCCGGGGTTGTTTTCTTAAATTAATCTCGCCTCATAACAAGTATAATTAAATCACGATGCCTGCTGAAAAACCGGATGTGAACGCGGTGGTAAATCCTGCCCCATTGATCGCGGTGGTGATTCCCGCATACAACGCCGCAAAATCGATCGAAACTGTGCTGAACAAGATTCCCGCGCCTGTCGATTTGATCGTGGTCGTCAACGATGCCAGCCCTGATAACCTGGATGCGGTGGTGAGCCAGAGCAGCGACCCAAGGGTTCATCTTCTCACGCATGTGAGTAACCAGGGGGTTGGGGGAGCAACGCTAACCGGCTACGCGTACGCGCTCGAACAGGGCGCTGACATCGTTGTTAAGGTTGATAGCGATGATCAGATGGACCTGGATTATTTCGATGACCTTATTGCGCCTCTGCTGGCGCGCGAAGCGGATTACACCAAGGGAAATCGTTTTCTGCACCCGCACGAACTCAAGCGCATGCCTTTGATACGGCGGATCGGCAACCAGGGGCTCAGTTTTCTCACCAAGGTCGCCACCGGATACTGGAAGATCTACGATCCCACGAATGGCTACACCGCCATCACCCGCCAGGTGCTGCAGCGGCTGGACACTGACAGGATCTCAAAGCATTTCTTCTTTGAGACCTCGATGCTGGCGGAATTGCGCAAGCTCGACGCCGTGGTCGAAGATGTGCCCATCCCGGCGATCTATAACGAACACGGCAGCTCTATCAGTATTCCGCGCGAGTTCTTCCGCTTTTCCGCCAACCTTACTTACCGCATCTTTGAGCGCATTATCCGCCAATACTACCGCTTTGATTTTTCTGCGGTGTCTTTCTACCTGCTTGCCAGCGTGATCCTGGGGGTGTTCGGTGGCGTATGGGGCATTGCTAAGTGGGTGAAGTCTGACCAGACCGGCGTTCCAGCTACCACGGGTACTGTCCTGATCGCGGTGCTGCCCATCATCCTTGCCGTCCAATTCTTTGTCCAGGCGGTCGCGCTGGATATTGACAGCACCCCGTCTGAACCATTGGCGCGCCGCCCGCGCCGCAATCATCAGGCCGTATCCAAACTGGCGGCGCGTTTGCAGCAATTGACGGCAGCCGGTGGTGTGCGCGTGGTCAGGGGCTCTTCCCGCTAAAATGACTACCAGTTGTTCCCATCGAGGACGAACGTGCTGATCGTATCCGCGTTGATCTACCTGCTCACAGCGATCCTGCTCACCCTTCGTGTCTATCGCGTGCTCTCTTTTTCCCGGCTGGCGGTCTTCTTCCTGCTGGTGACCGTTTCGCTCAACGTCCTGGTAGGGGAGATGCTGAGCCTGCTGCACGCCCTCGATCAAGCGTGGCTTTTCCTCTTGATCCAAGCAATCTTGTGTCTTATTTCCGGACTCCTGCTGTGGGATCCGCAGAAGCGGTTGTTTGAGGAACCGCTTGCCAGTTTACGGTGCGAGTTTACGAGGCCGCGCGGAATGGACTGGCTACCTTTGGCCCTGATCAGCGCGATCCTTGCCCTCAGCCTGTACATTGGTTCGCTCGTTCCCATCAATAACTCTGATTCGCTGCACACCCATCTGCCTCGCATCTATTACTGGATTCAGCATGGTTCGATGGCTTCGTGGAACGCGATCACGATCACCCAGCTGAATTACCCGGTCAACCTGCCCCTGCAGGGGGTATGGCTTTTCCTTTTGGGCGGTTCAGAGCGGCTATTCTACCTGGTACCGTGGTTCGCGCTGCTTGTGACGGCTATTCTCATCCACGCCATCGCGCTGCAGCTTGGCGCCAGTCAGCGGGGTGCGCTTTTTGCTGCGCTCCTCGGCATTTCCTTCCCGGTGGTTCTGCTGCAGACCTTTTCCTACCAGGCGGATGTATTTGTTGCCACGCTCGCGCTCGCCAGCGCAGCTTTCCTTTTGGATTACCTGCGCGAAAGAAGAACAATCTTCCTCTTCATGTCGCTAATACCGCTGGCTTTAGCGCTGGGAACCAAGCAAACAGCCTTCCTCTTCCTGCCGTTTTACCTGGCGGTGGTGCTGATCCATTTTATTCGCGCAAAAGTGAATTTCCGCCGCTACCTGGTCTTTGGCGGGCTGTTCCTGCTGCTGTTTGGCATTTTTTCTTCCTATAAATTCATTCAAAATTACATCGAGCGGGATCAGCTGGACTCCTCGATGTTCGCCAGCTACCGCTACGCGCATCCCTTTGCTGATGCGGATGCCGGGCGGCGGGCAGCGACCAACAGCCTGCGCTACCTGTACCAGGGTGTGAGCGTGGATGGGTTGACCGGGCAATGGAAACTATCGGCAGTCAGCTGGCGCGAAAATGCCTTTCGTTCGCTCAGCCGGAGCCTGGGGCTGGATCTGGAGGTGCGGGATTACATCTCTGAGGGGGACGCGGAGACCTTCGATTTCGAAGCCCTTCCCATTCTGAACGAGGATGCTGCATGGTTCGGTCCGTTGAGCGTAATCCTCATTCCCATCGCGAGCCTGTTCGTGCTGCTTGGACGGAGCAAACCCCGCAAGCGGTACCTGCTGGTATCGTTTGTCTTTTTATCCATCGTGTTCCTGATGGTGTCCGTGCTGATCACAGGCTGGAGCCCGACCAACGGACGCTATCTCATCCTTCCCACACTGGTCATCACACCGCTGGTGGCGTTCCTGGTGCCCGAAAGACGCACGGCAGGGCAAATCATCACGGTAATACTTTCACTCGCCGCCGGCTACCTGGCGTTTTCAAGCCTGTTGATCAATGACTCGAACCCGCTGGTCACGCAGTTTTCTTTATACACTTACCAGAATGAAAAGTTGAACCGGTCTGACGACGCTGGCTTTTTAACTCGCGCCTACACCTACGTCAACGATCGGGTAATCGAAGACCTGGTGCTCACCAGCCCGAATCGGCGCGACATCAGGAACCAGACCTATTACGAAAATCTCTTTCACCAGAGTTCTGAGGATATTCCGAACATCGAGTTCGTCAATGCCAATGTTTTAGATGATGAAACGCTGTATCTCTATATTCAAAAGACCATCATTGAGTACGCGCTGTTCGGCGTCGACAAGACCCGCGACCTGCACCCGGTGAAAAGCCTGGCTGATGTACCGGCCGGCGCGCTGGTTCTGGTGGACGCGAAACTGATGGACACCCCTCCAACGGGCATGACGCTGATCGCCCGGAATGAACGTTACCTCATCCTGCGCAACGAGTAAAACCGCACTTACCCCCTCCGGTCACCAGCGGGCGTTGTGTTCCTCAGCCCAACCGATGAGATCGGTGATTTCCACTGTCTCGCCCTCGTCAGTGACTACCCGCCCGTTATAATGCCCGAACATCTGGTGTACTTCGCTCTTCAGGATCAGTGCGTCGGTTTTGGCCACGCGCTCGAAGAAAGGCGTGAATACCAGGTCAATTCTGCCATCAGGCGACTTCATCGTCCATGGGGCTTTGAAGTTGCGGTTATCGTAAGTGAACTTTACCTCGCCCAGCTTATGCACCTTGCCCTCGAGGATGAAGCAGTTTTCGGTCGCGGCGCTGGTATCACCAAAACCAAAGCCGAGGTTGAGCCCGATGCGCCGCCTGTCCGGCAGGAACCCGGACGCGCTTGCCCACACCCAGAACGAGTCGTATTCCCACACACCACGCCCCCAATCCAGGCTGCCCAGGCAGGAATCAGGTTCGATCTGATGGCGCTTTCCCTGGTACTCCACCCAACCTTTCGCTGGCAGGCAGTTGATCTTGCGGTTGTAATAGAAGCGTTTTCCCTTGATGGGGATGACAATTGTCATCGATTCGTGATCCGGCGGGCAGTCCAGCACCAGTTCAGCGTTAAGCGCGCTGCCCCCAAAGCCCGGCCAGCGTACAGAAAGCACACGCGAAGCGGGTTCGGCGGTGAATCGCAAATGGAGATCATCTTTCACATATTCAGTGATCCCTGCGGTGCTGTTGCGCGGCAGTTTCACCCCGCCCCCGAACGGCAGGGAAAGGGTCTTTTCCTTGTAATCACCCGTGGCAAAATCAATCACGTAGGCAAACACCATCCCCAGGTAGCCGACATCGCTGATGGTGAAGGAAAAGAAATGGGTCGGGGTGGTCACCGCGTAATAATCCCACACCTTCATGCGCAGGCTTTGCAGCGCGCGGATGCGGTAGAAATGGCTGTCCTCCAGGTTGGCGTCCAGCACCGGCTGGGTGGACCAGCCTGCCTGGGTGAGATTGCCCTCTTCATCCAGCAGCCTGCCTGGTCCTTTCAACAATTGTTGAGTCTTCATTTTTTTGCTCCTGCGGTTGGTGTTGATTTAATTGTATTCATTATGGTGTGGATGACAATCAAAAACCGCGTCCCTAAGGGGGCGCGGTTCAAAATTCAATAACTGAACACGATCAGGTGGTTTCGAGCGCGCCAGGGACAGACCCGGTGCGGCGGTACCAGCGTTGTTCACTCTCGTAGGCGAGGCGCATGATCTTGAGCATCACCTGGCGGGCGACCTCGTGCACGTGTTCGTGGTCTTCCACATCACCACTGAAGCGCAATGGTTTACCCACCGTGATATTGTAGGGTCCGCGCAGGTACCAGTAACCCATTTCACGCTCTCCCTTGACGGTGGATTGGATGGGGCGGATGCGATCCTTGACGATGTGGATGCCAACCGGGTACACCGGGGCGCCGCTGGCGATCGCCAGGCGGGCGACACCCGATCGGACACTGTTGTATCCACCGGCGAGCGGGCTGACCTTGCCCTCGGGGAAGATCATGATGGTCTTGCCGGCTTTCAATAGCTCCAGTGCGCGGTCAATGGCTTCCTGCCCGTGACCTGCAGCGACTTTAATGTGACCGGAGTGCTTCAAGTACGCGCCCAGCACGGGTACATTGAAGAGCACGTCCTTGATGAGGATGTGGGTTTGGTGTCCGAGCATGGATGCGACGAAGAATGGATCATTGGTGCTGGGGTGATTCGGTGCGATGATCTTTGCGCCAGCCGGAAAGGGCGACTTCTGGTGCACATCCATATCCAGCATCGTGTCAGCGTATGTATTCACGACCGGTTTGGAGACCCAGAATAAAGTTTTTTCAGTTAGTTTTGTCAATTTCGCTCCGCTATCTGCCTTACTGATAAGAATGGGTGTAGCATACCTTTCAACGCCAATAAAAGCATTGCCAATTAGGCACATTTCCACCGTGACCTGGGGCATATTTACTTTTCAGAGCGGGATTGAGGAATATGACCTTGCAGGTAATCAATATAACCCCGTTTTAAAGGGTTCGTTGCTCGCCCATCGGGTTATCAATATTGCTAACTTGATTGAGATTTCCTGCTTACCAGTTCTTCGATGTATGGCTGGATGATGTTGATCCAGCGGGTATACCCTTCCGCCATCAGATGAAGGTTGTCGTTGGTCAGTCCGGTTTGCAGTGCGCCTTCTGCATCCACAAAAGACGGGTAAAGGTTGATGAATGTAAAGCCTTGCCTGGCAGCCAGTTTTTCCAGTTCGGTGTTCATCCGCCTGATACGCCGGGCGTACGCTTTAGCGCGCGGCAGGAGCGATTGGACGAAGACCCGGGTGTCGGGGGAGAGTTCTTTGCAGCGATCGAGAATCTGGCTATAGGTCTTTAGAATATCCGCGTCCTTGCGATGGGTCCACCACGGCAGGTCGTTGGTGCCAATGAGCAGGAAGATCGCCAGCGGTTGTGGACGCAAAATGTCATCGAGACGTTTGAGAACGCCGAGGGTGTCATCGGCATTGATGCCACGATTCTTGAGGGGTACGCCGGGCAGCAATTCCTCCCAGGCGCCGCCATCGGTGATGCTGTCGCCAAGGAAGACGATATCGCCCTTGTTCACCGGGTAACGGTGAAAGAAATCAGCCCGCTGCTCGTAATGGTTCTGCGCCACGCGCTCCACCGCAAAGCGGCTGATAACAATGAAGACCAGGGAGACAACAAACGCGATTGCAAGTATGGTAAATGGCATGCAGAGATTATATCAAACAGCCCGCAGTCTTTAAATTGCAATTACAACCTCTCCCCGGTGCGAAGAGGGGTTGCCTATTTCCAAACCGGAGATTATGGCTCGAGGCAGTAGGGCAGTGAACTGTTGGCAGAGTCCGGGTCGAGCGTCGAATCGTTCTCGTCGTAGATCTTTACCGCGCTGATCTCAGGGAACTGCTCGAGGTTCTTCATGATCAGGTTCGCCACCGAGTAAGCCGCGCCGTTGTTGGCGCAGATGCCACCCAGGTATACCCTGGCGATGCCGTTTTCAATGTTGAGAACGCGGACGTGTGTGAACCCGCTCGAAAGCAGTCGTAATCCCTGGTCGTACTCCACTGTTGTCGGGCCGGTGAAGTACGCCTCAAGCACCGCCAGCGGCAGGTTGTTGCTTGTGGTGGTGCGTGTCACCGCCACCTCGTATGGGTCGGTCGCGGCGATGAAGCGGTTCTCGTCCATGAAATATACGGTGATCTCCTGCCCGGCTGGTTCGACTGTGGGTGGTACGATCTCGTCGGTTGGCAGAGGGGGTTGTGTTTCTGTCGGGAAAGTGATCTGTGGAGCAGGCACAGTCGCGGTCGGATCGCCCAGGTTGAAGGTAACACTGCACGCCATCAACCCGAGGACTGCGGTTGTTAGTACGGTTAGACGGATCAATCGTTTCATTTTTCTAACTCCTGTTACATATCCATTATAATGAGGTGCGCAATAAGCAGTACATTTCTTTGACCAATGGAGAATTATGATCACTGAGAAGCAAGTATTAGACGTTTTATCCGGGGTTATGGATCCCGAATTGAATCGCAACCTGGTGGAACTGGGCATGATCAGAGAGATAAAGGTATCGGATGACAACATCGTTTCGTTCACCATTGCCCTCACCATCGCCGGCTGCCCATTAAAAACACAGATCGAAAAAGACGCGCGTGAAGCTGTGATGAAACTCGAAGGTGTTAAGGACGTTCAGATCACCATGGGTGAAATGACCGCGGAAGAGCGCCAGGCGATCTTTGGCAAGGTTGCGCCGGAGCTTCCGAAATTGAACCAATTTAACAAGGTTGGCAAGGTTGTGGCGGTGATGAGCGGCAAAGGCGGTGTAGGCAAGTCCTCCATCACCGCGCTGCTCGCCATTCACCTGGCGCGCCAGGGTTTGAGGGTCGGCGTGCTCGACGCGGACATCACAGGGCCGAGTATTCCCAAGCTGTTCGGGCTCAAGTCGGGCGGTCTGCGCGGCAGCGAGCAGGGCATTCTGCCGGAAATCACGTCGAGCGGTATTCGCGTCATTTCCGCCAACCTGCTGGTCCCTTCGGAGGAAGTGGCGATCATCTGGCGCGGACCCATGATCGCGAGCGCGATCAAGCAGTTCTGGAATGACGTTCTGTGGGGCATGCTCGATGTGCTGCTGGTTGACCTGCCGCCCGGCACCTCCGATGCAGCGCTGACCGTGATGCAGACCCTGCCGGTGAACGGTGTGGTGATGGTTTCAACACCGCAGCAGCTCGCCGGGCTGGTGGTGCGCAAGGCGGATTCCATGCTCAAGCAGCTCGGGATCCCCGTGCTGGGCGTAGTGGAGAACATGAGCTACTTCCCGTGCAACGTGAGCGATGAGCGCCACGAGATCTTCGGACCGAGCCACGTGGATGAACTGGCGGCGGCGATCGGTACGGACAACACGGTGCGATTGCCGCTCGACCCGCAAATTACCTTACTGGCTGACGCCGGGAAGATCGAGGAGTACACCTCGCCGGACATGGAAGTGCTGGCAGGGTTGTTGAAATAAGCGCAGTGCCAATTTACATACCAACAAGGATGCGCTCATAACGCATCCTTGTTTTATTAATCGGTCCATGGGTTGGGTTAAAACATCGAATTCAACCTTCGTGATTGTGCAGTAAGTAATAATTCAGGTTTCCCGGTTGGGGATTGCTTCGTCGCAAGTACAGCTCCTCGCAATGACATGCAATTAATGTCATTGCGAGCGTTCGCTGCGACACTTGCACCGCACTGCGTTTGGTGCACACTTGCCTTGATGGTCAGAATCAGATAAATATTGTAGGGTGCGTTGACCACTTCATCAAACAACGAAGTAATCCAGTAAAACCAGAATAAAGGACGAAAAATTTTAGAAAAACAATATACTTATTAAGAATAAAATAATTTTTGCTTTGAGGTGGGAATGATCATGCAACGAATTACACACAACTTAAAAAGAATAAATAGGTTGAGTAAAACACTTGCCGGGTTAATCCTGGTATTCATCCTCGCGGCCTGCGCACCCGCGGCGGGCAAGTTGCCGGAAGCCGCATTGCCGCAGCCTTCTGCCACTGCTGTCGTCACACCCACACCAGCGGCAACTGCCACCCCATCGCCAACCCCGACGCCTGAAATTGCAGAGCCGTCTATTCCCCACGGACTGCTGCCGGAAAACGCGGCAGAGCAAATTGTTGAAAATGACACCTGGGTCGTCAAAAATGCTTCAGGGGAAATAACAGCCACTTGGGATGAAAAAACCAAAGAATGGACATATCATCGCGAAAATATCAAAGTATCTTATACCAAAATTGGATTTGAGCCTGACGACCCATCATTCCTTGCCCCACTTCTTGAGCCGCTTCCTCCTGATGACCCGTCAACGCATTTTATTGATCCTGCGACAGGGAAACCTGTTCCCTACGGAATAGGGCCGGAGACACAAATAGCACTTCGATTTTCAGGAGTGGAGAATTCTATAGCCAGCCCAGAGACTGAGGTCTTCGTGCGGTTTCGTGGTGTTGCACAAATTCCTCAAAGAGAAGGTTTTCACGCTGCGGTTTTTGAGATTCCCCATTCCCCTGACAGGACAACGCTGATCACCCAATTATATTATAGTAAGAATTTCTTTTTCGTCGGCATTCCTGACGAGACAATTATTTTTGATTTCGAGACAATGCTTTATGAAAATCAGAGAGACAGAGATGCATATGTTCAACAACTCAACGAGAACTATAGTGGCAATATGGTTATGTTACTGATAGGGCATGATTATACACACATGATAAAAAGCGCTACCTATTATGAAGATTATGTTCGTGAGGAAGAGTACGCATCGGCATTTCTTCGATATTTGTCGGAAGAATCGATTGCCATTCCTTCATATGGGTTCGAAGATCTGGCAGTATTTCAGTTTATGGGCAACCTTATAGTTGTTCCAGAAAATCAATTTGTCCACGATTTTGACTAAGAGGTGTTTAAAGCGTATATCACGGTTGTTTCGATACACCGGTTAATATTCACAGTTACAATGAGTTGGGTTAATACACCGAATTCACCGTGTGTGATTATCCTGTAAGCAGCTCTTGATTTTTTCCAGTTTAAGATTGCTTCGCAAAAATCGCTCGCAATGACAGTAACTATTTGTTTGTCATTGCGAGGAGCTGGTTTTACGACGAAGCAATCCCCACCAAAAAATTTTCTGCGGTGTGTTCAAAACCCGAATCCACCCTGCTTGTCTTATTTTCCTGTTTTAAGAAATAACCCATGAAAAGGTTGTTAATAACCTTTTCATGGGTCACAACACACTAGAAAACGGTCAAGAGGATCAGCGCCAACACGCCGATGATGAGCGTGCTCGCCAGCCCGATGGGCAGGGTCATGCGCAGCACCTCGCCCTCGCGACCTTTCATGGCGTTGGTGCTGCCGCCAACCGCCAGCTTGGCGGGGGCGATCATGCTGCCCAGCGACCCGCCCGTGGTCTGCGCGGCCAGCAGCAGGACGGGACTGATGCCCAATAGCATTGCCACATCCTTCTGCATTTGTCCGAAGAGAATATTCGAGTTGGTGTTGCTTCCGGTGGCAAAGGCGCCCAGTGTTCCGACGAGCGGCGCTACAAGCGGGTAGACGCTGCCGAACGCCAGGCTTAACCCTTCGGCGATCTGCAGGGTCATGCCGGTGTGCTCCATCAGCGTGGAGAGTCCGATCATGAAGATGGTGCCGAGCGTGGCCGGCAGCGCAGAGTGCCAGGTGGCTGCAAGCGCCTGGTTCAAATTTGTCCCGCTACTGCGGGTGATGCGCGGCAGCAGCAGCGCTGCCATCACCGTGCTGAAAAGGATCCAGAATCCCGGGTGAGTGAATGGTTTGAAGATAAAGCCTGTCCCGGCGGCAGTGATAAACCCGGTGGTCGTGACCACCTCCGGGAATTGTGAAACTATCGTCACCCCGGCGAGCCACTCATTGAGCGGTTTGATGATCGATACGATGATAATGCTGAGAATGAGAATGCCGTAAGCGACAATGCCGCCTTTCAGCTGCGGTGTCATATTTACCCGCGTTTTTTGGTCAGGCGGGCGTTTTGTCAGCAGCAACCCGACCCCGATACCGGCAATCGATCCGGCAAACGAACTCAGCGGGATCATGCCCGCCATACCGACCCCGTACTGGGTCAGCGCGACGATGACCGCCACCAGGATAATGCGCTTCCAGTAATGCAGCTGCTTGAGCAGCCAGGCTGAGGACAAGCCGGTGAGAAGCACCGCCACTGCCAGGAGCACCGTGGTGGTTGGAAAAACCTCCAGGGCGTTCATGCCGGTGATGTCCATCATGGTGCGGAACGCCAGCGCCATGCCGCTCAGTGTGACGGCCCAACTGTGCCCCACCGCGACTGCCGCCACCGCCCGCACCGGTATGACCCCCAGCAGTATGAGCATGGGCGCTACGATGGCGATGGGAATACCGAAACCCGCCAGGTTCTCCACCAGCGGGGAGAGCATCCAGGCGAGCACGACGAGCAGCCATCCCGGCTCGGGGATCATTTCCTGCAGGGCATTGGCAATGGCGCGCACCCCGCCGGCTTTGTCGACGATGTGATACAGGAGCAGCGCCGGCCACAACACCGCCAGCACGTTCATCGTCAGCAGCAGCCCCTTGAGCTGTGAGACCCACAAAACGGATAAGTTGAGACCGAATGTTAGAAATGCGATAGCAATTCCTGCCAGCCAGCCGGCAAAACCCGCCTGGTGACTGCCGCGACGGAAAAACAGCATCAGCGCGAGCACCAGCAGGATCGGTAGGGAGGCGTATAAGTAGTGCATCGGGTTATTGTACTCTACTGGATGATAAATGGATGATGCGCGTTAACAGGTGTACAGGCTTTTTTGAGCTATGAAAAGACCATGTTCACTGGATGATCTGCAGATTCGCCAGCGAAACCAGCAAGCGTTTGAATCCCACTGATTCAAAATGCACATCAACGGTCTCCTCGCCGTCGGTATCTATCCTGCTTTCAAGCACAAGACCCTCGCCCCATGCGGTGCTGCGCACCCGCATGCCGGGTTTATATCTGGTTTCGGGCAGTTCCACTTTGCGCGGCTGCGGTTTTGAGTGCGCGGTGGATATACCGGTTGTGGTCCAGCGTATGTCGCCGAGCCGGTTGTCGCGGCGTGAACCGCTGCGTTTGCCCTGGCTGGTGACCAGTTCTTCATCAATGTCAGAGAGGAAGCGCGAGGGTTCACTGTACTCCCAGTTGCCCCAATTGGAGCGGCGCTCAGCGCGTACCAGGAAAAGCTGATTCTTCGCCCGGGTCATTCCCACGTAGAACAGGCGGCGTTCCTCCGCCATCTCCTCGGGATCGTCGCGGCTGCGGCTGTGCGGCATCAGACCTTCATCAAGGCCGATGATGAACACCTGGCTGAACTCCAGTCCTTTGGCGGTGTGCAGGGTGAGCAGTGTCACCGCGCCCTGCTGGGCCTGTGCGGGCTGGTCGGTTTCCGCGGGCAGCGTGTCCTGATCGGAAACCAGCGCCAGATTTTGTAAAAATTCGGTCAGCCCTTTTTCCACATAATCGTACGCCAGCCGGCGCAACTCCTGGATGTTATCCCAGCGGTCATTACCCTCATCGGACTGGTCGTTGATGTAAGGTTCATACCCCGTGTCACTGATGATGCGGTCGAACAGTGAGATGAGCGAGGTCTGTTCACGAGCTGCCACCCAATTTGCGAGCATCGCGCCAAAGTCCGCAAGCAGCGTCGCGGGTCGCCCTATCTGCGACCAGTAAGGCGAATCCTCCCCCAGTCTACCCAGGTCGAGCAGCACATCTCCCATGCTGACACCGGCGCGGAAGGCGGTGCTCTGCAGCGCGGTGATCGTCTTTTCACCGATGCCGCGCGGGGGCACTCCGATCATACGCAGCAGGCTGACTTCGTCACCCGGGTTTTCCACCAGGCGCATAAAGGCGATCATATCCTTCACCTCGCGCCGCCCGTAGAAGCGCAGCGCTCCAACCAGCCGGTATGGCAGGCGGGCGTGGATCATCGCTTCTTCGATGAGGCGGGACTGGGCATTGGTGCGGTACATCACGGCGAAATCGTTAGCTTTGGCACGACCCGAGGACAGGTACTGCGTGATGGTGTCCACAACATAGGCGGCTTCAGCGATGTCGTCCACCGCTGTGTATTGCACCAGTTTGTTCCCCGTGCCGCGGTCAGTGAAGAGACGCTTGGGGGTGCGGTTGCGATTGCGGTCGATCACCTGGCGGGCGGCGTCGAGCACGTTTTGGGTGGAGCGGTAGTTCTGCTCCAGCAATATCACCTCGCAGCCCTTGAAATCGGATTCGAAACGCTGCACGTTGCGGTAATCTGCCCCGCGCCAGCGGTAGATGGACTGGTCTTCATCACCGACAACGAAGATGTTCTTGTGATAACTGCTCAATTGTTTTAGCAGTTCGTACTGTGCCAGGTTGGTGTCCTGGAATTCGTCCACCAGCACGTGCTGGAAGCGCCGGGCGTAGCGTTCGGCGACGCCGGGGTTCTCCTGCAGCAGGCGCGCCGCCAGCATCAGCAGGTCATCGAAATCAACGGCGTTGCTGGCTGCCAGCATTTGCTGATAGCGGGTGTACACGCGTTTGACCACCTCGTCGCGGTAGGTGCGGAGGGGCATGTCATCAGGTGTGAGCAGGTCGTTTTTAGCAGCGGAAATGGCAGAGTGGATCCCTGCCGGTCGGTGGATTTTATCGTCGATGTTCATCTCGCGGATCGCACGTTTGACCAGGCTCAGCTGGTCGTCGGCGTCGAAGATGACGAAATTGGATTTGAAAGGAAGGTAGTTGGATTCCCGCCGCAGCATACGTGCGCACATGGCGTGGAAGGTGCCCAGCCAGATGCCTTCGAGATTTTGCTGCACCATGTTGACCACACGGTTTTCCATCTCGCGCGCCGCTTTGTTGGTGAAGGTGACCGCGATGATGTCGTAGGCGGGCACCCCGTGTCTTTCCACCAGGTACGCCAGGCGGCGGGTGAGCACGCGCGTCTTGCCGGAGCCCGGCCCAGCCAGCACCAGCACCTGTCCGTCGCCGGCTGTGACGGCGCGTTGCTGCTGCGGGTTCAGATCATCCAACAAAGCATCGGGCATGGGTCAGTCCGTCCCGTCCGCGACGTCCAACCGGAAATCGTAAATGCCGCCGTTCACGGGGTACTCTCTACCGCATTTGTCACAATGGATGAGCGGGGGGGTATCTGCCAGCGGGTTGCCGCAGTTGGGGCAGGCGAAGAACTGGTCCTCGGCTGCCTTCGCACCATCATTGGATGCCGTTGATTTAAGAAAGACACTGGGTGTGAGCTGCCACCAGTTGCCGGTCAGTGAAAAAACGCTGTCCAGCCAGACGAGCAGCCTGACCGGGACGAGTTTTTTGAGTAAACCTACGCGCATGTGGCTGACAGTGAGCGTGCGATGAATATGGAAACCCACCTTGCCCATCCACTCCTTGATTGCGCGCGGGTGAAAGTCAAAATTGAGCGGAATGTACTCGATCGGTTCGAGCGTGAACGGAGACCACACCTGCCTGCCCAGCATGTGCCGGAAAATGGACTTGAGATTGCGCTTGTTGGCATATTCCAGGATGAACGTAGCACCCGGTTCCAGCACCCGGCGCACCTGCGCCAGCGCCAATTGCGGTTCCGCCATGTGGTGCAGTGTGCGGATCATCGTTGCGCCGTCAAACACTCCGTTTACGAATGGGAGGCGGTAGATATCCGCGGCAATGTAGCGGTAACGCTCCGATTTGCCCAACCGTTGCTGCGCTTGCAGCAATTGGGTGGTTGAGTAGTCCAGCAGGGTAATCTTCTTATAGCCGGCGTAACGCGGGGTGTTGCGCCCGGCGCCCGCACCCAGTTCCAGCAGGTGCTGTCCGGAGGCGGGCAGAAGGCGTTTGAGCGCTACGGCTTCACAGCCGTCTTCGTAGGCGCGCCCGCCTTTCTCCCAGAAACTGGTCTGGTAATCAGAGCCTTCGTAGTCGCACACGGGGGGTGTTTGCATAGTTCTCCACTCGTAAAAGGTGCGTCCGGACAGGTTTGCCGGCGGCGCCCAGAGTATCCTCCTTACCGCTGCTTCCTCTCGGACCTGGCGGGGTTCGCAGGACTCTGCCGCGCCGGTCCCGTCCGGAGCGCGGGGTTAAGGATACCGCATCAATGGTTCGATGTCAACGAACACGGTCCATTGACCATTTCATTTCATTTTATTCTTCTTTTCCGAATTTCCGTATAAAAAATTCACATCGTTTTTGCTATAATTTTTTCAGGCAATCATCTCTGCATGGCGTTGCAGGGGGATGGAGCGCCCGCGTTATTCACTGTTCACACAAGTTCATACAGGAGGATTCATGGCGGCAAGAACCAGGTTGATGAGTGTGTTGTTAAGCGTACTGGCGGTCTTTCTCGTTTCCTGTTTTGTGACCGATGCGCTCTCAAGTTTGGGCGGCGGGGGATCTGCAGATCAGGACGACGTCCCGGAGGGTTATTACCGCTCCGACGCGGGCGGCTATATGTTCAAACAGCTTGAGGGATATGAGCTGGGAGAATCATTTGGCATTACCTCACTGCTTCCACCGGGGGCTGATCCTGAAACCGGACCGATGATTGCCATGTTCGGCGGGGGTGTTGAAGAGGAAAAGGACAACGAAACGCTGCTTGAGTCGATGAAGGTCTCGATGCCCGAGGGCGATTTTTCCAAAGAAAAGAAGATCAAAGTGGATGGGAAGACCGGGCTGGAGATCGAAATTGAGGACACGGGCGACAAGGATGTGGTTGGGCGCATGATCGTCGTGATGGTCACACCCAACCAGGAATTTGTGCTGCTCGGCGCCGCGCCCATGGACGAATGGAAGCAGGTCAACAAGGATATCGATAAACTTCTCAAGACCATTGGGTTCTTCACTCCGGCTGAAGTGATCATTGAGGATACAGGCTCCGAGCCTGGCGGTTTTGTCCCTGAGCCTGCAATAGGCGGCGGTGAAATCGCCGCTGAAGAGCCGGCGGGACCGATCCGCCAGTGGGCGGTAAGCGCGGTTGCCAGCTCGCAGTACGCGGACGAGGGCTGGTCAGCCAAGCAGGCGGTTGGCGAACCGGATGTTGATGGCTGCGAGGATGATGTGTTCGCCTGGGCATCCATGGGGGCGGATACGGTGGAGTGGATCGAGCTGACTTACGCTGTTCCCGTGATGCCGCTCGAGATCACGATCATCCAGAACTACAACCCCTCGCAGGTGGTGGATGTTACGGGCATCGGAGAGGACGGTACCGAGTACTTTATATGGGAAGGCGAGCCTGAGTATGTGGACTACTGCCCCGATTACCTGACCATCAGCTTTGAACCCTACGAGGAGTTCTACATCAACAAGCTGCGCATCACCATTGACCAATCGGTGCTCGGGTTGGGGTGGAACGAGATCGACGCGGTGGAGCTGGTAGGCATGCCGCAGGGCGCGTCAGGCGTCGTGGCACAACCCGCGGCACCGGTTGAGCCGCCCGCCACTTCCGGGGGATCTGTGGACATGGGAGATGTTCCCGCGGGGAAGGGGTTCCTGACCACTGACCTGTACAAAGCATACGAGTCCATTCCTATCAATGAAATTGCGGACCTCGAGCCGATTATTGGTCCGCTCAAGAGCTCATCCGGACAGCTCAAACCACGCGCTGACCACATGGATACGTATGTCTTTGATATCGGTGGCGGAATGGATGCCTATGCTGCGGTAACCACCTCAGGGCTAATCTACAAGAAGAACATCGGGCAGATCAAACAGGTGGATATGGGGGTTGAGTTCGACCGATCCACGTACGAAACGCTGGTCAAGATGCAAAAGGACAGCGGTTACAAATTACCCTACACGCAGGTGGCACAGTACCTGGGATCTCCCGGTCTGGTCATCTGGCACCAGATCCGGGAAGATGGTTCAATGCGCATTGAATACCAGTGGTTCAACAGCAAGGGGGATAGAATGTGGGTGGCGGCTTACGATGGCTTGATCACCGGCTCAGCTGGAATCAGCTTCGTGCCAAAGGAGTAAGATTTTTGATAACGGAAACATTGCAGGGGCAATTCGAGAATTGCCCCTTTTTCTTTGGTCAGAGAAGTAAATTTGCTTACAGTTGGAGGATTACCCTGCAGGTTTGTTCGATTGAATCTGGTTGGCCAGGCGAATGCCCAGGTTGCCCAGGTAGATCACGGCTGCCACGAATATGACGTAGACTCCCATCGCCAGCACAACGCGCCAGCCGGTTGGCTCATACTCGCCGTGAGCTAGTCCCGTGAGTACAGGCAACCCCAGTGTACCCAGCAGCGCGGCAACCGCCACACCGAATGTGATCGCGATGGCTTTTATATAATACCTGCTGCGGATAGCCGCCCATAAAAGCAGCGCGAAACCGACGACGGTTACCAGGAAGAGTTCAGCGGGTAGGAGGAAATCGCCCAGGAAAACGCCATCCATGATCAGGCGGGCGAAAAAGGATACGACCATCAACGCGACAGGCAGCCATGCCAGGATGCTTCCTGCAATTGCCAGGGTTCGAGTTATATTGATCTTTTTGTTCATGAATGCTCCGTTTTCAGGTTAGATCATCCCGGCGTTGATGATATCGATCACCAGCGCGGCGATGACGATGAATGTGGTGATCATGCAAACGATGATGGCGATCGAGCGCTCCTCCTTGGCAATCACAGCCGCCAGGCTGAGGATGAGGGTCAGCAGTGATGTGATCGCGGCGGCGTAACCCACCACGCCCGTAAACCCGGTGGGCGGATAGTTCAGCCAGCCATAGAGAATGATGGTGAGCGCCAGCATCACCAGGAAGAACACAAAAAACACCAGGGCGATCCTGCCAAGACGCGTGTTTGGAAACACCTGCATGTTTACACCCTCCGGTCATCCGGATTTTTGGATGATCATTATTCATTTTACAGCGTTTCGGGAAATCGGCATCAGAGGCGCTTGCGTTGATACGCAAGCGCCTCTGGAGCACACTTCTTTTCTGGATTTTGTTATGCCCCCAGTACTTTGAGCGCTTCCATCACCAGGAAGGCTGGCCAGACGAGGGCTTTGAGGAAGCCCAGCACACCCAGCCAGAAGGTGGTGGCATTGCCGATGAAGTAGATCGCCGCGCCGATCAAACCGAGCCCGTAGACGGCGTCCGCCGCCCCGCCGCTCTGTACGACGCGTGTTTTGTGGTATTCGCGAACAACTGTATTATCCGTGCTCATTATTAACTCCTTAAGATTATTTTCACTGTGTATACGTATTTTTATGCAGCGGGTTTCGTAGGGCGGGTAGTTTCATTGCCAAGCGCGGGTTTGGTGTTGAGGCAATGTGCTTCGCTCTCGATCTTCGTAGGGGAGAGGATGGTAGCTACACCCTGAACGCAGTTGAGAAACAAGAATCTGCCGGGGATGGAATTTGGATAGCATAAAAATAGACTTTTCTTTTTTGCTTGTAATATACTTAACTGAATTCCATCTTTCACACAAGGAGTCGAGATGAAAAGGATGTCTTTATTAAAATTTATTGTTTTAGTGATGATCGCGGCTGTAATCTCTGTGGCGTGCAATTTAAGTGAAATCATAAGCTCAAAATCAGGTAAAGCTGCTGATGAATCTCCCGGTCAAACAATTATTATCATAGTAGAACCAACAGCCGCACAAATAGTGGAACCAATCTCAGAGCCGACAACAGAACCAACGGCAGAACCAACGGCAGAACCTATTGTAGAACCTGTTGCAGATTCAACAGATGGTGTCGCGCTGCAAGAGCAATACTCGGTAGGTGATGTTATCGCTTTATCGGGTAAAAATATTGTTCTGATTGGCGCAGAATTCACGGACAATCTTCTGGCGGCTGATTTTGCAATTGCAAACACCGGCAGTGAATCTACAAATGTAAGCTCGCTGATTGCATTTTCGGCAATGAACGCAGATGGCACTACGCTTGACCAGGAGTATTTTGAATGTGGTTCGCGGTTGGATGGACCGGTAGCTCCCGGTGACAGGATTAGAGGTCAAATATGTTGGAAAAATGCAAACCCGGGCGCAAAAATAATTTACGAACCTGATCTTTTTTCGTCAGAAGCAGTTACCTGGCAAGTGACAGAATCAATACCCCCTACAAATTCCTATATTGCAGAAATCGACAACCTGGATGTGGACTCATCAAATGTCGGGACGGAAATTTCATTTGAGGGGGAGAAAATCATCCTGAATTCGGCGGCAATTAATAATGGCGTGCTTACTGCAAACTTCACCGTAACAAATACGGGTACTGAAGTATTAGAGCTAAGTCAATACCTGAACTTTTCTGCCCGGTCAGCTGAAGGGAGAATTCTTAATCAAGAATTTTTCTCTTGTGGGGCTGGACCAGATGGCTCAGTACAACCGGGAGATTCGATTCGAGGCGATGTTTGCTGGGAGAATGCATCGAGCGGGACAAGAATCTACTATGCAGCCGGTTTCTATGGAACACAAACAGTTCTTTGGATAATTGATTGAAATCATAAACCTGGCAGGGGCACGGCGCGCTGTGCCCCTGCGTATGTTCCTGATAACCCGTAGGGGTGTGTTACATTGTGCCCCGATCCTTTATGTCAATCCCCACTTGACACTCCCACTCCGAGGGTATAAAATACCCTCAATCCAATACGCTTCTTCGGGGCAGGGTGAGAGGTGCAAACCTCAATTCCCGATCGGTGGTGACAACCCACGAGCGCGGCAACGCGCAGGATCCGGTGAAATTCCGGGGTCGACGGTACAGTCCGGATAAAAGAAGAGCTAACCGGCAGCGAGTTTTACACGCCTGCCAACCCGCCCCGAAAATCTTGCGTTTCGAGGCTTTTTCTTTGCGCAATGCTTATGACCTGAGGCGGAACGTCGAGCCGATCACCACGTCAAATGACCAACCCGCGCTGGAGTTTCTGGCGCGCCACAACGGCTGGCTGGCGCTTGTGTCGCTGGCGCTGGCGGTGGGCATCTGGTCGCTCATCATCGATTGGGGCGATCTGCCCGCGTTTCTGCTTCCCGCGCCGCGCACCGTGTGGCAGAAGTTCGTGGAAATGCTGTCGGACGGCACCCTGCTGCGCCACACCTGGGTGACCCTCTACGAGGTGGTACTGGGGCTGCTGGCTGGCAGCCTGGTGGCGACATCGCTGGGCTACGCGCTCTCCAAATCTGCGCTGCTCGAAAAGGTTGTCTCGCCCTACCTGGTGGCGAACCAGGCTGTGCCCACGGTGGCGATCGCGCCGCTGCTCGTCATCTGGTTCGGTCCCGGTGTGTTCTCCAAGATTCTCATTTGCGCCCTAACCGTCTTCTTCCCCGTGATGGTCAACACCATCATTGGTTTTCGCGCAGTTTCCGCTAACCTGTATGACCTGATGCGCTCAATGCGCGCCTCGCGGATGCAGACCCTGCGCCTGCTGGAGCTCCCGGCGGCACTGCCGGTGCTCTTTGGCGGGCTGCGGATCGGCGCTGCGCTCTCGGTCATCGGGGCGGTGGTCGGCGAGTTCGTCGGTTCCGACAAGGGGCTGGGTTTCCTTATCAATGTCGGGCGCGGTCAGTACGATATCGCCCTTGTTTTTGTCGCCATTTTTACCCTCATCCTGCTGGCGCTCTCCCTTTACGGACTGGCGATGCTGGCTGAGAACCGCTTCACCCGCTGGAAAGCGGCCTACCGCGGATAACAACTTAACTGGAGTAAGAAAAATGAAATCTACACTGCTCGGCATCATTCTCCTCTTCACCCTGCTCGCAAGCGCTTGCGCTCCCGCGCCCATCACTGAACCCACCCCGGTGGAGCTGACCGCAGTGCGCCTGCCCGTGGGTTACATTCCCAACGTGCAGTTTGCACCGCTCTATGTTGCCATCGAGAAGGGGTTTTATCGCGATGCCGGTATTGATTTGACCATCGATTACAGCATGGAAAACGATAATACCGTCCTCACCGCCACCAATGAACTGCAGTTCGCCGTGGTTTCCGGCGAGCAGGTACTGCTCGCCCGAGCCCAGCAGATGCCGGTGGTTTATGTGATGGCGTGGTACCAGCAGTACCCGGTGGGCATTGCCGCCAAGACTTCCTCCGGAATAAACAGTGTGGCTGATCTGAAGGGTCGAAAGTTGGGGCTGCCCGGGCTTTACGGCGCTTCGTATATCGGCGCCGTTGCCATGCTCGACGCCGCGGGGCTGAAGGAATCCGATGTAACCCTCGATTCAATTGGTTTCAACCAGGTGGAAGTGCTGATGACCGATAAAGACGATGCGGTT
>JAXGXM010000005.1:0-218574 GCA_040772785.1 Anaerolineaceae bacterium | reverse complement strand
CGTTGATGAGCCAGATCACCGGCACCACGGTGTGGCACGTCAACGCGGACGAACCCGACCTGATCGACTACGACACGAGCTTCAAACTAGACGCTCAGGACGAGCTCTATGCACCTGACTTGTACCGCTACTCAGACCACGACCCGGTGATCATCGGGTTGGATCTGCTCTTCGCCAACACAGGCGGACCGTACCAGGTGATCGAAGGGGAAACGGTGATCGTATCTGTCCCGCCGCAACCGATCAACCCGGCTGAAGGGCCTCTCACCTACGCCTGGGACCTGGACAATGATCTCATCTTTGAGACCCCGGGCATGCAGGCGGTCTTCGATGCGACCAACCTCACTGCTCCCGCCACCTACACCATCAACTTCAAGGTGACCAACTCGCTCGGGTTGTACACGATCGACTCAACGACCGTGGATGTCATCTACAGGTTCAGGGGCTTCCTTAACCCGGTTCAGAACCCGGATGTGCTCAACGTGGCAGCAGCCGGCAAGGTGATCCCGATCAAGTTCAAGCTTGGCGGCGACCAGGGGTTGGATATCATCGCGACGGGTTCGCCCACCGTGACGGAAATTACCTGCCCATTCGGCTCCCCGAAGAACCTGATCACCAAGTACGTCAGGCTGCTCGATCCCCCGTTGAAGTACGTAGCGGATCGTGAGCTCTACAAGTACACATGGCAGACTGACGCGGCTTGGGCGGGCACCTGCCAGCTGTTCACCCTCGAACTTGACGACGGCACCACGCATACTTTGCTGTTCAAGTTCCGATAATCGACCACTTAATCAGACAACCGGGGCATGGAAATCCATGCCCCGGCTTTTTATTAGTTGTATGCGGCAATTATGTAGATGAAGTTTCGTTCGCTCAAGAATTAAAGGGGTTAACTACTGCCAGCAGCGATCTCGCGCGCCTGCTCAACGTAATCAAGCGACTGGTGGCGGAAGTAGGTATTGTAAAGCGTGGCGTAATGCCCGCCAGCGGCGAGCAGACCGGCGTGATCCCCCTCCTCGAGGATGCCGCCGGAATCCATCACGATGATGCGGTCCGCGGATTTGACCGTGGATAAGCGGTGCGCGATCAGGATGCTGGTCGACTGCTGCAGGATGAGGTCGAGCGCCTGCTGAATCTGCCACTCGGTGAAGGGATCGATGCTGGCAGTGGCTTCATCCAGGATGAAAATTGCGGGGCACTGCACCAGCACGCGCATCAGCGCCACCAGCTGCCTTTGCCCCATCGAGAGCCTTCCGCCGCGCTCACCAACCTGCGAATTCAAGCCCTGCGGGAGCGTGTCGAGCCACTCTCCCCCGCCAATGCGTTTCGCCAGATCCTGAATCTCGCCATCCGTTGCGTCGCGGCGGGCGTAGCGGATATTCTCCGCCACTGTCCCCGAAAAAAGGAATGGGACCTGGGAGACGACACCCAACTGGCGGCGGTAATCTTCGAGGTTAAAGGTGCGAATGTCGTGCCCATCAATGAGAAGCTGCCCGCTTTGATATTCGTAGAAACGGGCGATCAGCTTGGCGATGGAGGACTTGCCTGCGCCGGTGTGCCCTACGATCGCGAGGTTCTCGCCGGGTCTGATGTGGAGATCAAAATGGTCGAGGATTTGCTCGCCTTTTTTATAGTGAAAGGACACATCCTTGAAGGTGATCTCCCCTTTCAGGGGGGGCACCTGTTCGTTCGCGGTTTGCACCACGACTGTGGGCGTGTCGATGAGAGCGAACACTCGTTCGGATGCGGAAAGCCCGTTCTGGATCGAGGTCCAGAAGGAGGTAAGGTTCATGATCGGAAAGAGAAAGCGGTCAAGGCTGATGATGAAGAGGTACCAAGCGCCCAGGGTAACCGCGCCTTCGACAACACTGTGCCCGCCCGCCACAACCATCACCCCTGTGGCGATCACCGCAATGGCGTTGAGGGTGGGGAAGACCACCGAAAGCGTCAGTCCGCGCCTGACGTTGACGCGGTACGAGGTTTCATTGGCATCTGTGAATTCAGCATAGATGCCGCTTTCCTGGCGAAAATTCTTGGCGACCGCAATGCCGCTGACCGTTTCCTTGATGGTGGAATTGACGTTCGCCATGGCGCGCATTCCCTGGCGGGTAACTTTTCGCGCCACCGTGCGATAGGCGACGCCCATCACGAGCACAACGGGGATCATCGCGAACGCGTAAAGGGATAACTGCCATTGGATATTGACCAGCACCACTGCCAGGATGAGCGATTCGATGAACATACTGAACACATTGGTGATCAGCGTGACCAGTTCGCCAAAGTCGCGGGTATCGGAGGTGATGCGCGAAACGATCTTGCCGGAGGAAAACTCATCGTAAAACGAAAGGTCGTGTTCCACTGAAGCGGCGTACGCATCAGAGGATAACTGCGCCACAACCTCTGAGATGGCAATTGAGGTGAGGAGGCGCAAGCCGAAATTGAAGAACCAGATGGAGACGCCCACCAGCAGCACCGCGCCCGCCACAAGCAGCAGGCTGATCACCTGCGGCAGCTCCTCCAGCAGGTCGATGCCTCGGCTAACGATGACCGGCAGGAGCGCGCCAGCGCCCGCCACCATCAGGGTGAGCAGCGAGATCAGTACCAGGCGTTTGCGCTGCGGCTTGAAATAGCCAATAATGCGGCGCGTGAGGTCGCGGTCGCTGTAGGTCCGGTCGTACTTTTCTGCGTCTAACGAACTAAAAAAGCCCATAGTTGTCGTGAATCGTGATCAGCGAGTACCAATCACAAGTTACTCCTCATTAAATATCCTGCGGTACGCGTCGCTTGTGCGCAGCAGGTCTTCGTGCGCGCCGCTGGCAACGAGCTGCCCGTTGCGAATCACCAGGATGAGGTCAGCCCAGCGAATCTGCGACAGCCTGTGCGTGATGATGAAGGTGGTGCGTCCGCGCGCTGCGGCGTAAATGGCGCGCTGAATGTGATCTTCGGTGGCGGAATCGATCGCGCTGGTGGAATCGTCGAGCATGAGGATGCGCGGATCGGTGAGAAACGCGCGCGCCAGCGCCAGCCTCTGACGCTGCCCGCCGGAGAGGGTGACCCCGCGCTCACCAATGACCGTGTCATAGCCCTCGGAAAACGTGAGGATGAAATCGTGCGCCTGGGCGGCTTTGGCTGCGTTTTCGATCTCTTCGCGAGTCGCATCCGGTTTGCCGAAGGCAATATTATCCGCGATGGAGCGCGAGAAGAGGAAGATATCCTGTTCAATGATCGAAATATTGCGGCGCAGGTTCTCCAGGTTCCAGTCGCGCACATCGGTGCCGTCCACCAGCACCTGCCCGCCGCTGACATCGTAAGTGCGGTTGATCAGCCTGACGAGCGAGGTCTTGCCGGAACCGGTTTGACCGACAATGGCGACCGTCTGCCCGGGCTGCACTTTGAAGCTGATGTTCTCCAGCACCGGTTGACCGCCATCGTATTTGAAGGTCACATCGCGGAACTCCACCTCACCGCGCAGCGGTTGGGCGTATCCGGCGACGTTCTGGTCAAGATTGTTCTCGCGGTTCATCAATTCAAGGATGCGTTTTGCGCCAGCCAGTCCCAGTGAAATGCGCGAGTATGCCCACAGCGAAGAGAAAGTGGGAAAATCGAGCATCAGCAGAAGACCGAAGTAACCCACCACACCGCCGATGTCGATGAGACCGCGCTGGAAGAGCAGCAGCGCGTGCAGCAGCCCGGCTGCCAGTGCGATGCCGTAAAGCAGCAGAGGCAGGAACCTGGATTCCTTGCGTCCCTGCGAAATGAGTGCATTCTTGTAGCGGGTGATGTTGTGGTCAAAGAGGCTGATCTCTCCAGCCTCCTGGGCGGAACCCTTCACTGTTTCAATGCCGTCCAGCGATTCCGCCAGGCGGATGCTGAGCGCGCCGAAGGATTCGCGCACCTCCTCGGTGACCGGAGCAAGCCCGCGCATGTAGATACGAAGGACAATAAAATAGAGGACGATGAATAACGCGGGCACCAGCATCAGCGAGACGTTGTAACGCGGCGCCGCGACGAGCGGGAAGATGAGGAAAGCCAGCGAACCGATAACCATGTTGAGACCCGGGCTGAAGAGAAAATTGACCTCGCGCACATCGTTCGTGGCGCGCGCCATGGTGTCTCCAACGGGCTGCAGATTATGAAAAGTCATACTCTTGCTCAGCAGGCTGGCGTAGAGCTCGCGGCGCACGTTGCGCTCCACGCGCTGGGCGCTATACTCAAAGCCGAAATTGCGTCCAAATTGCAGGAGACCGCGCCCGATACCGCTGGCGATAATAATGAAGAAGGTGGTTAATAGCGCCTTTGAGTTAAAGACCGGCGCTGCGACGATATTGAAAGCATTGCCGATCTGCACATTGATCAGCGCCATCAAGCCGGCGTTACCCAGCGCGCCCACCAGCGCCACGATGAGAATCCACCACTCGTGCAGGGCGTGCGAGATGACCCAACGCACCGGTGAACGGCGGTCGGTCTTGTATTGCGGCGGAATGGTAAATTCTGCGGTGGTTGTTGCCATAAGCTCTTTCTATGTGGTCTGCGTTACAGGCTGGATTGCCAACGGCGAAATGTATTGTAACCCAATAATCCCGCCAGATTATCCTGATTTCTTTACAGAAATAACAACTTTAATATAACAAAACACAGGGGAGATTGTGAAATCTCCCCTGCGGCCAATTGAAAAGCTGTCAGCGATCAGTTCATTCTTCCTGCGGCGCCTCATATGGCAGCGCGGGCGGTATTTCAGTCATGAGAGGCGGGGGCGCTCCAGCCGGCCGAAGCGTGCGGAACGCGAGCGTCCACATGTTCGAAAGTAACACTGTGAACATCCCGCCAAGGAAGCCAAGCGGAGAGAAAACGACCGCGAAGAAAAACGGGAGCGCGATGAAGATGCCAACTGCGATGGCAACCGCGTCCGGCAAACTGATAGTCGCCAGCAGGTACGCCAACCCGCCGGGCAGCGCTGCCACCAGCGCGCCGGGAAGCGCCAGGATCGCGTAAGCCGGGATGAGCAGGAAGGTTGCCAGCACCGCGGCAAGACCGAAAGCGACGCCCAGCCCCATCTGCACCAGACCGAGGACAACTGTTCCCCAGAACCTGCCCTTGAACATCGCCCAACCGCGCTTGAACGCCTCACCCACCCCCGCGCCTTCGAGGGTCACGAAGCGCGCCACGTACTGCCGCAGCAACGATACCAGCGCCATCAGCAGCCCGAAAGCCAGGAAGAAAAGGCTAACAAAGATGATGCCGATAATGGCAGCAGGTTCAATATTGAAGGAACCCGCACGCGCGAGCACGTAGACCAGCCAACCCAACAGACCCACAAGCAGAATGACGATGGTAAAAGCGGGTGTGCCGATCAGCAGGTCCACCAGGAAGAGCTTCCAGGCGCGGTTATGCCAGCCGAGCCGCCAGCCCTCTTTGAATTTCAGCTTCCTGCCGGTTTGTTCATACTCATCAACCAGGCGCATCACCGCCGTCTCGCTGGGGTAACGCACAAGGGCAAGCAGCAGGGAAACGAGCAATGAAATCCCGATGATGATGGCAACGATGGCAATGGCCGAGCGAAGAGCGCGCTCTTCAGTGGCGAACATGGGTGTGACGGTAGCTTCAAACCAGGCGACCGCTTCGTCGAGCCACTGCGGCATTCTGCCGCCATCGAAATCATGACCCCAGCCGCCGAACCATTCATCGCCGGCAGCCGGCATGTTGACAGAAGCACCGCTGCCGCCGCCACCACCACCGCCCCCGCCTCCCCCTGCTCCACCGCTGAGTGCGAGAAGCAGGGCAAAAACCCACAATACGCGGTAACGCCATAAAATGTTCCAGGCGCGAGTAATCAGATCACTTATGTTAAACATACGGACCTCCATTTATATTGTTCTGCATGATATACGAGAATTTCAGAAAAACGGCGCAAACTGGTAAACAACGCTTTCAACCGGACCACTGATTGCACGGATATCACAGAAAATTCACAGGGGATGTGATCGAAAAACAACACTTTGGACATAACCCGCTGATCAATCCTGTTCATTCTCTTTTTATAAAAAGGCGGGGAAACTTGCGTCCCCCTGCCTTTTTTTAGTGTGTCACCTGTAGGTTATTATTTATTACCCTCTATACGAAATACAGAAAAGAGAGACCGGCTTTACTCCCCGGTTGATGGAGGTGACGCGTTGGGATCGGTCCAATCGGACTGCGTTTCACCCATTCCAGCAGCGGGGGCGAGCGGGTCGGCGCACAACGCCGGTTCGGCGCTGCTGCTGACCTTCACCCAATCCACCAGCAGCGGGGCGCGCGGATCGCTGCCGCGCCAGATGCTGATACCCACCCGTCCTTCGGCGTGCGATTCATCATGCCCGAACGCGACCAGGGTGTCGTTGATGTAGAACTCCATGTCGCCGCCCTTCGCGATCACTTTGAGCGTGTTCCACCCATAACGATTGATCACGGAAGAATATGTCCAGCCCACCAGCGGGGTGAAGCTGCCATCAGTGACTGAATAAACGCTGAAATAGCTGTCGTTGCTGTACTGGAAGATATACCCGTTCGTCCATTGACCGGCTGAATCGAGCGGCAGCGGCTGGGTGCGGAAGTGCAGCCGGTTGGGTAAAGTAGCATCACCGAGTTTACGCTTGAGCCGCGCCTCGTACGTCAGCGTCGGGTAGTTGAACTTGTGAATGGTGCTGGCAATGGCGTTCACCTGCCCGGGGGTCTTGTAGAATCCACGGGTGGTCACGACCCACCTGCCCGTCACGGGCGTCCAGCGTAAAGCGTTCACATCAAATGTGGAGGTGAAACCGTAGGAGAGCACGCTGAAATCAAGCGGCGCTGAATACGGTCCCCAGTAACTGTCGAACTTCGCCCTCACCTGCCAGTAGAGCGGCTTGTCGATCCCGACCCTGAGTCCGGGTGAAAACGAGCAAACGGCTTCATTGCAGACTGAAGAATCCGCGATGACACCGTATTTGAGCCGCCCATTCTGGTAAATCTGCACCTGGTATTTGGTCGCGCCGGGCATGGTTTCCCATTCAAACGTGGGCGTGCGGCCGTAGACCCTGCCGGAAGGAGCAAGCGCGGTGGGGGTGATGTTCACATCGCCGGTGTAGAGCAGCAGGTTGGGCGAGCCCAGTCGGGGGTAGATGACCACATCAGGGGTGGCGAAATCGAGGATCATGTCGGTGACCTGCTGGGGGGTCAACCCTGGCTGATCCTCCAGGAGCAGGGCGGCGGCGCCAGCGACGTGCGGGGCAGCCATGGAGGTGCCGCTCATCAGTGTATAGGCGTCATCGGCACCCTTATAACTGGAGTAGATGGACTGACCCGGCGCGAAAAGGTCGAGACAGTAGCCGTAGTTGGAGAACCACGCCCTCTCGTCGGTTTCGGCGGTAGCGCCGACGGTGATCGCTTCGATTGCGCGCGCCGGTGAATAGTTGCAGGCTTCAGCAGACTTGTTGCCGGCGGAGACCACAACGGTCACGCCGCTTTTATAAAGGTTCTTCACCGCGTCATCCAGGGCATCGCTGGCGAGACCGCCCAGGCTCATGTTGGCGACAGCGGGAGAGGTGTGGTTGGCGGCGATCCAATCCATGCCGGCGATGACGCCGGAGTCGGTACCGAAGCCGTCACAGCCCAGCACGCGCACGGGGTGGATGAGCGCATTCTTGGCAACGCCGACGGTGGTTCCGGCGATGGTGCCGGCGACGTGCGTGCCGTGCCCGTAGCAATCCTCGGTGCCCAGGCCGTCATTGATCGCCGTGTACCCGTTGCGTACGCGCCCGGCGAGCTCCACGTGGGTGGAGCGCACACCGGTGTCGATCACGTAAACGTGCACACCTGAGCCATCGGTCTGATAGGCATATTGCGCGTCAAGCGGCAAAAAGCGCTGATCAATTCGGTCCAGCCCCCAGGAGGGCGGATCGGTCTGCACCGGAACGGGCTCCTGGTCCGCCCAGACGACGCCATCGGGAACCACGTACGCCACCGCGGGGTCGCTGCGCACGACTTCAAGCGCTTCAGGGGTGAGCACGGCGCTGTAGCCGGAGAGGACATTGGCGTAGTAATGCAGCATTTTTCCGCCCGCTCTCTCCACGCGGAATTGGGTCTTAAAACTGGTCTCAAAGCGCAACGCATCTTCCTTGTAGACCACGATGTACTGATTGGGTATGACCTCTGCGCCCTCAGTTGTAACAAGCGGCGCCAGGGGTTGAGGTTCCTGGGCGTTCGCACCACTGAAGGGTACCGCGAGCAGGCTGAGCAGGAGGCCAAGGATGAGGGAAAATGAAAACACGCGGGATCTGGTCATGAGGGATGCCTTTCGTCCGGGCGCATGTATCGTTAATGAAGAAAGCGCACCGGTGAATATCAGGGTTCTTTACATCATACAATAAAAGCGGGATTCTTTCCACCATGGCCAAATTGAACAGGCAGCCGGAATGAATAAAACCACACACCCAAATGTGGTTGAATTAAAATAAAACGAGCTGCTTGTCGAGAGCAGCTCGTCTTATATGGTTCTTTATGATTTTTCAGTAAAACCCGTCATCCTGAGCCTTCATTTTCTTCGAGTTACTCAAGGTTCAATAAGGGGTGTCTCCATGGTGCCTTCTGTCATCACCAGTTCATAGGAATCCATGCGCTCACCCGCGTCGGTTAAAGGCAGCGCATAAGGAGGAATGCTCGAGTAGCTCAGTTTTGCTTTATCAACCAACAAGGGTTGTTTATCACCACTAAGGTTCTTCAGCATGCCGATCCCCACATACCCCAACCGGATGGAAGTATCTGTATAGTATCCTATATACGTTCCATTAATCCAGATATCGATGAACGGATAATCCGTCCAGATGGTGACCGTGTTCCACTCATACGGCTTTATGGCAGTTGTGCTATTAGTATCTTTGTAAACCTCAACATGGTTGACAATTTTACGTAATTCGTAGGTTTGCCAATTGGTGATGGAAAAATGATAGCCATCCCACCAGCCATTTGATGTGACCATCGCGGGGTCACCGTAAAAGATCAGATAATTCGGATACGCTGTGTCTACCTTACGCTTCATCCTGACTTCATACACATACCCGTCAGGGAAGAGATTCTTTTCTTTGGTGCTGGATATTATGCCCACCTGCCCGTTCACCTTCAAATAGCCGGGGTCAACCACAGTCCATCTATCCTTAACCGGTATCCATCTTCGATCAACTGCGTCGAAGTTTGACACGAATCCCTTGGAATAAACTATGAAACTCTTTGCCGCTGAATATGGTGCCCAGTAGGTGGTAAAGTTTGCCTGGACCCGCCAGGAATATGATTTTTCAAGCCCCAGTCTGTAATCAGGAGTAAAGTTACAGTACGTGCTGCCGCACTGGCTGCCTTTTACAGCGCTTGAATACACCAGGGTTCCTTCCTTGTAGAGCTCAAAACGGTATTTCGCCCCAAGAATATGCGTCCACTTGTAGGTCGGTGTTCTATCGAAGTAGTTCCCAGCCGGCGAAACCAGTGTGGGAACAAAGGTTGCTGTCCCCATGTTTGAATACAGTAATTTATTAGGTGAAGAGGTGCCGGGGTTGATGACAACATTGGCGGTAGAACTCGCGCTAATAGTGGATGCAACCGTTGCTGGTGTCGCTGACGGGTGAATTTGAAGATACAACGCGGCCACACCTGCGACATGGGGGGATGCCATGGATGTTCCGCTCATGGTAGTAGTCGAAGTATTACTAACATTTGAAGCGGAAAGGATCGAACTTCCCGGTGCGAAAATATCGAGGCAGCTTCCGTAATTCGAGTAACTTGCCCTGTAGTCACTGCTTGTCGTCGCCCCCACAGTTATCGCAGCAGGTACTCGCGCAGGTGAATAATTGCAGGCATTCGTGCTTTCATTTCCTGCCGCCACCACAACAGTTACACCTTTACCGACCAGCTTAGTGATCGCTGTGTCGAGGAGAGAAGAGGCAGGACCGCCCAGGCTCATGTTGACCACCGCGGGTTTGACGTGATTGCGGGCAATCCAATCCAACCCCGCGATGATGCCGGAGTATGAACCGTATCCATTACAAGCCAGCACCCGAACGGGATGGATAAAAGCGTTTTTCGCGACCCCGTGTGTTTTTCCCGCGGCTGTACCCGCGACATGGGTTCCGTGTCCGTGGCAGTCGAAGGTTCCTCTTCCGTCTTTAATGGCGGTGAAACCAGCCCTGATTCTGTCCGTAAACTCAACGTGCCCGGCGCGGATGCCTGTATCAACAATGTAAACGTGAACCCCTGAACCGTCCGAATTGTAGGTGTAACTGCTGCTCAACGGAAGGGCTCTCTGATCAATGCGGTCAAGACCCCACGTGGGAGAGTATTGGATGGCTTCGGTTTCATACTCCGAGTCTTCCTCGACCGAAATGACCATATCCTCCACCACGTAATCCACTTGCGGGTCTTTGCGAATCAACTCCAGCGCTTTTGGCGAGAGGACCGCGCTGAAACCCGGCAAGACACTTTCGTAGGCGAAGAGAATTTCACCGCCAAGGCTCTCCACCCGCGCTGCGGTATCAATACTTGATTCCGAGGTTGAAATGCCTTCCTTCATCACAATAATGTACTGCCCGGGAATTGCTTCTCCGGATTCAGAAGTCACTAACGGCGCTAACGGCTCCGAGTCTGCGCGGGCAAAGCCTGCCCCCTGCGCACTGAATAATAGCGTGATAATAACAAAAATAAAGAAGATGTTGCGAAGTTTCATTTGACTACTCCTATGAGAGAATCTGATAAATTTTTTGCTAAGGATATGATTGTCTGAACCCGGAACTGAATAGTTAACCCCCTCGTTGTTGAGTTGTGATGAAAGATTGAATTAATTATACAAAAGCGAGCGCCAAATGCAAGCGAATTTTGACATTCATTGCGATCTTCACTATTACTCCCGGCATCGCCTGCGTTTCTACTTTAATAACGTATTAAACCAGTCACTGCAAAGAAAAGTGTGCAAATTTTGGGGCAGGCTGTGTACCTGCCCCGCGAATATATAGAAAGTCACATATTTATCTGATCCCGATCACCTCGCCGGGTGACAATTCATCATCCGGTTCCTTATGGATGATCTCCTCCAGCGGGATCTCATCAGGTATTGCACCAGAATAGTAAACCTTCACGTAATCCACAAGTAGAGGAGAAAGATCCGGATTCGTTTCATACATCGCCAATCCTACTGCGCCCGATGAGCGGGGGAGAGAATCTATTATAGACATGATCAAGATACCGTTCACCCAGATGTAAATCCTTCCATCGTGCAGCCAGAATTTGAAGGTATTCCAATCCAGGGGTTCATCATAAGCAGTTATCCCGGAGGTCAGTAACGCACTTCCCCCGTTAGTATATTTATAGATCGTCCAATTACCATTGTTGAAATAATAGAAATTGTAGCCATCATCCCAACGATTTCCACCCCAAAAAGGGGTGGGATATCCGAAGAAGTAGATTTGACTGAAAGAGCCAATCTCCACCTTGCGTTTCATCCGCACCTCGATCACCATGTTTTCGACAAAGTACTCCTTGTTCCAGGCGTTGACATAAGTGTACGGAATTCCATTCGTCTTGTATTGGCCTGCCGGGGTGCGTTTCCAGGTTCCGTTGAGCACCTCCCACCCCCTGGTGTTCAAATCGAACGTGCTGGTGAACCCCTTTGAGAGAAGATTGAAAAAGCCATAGTTCACATTATGCACCCACGAACCATTGATCTTTGCCGATACCCGCCATCCGTAAAACCCGCCGCTTGTTTCATCATATTTCAATGTCTTTAATTTGGTCGGCGGCTTAAGCCAGCAATACCCGGTGCCGCAATTTTCTGTCCCTCCTACAAACGTGTACAAAAGCGTTGAGGTCGTCCGCGCATCATACATATAGATCTTGTAAGCAGTCGCGAGATCGTTACGTGCAAAGTACAATTTCGGTACCCGATTAAATGTAATAATGCTATTTATCGGATACAAAGGGTACGGAGCGGTGATATCCGCCAGCACCAGGTCTTTCGGTGGGACGTAATCTTCCATCATGATAGTGGAATTGCTCAAGTCTGGCTCCTCGCCGTTCAACGATTCAGGTAAGGGCGTGTCCGCCCGTGCAGGAGTGAAGGTTACAAAAACCAGCATCGCCGCCACAAAAATCGTAAGCCAAAACTTTGTGCCTCTCATCATATCCTCCTGCAGGTTTTAAGCCTGCCGCTAAGTCCCAACGCAATAATGCGCCGGGTTGATCCGGTGTGCTTTGGTGGCTGTTCCCCACGCCAATCCACCTTCGGCTGCGATGGCCATCAGGGGCAGGCAGTACACCTGCCCCATTTGTTCTATCTGATCATAAAAGCTGTGAATCTACGATGTAAAGCAGTTATTTGCCCAGCTCCATCGACGGGTCGTGCACCATCGCGGCGGACAGGTCAGGCACCACGGCTTTTGCCCAATCCACAAAAAATTTATCACCTACGACGCCGTAAGAGTACATGTCAAACCCAAGGTAAAAGCCTTCGGGGAATTCTGTAAGCGTGATATACCCCAGGTAGACCCCGTTCAGCCAGAAATCGAGGTAAGGATAGATGCCCACTACCCTGACTTCGTTCCACCCGTATGGATTTACCGGCACGTCTTCATCGATGTAAACTAGAGATTCATAAGCCCCATTCAAGTATTTCCAAACCTTAAAATGCTGGTTATTCGTGTAAGCGATGTAGTAACCATCATCCCAGTACTGCAATGTGTGTGACGGAGAGGGATGCCCCCATACCACCACAGCATTGGTTGCCGGGTCGCTAATTTTCCGTTTCATGCGGACGGTGTAATCAAAATTGGGGAAGTAATACTTATAGTACATGCTGTTGAAACGATCTGCGTCCCCTAAAGTCCAAAGCCAACCTTTAGCATCGCTCCAATACCAGTATCCTTCCCATTGAATCCAATTCTTAAAATTCAGATCAAATGTTGAATTGAAGCGTTTCGCCAGAACATAAAAACGCTTCCACGGAGAATAAACACTCCACATAGTGCCTACTCTATAAGCCACATGCCATTCATAATCACCCGCGTCCGCCGCACCGGCAAATTCGAGCGCGGTATCAGGCTGCAGCGAGCAGACATAAGCTGTGCAAACGCCCTTACCCGTGAAGGTATAAAGTACAGTAGCGCTGCCAAACTCTCTCACCTGCACACGATAAGCGACAGCATCATGATTCTTCAGGAAGGTAAATACCGGCTTCCTTGTGTAAACAAATGCGCCATTGATCGGCGATACCGGCACAACCAGCGCGTCCACCTCGATCAGCGCGTCCTGCGGCTCAACCTCTCCCACAGGCGGAAGTTCCACCTGCGCGCCCGCCGACGTCAACGTCAGCGCGGCGATCATCACAACTACAAACCCGGTCATCAGAACTTTCGAGTAACGCATTTTTGCCTCCCCGGCTCGCGGTTCCTCCGCGCGCCCCTAATACCCAACGCAAACAAGCGCCGGGTTGATCCGGATCCGTGGCGATGGTTGGCGACTCGCCCCAATCCCCCGCGGCTGCGATGTCAATCCGTTTTTTATCGATGATGTGTGCTGCTGTATGGATTTGTTAATTGAGATTATACGAAATTGTATAGACAATATCAATAATGAGTTTGGTTAAACCGGTGAGCAGGGAAAAGTAAACGGGGCAGGCGAAGAGTCTGCCCCGAATGTTTATAATTTGCACTGGTGAATTATTGAATAATGTAATCCCCGCCGGATGACACCTCAACCTCAGGTGCATTGAGGACAATCTCCTCCGGCAGGATCTCATCAGGCCAAACACCGGAGTAGTACACCTTTACGTAATCCACGAGCAGGGGGGATACATCCTGGTTTGTTTCAAAAATACCCAGTCCAACCGCACCTCCTATGAGTGAATCATCGTAGGAAGACCCTAAATACACATCGTTCACCCAAATGTGAATCATCCCATTGTTCAGCCAAAACTTGAAGGTATTCCAGTTCAGGGGTTTAGAATACGGGGTTACTCCTATATCAATTACAGAAAACACTCCATCGACAAATTTTCGGAGCTCCCAATTACCATTATTGTAATAAAGAAAATTGTAGCCATTATCCCAATAATTCAGGCTCCAGGTCGAGCCTGGTTCTCCAAAAAAATAAATTCTGCTGGCGCTGCCAATTTCCACCTTGCGCTTCATCCGCACCTCGAGCACCATGTTTTCTAAGAAGACTTCTTTGTTCCATGCGCTCACATTGGTGCCCCAAATCCCATTCGTCTTGTACAGCCCCGCAGGGGTGCGCTTCCAGGTTCCATCGACCGCCTCCCACCCCCTGGCGTTCACGTCAAAGGTCGAAGTGAGCCCCTTTGAAAAAACGAAGAAAGATCCATAATTCGTGTTATGCACCCATTCTCCATTGATCTTTGCCGATACCCTCCACCAATAGAATCCACCGCTGGTGTCATCATACTTGTAGGTCTTTAATTTGGTCGGCGGCTTAAGCCAGCAGTAGGTCCCGCTGCAATTTTCCGTACCACCTGCAAACGTGTACAATAGTGTTTGCGTCGTCCGCACATCATACATGTAGATCTTGTAGGCGGTCGCCCATTCATTGTGTGCAAAGAATAACCTGGGCAGGCGGTTAAAAGTGAAAATTGAACCCGCCGGGTTCAGGGGGAACGGCGCTATGGCGTCCGTAAGCACCAGGTCTTCCGGCGGGACGTAATCATCAGGCATCAGTCTTAAATTGCTCAGGTCCGGCTCTTCACCGTTCAAGCCTTGCGGCAAGGGTGTGTCCGCTCGTGCAGGGGTGAAGGTAACAAAAACCAGCATCGCCACAACAAAAAACGTCAGCCATAATTTCGTGCCTTTCATCATTTTCCTCCTGCAGGCATCAAGCCTGCCGCTAAGTCCCAACGCGAAATGCGCCGGGTCGATTCGGCTTCGCGGCGATGGTTGGTCACATGCGCCAATCCCCCGCGGCTGCAATGCAAATCCGCATTTATCGATGATGTGTGCCGCTACCTGGATTTGTAGTTAGATTGTACGAAATTTCACGCTCAAGTTCAATACAAATGAAAAAGGGGCAGGCTGTTCGCCTGCCCCGCTTTTCTCTATCCTATGTGTCGACTGAAAACCTTATTCTCCCGGTGACTCCCAGGGCACCATGCCTTCCATGATCGGATCCTTACCCAGTTCCATCGCCGGATCGGGTACGAGGTACGGGTAGGTCTGTAAAGCATCCAGCGTGGCTTTATCCACCAGTAATTCACCGGAAGTACCAGCCGATGAGATGCCCGCCCATCCGGCAGTATTGGCACCAATACCGCTCCAGTCATCGTACCATCCGACGTAGCTGCCGTTGATAAAGAAGTGAACTTTGTAAAACTGCACGACGACCGTCAGTGTATTCCACCCATACGGGCGGATAGCCGAGCTAGACGTCCAGTTCTGGATATTTGTGAATACCCCATTTTGCAGCGCGTATATCGCGAATGTCTGATTGTTTGCATACTGGAAGTAGATACCGTCTTCCCACCAACCATTCGAAGCGGGAATTGGAGTACCCCAGAAGATGATCGCATTTGCATTCGTCGCGCTGTCTGTTCGCTTCATCTTTACCTGGTAAACAAAATTGCGGGTGTAGATATTGTTGAATGCGCTTTGCCAGGTAATTGGGGAGGGGGTTCCCTTTAAATACCCCGGGCCATCCAGCGCCCAGGTGCCGGTTAATCCTTTCCAGCCCTTTTTATCCGCGTTAAAGTTGGATACAAACCCATCTGAAAGTACAGTAAAACTTGAGTTATAGGACCATGCCTGCCAGGCGCCGCCCTGGTTGGCGCGCACGCTCCAGGAGTATCTACCAACGGGTTTATTCCACCTGTAAATACCTAAAGCTTTGGTGGGAGTAAGGGTGCAGTAACCAGAATCACAAACCCCGACACCTTTGTATTTGTAAACCAGCTGGTCATCGTACGAGTTGAATACGCGGATTTGATACTTCGTTGCACCAGCCAGTTCTGTAAACCGGAAATCAGGCGTTGTATCAAATTGGGTGGTGTAGATCTGCGCCGGTGTGGGGGCAGCGTCGACACTCACCTCCCCGTCAGGCGCGGGGGAGTTCCTGTCCGGCTCCTCGAAATCCGCCAGCGCTGGTGTGGCGGCAAAGGACAGAGCCATGAAAACAACCATCAATGTGTACAAGAAACGATTTCTAAACATATTTCTACCTCCGTTGGTCAATATGCTGCCGGATCGGAATCCCCGCTCCAGTCGGACAAATCCGCACCAGGACCCTCTACCCTTTCACGTCATCCCTCTGCGGCAAGCGATAAGGCCACGTTTCTTATTTGGACTTATTAGACATATATTACTGTATTTATCCAGTTAATTCAATCACCAGTTTTACACAGGGACAGGTCGACCTTTACATGGCGATAGATTTAGATAACAAAAAGGGGCAGGCTGTTCGCCTGCCCCGGTGATTTGAGCAATACCCGGCGGGTTACTTCCCCTCGCCGTCCACTCGGGTGTTCAAAGGCTCACCCAGCACCGCATCGGTGATGGCGTACGGCGAGACCGGTGAATAATACAGCTTTGCGCTGTCCACCAGCAGGGGAGAGAATTCGGCGTTGTCCTCGAACATACCCACCCCCACGTAGCCGCCCGGGTAGACATCATCCATCATGTAACCAAGATAAGCGCCGTTGATCCACATGTGGATGTAGGGATAATCCGTCCACACGGTCAGCGTGTTCCAGCCATAGGGATCGACAAAGGAGGTTGGTTCAACGTTGTACAAATATGTCGTGCCTGAGATCCCATCCCGCCGCCACAAACCCCAGTGACCGGAGTTGTAGTAGCCGAAATAGTACCCGATATCCCAGCTGGAATCCGCCGCCAGCGGGTCAGGGTAACCCATGAACATGATGCGGTTGAAGGAATCACTTTCAACCCTGCGTTTCATCTTCACTTCGTAGACAAAATCATTGGTGAAGAATTCTTTATGCATGGCGCTTGAGACCTCAGAAACATCGCCCACCGCCTTGTAAAAACCCCTGGCGGTTCTCGTCCACGCGCCGTTGATCGGCAACCATTTGTTGGTGTTCAGATTAAAGGTCGAGTTAAACCCTTTGGACAGCACGGCGAAATACGCTTCGGAAGATAACCCCTGCCACACACCACCGACCATCGCCTCCACCTCCCAGTAATAGACCCCACCCTTGGTCGCCTGGTAGCGAACGGGAATCAGCCGGTTGTCGGGCTGCATGCTGCAGATAAAATCAGTGCAGCTGCCGGTGCCGTAGAAATGATACACGATCTTGTCGGGAGTGGCTGTTGAATCGACCACGACAATGTGATACTGGCTGGCGTTTGCCCGAGGTGTGAAGTAGAACTTCGGTGTTTTGGTATAGACGTTGTTAAAATAAGGGGCGTTAGGAACCGGATCCGTCGCGTCCACGCTGATCCCGTCAACCGCCGCGGGATCCGCCGGTAGCGGGGCGAAGGTGGAGGGGTCGGGGGGCGTTGTGTCGCCCGCGGGCGGGTTGTGCCCCGGCGGGAAGCTTGCCGCCAGCGCGGGGGTAAAGGTAAAAGCAAGCAACACGAGCGCGACCAGTGCGGTTAAAAGACTTTTCGAGCGAAACATAATATCCTCCCGGCGGGATGAATGCCCCGCCAATGAACCTGATTGTTGAGACCGCGCCACAGGAAATTAAAGACCCGGCGCGTGGACAACCATATTTATGACGCGGGTATACGCGCATAAGTTCCAAAGTGAGTATAGTAAATTCGAGGGTTAAATACAACCAGGGGCAGGCGTGCCGCCTGCCCCTGAATCACTATGGTTGATAGGCGTAAGCCCCGACCTCGAATTACGGCACCGCGTAAGGCATTTCAGAGGTGTATTTCAGTGTCGCCCAATCGACCAGCAGCGGAGATTTATCAGAAGTGTTTGCTTCGCGCATGCCAATGCCCACACAACCTTCGGTATATTCGGTATCGGTAACCGCGCCCAGGTAGGTTTCGTTCATCCACAGGCTGATGTCGCCATCCTTGACCCAGACCGTGAGCTTGTTCCAGCCGTAAGGAACGATCGCAGCAGACGCTATCTCTTCATAGAAATAGGTCTTATCCCAATCGATCTGCTTGAACAAACTGAATACCCCATTATTGTAGTAGTCAAAGACATATCCCTCCCGCCAGATTCCGCCGGAGTCGGGATCTCCGGTTACGCCGAGGAAGAAGAGGCGGTTGGATGAATCGGGTTCACCCTTGCGCTTCATCCGCACCTCATAGAGGATCCCGTCGGTGTACCAGAATTTCTGGATGATGGAGGAAGTGGTGGAGTCCATGCCCAAGGTCTTGGCAAAGCCCCTGGTCACATCGATCGTCCAAGGCGCGCCAAAGACCACTGACCACTTTTTGAGCGTAAAGAACGTTGAATTGAATCCGGAGGACAATATTGCAAAGAACGCCGGATCCGAATATTCCGCCTGCCATTCGCCGGCGATCTTGGCTTTTACCCGCCAGCTGTACCAGCCGGCTGTCTCGGCGCAATCCAGGAATTTGAGCACAATATCCGGCTTCAACCAGCACTCGCCGGCACTGCAGTTGTCCGGTCCTGTGTATGTGTACACCACTGCGCCTTTGTGCATGTTGAATAATTCGACACGATACCTGGTCGCTCCTGGCGCCTCGGTAAAGGTGAATTTGGGCAGCCGGGTGAACACCGATTCCCCCAAGGGAGAGATGGGGTAAGGGGTTGTACCCAATGGAGCCGGCTGCTCCTGCGCACCAGCGGTGCTGATGCCCAAAGACAAAATTACGATCATAACAAATACCGAGAACAAAACCTTTTTGGCTTTCATGAATCCCTCCTGCCGGCGGATGCACCCGCCAGCGCATAATGACCGGAAACCCCCTGTCTCCGGTTGATACGATGCCGGGATGCCGGTGATGTCCTCCCCCTGCGCTTAAGCGGCTGCGATGTCAATCCGCTTTTCAGTGATGTAAGTGTGATTTGGATTTGTAGTTACAGTATACGAAATTGTATAGACAATATCAATAGGGCAGGCTCAAAGCCTGCCCTATGCTCTAATCAAGTTTTCACGTATTTATGGCGTCAGACCATCGACCCGCGGCTGAAAGTCGTCTTCCGGTACGCCAAGCGGAACGCGCACGCCGTCATCTACATTCCAGGGGTGAGGTGGTCCCGGCGATAACCACACCTTTGCTTTATCAACCAGGAACGCGTTCTTTTCAAGACCGAATTCCATTATGCCCACCCATCCTCCGCGATAGTACGTCGGGTCAGAGTCATATCTATAATCACATACCCTTGTCCCGTTGATCCATGCCGTGATCCAGGGATGGTTATGCCAGATGGTTATCGTGTTCCAGCCATATTCATTGATGAGGCTCGAGTCGATTCCAGAGCAAATGTAATCCGCAACTACCCCATCGGTTCTTCTGATTAAACCGTACTCACCATCATCCCAGTAAGCGAACTCGTAACCTCTTTCCCAAAAGAAATCCGTGGTCATTTCGCCTGGCTCGCCCGCCACAATGAGCCGGTTCGATCCGAAATTAATATTTTCTTTGCGCTTCATTTTCACTTCGTACGCATAGAATAAATATTGACTATCGAAAGTTTCCTTGCGTACAACGCTGGAATAATAATTGGCAACCCCTCGGGTTTTCAGGAAGCCCGCGTCCGTTACAAACCAGCTGCCATACACCTGCAGCCATTTCCGGGCGTTGTAGGTGAATGTGGAGACAAACCCCTTGGATAGAACATAGAACAAACCAAAAGTCGAATATTCAGTCTGCCATTCGCCGCCGATTTTCGCTTTCACCCGCCAGCGATACCAACCATTTGTCTGCGTGATATCATGAACTTTCAACGCGGTGAGCGGCAGCAGTTCACACGTCCCCGCCTCGCAATTGGCTCCACCCTTGAACCTGTAGATAAGTGCGCCTGTGTAGACATTCCAGACCTCGATCTTGTACCTGGTCGCGCCGGGTAGTTCAGTAAACGCAAACAAAGGTGTCCGGTCGTACACCCAGGTGTAATCAATGGGACCGACAGGAATAGGGGCAGTCACATCAACCCCGATGTTAGATCCCTCAACTTGTGTTGGTTCCAGAAGATACTCCCCATCTCCACCCGTTTCTCCCAGCGGGGGAACCACCTCGATCACCCGGTCGCCGTCTTCGTCCAGTTCCCCCACCGGCGGCAGCTCTGATTGCGCGCCCACCGTGGTGATGGTGAAGGACAGGATCATAATTACCGCAAGCATTGACATCAACAACTTTGAACTTTTCATCATCATTCCTCCCGCAGGTTCAACCTGCCGCTATCCCCCAACGCGAAAACGCGCCGGGTGAATCCGGTTCCGTGTTGAGGGGTGAACACCCCACGCGGCTGCGTTGTAAATCCGCCTTTATCGATGATGTGTGCTGCTTTATGGATTTATTAATTTTATTATACGGAATTTCAAGCCTTAATTCAACCGCCATACATTTAAGCAGGGAGGAGCGCTGAGTTCATCAATTGGCAGCGGGTGACCAGGTGCAGGAAGGTATACAAAAACAATGAGGCAGAGCTGAATGCCTGCCTCATCAATACACTAATTTTTGTCTATATCTGGTGAGTGTTGCTATTCCATTCCTTCCACAATCTGCAGCGCGGCATCCAACCTCAAAGCCGGATCAAGCGGGAGGCTCGCAAAGATGGGAAAACTTGAAACAAGCTCTGCTGAATCCACAAGCAACGGTTCCCTGAGATCATTGTCGTTTTTGTAAGCGGTGATGCCCACATACCCCGCGTTGGAGATCGTGGGGGTCACATAGCCATGGTATTCGCCATTGATATAGAAATGGAGGTCGGGTTCATCCGCCACCACGCGTAAAGTATTCCAGCCATACCCAGCAATGGAGGGAGAATAGGTATACCCCTTCATCGTGGATAGAACCCCGTCTTTCATCTGGTAGATGGCATAGGTCTGGTTATTCCTGAAGAGGAAATAGACTCCGCTGTACCACAATCCGTTCTGCGGGATAACGGAAGACGGGTCTCCCCACACCACCACGCCCTGGTAGGCATCGGTGAGTTTCCGTTTCATTTTCACGCTGTAATCGAAATCCAGAAAGATGTTTTTTTGCAGCGCAGAAACCGCAATGCCGGTAACGCCGCCGGTTTTCAGATACCCCGGGTCGACACGCACCCATTTACCGGTGACTGACCGCCACTTACCAACGTTCGCGTTAAAGTTATTATTGAATCCGGGGGAAATCACTGTGAATCCAACCTGGTCGGAATATCCTTCCCACTTGCCGTCCACTCTTGCCTGAACGCGCCACAGGTACTTGCCCTTTTTCAGGCTTATGTCATAAGCCTTGAGGGGGTAATCGGGGGAAAGTAAGCAATAGCCCACATTGCAGACCGGCGCACCGCTAAAAGTGTACAAAACTTTAGCATTGTAGGCATTCACCACCTCAATGCGGTAGCGGGTGGCTGCCGGATTTTCGGTGAAAATAAATTTGGGTTTCGCTGTATAGACCGGATCAAGAATCGGGGAATACGGCCAGGGTGCCGGAGCGGCTGCGGGCTGGAGCTGAGCTGATTCCACGACCACTGAACCGGAGCCGGTATTCATCGGCTGCAACGCAGGCAATTCTTCCAGTACGATGTCGCTGTCTTCCTCCGCAAATTCCTGCTCACCCTGGGGACCCGCCGCCTCTACAGGCAGCGCGACCGCCCCCGTCATCATAATGATCATCACTAACAATCCAATGAACCTGATCTTTTTCATTCCCTCTCCCATCTGATAAGTAGACTCGTCAACCAATGTAACCTACATCAATTTTATTGATACATTTTATATCTAATTTATCTTAATTACAAGAGGGAGTTATTTCCTAAGTATGTTAAAGGGCAGGCTGTGAGCCTGCCCTTGATCGGCGCGGAATTAAGGATTGGTTCCGCCCCCCGGTTTCTAACGATAAACAAAGTATATAAACGCCAATGATTCTTCCATTACCGGCGCTACGATCTAAGGTGTATCCACCTCCAGTTTCACCCAATCCACCAGCATCGTCTCGATCTCTGTCGAGTTATGATTCTGCGTCAACCCGATATAGCCCGTATCCGCTATCAAGGGATGGGTGTAATTGATGCAAGCTTCACCGTTCACATTCACATACACGGTGTCATTCTCAGTCGTCACCTCGATCACGTTCCAACCGCCGGGGATAATAGACGGGCACTCGCGCCAGCTCACACCGCCAACGATACTCCCCCCATCCCAAATATAGATCGCTGCCTCCCTGTTGTTCTTGTAAAGAAAATAGCTCGCCCAATTCCAGACCTGTTTCTGATCCAACAGATCGGGATCGGTTGGATCGATTAGATCACCGTTTCCATTAAATATTACCCCGCCATAATGTGTGCCGGAGTCCACTGATTTCAATTTCATGCGGACCGTGTAGGTGAAATTATCCAGGACCTTTTTACTATTCAGCGTGCTGGTGTACTCGCCGGCAATGGCTTTGTTTTTAAGCAGCCCCGCCGGTGTCACTGACCATGTCCCATTCCGGTCGACCCAGCCATTTTTGTTGAGGGTGAAGAGAGAAGAGATGCGCGACGCACCTAATCCGAATGGAACGTAGTCCTGCACACCAGACCACAACCCCGGACCCAGTTTGGCTTCCACCGTCCACTCGTAATGCCCCTTCAGCGGTTTATCATAGGTGACCACCCCGCCCGCCAGGCGGATATCCGGCGTCAACTCGCAATAATCATTACAAATGGCTTTTCCGATATAAGTGTAGTAGGTGATGTTTTGGTCTTCAGAATTTCTCACCTTAATGCGATACCTGGTGACATCTTCATACTGCGAAAACTCGAAAGTAGGGGTTTTATCGTATATTGCCTCATAGGCAGGGTAATACGGTTCAGGATCATCGAACTCAAAATCCGGGCTGACGCCTTCATCCGCCGGGGCGATCGCGCCGGCGCTGGTGAAGGTCAAAGAAAGAATCATCAATAAAGCCAGTACGGTCAACTTTCCTTTATTTCTGTTCATGATCATCTCCTTTTCTAAACTAATCTGATCATCCAAAACCGCAACAGTCAAAACTCACGGTCTCCCTGCTCTGCCGATCCGTCCGTCGCCTTACGGCACATTGAGGATCTGCAGCTTCGCCCAGTCCACCAGCATTTTTTCAGCTTCATCAGCGAAGCGGTAATGGATCAGTCCTACGTACCCGCTATATTCAAGCATATTTTTGACAGGGTCTGTGTACGTGTACCAGTATTCATCATTGATCGTGATGAGCATATTGGTTCCCACCTCAACAACCTTGATCGTGTTCCAGCCGCCCGCATTGATCATAGGGGCATCCACCCAACCTGTATCCAGGGATTCCACATATTCTCCGTTGTAATACGCGAAGATGCGGGCTTTCTGATCATTCCGGATCAGGATATTAATCCCGCTTTTCCAGAGATTTCCTCCAACAAACTCATACGGAAAACCATGAACGATGATCCCCCCGGACTGATGCTGCGCGTCGGTTGGAAGGTACACGTGTTTGGATTTCAATTTGATCCGCGCTTCATAAGCGTAATCACCATAAATGTATTCATGCCGCGCTGTACTGGTGTATTCACCGATGGTGCCGCTATTACTGAGCGCCCCAATCGTGAGCTGTTTCCAAATGCCAATTTGATCCAGCCACTTTCTGCGATGGGTGTCGAAGGTTGAATTGAAACGCGTGGTGACCCGGGCAAAAGCAACCCAGTTCGGGTCGCCGTACCACGTGCCGTCGTCCATTTTTACCTCGACCCGCCAGCGGTAGGATTTACCTACAACCAGACCAACAACCTTGGTCAATGGAGTGGTGGGGGTTAATCGACACTCCGACAAATCACATTCAGCTCTTCCCTTGAACTTGTAATACAGAGATTCATCGTAATTCTGAACCAGGATGCGGTACAGTGTTTTATCTTCGAATTGTGTGAACCTGAAGGCCGGGTACTTGTCATAAATGTACGTTGCCGGGTAGATCGGCTTTGGATCAATTGCCTCAACATCAGGCTCAACCGCGCCATTCTCCGGCAGCCCGGCTTGCGCCCCGACGCTGGTAAAGGTAAACGACAGGATCATCAGCACTGTGAGCATGGAAACAATAAACCTGGACCTGGTCATATCAATCTCCTGTATTTCTGTTGTAAGAGCCTATCCCGGCAGATTTCTCGCCTGCCCGCCGGTGTCTCGCTAATTATGTAGAAACCTGCGCCCTCTTAAACCGGCAGCCAGCACCGGTTAAGGAATGGTATACGGTTCTACCGTGGTGTATTGCACTTTTGCTGAATCCACCAGCAGCGCGTTCTTCTCGGCGTCGTCCTCGTACGCACCGACGCCCACCCAGCCGTAATCATCGCTGTCCTTGATCGGTGATTCGTAAATTTCTACACCATTTATGTAAAAATGAACGAAACCATTGTATACAAAAGCAGTCAGTGTGTTCCAATCATTCGTTCGTATAACACCGTCATATGTTTCACCCACGACGGATACCAGGGAATTGGAGACCCACCTGTCCACCCGGTAATTTCCGCTATTGTCATAACTGAACATGATGCCCTTGCCCCAGCCATCTTCGCTTGGGTCCAGGTCAGGCTGACCTTTGACAATGATGAAGTTGGACGCCGTAAGTTCCAAAGCGGCGCGCTTCATTCTCGCCTCAAAGACGTAGCCGGTTGTCACCTTATTCTTGTAGGTCAGGCTGGCGTACTGCCCCGGAGCTGGTTTTACTTTCGCATACCCCGGAGATACCGCCCGCCACACGCCATAGGTCGGCTGCCATTTTTTCAGCGTCAGGAACTTGGTGCTGTAATCCCAGGCGTACACCTGGAAGGTGTGGCTTTCAGGTGCAGTCCATGCTCCAAGCACAAGAGCTTCCAGTGTCCAGTAGTAGGACCCTTTCCTGTCGGTCAGGTCCACAAATTTCAACGCGATGTCCGGCGCGGAAAGTGTGCAGACGCCATTAGTACAGATACGCGGTCCTCCCCTGAGGGTGTACAACAGCTCAGCGGTGCGCGTGTTGTAAACCTTCACCCGGTACTTCTCCGCCAGCACCACCGGGTAGAAAGTGTAATCGGGGAATTTATCGTATGTGACGTTGACAGGCCAAGGAACCGTCGGTCCCCCATCGACATCGATCGGCGCGTCCGCCGAGACATTGGGAATACTGCCTGCGCCTGCGGAACTGAAAACGAAAACAAAGACAAGTAATGCGCTTACTATGGTCAGGCTGATGCGTGATCTGGTCATTCATTTCCTCCCGGCAGTCTCGGGGCTGCCTCCCCTCTAATTGAACAATGCGCCTGTTACGCCAGAAACCAACTCCTTCACCTGGTCAGGGATTTAGCGGGAATTCAATATGAAAATCTGTTGACTATTTAATTGTTGGTCTTTTTGTGAGACACGCGTAAAACAGTGTTTTTCCCTCCATGTGGTGCTGGCAACCTTGATGATCAATAGTAATGCTTAACACGCGCGAATATTAAAAATATTATACGGTAAACATAAGATTTTTAACTACTTATTTTTTGATTTTTTTATAAATTGCGTTCCTTAACAATAAGATTCGTTGACCCGGCTCAGCATGAATCACTTCCTCAGCCAAATATTTGACAATCCGATGCCATTCAGCTATCATTGTGGCAGTTCCTGCAGAAAGGTTCACATGCACCATCGGATGGAGATCGCCAAGGGGTTTTTCGCACCGGGGATTCAATCAACGCGCCCCGCGCCGGAGGCAGCCCCATGTTCTTTCTGATCGGTATCGACGACACCGACTCCCCCTCATCGGAGGGCACCTCACAGCACGCACGCCGCCTGGGTGAAGTGATCGAGGAGCGCTTCCATGGACGGCTGGTCTCGATCACACGCCACCAGCTCTTCCGCCATCCCGACATCTATTACACCACCACCAACTCAGCCGCCTGCCTGCTGGTAGACGCCGCTAAAGAAGCCCGCCGCGACCTGGAGCTTGACTGTCGCGAGTTCCTGCGCCGCTTCAGCGCACCGGCTTCCGATCCCGGTTTTGCGCTCGCCGCCTGGCGTGATGTGAGCCCCGAGGTGGTCGCATGGGGCAGGCAGGCGAAACACATCCGCCACTTCCGCAGTGCAGCGATCGAACTGGCAAAATTAAACAACATCTCCTGCGCCGGCTTCCACGGCAGCGGCAGCGGGGTGATCGGCGCGCTGGCTGCCATTGGGCTGTACTTCTCGGGCAATGATGGGCGTTTTACATGGATGCCGGGGCTGGAACGACTGAACGGCACGCTCACACTGCCCGTGCTGCTGAGCATGTGCTACATCGACCGTGTGGAAAATTTCCGCGGCCGCCGACCGCTGGAGCGCGACCTGATCCACCTGGGCGATGCCCCCACCCCGGTGCTGCGCGATGGCAAGCCCGTGCTGCTGCTCGAAGCCGCCCCGCGCGGAGAGCCGTACCAGTGGCGGGTGTACACCCGCGAAGAGATCAAAAAGATCTCGAATTAACCGTCAATAAATAGCAAAAGCGGGAGTTTGAACTCCCGCTTATTATATGAAGAGCAGCGCGCTACGGCGCGTAATTGGGTTGGGGGGGTTCCATGTACTCGATGCGAAATTCACCTGAACGCATGGAGGTTGTCCACAGACCGCCGCGCCCGTCGGTGCGAGTTGCCTGCAGCACCAGCACCTTCTCACCCATGTTCTGCCCGCTCACCGAGTAGTAAGCCGCTCCCCCGCCCGGGCAGGCGTGGAAGGAGATGGTACCGGTCACCATTCCGGACGCGTCTTCACTGAGGTAGACATTCCAGCGGTAGGCGGGGTCATCATCCTCGCCGCACATCACCGGGCTGTGCCAGCTGCCGCCGAAATGAAAATATTCCTCGGTGGGGGGCGGATTTTTAATGAACCGCTCGATCCGGTCGGCGCAGTTATCTTTGGCATTATATTCATCTGCCCGCCGGTCCACCTGCCTTGTCAGGCAGCCGCGCAGATCATTGGCAAATTCGTTGACATCCTCCGCCTCATATCCGGCAGCGGTCAATTCACCAACCACACCGGCCACATACCCCTCGATCCAGCTGTAATCAGGCGGGGACTCTGTCTCTTCAGCCTCGGCTTGCGCGGTGGCATTGGCTGCCTCTTCCGCGGTCGCGCTGGCAGCCGCCTGCTGGGTCTTTTCAACGTTCGCGGTGTACTCGTCAATGCGTGTCTGCAGGTCGTTCTTGATCCCATCCATAATGTGGTCGGCTGCCACCCCGGCAGCTTCGTCTATCTCGTCCTCACCCAAACCGGGTACAAGGTCCGACAGCCCATCCTTGACGTTATCCTTGATCATGTCCTTGATCTGATCGAGCGTGAAGCGTTCCAGGGCGACGTCGGGGTCGTTGATAAAATCGCGGATGTAATTTCCCCACTTATCAAGGTTCTCCGCGTGACCGAATCCCGTTTTGATACCCGGGAATTTCGTATCCAGGGTCACTTTGATCACCTCGACATAAAGGTTGGCGCCAGCTTCCACCAGCGCGGCGCCCTCCTGCCGGGCAGTGTTCAGTCCCGGGCGGTTCGCACCGGTGAGGTTTTGAACAGCGCCCTGATAGTCCCAATCCTGGTACAGGTCTTCGCGGATGCGTAGAATGTTTTGCTGAAGTTCGCCGTTATTCACTCGCTCAATAAACTTATCGGGGTCATTGAGGTCGATCCCGTAAGTGTCTTCCAATGCTTGCATCGCTTCCTGTCGCTTAACATCGTTCATCACAGAAAAAGCTTTTATGATCTCCTGCTGGGCGCGCCCCTGGGCTGAAGCCGGCAGACCGCAAAAGATACGCAGCTTGTCCAGCATGCTGATCCACTGGCGCGGGCTGGCTTTGCCGGCTCTGCCCTCAAATCCGTCAGGCGCGAACGCGCTGGCTGAATCAAGCGCCCGCTGCTGGAAAGATTGCGCCGCTACCGTCAGCACACCCTCCCTTGCCGCCAGCTCGTCGTACAAGCTAAACAGCGGCTGGAGTGCACTGATCTGTATGTCTCCCTCCATTGTGTAAGGCAGTGTCGTGTAATCAGCCGTCACGATCCCATAATAGGTCAGGCGGGCGGCATCAGTCAGCAGCATAAAATCGAGCATATCTTTAAACTCTGCGGCAGCCGCGGCGTCGAGGGGGTCGCCGGTTTCCATCAGCGAAGTCGGGAATCGCACCTCCCCGTCCCCTTCCCCGTCATCCTCCACCACTTCCATGCCCAGGCTCACCACCGCTCCATCCGGCGTCATCACCTCCACGTAGTACACCCCCGCGGGCAGGATCAGCGGGTTGACCACCGGATCGCCCACATAAGCGCTGAAAGCCGGCGATTGATCTCCGATCGCCAGCAGCATGGCGGCGACCGGGTTTTCTGCAGTCTGCTCCACAGCAGTTCCGCCGCGGCGTAAAAACGAAACAAGAAAGATGATACCTGCCACCACGATCAGCAGAAAACCAATTGCCGCACCGATGAGGATCGGTTTCTTCGCGCCCGTCTCCTTGATAGGCGGGTCGCGGCGCTGCCATTGACTGCCATCGTGCCACAGCCACTGGCGGGAGCCGGGCTGATACGTCCAGTGTCCGCCCGCGGGATCCGGCAGTGTCAGGGCTTGGGCGGCGGCGTTGTATTGCTCCTGCGTGAGCCTGCCGGCGTTCAACTCGCGGTAGTATGCGCGCGCCTTTTCCGCCAGCGCGGTGAAATCCGATTCCTGGAGAATGAGCTTGAAGCCGCAGGAAGGACAAAACGGGGCGCCGGGTTGATATGCGGTTCCGCAACGGGGACAATTCATGGATCACTCCTTTCAGGAAAAGGGGAGAGAAAAAGGTTCCCTTCAGCACTTGTTCAATCGTGCTGGCGCAGAGAATTTTTAACGAATCAGGAACCGGAGGTCATTAAATTTCTAATATAGTAGCAGATTTTTTTACCGCGTTCAATCAATCAGCCGGTTTTGAAGCCTTTAAAGAGAACATCAGCGGGATCGACGCTATATCATCCGGGAAAACCCAGCGCATGCGCCCGGTTTTCTCAAGGAAGGGCAGCTGCTGGTAAACGGTGAACGGGTGTTCGTGCAGAAACTCGAGCCGCAGCCCGGCGTCGATGAGCGCGGTCACCACCTCTCCCAGGCGGTAGGACCATTCAAAGTCTACGTGTGTATCAAGCTTGTCCTCGCTGCTGGTGTAAGTGCCGGCTAACTCCCAGCGCATGGGTTTGGTTTCAAAATACGGGTAGCGGAAAACCAGGCGGTCGGCTTCATCATCGAACACATAAGCAAATGGATGGAACTCCGCGATGTAGAAGAATCCCCCGGGTTTGACATAAGACGCGGCGATGCGCGCCCACTCGCGGATATCCGGCAGCCAGCATAAGACGCCGTAGGAGGTGAACACGATGTCGAACTCTTCCTGCAGGTGCTGCGGCAGGTCGTACAGGTTGGAGTGGATGAAGCGCGCATCCAGCCCGCACTCCTGAGCAATCTTACGCGCCGTGTTGACAGCATCCTGCGAGTAGTCCATCCCGGTCACACTCGCCCCGAGGCGCGCCCACGAGAGGGTATCGAGCCCGAAATGGCACTGCAGGTGCAGCAGCGACTTGCCGCTCACATCGCCCACCTCGCCGCGCTCGAGCTCGTCAAGGCGGTTTTCACCGGCGATAAAGCCGGGTACGTCGTAAAAACGAGAACCCGCGTGCACCGCTACCACGTCCTCCCAGTAACGGCGGTTGATGTCCATTTTCTCGCGATCATCGTGGTTAATCATAAAGATCCTCCCGGGTGTTATTGCCCGGGAGGATTTTACCATTGATGATGCTTGCGCAGTTGCGGTGTGGATTACTGCGGATCAGCCTTTCTTGATCTCGATTTGGCGCGACTTGCGGATGGCATCCCCCGCCTTGGGCAGGGTAATGGTGAGCACGCCGTTCTTGAAGACCGCGCTGACCTTGTCCTCATCGAGCTGGGTGTCGAAGGGGATGACACGCTCGAAGGAGCCGTAGCTGCGTTCAACGCGATGGTAGGTCTTCTCCTTTTCCTCGGTCTCCGACTTCTTCTCACCGCTCAAAACGAGGGTGTCCTTCTCCAGCCGGATCTGGATATCCTTTTCCTCCATACCCGGCAGCTCGGCCGTCATCTTGTATTCGGTCTCGGTCTCGCTGATATCGAGTTTGGGGAGGAAATCCATAGCCGGTCGTGCCACCAGGCGCGTGGAGAACGGGAAGTCGTCAGTGAAAAACTGATCGAACATGCGGTTCATCTCGTTCTGGATGGCCAGCATGGGGGTCTCACCCTCGCGTCGGAGGGCGAGCCTGTTTGCCCGTGACGGGCGGCGTGACAGTAAATCTGAAGCGCTCATAGTTACCTCCTTTTATAAGGTAGAGATTGATTTGTTTTAATTAATAGGATGGGAAGATTAAAAAATGTTATGAGAAATATTAGAAAAACGTTAAAAAGCGACCTTCCACTGGTTGAGGGGGGCAACCAGCAGAAGGTCTGTAACCCAGTATAGCATTAAATATTGAAAATTGGACAATTATGTCCGAATAACAAAATTATTAAGTTGACCCCCATTCTGTCATCGCGAGCAAAGCGACACATGCACCGAACTGCGTTTCCTGGCAGGCAGTGCCAGGGGTGCGGGTGAGCAATCCCCAACTTTTTTTCTGTCATTGCGAGCGAGGCGAAGCAATCTCCAACGCCTGACAGGAAAATGGTTACTTGTCAACCTAACTGGAGCTTTCTGGCAATTAAAGCCAGGACCTTGTGCCGCGCCGGACCCGTGGAGCAAAAACGCGGTTCCCAATGACAGTCTATCTCCCCCTTTTCTTGACGCGACATAACCGGCATGCTATAGTTGATTGTCTGAACAACTCACACCGAGGATCTAATGCCGGTTATTTCACTGTTAACAGATTTTGGCAACAAGGACGGCTTCGTCGGGACCATGAAGGGCGTCATCTGGGGTATCTGCCCCATGGCGCAGATCGCCGACATCAGCCACGAGACATCGCCGCAGAACATCCGCGAGGGTGCGATTGCACTGTGGCGCGCTGCACCGTACTTCCCCGCAGGCAGCGTGCACATCGCAGTGGTCGACCCCGGCGTGGGCACCCACCGCCGCCCGATGGCAGCGCAGCTCGGCAGCCAGTTTTACGTCGGTCCGGATAACGGTCTCTTTACCCCACTGATCGAAGACGCCAGGGCGAAGGGCGAGATCACCCGTTTTGTCGCGCTGGAGAACCCTGCCTACCGGCTGCAAAACGTCAGCCAGACCTTTCATGGGCGTGATATCTTCGCCCCCGCGGGCGCGCATCTTGCCGCCGGCGTTCCCCTTGATGAGCTGGGCAGCGAGTTCACCGACCCCGTCCTCCTGCCGCTCACGAAACCGGAAAAGAACGCCTTCGGGTACACCGCGCACATTGCTTTGATCGACACCTTCGGCAACTGCACCACCGACCTGCCCTGGACGGAAGTGGCGGGCAGAAGCCTGCTCATCAAAGTCAAGGACAGGGTCATCCGCGGGTTAACCCCCTCCTACGGGCACCATCAACCCGGGGAGCTGATCGCGCTGGTCGATAGCGAAAATTACCTCGAGATTGCTGTAGTAAATGGCAGCGCTGCCGCGTACCTCGGCGCGCATGTGGGCGACCCCGTGGAAGTACTCTTCAACGAGGCGGAATAATCACTCATCTGGCGCATCCTGGCGGGCAAATAGGTGTTATTTATTTTGGTGATTGACAAACAGCTGCTTTTTTCGTATTGTCATTTATGGATAGTACGATGAAGAAAATCTAATCCGGAGGAGAACAATGAAAGGTCTTTTTAAAGTAACAACCAGAACCATCGTAGCAGCAGGACTTGGGGCGGCACTCTTCGCACTTTTATTCATGTTCGTAAAAATCCCCTCTCCTGTTCCCGGGACGTATATCCAGACTGCTTACGGTTTGGCCGGTTTCTTCGGCGTCCTTTTTGGACCCATCGCCACAGGTTTGCTGGCTTTCATCGGTCACGCTATCAGTGATGCGGTGCAGTACGGCAGCCCCTGGTGGAGCTGGGTGATCGCCAGCGGTGTTGCCGGCTTCATCTACGGTTTCGCTTTCAAGCGCACCAGGGTTGAAGAAGGCATCTTTGGCGGCAAGGACATCCTGACCTACAACATCATCCAGATCATCGGCAATGCCATCGCCTGGATTCTTGTAGCCCCCATTCTGGATATTGTCATCTATGCCGAACCGGCGAACAAAGTATTCACACAGGGCCTGATGGCCTTCGCCTCGAATTCAGTTATCGCTGGTGTTGTTGGCACTCTGTTGCTGCTGGCGTACGCTGCCACCCGCACCCGCAAGGGCAGCCTCAGCAAGAAGAGCTAAGCGACCCTTAAAACTGGTAATCATGCATGGATGGCAGGAAAACAAAACTTCCATCCATCATACTTTCTACGTTTGTTTCATCCTTCACCATTTCCGCTTTTCGCGGGTATACTTGGCGCTGAATCAGCCCCCCTGTAACGGGCATTGAATTAGTTAATAATGAAGGAGCGTATTCGGGGTGGTAAGCCACCCGGTACAATCATGGAAAAAACGCCCGTCATCGAGTTCTCCGATTTCACGTTTCAGTATTATTCCCAGGCTGAACCGACCCTGTATAACATCAACCTGAAGATCTACCCCGGTGAGAAAATTCTCATCGTTGGACCCAGCGGCAGCGGTAAGAGCACGCTGGGACACTGCCTGAACGGGTTGATCCCTTTCTACTACAAGGGCAACACAGAAGGCAGCCTGAAGATCGAGGGGATGGAAACCAGCGGGCTGGATATCTTCAGGCTCTCCAAGATCATCGGCACCGTGCTGCAGGATTCAGACGGTCAGTTCGTGGGGCTGACGGTTGGGGAGGACATCGCGTTTGCCATGGAGAATGACTGTGTGCCACACGCGGAAATGCACGAACGTGTCGACCGTGTTGCCAAAATGGTGGATATCGCGCATGTGAGAGACCTGTCTCCTTACGAACTCTCGGGTGGTCAAAAACAACGCACATCCCTGGCGGGGGTGTTGATCGATGACGTGGATATTCTGCTTTTTGACGAACCGCTGGCAAACCTGGACCCCGCCACAGGCAAGACCGCCATTGAGATCATCGATGATATTCACAAAACCATGGGCAAGACGATCATTATCATCGAGCACCGGCTGGAGGATGTGCTGCACCGGGATGTGGACCGTGTGATCATGATCAACGAGGGACGAATCATTGCTGACATGAACGCGCACGATCTCGTGAGCTCGAACATCCTCAGGCAGAATGGCATCCGCGAGCCGCTCTATGTCACCGCGCTCAAGTACGCCGGCGTCAGCGTGTCACCCGGGATGAAACCGGGGCACATTTGGAGCCTTAACACCAGCGGGGTGAATGAAGCTCTGCGCACCTGGTACTGCGCGCAGCAACCACCACCTCCTCCCGCCCCTGCGCCTTCCCTGCTAAGAATTGAAAATCTTTCCTTCTCGTACGATGGGGTTCGTCCGACATTGACCAATATCGATTTCGATATTCGAGAAGGGGAGATGGTCTCGATCGTGGGCAAGAACGGCGCCGGTAAATCGACCCTCGCCAAGTTGATGTGCGGCTTCGAGAAGGAGGATAAAGGCGCAATCCTCTACAAGGGGGAGAACATCCGCGGCAAGTCGATCAAGGAGCGCGCCGAGTTTATTGGATTTGTGATGCAGAATCCCAACCAGATGATCTCAAAGAATCTCATTTTTGACGAGGTTGCACTCGGCCTGAGGATGCGCGGCGTGGATGAGGAGCAGATCACGACCCGGGTGGAGAAAGTGCTGGACATCTGCGGGTTGCTGCCGTTCATCGAATGGCCGATTTCCGCGTTGAGTTACGGGCAGAAGAAGCGCGTTACCATCGCTTCCATCCTGGTGCTCGAACCCAATATTCTCATCCTGGACGAACCGACAGCCGGGCAGGATTACCGCCATTACAGCGAGATCATGGAGTTTCTGCGACAGATCAATGAATCGGGTATCAGCATCATCCTGATCACCCACGACATGCACCTGATGCTGGAGTACACGCCTCGCGCCATTGTCCTTTCAGGGGGCAACCTTGTGGCTGATACCCGGGCATCGGTCGTGCTGACCGACCAGCATGTCATCGAGGAAGCCAACCTGAAGGAAACCTCGCTCTTCCAGTTGGCGCAGCTGGCGGGCATCGAAGACGGCACGCAATTTGTGCAGTATTTCATCGATTATGAAAGGGTTGCCGAGCAGTGAAGACGAAACTCTTTTCATACAATTATGAAAACACGGTCATTCACAACCTTTCAGGGGTGATCAAGTTCATCTGTTTCCTGTTGTTAACTTTCGCGGTGATGTATTCGTACGATATCCGTGTCATACTCGGCATGCTGGTTTTTTCACTGATAATCCTGCGCATCTCAAAGATCAAATTCAGCCAGATCAAAATGATGCTCATCTACGTGTTGATCTTTATTCTCATCAACGCCATCTTCACCTTTTTGTTCGAACCTGAACACGGTGTGACACTCTACAGCACCCGCCACCCGATCGCAAAGCTTTGGGGGGATGTTGAATTAACACAGGAGCAATTGCTTTACCAGATCACCCTGTCGTTCAAGTATCTTTCGGTCGTCCCGCTGGGCATCATCTTTTTGTTAACCACGAACCCAAGCGAATTCGCTTCTTCGGTGAGTGGGGTGGGGGTGCATTACAAAGCATCTTTTGCAATTTCACTCACTCTGCGCTACTTCCCGGACATACTGCGCGTTTACAATGATATCAGCCAGGCGCAGCAGGCGCGCGGACTGGAAATGTCTGGTAAAGCGAAAATGAAAGAGCGCGTGAAGAACTCGCTGATGATCATCATCCCTTTGATCTTCTCGACACTCGAGCGCATTGAGGTGGTGACCAACGCGATGGACCTGCGCGGCTTCGGCAAGCTCAAGCGCCGCACATGGTACACCAAGACGAGGGTGACTCGAAGGGACTACAGCGCGCTGGCGATCTCACTGGTGCTCGCCGCGGTGACGGCGGCGGTTTCAGTGTTCGTCAACCACAGCCGGTTCTACAACCCATTCATCTAGACATTTGGTTCGCATTTAACGTAAAAGTAGCCACTTTTAGCCAGGGGGATTATTTCTCTATTGGCAATTGATTATCTTCAGAGAGGGGGTTCTAATATAATTATGTGGAGTGTAATTGCCTCAAGATCTAAAACCTTTACATGGGTTTTATAATGTAATAGCATTTAAATGCTTGCCTATTTCTTTCTTGTTAATTTTAAAAAACTGAATAGTCTGTTTCCATAATCAAAGCGTATGGAAGGTTCATTTGTTGAGAACTAAAAGACATGTATAGAAATGAATTTAAGTACGTGATCAATCCCCATCACAAAAATACGATGGCAGATAAATTAAGCAAAATTTGCCAGCGGGATTCTCATAGTGATGCGGATGGGGGGTATTTAGTCTCAAGTTTATATTTTGATGACTATGACCAAAGCGCTTTGATTGACAAGTTGAGTGGGATACGGGATCGAAAAAAATTTAGGGTTCGAGTTTACAATCATCAAACGAATGTCATTAAACTGGAAAGAAAAGAAAAAAGGGATTATCTTACTCAAAAATCACATATTCAGCTCTCGAAGGAAGAATACGATGCGCTTGTCAGCGGGGACGCGGTTTTTTTGAGGGATAAGGAAAATGTGGTTGCCAAAGACTTTTATCTGCGTTATCAAACGAAAAACTTGCGCCCAAGGGTTGTGGTTGAATACCATCGGGAAGCATATGTATATCGATATGGAGACGTGCGTATTTCGTTTGACAGCTTACTCAAAGCCGGAGTTTTCAATAACGACCTGTTTTGTAACGGGTACATGATCCCGGCAATACCCCATGACCAGATCATTCTTGAGGTTAAATATACAGGGTATTTACCTGACAACATTCGCTCCATAATTCAAACGAATATCCTTCATTGGCAATCATGCTCAAAATATGTTTTGTGTTGTTTAGCCGGTATGTAGATAGAAAGGAAATCATATGACCTGGGATCAGATCTTGGAAAACCTCGATTTTTCGACGACCGAATTATCCGTGACGTTAATTGCTTTTACATTGATTCTTTCATTTGCGTTGGGTTTGTTCATATTTTTCGTCTATCGCGCCAGTTTTAAGGGGGTGATGTATTCTAGGACGTTCAATGTGACGTTGATCGCCATGTCAATGATTACATCATCAATTATCCTGGCTATCACGAGCAACATCATTTTGTCTTTGGGTATGGTGGGCGCTTTGTCAATTATTCGTTTCCGCACACCTATCAAAGATCCAATAGACATCGCATTCCTGTTTTGGGCGGTTGGAGCAGGTATTGTTTGTGGGGCAGGGCTTTGGCTGTTAGCGGTGATATCTTCTGTCGTTATTGGGATCATTTTGTTCATGTTTTCCAAAATTTCGGATGTGAAACGGCCGTATTTATTAGTGGTTTCTTATCAAACAGAAGAAGCGGATGATTTGGTGATCAAGCAAATTGAAAGTGAAGTTAAAAGATACCAGTTGAAATCAAAGGTTTTGACCGGCGAAAAATACGAATTAACGGTTGAGATCAGAGAAAGAGATAAGTCCACCGATCTCGTAAATCGCATTGGTGGAATAAGCAATGTTCATTCTGTTGCGCTGCTTGGTTATGATGGTGATTTTGCTGTATAGAAAACAATGAATAGATCAACTTTTCTTCTCACCAGGATTCTCATTGTCATTGCTGGATTCGGATTGATCGCCGGATTCATCTATGCAATGGATTTTATTGAGGAGAGAATTGCATCTGAAGTGGAACTTAGACAACTTGAAATCGAAGACAAGAATTTATCAATCCAAAAACAGAACAGCGTGATCATCACCGAAGTGATGTCATCCAATTCTCTGACGATTATGGACGGGTTTGGCTTCAGTTCAGACTGGATAGAATTTTATAACTCGGGGGACGAGGTCATTAACCTTAAGGATGCGGGATTATCGACAAATCTCGATGAACCTATGATGTGGGTGTTTCCAGATTTTGAGATTGGTCCGAAACAATATAAGGTCGTTTATGCTTCAGGCCTGGACGAAGTGGATGGCCTAGGGAATTTACACTTAAATTTCAAGATAAATGCAGAGCTAGGGGAAACTCTCTTCTTTACATCTGCGCTTGGGACATTGATATCTGAAGTTAATCTTCCTGCGTTGGATAGTGACATCTCATACGGGATGAGTGAAGATGGTGAATGGCTTTATTTTAATCATCCAACACCCAATGAAAAGAATGGACCGGATGGAAAAGAGACCCCGGAATTTAAGGTTTATATCGATTCTCCATTAATGATCACCGAATATTTGATCGACAATCGATCTGTGCTCTATGATGAGGATGGTGATTTTGTTGATTGGGTGGAATTTTATAATGCTGGCGATTCGCCATTCTCGTTTGCACAACTTTATTTTTCAGATGATGCAACTGATCTTCGAAAATGGGCGTTTCCCAATATCGTAATTGAGCCAGGTGAATATTTTGTTATCTATGCTTCTGGCAAAGATAAATTTTCGGAAAATGTGCACACAAATTTCCGTTTATCTGAACTTGAGACGCTGGTCGTTTCCAATCGATTCAGTGAAGTATTGGTAGAAATTACCCTTGATCCTTTGCTGGAAGATACCTCCAGAGGAATCAAGGATGATGACTGGGTTTATTTTTCCGAACCTACACCAGGAAGAGAAAACAACACACAGGGTTTTACTGATGCACTCGAACCTTCAAGCCAGGTTTGGGATGTCATCATCAATGAGGTGATGGCAAGGAATGAATCCTTCTTAGCTGATGCCAATGGGAACTATTATGATTGGATTGAGTTGAAGAATTACACTGATCAGGATATTAACCTTAAAGGATACGTTCTCAGCAAGGATTCTGAAAAGGACGCTTATTTTTTTTTAGATTATATTCTTCCAGCGAATGGTTTTGCGGTTTTTTTTGCAGATGCAGAGGCTAACCCGGATGGTACAAGTAATTATGTGCCATTTTCCATAAGTGCTTCTGGAGAGACGCTTTATCTCTGCCACCTTAATTGCGATGAACCGCAGGTTTATGAGACCGGCTTTCTTGTAAAAAACACCTCAAGTGGTTTGAATGAAAACGGGGAAAGAGTGTTTTTTGAGCAACCAACGCCGGGAGAGGTTAATTCTTATTCTTATGCAAAGCGATATTCGGCGCCTGTTGAATTCTCACTCGATGGCGGAGAAATCTCTAGCGGTCAGTTGTTGATTCTCACCGCAGAGGAAGGGGCAAAAATATACTACACATTGGATGGATCAATCCCCACATCTTCAGACATAGTCTATGAAAATCCCATTGAATTAGATGCCTCCAGGTCAGTTCGAGCGATTGCAATAGCTGATGGACAGCTGCCATCAATCGTGAAAACTCAAACATACATTATTGGTGTAGAGCATGATTTGCCAATTGTCGCTTTATCCACAGAGCCGGAGAATTTATCCGGGCAGACCGGAATATATTCAAATCCGTTTCTCGACATTGAGATACCTGTACATGTGGAGTTTTATGAAACAAACGGTCTGCTGGCATTGTCATTTGATGCCGGATCAAAGATTTTCGGGGGATTTAGTCGAAGTGATCCGCAAAAATCTTTGGCAATTCACTTGAGAAAAGATTATGGGACAGATGAAATAAATTATCCATTATTCGAACAAAATGAATTGACTTCTTTTAAACATATGATACTGCATACCTCGGGTCAAGATTCATATATGACCAAGATTCGGGACCCGTTTATTCACAAAGCAGTGAAAGATGTATTCGATATTGAGGTTATGGATTCAAGACCCTGTGTGGTTTACATCAACGGGGAATATTGGGGGCTTTATCACATTCGGGAAAAAGTCAACGAGGATTATTTAGCCGGTCATCATGGTGTAGACCCGAATCAAGTCGATATTCTTGAATGGAATGGGAATGTTGTGGCTGGCAGTAACGATACATACAAGGCCCTGGTTGATTTTGTGGCAACACATGATATGCGGGATCAGGAGTCTTTCGATTACGTAACTTCGCAAATTGATGTCGATAATCTCATTGATTATTTTATTGTGCAGAGCTATTTCGGTAATACAGATTCCGGAAATATCAAATATTGGCGTGATCAGAATGGAGGAAAGTGGCGCTGGATTCTCTACGATATGGACTGGGCGCTATTCATGTCAACATACGAATGGAATAATATCTCTCAAATTTTCAATCCGGATGGCATGGGGTTTAGTGATTGGATCGATACAACGTTGCATGTAAGTTTGATGAATAACGATCAGTTCAGGGATGAATTTATCAGACGCTACGCCTTGTATATTAATACTTTTTTTAGCCCCGATCGCTTACTGCCCATTTACGACGCGATGATTACAGAAATTCGATCTGAAATGCCAAGGCAGTTGGAGCGATGGCCCAAGCCAGGCGGTTCTGCTTCCTGGGAAAATCATGTGGCGATTACGCGGCAGATCATTATCGAAAAGCCGGAGATAGAGAAAAGAAACTTACAGTATTTCTTCGGACTGAGTGAAGAGGAAATGCAGGAATTGTTTCCCTGATTCATTTGTGCTTGCCAAGAGTGGTTTTTTTCCTTTATAATAATTTTTCAGAGAATCATTGGAGATTTTTTCAGTTCTCCGATCGCGGCAGAGCCTGCCTGGTTAATGGATTCCCTGCAGGTACTGTGTTGACATCATGTTCGCGTTTACGTAATACAGGTATATTGTAGTATCAACAAGTTCATATCAATTGTGACTTCCCGCGGAAATGGGAAGCGTTTAGTGGAAACGGAGGACCTTTGACGAAGACAGTTGTAGCTGCGGCGCTTGGTGAATGTGTGCACGTGGCGGGGGTGATGAACTTTCTGCGCCTGGCTGAAGCCAACGGCTGGCGCACGGTTTTCCTCGGTCCAGCTGTATCGGTCGAAGAGCTGATCAGCGCTGCCAAACGCGAAAAAGCCGACCTGGTAGGGGTTTCATATCGCCTCACACCTGAGACAGCCGAAAGGCTGCTGGCGGAGTTTGCCGAATCCGCTGATGAATTGCGTGAGAAGGGCGTCAGATTCTACTTTGCCGGCACACCGCCCGTGGCGGAACGCGCCAGCGCGATGGGTTTCTTCAACACCGTGTTCGACGGGAATGAAACAGTGGAGGATGTGATCAACTCCCTCAGGGATAAACCCGCGGGGAGCAGCGCGCAGGACGCATATCCTTCCAAGACGCTGGAGCGCATTGCCTGGAAAGCGCCCTATCCCATCCTGCGCCACCACTTCGGGCTGCCCACCATGCAGACGACCCTCGAAGGCATCCGTAAAATTGCTGAGGCGCGCGTAATTGACGTCATTTCGCTCGGTGTCGACCAGGACGCGCAGGAGAACTTCTTCCACCCTGACCGGCAGAGCCCGCGCAAGTTCGGGGCGGGCGGGGTGCCTGTGCGCACCCCAGAGGATTACCGCGCGCTCTATGAAGCCAGCCAGGCGGGCAATTACCCGCTGCTGCGCACTTATTCCGGCACTGACGATTTTATCCGCCTCGCCGAGGTGTTCATGGGCACCATCCACAACGCCTGGTGCGCCATCCCGCTCTTCTGGTTCAACGCGATGGACAGGCGTGGTCCGTGGGACCTGGCGGGCTCGATTCGCGAGCATCAGAAGGTGATGGCGTGGTACGGCGAGCGCGGCGTTCCCGTGGAGTTAAACGAGCCGCATCACTGGGGTATGCGCGACGCGCCCGACGTGGTGTGCGTGGTATCCGCCTACCTGGCGGCCTACAACGCCAAAGCCAACGGCGTGAAGGACTACATCGCCCAGTTGATGTTCAACAGCCCGCCGGGGTTGAGTGACGCGATGGACCTGGCGAAAATGGCCGCCATGTTGCGCATCATCGCACCGCTCGAGGATGAGAACTTTCGCATCTTGCGCCAGACGCGCACCGGGCTGCTCAGCTATCCGCTGCAGCCGGCCGCCGCCCGCGCGCACCTCGCTGCCAGCATTTACCTGCAGATGGCGGTGCGCCCGCACATTGTGCACATTGTGGGGCACACTGAAGCCGATCACGCTGCAACAGCCGACGACATCATCGAAGCGGCGCAAATGGCGCGGCGTTCCATCGAGAACGCGCTGCGCGGACCTGACATGCTGGCTGACCCCGCGGTGCAACGGCGCATCCACACACTGGTGCAGGACGCGCACCTCACGCTGGACGCCATCCGCTCGCTGGCGGGTGCCGAAAGTGAAGACCCGCTGACCGATGCCGAAGTGCTGACCGAAGCGGTGAAACGCGGCATCATGGACGCGCCGCACCTGCGCAATAACCCCTTCGCCCGCGGTGAGATCCGCACTTCGTTCATCAACGGCGCGTGTGTCACCGTGGACGAACGCGGACGGGAGATCAAGGAACAAGACAGGTTGAAAGCCCTGCTTGCATAAAGGAGAAAGACCATGACCAGTAAGTTGAAATTTACAGTGATCGGAGCCGGGCATGGGGGAAAAGCAATGGCAGCGCATCTCGCGCTGATGGGGTTTAGCACCAAACTTTTCAATCGTTCCATACACCATGTTGCTGCCATCCGTGAGTTGGGCGGGATCGACCTGGTGGGCTACGATGGCGAAGCACGCGAGTTTGGGCGCCTGGCGCTTGTGACCGATAACATGGCTGAGGCGCTGCAGGATAGCGACATGATCATGGTCGTGGTTCCCTCCTCGGCGCATGCCGAAGTTGCCAAATTCATGGCACCGCATCTAAAGGATGGGCAGATCATCGTGCTGCACCCCGGCCGCACCTGCGGGGCGATCGAGGTGGCGAAAGTGCTGCGCGATAACAACTGCACCGCTGATGTCACCGTGTCGGAGGCAGAGACCTTTATTTACGCTTCACGTTCCGATGGACCCGCGCAGGCGCACATCTTCAGGATCAAAGAGGCTGTGCCCATCGCCGCACTGCCTGCCACCCGCAACCGCGAGGTGCTCGATCGCATCCACGAGGCGTACCCGCAGTTCATCGATGGCGGCAATGTGCTGCAGACAGGGCTTAACAACATGGGGTCCATCTTCCATCCCGCGCTGACGCTGCTCAATGCCGGCTGGATCGAGACCACCCACGGCGATTACCAGTTTTATATCGATGGCGTGTCGCCCTCTGTGGCGCGTGTGCTGGAGGTGCTTGATCGCGAGCGCGTCACCGTCGGCTCATCGCTGGGACTGCGCACCCGAAATGCCATGGAGTGGCTCAAACTGGCATACGACACCACAGGCGCGGACCTTTACGAAGCCATTCACAACCAGGAAGGCTATTACGGTATCAAAGCGCCCGCCACGCTCAACCATCGTTACATCTTTGAGGATGTGCCTTGCAGCCTGGTGCCGATCGCTTCGCTGGGGGCGCGGTGCGGGGTGAGCGTGCGCGGCATGGATGCCATCATCCGCCTCGCGTGCATCGTCCACCACACCGATTACTGGCGGCGCGGCCGTACGGTGGAGAAACTGGGTTTGACGGATTACAGCGTGAGTGAACTGACCGCGTACGTCAACGAAGGAATACTGGCTGTTTGATCTCATTTTCCAATTCATTAGGATGGTCCCTGCATGACCGATAATAACTATGATCTAACCGGTAAAACGATTATCATCACCGGCGCAAATTCCGGCATTGGCAAAGCCGCGGCAATACAGCTGGCTGAGATGGGAGCGAACGTGGTGATGGCATGCCGCTCGCTCGAGCGCGGCAGCGCTGCGCTGAACGAGGTGAAGCAGCGCACGGGAAACGACGCGGTGGAACTGCTGCAGGTGGATGTGTCCTCGCAGGCGTCGATCCGTCAATTTGCTGAGGCGTTTCTCATTGCCCATTCGCGCCTAGACGTGCTCATTCACAACGCGGCGAATTTTGACCTCACGCTGAAGAAGCCTGTTCTCACGGCGGACGGTGTTGAAACCATCTTCGCCACCAACCATGTGGGGGTCTTTCTCTTAACGAATCTGTTGCTGGATGTTCTCAAAGCCAGCGCACCCAGCCGAGTGATCACCGTGGCTTCGAAGGGATTGATGCTCTATCCCTCGCTGGATATTGAATTTGACAACCTCAACGGCGAGCGGAAGTACAATCCGCAGCACGCTTATTACCACTCCAAGCTGGCGCAGGTGATGTACACCTACGACCTGGCGGAGCGCCTGGCGGGAACCGGGGTGACCGTGAACTGTGTGCGCGTGGGCAACGTGGCGCTGGCGGATGACCGACTGCAGAACATTCCCGGCTTTTTGAAGAAAATCTACGCGATCAAGAAAAGCATGTCGCTTACACCCGAACAAATGGCGCGCACTTACGTGTACCTGGCGGCAGACCCGGCGCTGCGGGATGTGACCGGCGGGTACTGGGATGAACATGACCAGCAGGTTAAATCCAACGCCAACTCGTACAGGCGTGAAACCTGGCAGAAGCTCTGGCAGGCGACTGAAGCGATGATCGATTCAAACAAACCCGATTAAGCTGGCGCAAGGAATTAATTTAGAACCGTAATTCTCAATTGCAGAGAACAACGCGGTAGCGGGCTTTATTCTCCCGAATTTTTCTAATGGCTTCGTTGACTTCCGTCATGGGAAACATCTCGATCATCGGGCGAATTTTGTTATCCTGCGAAAAGCGAAGCATTTCCCGCATTTCTGAGGGCAGACCAAGGAACGATCCGCTTATGGTCAGCTCGTGAGCGACAAGGTCGATCGGTCTGAAGTGCATCTCTGGAAAGCCGGTCAGGATGACTTTGCCGCGTTTCTCGAGGAGCTTAAGCGCGGACTCCCAATCCAGGCGGCCATGAGCGGTGCAGAGCAGGAAATCAAAATAAGCGCTGTACTTTTTTTCCTGATCCTTGTCAGTTATCACGAGGAATTGGTCCGCACCCAGTGACCGGGCTTCGTCCTGCTTATTGGGGGATGTGGAAATGGCGGTCACCTCGTATCCCATCTTGTGGGCGTACTGAATGGCGAGATGACCCAGACCGCCGATGCCCATGATGCCAATCCTTTGCTTTTGTGATTTCAGATTCTGTTGGAGCGGAGCAAAGACCGTGATCCCTGCGCACATAAGCACCGCGCCAAATTCCGAAGGCATTCCCTCGGGTATTGGATAGACAAAGTTGACATCCGCAGTGATCGAGGAAGAAAATCCACCATGAGGTTTCCAGACGGCGTTTTCGACCACCTCCTCACAAAGATTGACCAGACCCTGCCGGCACCATTCGCAATGCCCGCACTTACGCCCCTGCCAACCGGCTCCCACTCTTTCACCCAGTCGTGATGGGGGCACTTTTTTTCCCGTCTCAACGATGGTCCCGACAATCTCATGCCCGGGGATGAATGGATAATCGGTTATGTCGTAAAAATCGTCGATTGCCTGGATATCTGTAGCGCAGACCCCGCAGTGCGTAATCGCAATCCTGACTTCATGCTCTTGTAGAGCGGGGGGATCGTACATATATGGGACAAGGTCACCACCCTTCTTCAACGCCGCATAACCCGTTATTTTCGAATTGTTCATTACTCGCCCCGCCTCTCCTGTCCGTTTGTAGTTGGGCTATAATGAAAAAACGATGTGAAGTCCCTGGAATTAAAAAAAATTATACGACTTCACACCAAGTTTTTACTGATACAAGACCTTTGCCAGGAGTAAAAATGCCCACTTACAAACTCAGCCCCTCCATGCTCACTTTCTTCTGGGACGAGTGCCCGCGCTGCTTCTACCTGCAGGTGGTAAGGGGCATCAAGCGCCCCGGCATGGCGTTCCCTAAGATCTTCGGGCGCATTGACAGCCTGATGAAGAATCTGTTCACCGGGCAGCCCGCCTCCATGATCGACCCTTCGCTGCCGCCCGGTCGTGTGGCGATGCAGGGCGGGTGGGTCACCAGCGCGCCGATCGAATTTCCGGGTGTCGCGGCGTCGTGTTACATCAAAGGCGCTTTCGATTCAATCCTTTCATTCGATGACGGGAGTTACGCTGTGATGGATTTCAAGACGTCCACCCCGGCACGGGCGCATATCGGCTTCTACGGGCGCCAGCTGAGCGCCTACGCCTATGCCCTCGAACATCCCGCACCGGGCAGCCTGCACCTCTCGCCGGTGAGCAAGCTCGGGCTGCTCTACCTTGACCCGGTGGATATCGCGCATGGCGCGGACTTCAGGCACATTGTCTACGGCGGAGAGGTCACGTGGCAGGAGCTGCCGCTGGATGAAGCGGGTTTTCTCGCGTTCATGCGCGGTGTGCTGGAAGTGCTTTCGCTGCCCGAACCACCCCACGCCAGCCCGGAGTGCGGTTTCTGCACCTACCGCGACGACGCACGACAGCACGGATTGTAGCAAACCACGAAAATCACGGTTGTTTTGTAGGGGCACGATACATCGTGCCCGAATGGTCATCACGAGTGGGATGAATCGCCCCTACTGCACCTGACCCAGTTTAGAGCAGACACCGGGTTTCAAAAGGCACAAGAAAACCGGTGTGGAGAGAAGGAAACCCCAACACCCTCAGAGCCTTGGTCTTAAAACCCGGAGTCGAGATCAGACTCCAAGTTTCTGCACCTACCGCGACGACGCCCGACAGCATGGGTTGTAGCAAACCACGAAAATCACGATTGTTTTGTAGGGGCACGATATATCGTGCCCCAAAGTGTTGAGTAAGTCTTTAGCCTTTCTAGCGAGCGAAGCAATCCCCAGCCCCCGCCTCCTGTCATTGCGAGCGAAGCGAAGCAATCTCCAACGCACTAGCAGCTTTTCCTCTAAACCCGGTGTTTAAAAATCAGGGGCGGTTTGCAACCGCCCCTGAACCATTCAATATTATTTGATCTGAGTTCTCACTACCAGCCCACGCCTTCTTCCATCTTTTTCGCCTGGATGCGCCGGTGGACGAAGAACCCGCTGCCGAGGATGGCGCTGATGATCCCCGCGAGCACCATGAACCAGGTGGTTTTTACCACGTTGCGCGTTTGGATGGAGAAGGTGTACTGCGCGTCCTCGCCGGCAATGCGCTCGTCGGCTGGTGTCATCTGCAGGGCGTACGTTCCATCCGCGGGGGCGGTGAAGGTGAGCATGGTCACGCTGTCCGCGTTCTCGGGCATGGCTTCCGCCAGCGGCTCATCACTGCCTGCGCCATAGAGCTTGAGGCTCGCGCCCGATGCCGCGCCGATCGGATCCACGCGCAGGGTCACCGGGTCGCCGGCAACCGCCTTGAACACCACCCAATCGACATCGCCAAGCTGGCACCAGTTATGCGTCTGTGTCTCGCCGTACTGCACCACCGGCGCGCTCGTGCGTTTGTCATCTCCCGCGCCCTCCCCCTCGAAGGCGTCATTGGCGCAATCAGGCATGATAAAAGTGGAGGTTTCCGGCTTGGCAGGGAACGCCTCTTCCATGCCGTCCTTATCCACCGCGCGAATGCGGAATTCTAAAAGCTTATCGGGGGCTGCCCAGAAGTTCACCGTGCGGGCGTTCCGCTCCAGCGGTTCAGGCCAGTCGATCCACTCGCCATTGGCTTCGCGCCACTGCAAATCGAAATGATCGATGGTTGCCGCGCCCGAGTCCACCACCCAGGTGAGCTTAACCGAAGTGGTCTTGCTGCCCTGCGGCAGGAACTCCATGTGCGTTTCAGGGGGCATGTTCTGCCGGCTCACCGTAAAGTCCTGGGTGGTGCTGGCAATACCCACCGCGTTGCGCGCTTCCACCGCGAGAATGTATCTTCCTTTTTCCAGCTTACCTACCTGCCAGCTGCCATCGGTCTGCCAGTCGAGTGTGTTGAGATAATCATCCGGACCGGTGAGTGAAGCCCTGGTTTCAACGCCTTCCTCGAGCGACCAGGTGATGGTGAGATCGGTATCCGTGCTGACGCCTCCGGGCAGATCGATCACAACCGGCTGAGGTGTGAGCTGGCGCGCGATCACCTTCACCGAAGCCGCGTTGGCTGACCCGATGGCGTTGTTGCCCAAGTTGTCGTCCCCGTCCTGGAAGATCTCTTCCGCGCCGGCGAAATTGGCGTCAGGGTATAGCAGCGCGGTAACGCCTGCACCCACCTGGATGGACTGCGCCTGGTCGGCGCCCACCTTGGGCAGCTCGGACATGTTGGGATACTCACCCACCGCCAGCAGCTGGCACTTGCCCTGGAAGCCGGGATCGGTGTAGAGCGCAACCTCGCTGGAAGATGGTGTGCACACCGGCGGTTCAGCCGGACACTCGTATTGCTTCTCGAGCGTGATCGGGCCTTCCATCTTGGAAACATTGCCGGCCTTGTCGGTCACCTCAAGCGCCAGCGAAAACTCGCCGTCCGCGATACCAGCAGCGCACAGGTCGATCGATTGCGAAAAACTCCTTGTCTTAAAGCGATCCCCGATCGGCTCCCATTTGAACGCGCCTGCCTTGTAGTACAACTGACCGCTCTCCACTCCCACATCATCCTTCATCCTGCCGGTGATGTTGACGGTGGGCGCCTTGATCGTGGTGCCGTCCTCGGGGCTTGAAATCACACCCGTAGGCAGCTCGGAATCGCCATTCTTTGAAACATACTTATCCTGCGGCATGCATTCATCACCCAGTTCAGGGTAGGCATTCGCCTCGGAGCACAACCGCGGTCGCCCGCCATTGACTGTCACATCATCAAACACGATATCCACCGATTTGCCCCAGTAGGATTCGGGGTTGGTGTGCACATGAAAATGCAGGTGATGACCGGTGCTGTATCCGGTGTCATCCGCTTTTCCGATGAACTGACCCTGAACCACCTTCGCGCCTACCTTGCGCAGCTCAGCCGGGATGCTTTCGTGCGCCAGGTGCAGGTAGACCTGGTAGGTGGTGGGTGTGGTGCTGGTATCCTCCAGCACGATGTAATTGGCGTGATTCGGGTCGCCGTTCTCATACTTCCAGACAACGTATTTAACCGTGCCTGCCCTCGCGGCGACCACATCGAACATGGTGCCGTTGGCGAAATCGAAGGCGTAAAGGCAGGAGGAGGGACAGGATTTATAGGTGTACACATGCCCGATGCTGCCGGTGAGGCGCACCGTCTCGCCCTTCTTCCATGGGAGGAGGTAACCTGAGTAAACGGTACCGCCCTTCTGCACCTTTTGCATCGCGGGCATATAAAATTCCTTCACCTCGGCGGAGAGCAGCTTATTGGGTACCTCTTTAAGCACAGCCGCGAAATCCTTGTCCGCCTGGAAAGTCAGGGTCCACGGCTTGGAGGGGTCTTTTCGCTGCCTGGCAATGATCAGCCCGGGTTCACCCGGCACCACCAGCCCGGAATCCTTGTCCACGAGGGAAATCCACACAAGGGCGAGTTTGCCATCTTTGGAATACTCCACCCTGTCCACCGCCAGGTCATACACCACGAAAGCCAGCACATCCTCGCGGGCTGCCGCGGCTTCACGAATCTGTTCAGCCAGGGCTATCTCCTGTGGGTCTGTGAGGGTCTTGGGAGCTTCAAATTGACCTTCCCGAGCCGGTTTTTGAGCTTCGCCCTCCCCTCCCGGCTGCTCGCCATCGTTTACCTGCGCCTCACTGAACGGCAGGGATGCCGGCAATTGCGCGTCCGGGAGCATGATCGAGCCGACCACCGCCAGGATCGCCACAAGGACAACCACGCCCAGGATGATCAGTGCGATCTTGACCCATTTCCGGTCTGGATCGAACATGGATTTTAGTTTGGATCTAAACATGGCACACCTCACCTTCGACATATTTCACCTGTTATACGGTGCAAGATATGTGCCGTTAATTTGTTTCAAGCGCCACGCAAAACGCCCACCCTGAAAGGCGGGTTGATCAATAAAAAAACGGGGTCTTACGACCCCGTGGGAGTTACGCGCAAGCCTGCAGGAACAGGTCACCCTTCGATGACGAATTTGCCGTTCTCGTAAAGCAGCTGGTCGTCCACCCAGATCTGACCGCCGTCGCGCAGGTCGCAGATCATGTCCCAGTGGATGGCAGACTGCGCCACGCTGCCGGATTCGGGGTAGCCCTTGCCGAGCGCCATGTGGAAGGAGCCGCCGATCTTCTCATCGAAGAGGATCTGGCGGGTGAAGCGCTGGATGCCTTCGTTTGTGCCGATGGCGAACTCGCCCACCCCGCGCCCGCCCTCATCGGTGTCGATCGTCTTCAACAAAAATTCCTCGTTCTTCTCAGCGGATGCCTTGACCACGCGGCCCTTCTTGAATTCGAGCCGCACGCCGGTGACCTCGCGTCCATGGTAGATGGTGGGGTACGAAAAATGAACGTGCCCCTCCATGCTGTCCTCCACCGGTCCGGTGAAGATCTCCCCATCGGGAATGTTGACGCGGCAGTCGCAGTTAATGAAGGTGCGCCCCTCGATGCTCAAGCGCAGATCGGTCTCTTTGCCGATGAGGTGCACGTTCTTCTTGCCCTTCAACCATTCTACGATGCGCTCCTGGCGGGCTGAGACCTCGCGCCAATATCCCACCGGATCATCCTGGTTGGGCATGCAGGCGCTGTATACGAAATCTGCGTACTCATCCAGCGACATATCGGCGTCCTGGGCATAAGCGTTGGTGGGGTATAGCGTGAGCGCCCAGCGCAGTTCGCCTTTGGCGGTGCGGTCCATGTATGTGTTCATCAACGGTCCGCGCGACTGGGTGAAGCGAGTGTAGACATCAGAATCAATACCATTGAGATTCTTGGTGTTGTTCTCAGCGATAACGCGGATCAGGCGGTCGTAATGGGCATAAAACTGCTCGATCGGCTTGTGAATGTAAGTGTACTGTTCCTCGCTGCCGCGCCCCAGCAATATTTCAGCCTCCCAGGGAAAATCTGTCCACAGGATGGGATGCCCGCCGGCTTCAAGCACCTGTTTGTACAGTTCCTTGATCAGCGGTTCGCCGGCAACCCCGCCGCGAATGACCACCTTGTCGTCCGGACGAACATCGACGGAGTAGCGGGTGATGAGCTGCGCAAGTTTTTGATCACGAATATCCATTAGTAAATCTCCTCAGGTTGATTTCGGTAAAAAAATATTATATACCCGATGTCCATTTAACAATTGATCCCCTCCATGCAGGAGGGGATCAAGATAGACTTGTTGCGATTTAGTTCACTGCTTCGCGCCGCAGTGCGGACAGTACTCACCTTCGCCGGGGAGCGCCTTACCGCAGGACGCGCATACACGTTCGCTGACGGGTGCCGGGGGGACAGCGGGCGGGGTTTGGAGAGAGGTCGCCCCGGTACGCCCCGGTTTAGCGCGCACCAGCGCCACCACCCCGTACACCGCAAAACCGATCACCGCTGCCGGGAGCAGTACACGCAGCACCCCGAACAACCCGATCAGCGGGAACATCACCACCGTCCATGAGCGAAACGGCATGTGCGTGCTGGTGTGGAAGGGCATCATTTGCCGTCCCAGGTCAGCCAGACTGCCGGCGTGCCGCGCCAGGTAAAAGACGGGCAGCGCGATGATGAACACACCCAGTGTGATCGCCAGTCCGATCAATATCCATTTCAAAGTTCTATTCATCCCGATATATCCTCTCTACCGATAAATTCGCCAAGCCATTCGTGGAACCAGTAATCGCCGTCTTCAGCATTTACCGAGACCAGCCCGGTGACCTTTCCATCGACGCTGTACTCAAAAGTGTAATAACCGTAGAACGCGATCCCATCCGGGTTGATCGTCACATCTTCACCCTTGTCATCCAGCGCCTGCTGTGCCTGTGCAGCAGCCTCTTCCATCGTCAGCGCGTTAGCTTCTGGCTCGCTATCCTGCTTTGACCTTCGACCGTACACCGAGTTCCACACCGCGCATGGACCGGTTTCAAGGCGCACGTTGCCGCTCACCGGTTGGATGATCAACTGGAACGCGCCGATGCCCGTATCGGTTTCCACCACCACCGCGTAGAAGACCTTGTCGAACTCGTACACCCGCGCGATGCTCAGGCTGTCACCGCGTGCGGCGGTGTACTCTTCTGCCAGCTCAAGCGCCTGCTCCATGGTGATGCGTTCGCCGGTCACCTCAAAATCATTCCCCCATGGTCCGATGCCGCCCGAACCCCACTCAGGTAAATCATCCGGCGTGATGCGGTTGCGATCGAGCTGCCCCGGTGGAATAAAGCCTTTCTGCCCTCGCCCACTATTGCCCATCCTGCCGCCAAAACGCTCCAGCAGATCAGGCATCCGGTCTCTCCACGGCCAGCGTGAATCAAATTCGGGAAGGCCACCGCTGTCTTCATCGTCTTCCTGCGATTCCTCGGGGTCAGGCGTTGACCGGGTGAAAGGCAGCGCAAATTCGCCCTCCTCCAGCGCTTGCTGCACCGGCAGTTCGGGCAGCGCCCGGCTCACGGCGTAAGCCCCGCTGATGCCCAGGGCAAGCGCAGCGAGCGAAACGATCACAATCAGAAGTGTTTTATTCATCTTTCACCTCCATTTACTCTATTATGATGATAGCAGGAGGTTGTGAAGAAATCGTATATTTTTTGTATACTTCTGCCGGGCTTTATTCTTGTCGACTATGGATCAATTCAGCCAGCTGGTCGAGAGTATCGAAATGATCGACGTTGAGCTCCATGTCGTCCAGGTGAACCCCGAAGGCGTCCTCGGCAAAGATCGCCAGGTCCACCAGGTTGAACGAATCAATGACGCCGCTGGAAATGAGCGGTTCGTCAGCCGCCAGCGCGCGGTTCGGGTCGCGCAATACCTGCGAAACAAGATATTCGTTGAGTTTTGTGATGATCTCTTCTTTTGTCATGAAGGCAATCCCTGTATTCGTTTTATGGAGCGGGCAGATATTGATAAAGCCCGATCTCCTCAGTTTCCAGATGGATCAATTCAAGCCTGTCCGCGAAGATATCTCCATACGGCTCGGAAATCTCGAGCATGTAGATGTTACCATACACATAATCCAAACCCATCCCGTCGAGAAATTCCACCGCGCGCCCCCCTGTTAGACTGCGGTAATACGCCTCGCTGTTGATCAGACCATCCAGGTTCACGATCGTCCTCCCGCGGATAAAATAGCCCTCAACGCCTCCCCCCGTCATCCCGATCAGCGACCCCTCGGGGGTCAACTCCTCCAGTGTGCGCACTCCGCTCAACATGCCTTGTGTTTGCGTATCGCGCCCATCAACCGGGAAGCTGGTGGAAGCGAACCGGACAGATGCAATGATCGAATAGAGCAGCAGCGCCGCCAACAGCAGCGCGTAACCGGTCCGGGCGTAGCGGAATTTTTGCAGTTTCTGCGCGATCAGGTCCAGCAGCACGGCAACCAGCAGGATGAGCACCAATCGCTCCACGATCCAGTACCAGTTGCGCACGCCGATATAGCCATAGATGGCGTAAAAACCTACCCTGAACAGGCTGCCAATGAACAAAGCCGGCAGGAAAACACCGGCTATCTTTTTCAACGTTCCCGCGCGGGCGTGCGCCAGCAGCAGGATCAGCAGCAGCACCAGGGCTACCAGGGTCAGCGAAAATACAACCCGGCTATTGAACCCGCTGTACAAACCGATTTTCTCGAGAACACCGTCCGTCAGGCTGCGCAGCGCGACGGTCTCGCTCTGCCATGGATTGATGCGCGCGCCAAAGCCAAAGACATCGAAAAAGTCCCGCGCCCGACCGTACGCCGTGTTGTCCAGCGTGGACCAGAAATGCTTGATCCGCCCGCTGACCGGCAGTAGGGTCGAAAAGTAGCGCAGGTTGAAGATCAGGTAAGCGCCTATGCCGATCGCCGCCGGAATGATGACCCGAATCGCCGCCGGAAGGGTCGTTTTGTCGATGCTCACCACCATCGGCAAGGAAGTATCCTGTCGGCTGGAGCGCAATTCCCGCAGGAGATGATTGATCACGATGAACATCGTTGAAAGAACAAACTCGAGTATGATGATCAGCTTTGGAAAGCGAATGGAAAAGTCAAAGGCGTTGATCAAATACAGGATCGGCACCAGCGCCAGGTTGGCGGCGAATATCCCGGCGATCAATTTTGCCCAACTGGCAACCGAACGACTTCGCTGCCGGTAAGCCCCCGCGATCCACATGAAAACCGGCTTGAGCAGCAGCGATAAATACAGCAGCGGAAAGATCGTATGATCCGAAAAGTTCACCTCGCCGAAGTTATAGGTGAAGAGGTAACTCAACACGACAGAGACCGTGATCCCCACCAGGTCAAACACCAGCGCTCTATGCGTCAGCTTTACCCTGAAGACGGCGAACGCGCAGATGACGGCAACGTAGAAAACGTGATCCAACCTCGCAAACACCGCCAGCAGCGCGATGACACCGAATAAAATCGCTCTTTTAGCAGTGACCTTTTCCGCTGGTAAAAACCATACCTGCGCCCGGTCGATCAGCCATAATAAAAGCAGCAGGCTCAACCCGGTTTCCATCCCCTGTGTCGTTGTGACCTTGTAGATCGCCGGCCAGGTTACCCAGAGACCGGCAATAATGAAGGAGACCCATTGCTGCAGCACCCTGGAAAGAACGCGGTAGAGCAGGATGCCGGAAAGCGCGTTGATTATTCCCGCCAGGATGATCAGCACCCTGAGCGGCAGAATGAGGTCTGATGGGAAGATCCGGTAGAGGATAACGCAGACCGCCATCCACAGCGGGTGGAAGCCGTTCGTCAGGTTGATCCCATCAAACGTGAAACCCAGCCCCTGGTTGAAATTTCGCGCTACCTTGAAATAAAAAAAGCCGTCATCAATGTCGAACCAGTGCAGCATCGTGTCAGCCGGAAGCAGCGCCGCATAGATGCTGAGGAGGATACCGATGACGAAGAGTATCCAGATCTTTAAGTTCTGCTTACGCGGTAACCTCTCCCCTGACAACCGGCTCATCGATCTCCCAGTAAATCTACCTGTTTATCCGGCTTACCCCAGCGCCACGTCGAGGAAGGTCATCACCGCAAAGCCGACCATCGCGCCCAGCGTGGCAATGTCGGTGCTCTCATCGCGCTGCGATTCGGGGATGAGTTCCTCGACAACCACGTAGATCATCGCGCCCGCGGCGAAACTCAAAGCATAAGGAAGGATGGCAGTAATCGAGATCACCGCCAGCGCGCCAAGCACACCGGCGATCGGTTCCACGATGCCGGACGCCTGACCGAGCATAAAAGCTTTGCGCTGCGAGATGCCCGTTCCACGCAGCGGCACGGAAACCGCCATGCCTTCAGGGAAGTTCTGCAGCCCGATGCCGATCGCCAGCGCGACCGCGGAAGCGAGGCTGGCTGAAGGGATCCCCGACGCCACCGCGCCGAACGCCACGCCTACTGCCAGCCCTTCGGGGAAATTGTGCAGCGTGATCGCCAGCACGAGGAGGACAGAGCGCTGCCAGTTCGTCTTGATGCCTTCCGTCTGGTCCATCCCCAAACCGGGGTGGAGGTGGGGCAAAAGCTTATCAACCCCATAGAGGAACGCCCCTCCGGCGAGGAATCCAACCACCGCCGGCAGCCAGCCCGGTGTGCCGGCTTCCTCTGCCATGTCAATGGCGGGCAGAAGGAGGGAGAAGAAAGACGCAGCGATCATCACCCCGGCGGCAAAGCCGAGCATCGCATCAAGAAGTTTGCGGGAAATCGTTTTATTAACGAAGACAAAAGCGGACCCCAGCGCGGTCACCGCCCAGGTGAAAAGGGTGGCTAACAACGCCTGCAAAACATGGGGAAGGGTGGAAAAATAAGCGATCATGCGCATCACCTCCTGGGAGTGATGGCAAAATTATATCTCAATGGCGGATTAAATGATGCGGATTGGCGGTCCGGGTAATTGCATGGAGGAATCCACGCAGGGGCGTATTGCAACACGCGCCAGCCTTGTATTGGGTCGCAATTACCGGCAAAAACCGGATTTCAAAGAATGAACCTACCCGGTTTACCAGAGCCAGTTTCAGGCCGGTTTAGTCCGCTTAATCTGTGATTTCTGCGTGATCTGTGGTCGTCTTGAAAATGATTTTTTACAATCCAGGTTCTCAGAAGCTGATCTTCACCTTGAGCGAGGTGTTCGGGCTGCCTTCCTCGGTGACAAGTCCGTGAATGACAGCGGTGACATTGCGGCTGGCATCAAGATGGCGCGCGAGCTTTTCGCACACCCGCCCGGGCAGAAAACCGATGCAGCGGGGTTTCTTCCCCGCCATCCCAGGCAGCAGCACCTGGATGGTGTTGGGATCGCCTTCCGTTGAATTCACACGATTGAGGATCACCTCGGTGCCGGGTTTGGCGAATCTTTTCACAGCGTTTTGACGGGAGGTACCGTCGGGATTGCAGTTGCCAACCCCCACCACGCGGGTAACAATATGGTGCATATCTTCCTCGTTTCTGAATACTGAAACCCGAATCTTACCGGGATGACACTGCGCCGTCAACCGGTTAACAGGCGCCCGATTGCCGCGCAGTGAAAATGACAATGTATATACATTAATTATATAACAATGTGAAAAAAGCATTGCCGAATTAAGCCGCAAATTACTTCAGTTTTTGTCATCCGTGATGATTAATCACGCTATCTTAAATCCGTTATCAATAAATAAAGCCTCTGCCTTATGGTTATAAGACCATTCTCTCGCAAAGACGCAAAGAGTATAAACCGGGTTTACAAAAACCGGATGATGGTTTTCGTGCCTTTCGTGTATTTCGTGGTTCTACTTCTTATATACCCCTTGAAATCCCCCATCAAAATCACTACTATATAGTACAGACGAGGGGTTTTGTTAATCGGTCACAGCGGGTTCATGGGAGGGAAACATGCCAGATTATGATGTTGTCGTTATCGGCGCCGGGCTGGGCGGGCTTTCAGCCGGGGCGCTGCTCGCCGCTCAGGGGCGGCGCGTGCTGGTGCTGGAGCAGAGCGATATAATCGGCGGCTGCTGCTCGACCTTCGAGCGCGAGGGGTACCGCTTCGATGTCGGCGCTTCTATCGTTGAGATCATCGAGCCGGTCGAGCGCGTGTTCGAGAAGCTGGGCACCACCCTACAAAAGGAGGTGGACCTCATCGCCTGCGACCCGATCATGTCCTTCATTTATCCCGACGGCGAGCGGGTGACGCTGCCGCTATCGGTGGAGGAGACCGGGCGGATCATCGCCTCGATCTCACCGGAGGACGGGGCGCGCTGGGGCGAGTTCTGCGCCTTCGCCGACGAGCTGATGAAGGTCACGCTCGATACTTTCTTCCAGATGCCCGCCGCCACATTGGCGGATATGGGCGCGATCATCAAAAAGAATCCGCGCTTCCTCAAATTCATGCCGGTGTTCCTCTCCTCCTACCAGGATATCCTGGAGCGTTACTTCAAGGATGAAAAAGTGTTGAAAATGATGGCGTACCAGGCGCTGTACTTCGGGCTGCCGCCCAACCTTGTGCCCGGACCCTACGCCATGGTGCCTTACAGCGAGCACGTGGGCATCTATTACCCGCGCGGCGGGATGATCCGCATCCCCGAGGCACTGCAGCGCGTGGGTGAAAAGTTCGGGATGGAGGTGCGCACGGGTACGCGGGTGAGCAAGGTGCTCATGGAAGGCCAGCGCGCCATCGGGGTGCGCCTGGCGGACGGCGGCGAGATCAGCGCAGACGTCGTAGTCTCGGATATCAACGCCAAAACGCTCTACCTGGACATGATCGGCGCGGAGCACCTTCCGCCGGCGGTCGTGCGCGGTATCCGCAGCTACAAGCTCTCGCTCTCCGTGCCGATGGTCTACCTGGCGCTGGAGGACTCACCCGAACTGGAATCGCACCACTCCGTCATTGCCATCTCGCCGGAGGAATTGAACCGCTATTATTACGACAACCTGCTGACCGGCACCCTGAACGAAGGTCCCTTCGGGTTGATCTGCTGGCCGACCCACAATGACAAATCGCTGGCGCCGCTCGGCAAGCACGTCCTCAACCTCATTCCGCAGGGCTTTTACCACCTGGCGGGTACGGACTGGGACAGCGAGAAGGCAAGCTACATCGAGCGCACCATCGAGGGCATGTCGCGCTACGCCATACCGGGGCTGAAGGACAAGGTGGTGTTCGCCGAGTGCGCCACCCCGCTCGATTTCGAGCGCAACCTGCTGCTGCCAGAGGGCGCCATCTACAGCCTGCAGCAGGACCTGCCCGCGCAGGCTGTCTTCCGCCCGGCGGCAAAATCAAAGAGCGTAAAAGGGCTCTACCTCGTCGGCTCCTCCACCCACCCGGGCGGGGGCGTGCCGAGCGTCATCGCCTCAGGATACATCACAGCCGGTCTGATTGAAGCGCAGGAAGGATAAAGGAGATCAGTATGCATTCTTCATTCAACAAATCAATTATCAACGCGCTGGTCATCGTCCTGCTCATTTTTGGACTGACCTGGTGGTACCGCCACCTTTCCCCGCGCAAGAAGCAGTTCATCCAGAATTTGATCCGGCAGGTGCCTGACCTCCCGCTGCGTTACATGGTATGAGCGGGTAACCGATAAGGAACACTTGGAACTCTATACGCCTTTCCAGCAGATCGTGCTCGAGCACGCCAGCCGCTACCCGTGGTGGGTGGCGTCCGACCTTTATAAATTGATCTACCAGGCGGCGATGGGCAGCAGGCACGCTGTGCCAGACCGCGAGGAAGCCCGTTCGCGGCTGGAGGTGGAGCTCGCCAACCTCCGCGATGGTCCGGATGAAGCGCTGCTGGATCCCATCGCGCCGCGCGGGTTGATCGTGCGTGTGCACCTGCGCCCGCTGCTGCAAAAAGGTTTAGCGCCCGAAGACCTGCTGGAGGCGTTTTTGCATACCGCCAATGCGTTCAGGGGAGAGGAGCGGGCGTTAAGGTCCTACATGATCCAGTCGATCGAGCTGGCGGACCACTCACTCATTCACATACGCCTGCATGATCTCACCCGCTACCTCGGCCTGATGTCATCCGCCGGCTTCCCCGCTGTCCACCATTCAGAGGAGTTCAACCGGGTGTACCACCCCGCTTACCGTGTGGTCGCGCGCCAATACCTGCCGAAGGAGTGGCTGAAGTTCGAGGGGTAGAATCTCCTCGCGCTGGCTCGCCCGCGGTGTTACAATCACCCCGGTTGACCACGCTATCACTCACGCAGAAAGAATAATATGAAGAAGACTATTGGTTTACTGGTACTCGTGATTTCCGCACTCCTGCTGCTCACCGCATGCGAAGCGCGTTTTACCGGCGAAGAGATCGCGGATGAAACGCACTTTGCGTTGGATTTCACGCTGCTCGACGGCACCAAATGGCACGACATGACCCTCGGCGAGGGCGCGATCGTCGACGTGGAAATCGAGGCGAAGTCCGGGCGGCTGGACATCCTGGTGAGCGGTGAAAAAGGCGAGGTGATCTACCAGGCGAATGATGCTGAATCGATGGTCTTCTCGCTGATCATCCGCAAAGCCGCGGTTTACCAGTTCGCGGTGATAGGAGAGGACGCGTCCGGCAAGGTAAGTTTCACGGTGTATCCATAATCAAGTTTTGGATATTGAAGAATAACTTCAATCCCCTGCCGGGTCGGCAGGGGATTATTGAAATAAGCTGCAATTTAGTTATTTAGCGCTTTACGGTCGCACCCATTTCCAGGTTCCAAAATTGCTCACCGTCCAATAGGCTTCAATGAGGATCTGGTAATGACCATATTCTTCCTCGGAGAGTTTCTTAAACATCGCTTTCCCCAGCGGGTCGTCAACCTGATCTGCCAGTTCAGCGTAGGTCTTTTTTGCCTCTTCTTCGAGCCCGATCGCCTGGGTGATGATCGTCATGAGGCTCTTCTTCCCCGGTTCCTGTGCCGCCTTGATCTCAAATACTGGAGGGAGGGGAAATTCCTTTCCTTCGTAGTTGATGAACTTTCCCTCTTCCATTAACGACTTTTCCAGGGCATCCAATTTTTCGAAGTGGAACAGCTCAAAATCGCTTAACTCCTGAAAAACCTGCTTTCCGACTGAATGATGTATATCCTGGATGGCATTGCGGTAACTTTCAGAGGCAATTCTTTCATTTTCTTTCGCGATCCTGATGGCATCAAGTAGACCGGGGTTGTCCATTTTTTCTCCTTTGATATTTAAGAACCAGGTGTTACTCTCCATCCATTCGTTAAAAGCAGGAATGAGTCACTCAATCCGCCCGATTGCACCGGGTGGTAATAAGACTATAACATAACGAACATGGGTTTTCAATATAGGCGACCAGCGCTGCCGGATATTACTCCGTCTCACCGGACTCGATATTGAGAGTCCGAAACCGGTTGGGTTGTGACAACCCCCCGGATGATCAGCTTATCCAGCGCCATTCGCCCAGGTAGCTCACCGACCAGTAGGCTTCGATGAGGAACAGATAATGCTTGTATTCCTCCTCCGCCAGGCGCTTGAACATTTGCTTCCCGCGCGGGTCATCGATCTTCTCGGCAATATCTGTGTAGGCTTTTTTCGCGTTTTCTTCGAGTTCGATCGCCTGGGCGATGATGGTGATCGAATCCTTGTGGTTGGCATTTTTCACCGCGGGTACGTCCATCAACGGCGGGAGATGTAACTCTCGACCCTCATATTTGATAAAACTCCCATCGGCTTCAAGGGCTTTTTCCAGGGCGGTCAGATGCTGATAGTGGTACTCCTCAAATCTGCTCAACTCTTCGAAAACAGTTCTACCCGCTGGATGCTGGATCTTCCTTGCAGCATCCCAATAACTGGCAGACGCGAACCTTTCATTTTCCTTCACAACCCTGATGGCATCCAGCAAGCTCGGTGTGTTCATTTTCTCTCCTTAGGTAGTGTGAATTAACCAATATTTACCTGATAAATCTGTCCGTTAAACTTCGCCCCTTTACCAATCCCGGTAAACGCCGGCCAGCTCAGTAAAAGCGCAGAAACACCAGTCAAGTTAATTTAGCATATCATTGCATTCGGTACAACACCGGAAGGATTGATTCTTCTCTTCAGGTGTCAGCCGATCACTTCACCAATCGCCGCGGCTACCTGCTCTGTTATTCGTTCGGGCAGGCTGCCCATCCGCTGTGTCAGTCTTGTGGTGGATACTGAACGCACCTGCAGCGCGTCCGCTGCCATCACGCCATCCAGCCCGCTGTTGAGCACGGGTGGCACCCGCACCATCCACGGCGCGGCCGCGAACGTGTCCCGCCAGGCAACCAGCGGGACCACCACCCTGAGGGGCAGCACCGCCAGCGCATCGTTGGAGAGAAGGATCACCATGCGGCTGCTGCCCTCCCCCTCTTCGGAATCGTCCAGCGCCAGCCGCCACACCTCGCCGCGGTTCATCCCCTGCCTCCCCCGCCGCTGAAGCCTTCGCCGTCCAGCTTGGAGTACCCCACGATATCCCCCTCGGAATAGTAGAGATCCATCAGCTCCTGGGCTGCCTGCGCCAACTGCTTGCGACGCTGTTCTTCCAGCCCCTGCGCCACGATTCGCCGCAGCAGCGCCGAAAGGCTGATTCCCTCCGCTTCCGCCAGCGCGGTCAGTTCGCGGTACTGCGCGGGCTCAAGCAGTACCTGGGTGCGGTACAAATTTTCCTTTTTCATTACATCATTATTATACATCGTTATTTAGCATATTAATACAATTAATATTTATACATCCTAAAATACAGGTAATGGGTGATCACTGAGCGGTGGTTTGGAAAATCTCCCGTCTCTTTTCACGAATCCCGGTTAGCTGGTTATTGATCACTGTAGCTGCGCACTTCGTCATCCTGCTGTACAATAACGCTATGACAAACGAACTTACCATCATTGGCGCGGGACCAGCCGGCATGACAGCCGCGCTGTTCGCGGCACGCGGCGGCGTACAGGTCACGCTGATCGACGGTAACGCGACGGTCGGGCGCAAGCTGCTGGTCACCGGCGCCGGGCGCGCCAACCTCACCAACCGCGAACTCAGCGCTGACCGCTACACCTGTGCTGACCCCGCCTGGCTGGAGAGCGTGTTCACCAGCTTCGGCTTCGCTGAACTGACCGCCTTCCTCGAAGGGATCGGCGTGCTCACCTACACCACCTATGACGGCTGGTGCTATCCCCTCTCCGAATCGGCGCAGACCGTGGTGGATGCCTTCGCCGCTGCGTTGAACGAAGCCGGCGTCCGCATGCTGCTGGATCACAAGGTTATATCTATACGCAATACCGGGGGTGAATCAAATAAAGGGTTCGAGATCGGGTTCAAAACCCAGCGCCCCCACACCTGCGAAACCCTGCTCGTCGCTGCTGGCGGTGCCGCCTACCCCGCCCTGGGGTCCCGCGGACAGCTCTTTCCCATCCTGCAAGCCCTTGGCCACACGATCATTCCGCCGCGCCCGGCGCTCGCGCCTGTAACCTGCGACATGACGCCATGGAAAGCACTGCAGGGTGTGCGCCTTGATGCTCACGTGAAGCTCTACCAGGGCGGCGCGCTGCTGGCCGAGACCACCGGCAACCTGATCTTCACCGCCTGGGGGTTGAACGGTCCCGCCGTGATGGACCTCAGCCACCACATCTCCGCGCATCCGGGTGAGAACCTGCGCCTCGAGCTGAACCCGCTCTTCGCCAGCGAGTCGGCGCTCCGCGCGCTCTTGCGCGAAAAACGCGGCTCCCCCACCCCGCTGGCTGTGCTGCTCGGCGCGGTGCTGCCCCCAAAAATACCCCCCGCGCTCATCAAAATGGCGGGCTTCGCGCCTGATATCCGCGTTAACGAAGTCTCTGATAAAGCTCTGCCCTACCTATTCGCCCTCCTCACCGCCCTGCCCTTCACCGTCACCGGTACGCGCGGCTTCGAGTTCTGCCAGGTGAGCGCCGGCGGGGTGCCATTGACAGAGGTTGACCCGCAGACCATGCGTTCGCGCATCCTGCCCAACTTGCTGCTGGCGGGCGAGACGCTCGATGTGGTGGGTCCATGCGGCGGCTATAACCTGCACTTCGCCTTCGCCACCGGTGCAATGGCGGGGATGGGTCTATAAGATTAAGTAGGGTGGGTTCAAACCCCGAACCCACCCTCACGACAGTATGACCAGGTCAAGCCCTTTTTACGCAATAGCTAAGGCGTGCCCTTACCCATCAGGTGACGATTAAATCAACAATTGATGGTGGGTTTTCAACCCACCCTACGCTTAATTACTGGTGACGAATCACTATTCACTAATAACTACTCGCTATTCCCCGCTCATTTTCCCCAACCCCTTGACAATCATGTTATAATGGAACATATATTCTATTTTTCCTGTTCTTTACCATTCCCCATACCTGCCTCATGTGCAAAGCGAATTGTTTTTAATTGATTCAACAGTTATCGAAACCATGCGCATCCGTTCTTATTCACAGTGCGCCCCCTCGCGTTCTTAGCATCCCGGTGTTTTGCCGGGAGAGCATTTTTTGCGAGTGGGGTTTCAACAGTTATAGAAACCATGGCAGGAATTAAGAAGTGCGTTATGGATATATGCTGTTCAGGGTTTGTCCTCTTTTTTACTAACTACAGTCACATCTCACTGATTACTTTTTTCTATTCACTGATTACGATTCACTTGTTACAATAACAATCAACCATCAATGATCCTTCGTAACAGCATTTACAGTATCCTTCGGGTAAAGGGCAAAACCGCGCTCTTCACGGTTTTACTCTTCGCCCTCACCCTCGCGTTCGCGCTGGGCGTCAGTGTTTGGGCGTCCGTCGCGCAGTTCCTTGATGACGCCGACGATTTCTACACGACCATCGGACTGGTCGAGTACATGGGAACAGGCTATCCCAACGACATCGGCTATGACCCCGCCATGGCGGGTGCGCTGGAAACCTTTGATCCCGCACTGATCGCGGGCGATGAGGCTGTTCTCCAGTGGGACGGGTCGACGCGCTCGCTCGGCTATGTCGACGGCTTCTGGCGCTCCGATACATACATGCCAGACCGCATGCTCTCCGTGCTCGTGGTCGGGAACACTTACTTCTCCGAGGAGCGGAACACCCACGTCGCGATCGTGATGAAGGTGCTGCATTCGCTGAAAAGCGAGGAGAACACCATTGTGCTCATTGATGAGGACTTCGGTGAGTTCGAACAGGGGCATTACTACCTCGTGTTCGGCGATATCTACTACCAGATGTCTCCCCTGCTGCACCTGCGCCCCGCCACTTTTGATAACGCCATCGCGGTCGCCGAGGGCATTGAGGTGCCGCGCATGATCGACATCACCTCCAGCGATCCTGACGGCCCGCTTTTTGAGCTCCCTGAAGAGCACGTGCTGCTGCAGGTGGCGGAAACGCTGCCGATCACGAACAACAGCGTGCTGGTCACTGCGACCAACGACCTCATGAAGCTGTTCCCCTTTCAACAGGAGGAGCTGTACTTCGTGGATGGACGCCCGTTCACTGCGGAGGAGTATGCGCAGGGCAGCCGCGTGTGCGTGATCACCGCGCTTATGGCGGCGCGGATCGGCGTGGAGGTTGGCGATACGATCGACCTCTCGGTCGCGGTTTCCGACCAGGGCGGCGTGTACAACAGCTACTGGGTGGAAGATGGCTTTTCTTACAACGAGACTTTCACCGTGGTCGGCATCACCAACACGCTCAACGACAAAAGCTGGTACATGTACGTGCCGGATTCAGCCGGCGTGCCTGCGTCGCGCTTCCCCATCGGCTACACAGTCGGCCAGGCGGTGATCGACAATAACGCGGCGGCTGACTTTTACGCCCGCATGCAGCCGGTAATGACCGACCGCCTGCAGCTCACCCTCTACGACCAGGGATACGCCTCGGTAGCGCTGCCCTTCAAAACCATTCTTAGCCTGGCGCAGATCGTCACCGGGGTGTGCGCGCTGCTGCTGTTGGCTGTGGTTGTCCTCTTCGGCTTCCTCTTCGTTTACCGCCAGCGCGAAACGAGTGAGACGATGTTGATGCTCGGCACCGGTCGACCGCGGGTGTGCGCCTACTTCCTCTACAGCGCCGGGTTGATCGCGCTGATCGCCGCAGCTGCCGGCGCGGCGGCGGGGTACTGGCTGCACGACGGCATCATTGCGCTTGTTGCCGGGGCTGCCGAACATTACGCGCTCATCGACGCCCGTTACAGCAACGGCAATCTATCCACCACCCGCACGCTGGAATTCGCTCCGACCCTGGGTTGGGAGCTGTTCATTTACGTGGGCGCAGCGGTCTTCATGCTGGCGGTGCTGGCGTGCCTGGGATTCGTCATCAGCACCTTTGTGCGCAGCCGGCCGAGCGAACGCAGACCCGCCGGACCCCAAAAGGAGCACCGCACCTCTCGCCTGCGCGGCGGTGGCTTCAAATATGCCGTACTCTCGATCATGCGCGGCGGCGCGCGCAGCTTGGTCGTACCGGTGCTCGCACTGGCGGCGGTGGTCTTCTTCGGGCAGCTCACCCTGACGACCCGGCGCTACCACCAGCAGCTTGAATCGATCTACGACAACACAAAGATCGAGGGCTATTTCACGGACATCAACGGCAAGCAGGTCGGCAACCTGGTGCTCAGCCCTTACCAGATGGCGCTCTTCTACCGCGCAGGCCTGGCGGAAGACCTTTCAGTCTCGTACGGGCTGCCGCATTATTACCTGGGTGTGACCCTGCGCGCCGACGGGACCACGCTGGAAGTGGAGCCATTGTACGCCCCGCAAAACCTGTTCGCCCGAGAGGCGATCCAGGAAGCCATCCTGCGCGGCTCCGACCTCGTGATCACCAACAACATCCGCACCGCGCCGGATTTCTATTACGCGGACAGCCTGGAGATGGCGTTTCTTGACGGGTTCGATGAATCCTTCCTGATCCAGCCATACGTGGAAGGAGACCCGTACAACTGCATGGTCTCCACGGCGATGATGCAGGAGCAAGGCATCTCGCTGGGTGACACGGTGCGCGTCGCGGTTGATGTGATTCGCCGCAGCGAGGAGTATGACGCGAACATCTTCCTTCACCTCGATCTGCGGGTGGTGGGCAGTTATGAGAAACAGGGTGTCCAGGATAACATTTACGTCCCGCTCTCGCTGCACCTTGACCCCTCGTACATTTGGGAGGACGGTTTTGCTGCCGGGAAGCCCTCCAGCAAGCCCTTCCCCGATGAACAGATTTTCCGCTACCAGAACACATCTCTCCACAGCGCCTCATTCACCGTCGCGGACACACGCGCGCTCGGGGCGTTCAAGGATTACCTGGCGGATACCGGTTATTCGCAGGTGAAAAGGGTCAGCAGCGTGCGCGAGTTCGTGGTGCTCAATGATGTCTCGTTCAATAACTCGGTTGCCGGCATCCAGCAGCAGATCCGCTACATCAACATCCTCTACCCGTGCCTGTACGTGCTGGCGGGCATCATCGCCCTGGTTGTCTCCTACCTGCTGGTGGTCAGCCGCAAGGCGGAGTTCGCCACGATGCGCGGGCTGGGTGCGCCGCGGCTGCGCTCGTTCTTCAGCTTCTTCTTTGAGCAGGGCTTGCTGCTGCTGTTCGGCACCGGGCTGGGGCTGGCTGCCTGGTGGCTGATCTGGGGAGTGCCGGGGAACATGCACCTCTGGCTCAACGCGGGTTTCGTCGCGTGCTATTTCATCGGCAGCGCCATTTCCATCGCGGCAATGAACCGCGCGAGCGTGCTGGCGATCTTATCGGACAGGGAGTAAGGAGAACACCATGGCAATCATTGAATTGCGCGATGTTTCATACAACTACAGCAGCAAATTTCAGCGGGTGGACGCGCTGAAGCACATCACCTGCAGCTTCGAGCCGGGCAAGGTGTACGCCCTCGTCGGCAAATCGGGTAGCGGCAAGAGCACCCTCCTTTCGCTGCTCGCCGGCCTGGATGTTCCCGCTTCAGGGGAAGTGCTTTACGAGGGCAGAGCCACCTCGACCATGGACCTGGCGAAATACCGCCGCGAACGCGCCGCGATGATCTACCAGAGCTTCCGCCTCTTCCCCCTGCTGACCGTGTCGGAGAACGTCACCTACCCCATGGAGCTGCGCGGGTTCACGGGAGAGAAGGCGCGCCAGCGCGCGCGCGACCTCATCGCGCGGGTCGCCCTGCCCGAATCGGTGCTCGACCGCTTCCCCGGAATGCTCTCGGGCGGAGAGCAGCAACGCGTGGGCATCGCCCGCGCCCTATCGATGGACACCAAACTGCTGCTGGCGGACGAGCCCACCGGCAACCTCGACGAAGAGAACGGTCGCAACATCATCGAGATCCTCGTCAGCCTGGCGCATAAGGACGGCTACTGCGTCATCATCGCCACCCACGACCTGGGCGTGCTGCCGCTGATGGACGTGGTGTACTACATGCGAAGCGGGGAGCTGCACGAACAGGCATAGTGAACCGCTGCATAACCAAGAAGCAATTTTTCACACATTTCTTCACAACGCTCACTACGGAATACCCATCATCCGTTTTTCTTCCGTCATTCCGATATGCTGCCAGACCAGCGCCATCAAGGCAACCAGCAGGGCAATGATTGAAAGGATCATTTCCAACAGCTGGCTTGAAACAAAGGCCAGGAGCACGCTCATCATGAACGTGAAAATGCAAATATAGCCATAAATTTTGATCCCGGTCTTTGCCCGAATCACCAATGGCTCAGGCAAGTTATCCCAGGCGTGTGTTCTAGAAAAAGACCATTGGTTCAATAAAGCCGTGATAACTACCACCGAGATCGCCGAATACCACAATGCCGGGGTGTTAATGCTCAACCCGGCAACTGACATGGCGATCCCCTGGAAAAAGATCAGTAATGAGGTTGGAATGGAGATCGGCCAGCGCAGCACAAGGCTGCCCCAGGTGGTTTGCACCCAGGAGTTGATGATGACGAGCAGCGTTGCCAGCAGATATATGAGCACATACCATTGTCCTGCCCGGATGGCGACCGGTACGGATTCCAGCCTGGTGAGCACCGCGCCCACCGCGATACCGCCGAGGATCGTCCACCATGTGACCTGGGCCTCGCGCTGGAAATAGACATCCTCCACTCCCCGCGACGCCCACAATTTTTCAACCGGTTTCTCTTGGGAATTATCATTCTTTGGTGGAGTTTCGGCATTTTTGGGTTTTTTATTCTGATCCATACCTTACCTCCTCACCGCATGAATCAACCATCGGGCAGCCCCCAACCCGATTTTATTGTACAACCTTGGAAGAGAATTTCATCAATGTACATTCCCTTATGGCCTGCTTATGCTGTTGACCCCTCCCCCTTTCCGGTTTACAATAACCCGAAAGCGATGAGGCTCGCTTTACCCAAACCGCCTTCGGGCTGATAGCTTCTGTCTGAATTCCTATTGGACAGGGCTTTTTTATTGCGATCAACATTCAGGATGGTGTACGGATGGATAAATTTCTTCTGATCTCTGCCGGCGCGGTGCTGGGCGCTAACGCCCGCTACTGGATCGGCACCTGGGCGGCGCAAAAATGGGGCGCATCCTTCCCTTACGGGACGTTGCTCATCAACGTCACCGGCAGCCTGCTGCTGGGGCTGTTCATGGCGCTCACCGCTGAACGCTTTGTCATCGACGCCCGCCTGCGCCTGCTAATCGCCACCGGATTCCTGGGGGCGTACACCACCTTTTCCACCTTCACCTACGAAAGCATGACCCTGCTGACAAAAGGCGCGCTGATGCCCGGGCTGCTCAATATCCTCGGCAGCACCGCGCTCGGTCTGCTGGCGGTCGGCGCGGGCATTTGGCTCGGAAAATCGCTATAATAAAAATAAGCAACGGGAGGAGGTCACCATGCCCGGATTATCCCTTGAAAAGCAAGGCAAGCGGCTGAGGATTTACATCAGCGAAAGCGACCGCTGGCGCGGCAAGTCGCTCGATACGGCGCTGCTGGAGACCCTGCGTACGCAGGGGATGGCGGGCGCCAGCGTGTTCCGCGGCATCGCAGGTTTCGGCGCGCAATCGCGCATTCACACCGCCGATATCGAGGTGCTCTCGTTCAACCTGCCGATCGTGGTCGAAGTGGTCGATTCACCTGAGAAGATCGCCGCCGCTCTCGAGCATATCTACCCGATGGTGCGCGAGGGGCTGATCACCACGGAGGACGTGGAGATCGTCAAGTACACACACCGCTTCCTCAACCCCCTTCCGGCGGATAAGCTGGTTTCTGAGGTGATGACCCGCGACGTGATCGCGATCCCGCAGTACGCCACGGTGTACCAGGCGTGGAAACTGATGATCGAGAAAGCGGTTAAAGCGCTTCCGGTCACCAACGCCGCCGGTGAAGTGGTGGGTATCCTCACCGACGAGGACCTCACGGAGCGCGCCGGCATCCGCCAGCGCCTTTCCATCGCGCTGCGCCTCGACCCGGCTGAGGTTCGCCAGGAACTGCGCGCGCTGGAAGAATCCACCCAGACGGTGGCGGAGGTGATGACCAGCCCGGTGATCACCACGGCTGCAAGCGACAACCTGGGTTTCGCCACCGCGCTGATGACGCGCCACAACCTGAAGCGCCTTCCGGTGGTGGATGAGAAAGGCAGGCTCAGCGGTATCCTTTCGCGGCTGAACGTGCTGCGCCAGGTCTCGAACATGCCCGCCCCTGCAGCGCAGGCACCCCTTCCCATGGGAATCGTGCGCACGGTTGGTGACGTGATGAGCACGGATATCCCCATGGTCCACCGTGACGACTCCCTTTCGACCATCATCGAGAAATTTTCTCACACGCTCTCACACCGCCTGATCGTCATTGACAGCGATGGCAAGGCAATGGGGCTGGTGAGCGACTCGGATGTGGTCGTGCGGGTGCAGCCCGCGCAAAAATCCGGCATACTCGACGCGCTGCGCAACCTGGGTAAAACTCCCGCTGGAAAGGAAACCGCCGGAGAGCTCATGTCCCCCGGCGTGCTCAACTTATTCCCCCAGACCCCGGTGGCTGATGCTGCCCGGCTGATGCTGGAAAAAAGCCGCAAATGGATGGTGGTGGTAAATGAGAACAATCAGCCGATCGGGCTGGTGGACCGCCAGATCCTTCTCGAGGCAATTTCCGCGGGAAACCGAGATTAAGCAATATTATGAACAAAAACGGGGTCGTCCGCCTGGATGGATTCCGTTTTATTATTATTGCTGGTTGTTACTCACACCTCAGCATCTATCCACATTTTGATCCGTGAGGCAATGGTATCGCGTACTTCGCGAAATTTGGCCCGCGTTTCCTCTTCAGCGCCCACAAATGTTGCAGGGTCTTCGAAACCCCAGTGCAATCTGTGCCGGGCGCGACCAAGGAAGGCGGGGCAGTTCTGGTCGGCGTCATCGCAAACGGTGATGACGTAATCGAAGTCCACAACACCCTGGTACTCGTTCACGTGTTTGGAGCGCTGCCCGGCCAGGTCGTAACCAAGTTCCGCCATCGCGCGGTAAGTCCACGGGTTGATCACCCCCGGTTCCAGTCCTGCGCTGTACACCATGAAGCTATCGCCGGCAAAAGCGCGCAAAAATGCTTCAGCCATCTGGCTGCGGCAGGAGTTGCCGGTGCAAAGAAAGAGAACATTTGTTTTCATAAGTGGATAAATTTTACTCAATGAAGCATATTTGCGCGAGATTTAAAAGCGAAAGACCCGACGAATGGGTAACGCCGGGTCTCTTGAAAGAAGGAAATGACAACAAAATTGATCAGGTTATCAGTGCGCCGCAATTAAAAGCGGATTCGCACCGGAATTTTTTACTTCTCTGGTTTTTCTGCAATCGCCTTTTTTTGCCGGGTCTCGATCTCGTCAGATTTGGTAAAGACCTCTTTCGCCAGCTGTAGTCGATCCTTCCCCTCAACATCAATACCGATGCTTTTGGCGGTTGCCACCCAAAGTTCCTCCGGGTAGGCGAGACTGAGACTGTAACTGCTGTTGTAGTCTTTGAAGAAATCCTTTAAAAATTCCAATTCCTCATCGCCCAGGTCAAGACTCTCATTGATCTCGTCGATATCATAAATACATAGCCCCCGCGACTTTACGGGGGTTTTTATGATTAGGGTGTTGATGGAAATTACAGCCAGACGGGTTTTAGATTGTGATGTTTAAGGCACCGGCGTAGCCACCAGGATCAGGCGGTGGGTGTAGGATTCCTGCGGCCAGCAGGTGACCAGTGTCAGGCGGACGTCGTCGCTGCGCCCCAGCCAGCGGGCGTTCTCCAGACGGGTGGCAGCGTCCATGAAGGTCTCCGGAAGGATCATACGGTTGGTCACGACATATTCGTACACCCGCCCGCGTGAATAAACCTTTATGAGGTCCCCTTCTTTCACATCGACCAGGTCGGCAAACACTTCGCCGTCCACGTTGTGGTGCCCATTGATGACCGTGTTGCCCGCTTCGCCGGGCAGTGCTGAATCAGGGTGCCAACCGGCGGCATAATAATCCGGCGCCAGCCACTGCCCAAAGGTGGAACCTTCCACCTCGGTGAAAGTGTGTTCAGCGGGGATAACCGGCGCGGATAGCCCAACAGCGGGGATCTCGATGCGATCCGGTACGGCGGGGTGATCGAGCGACTCGTCTTCCGAGCGTATGAAGTCAGATGTCACGTCGAGGTAAACAGGGGGTACCTGCACCGTTTCACCAGCATTTTTGTCAGCTAACACCACGCGCAGCGGTTCCAGAGACTCGGCGCGTGTGACCGATGTGCGTGGCGTATTGACGCTGGTGGTCAACAGTTCGCGCGGCTGAACTGCCGGGGCGGCAGGATCTGAAAGCGTGTCGGCTGACGTGAAATACCCGGGGATCGAGACCGCAAGAATGAGCAGACCAGCCACGATGGATAGGATACCGCTGTGTTTGAATGATCTTTTTTTCATCATGATGACGTAACTCCGGGCACGGGTAACACCCGTGCCTCGGAGAAAAGGGAACCCTTACTGTTTGCGCGATACACCGTGCAGTACCAGACCGAGACCGAGCAGGAGCGAACCCAGGTTCATCATGGTGCGCCCGGCTGCCGTGCGGTTGAAAGCGTTCAGGTCTGCGCCTGTGACGGGAATGAGCACATCCACTGTCACTTCAGGAGCCGGCAGCGTGTTCACCGTCACTGGGGGTTCCGTGGGGGTAGCGGGAGGATCGGTGGGCACTGGCGTCTGAGTGGGATCACCACCCGGAGGATCGGTTGGGGTGTTCGTTGGGGTGTTCGTTGGTGTCTCAGTGGTCACAGGTGTCTGTGTGGGATCACCTCCCGGAGGATCAGTCGGGGTGTTGGTTGGTGTATTCGTCGGTGTATTGGTCGGCGTGTTAGTCGGTGTGTTCGTCGGCGTGTTGGTCGGCGTGTTAGTCGGTGTGTTCGTCGGCGTGTTGGTAGGCGTGTTGGTTGGTGTATTGGTAGGCGTGTTGGTTGGCGTGTTGGTTGGTTGCGCGGTCACTCTGAACGAAGCGTGACTGATATCCTGCACCTTATTATTGTTGTTCCTGACAGTGCTTTTAACAGTTACCGATGTCTTAGGCGGATTGACCGTACCATAAATCACCGTAGTGGATGCCTTATAACACCATTCGACGATCACATAACCCGCCGGCGCGGTGAAGGTGTAAGTTTTAGCATTTACATTTACCTTGGTCCACTCTCCCCCATCCGGGCAGACTTCAGCCCTCGCTGCCTGCGCAGGTTGATTGATGGAGGTTACCAGAAAACCTGTTGCCAACAAGACAACACCAAGGAAATTAAGGACCCTGGAGACCTGACTTAAATTTTTACGGACCCTGTTATTCATTCGAGCTCCTCTTCTACTAATTAAACAACCTTTAAATAGGACAATATTTATCTAATATTACTAAATTTGATCTTCTTTGTCAACTACCAGTATCTTCAAATCTTCCCGTTCCACTTAGTGCTGGATCGAGTTTGGCTGAAAATCGGTTAAAATACCCTGACTTATTGGTAGAACAGGTTAAGCAGATGGCAAACGAATACGTTCGCGCTGAAAATCAAAAAAGACTACGCTCCTGGTTGATCATTCTGGGAGTGATCGCTTTTGTAGCGCTTGTGGCGTTTTTCAAGGACATGGCAGAAAGACGCGACTGGCTCAACAGCGTACCCGCCGCCGCCCGGCTGCAGCAATTGCAGGCATCCGGCGAACCGGCGCTGGTTTACTTTCACTCACCCGACTGCAGTTCATGCAACCAGGTTAAAGCCAGCCTGGATGAGGTTTATCCCGCTTTCAGGGACAATGTGACCAAGTTGGAAGTGGACGTGACCGACATGCGCGAACGCGAGCTGGTGGAGCGAACGGGCGTTCAGACCACCCCCACCCTGCTGCTGGTGAATGCCTCCGGGGTTGAGAAAATGATCGTGGGCGAAATCAGCCCGCAGGATCTGCGCGGTGAACTGGAAGCGCTGATTGGAGGTGCGCCATAGAAATCGACCCCTCTCTGCTGCAACCCTCCTCCCTCATCAGCTACCTGCTGGTCTTCCTGGGCGGCCTGCTCACCGGCGTGGGCCCGTGCAACATCGCCGTTATCCCGCTCATCGTGGGCTACATCGGCGGGTCAAAGGACCTACCGCGCCGGCGCGCCTTCTGGATCTCGTTAGTCTTTTCGCTAGGGATGGCGGCTACCTTCATGCTGCTGGGCGTCATCGCCGCGCTGGTGGGCGGTCTGCTCGGCGGCGGTACGCGGGTATGGTATTACATTGTCGCTGCGGTCTGCTTCATCATCGGTCTTCAGATGGTCGGGGTGCTGCAATTCAGCGTCCCGGCGTGGATGGAGGAACTACGCCAAAAAGTGAAAGCGCGCGGGCTGCCGGGAGCCTTCCTACTGGGGTTGGTTTCAGGGCTGGTAGTCTCGCAGTGCGCCACCCCGGTGTTGGCGGTCATCCTCACCTATGTGATGGCACAGCAATCCGGTGTGGCATACGGAGCTGCCCTGCTCTTCCTGTACGCGATGGGCACCGCGGTGCCGGTGGTGCTGGCGGGTACTTTCGCCGGAGTACTGAAAAACCTGCGTGCGTTCGGCAAATGGAACGACCTCATCACCCGCGCCGGTGGAGCACTGTTGATCCTGGTGGGTTTCTATTTCCTATGGGTGGCGTGATCGTAAAACGGTCTTAACTCTCCACACTTTAATTTTTTCTTACGGTTGTGGTCCTTGTTCGATCGTGTATACCATTAAATTGCACCCCGATTGTTCTGAATAGACAACTCCTGTAAGGATCAGATCATCAAGTTCAACCGCGTTTCCTGACGCATCGAATAATTTCAGTCTTTCGCCTGATGGTCGATCGCTGTTGAAATTCGCCGAATTCTTGCCCAGGGTATCAACGATTGTCAAAAACATACTACCCGTACCATCGGAAAAACTCATCCTGCAATAACCCATTTGACATGTTACTCCAGAACTTACTACTATCGATCCTTTCAACCGAACCATTTGTTTTTCAAATGCGAGTTGTGAGCAATTGTCCACTCCGCCTATTGTATCCAGTGTTTCAATCTGAACATCCAAAGGAATTACTACTTTAGTTGGCATTAATGTAGAAATTTGTTTAACCCTGACAGCACATTTCAACTCGGGGCTATCACCCCTGTATTCGACATTCCCAATAATACGAACTGAGTGACCGTGCCGGATGGTTTGTTCTTGATCAGCGCGAACAATAAGATCTCTTTCAGTAAAAAACTCGGGTAAAGCATCCATCGTGTTCGGACCCTCTCCAACTTGAATCAAGACCTTGAGTAAATCCGAATCATTGGGGAGAAATTTTGCCAGGTTCATTGCCTTCCAATCTTGATACCCAACGATAGAATAAACAGGCATGAACAATTTTCCCTCAATCACGACTTCTCTTTTATCATCTGAAAGGGATTGGCAATTGTTAAGCACATCTGATATTTCCATATAGCTTGGTGTTGGTGTAACTGTTGCGGTGCATGTAGGTATTTTCGTTGGTGTAACGGCTGCCGTTGGCACCGAAGTTGGTTGAGGGTTTAAATAAGGGATAAACCCACAACCAGTTGCAATAAGTGAAAAGATGATTAGGAATGATGCATAACTAATGAACCGGACAGCTTTCATAATCCTCCCTCCAAACCTGATCAAAATCAGACTTAATAGTAATTTACCATTAATCAACAATTTTTAATTTAATCTTACATCTATGACGGAAATCTTATTAATCTTCCAAACTAATTTCTTTTCTTTAATTTATTAGTGTCGGTAGTACATCTATACGCAACAACATATCAACGGAATATGCGGTATCGGTCACCTTCGCCAGCGTGCTTAAGAACCTGCGCGTAATCGGAAAATGGAAGGATCTCGTCACCCGCGTCGGCGGGTCGTTGTTGATTCTGGTTGGTTTCTTCTACCTGTGCAAAAATTTGCAATTTATCTACACGCAATTCTGGTCCGGCCTCTCTACTTAATGACTATAAATTCGAAAATATACCCAGAATCACAGGAATATCCATTCCCGCGTGCAACAGGATTGACGCCCACAAAGCATCAGTCTTTTGAGCCAACCAACCCAATAGCAATGCCAGCGGAAACAGGATTAGTAGAAAAGAAAACTGGTCGGCAGTGTAACTGACGCCAAAATGGATGAGCGTGAACACCAGCGCGATCGTCAGGTTCGAAAGGAATTTTCCCAGGAACGGTTCAAGCTTGCGCAAGAAGAGACCACGGAACATCAACTCCTCGAGTATGCTGTTGGCAAAGACGAAGAGCAACACCCAGGGAGTCCATGGAATTACCTTCGCCAGCGTGAGCTCCCTGCCCTGGAACCAGGCGCTCGACATGGAGATTCCCCCGATAACAAAAGCCACGAAACATGCCATACCAATAATGAGCCCGAGTTTTAGTCTACCTTTCTGCAGGTATATCTCACCCAGCTTTTTACTTGAAGCCAGGGTAAAAGCGATAATGACGGCTGCCACAACAACCAATTCGTTCAGTTTAACCAACGCAATCTCATGTGGTGAATCCGCCCGCACACCAACCTGCTTGATCAGGTGAATACCGAACACCCAATCCAGCGTTACCGCGATCGCCAGCACTAGCAAACCAAGGACTATGTGTTGAAATTTTTTCAACCTTTCGATCCGGCGTGTCAGCAGGTAAATTAATACAAAGAATCCAATGGAACCAAGGCGTCCCATGTAATCAGCCTTGCCTCTTAGAAGCGGATCCCAGGGAGAGAACACCACAATGAGCAGGGTTCCCCCAGCAGCGAACAAAATAAAAAGGAGAAGCTTTTCACTAAATGATGCCAAAGGAGTGGAATTGTTTTTCATCACTACCCTTCCAGGCGTCCATGAACCCAATTCCCCCGGCTGTCAAATCTATGGAGGGGGGTGGAAGCAGCAATGTTCGTTATTACAGTCAGGGGGTGGAAGCAGCAATGTTCGTTATTACAGTCAGGAGTTGACAATCAAAAATACTATAGCATAAACATCTGCTTTTTGAACAACGGAAAACGATCTTGTTCTGGAAATTGGACCAACTGGTTTTATAAAGAAAAACCCGGTTTGTTCAATACCGCTTGACTCGATTCAAAAATTGGTATCCGGAATTCTTCTATCATGCGTACATCAATTGGAGATCATTCCTTCTCCCCAGAGAACTCCGGCAGGTACCACTCTTCCTCTTCCATTAACCCGGTCTTCACCTGATCGAGCGGCGTCAGTGGATCGTCCATGCGCACCTGCATCGAGATGCCGGCGGTGCGCACACCGTTGGCGGTCATTACACGGCGCACACGGTAACGCAGGAAGTAGCGCTGTACCAGCTCGGTGTTGAGCACGTCCTTCACCGTGCGCACTGAAACCGCCGCGCGCTCAGCCAGCTCACCCATTTCGGTTTCAACCACATCACGCAACTCCCCGGTCATCGGGTTCCAATAGCACATCGAGCGCGCCGCCATGATGATGGTGAACGCTGAGTGCCCAAGCAGCGGCAGCCAGTTGTTAAAGAAGTAACCCGTCACGAACATACCGCGCTCGGGTTGAATGAGCTTGGCGCGCTCGCTGCCATAGGCGCGCTGCAGCATCACCTTGCGCGTCCGCCCCGTCCCCGCCAGGGTTTCCTCCGCCGGCTGTGTCGTGTTACCGGTTGTTTCAGCCGTCCCGGGGTCATCTTCCATAATATCCTGCGGCAGCTGCTTCTTGATCTGCTTCTCCCCTTCCCCCGCGCGGTAAAAACCGTTGGACACCACCACGTTGAAATTCACCGGTTCGCCGTATAACCCCTCCAGCAGCCGCGCGATGCGGGCTCCCAGGCGCTCTTCCACCCAGGCGCGCCCATAGGCGTTGTATGCGCCCACCGTGAACGTCCGTTCACTGTAACCCACCGGTTTGAGCGGCTGCACCCAGGTTTCGAACAGGGCGCGCGACATTTCGGTCCGCAGGTCGCCCAGCACCATTTCCCAGGCTTCCTGGAAATCCGGTTGTTCCACTCCGAGTGATTGCCCTTTCACGCCATGATCCATTCGTCTCTTCCGCTTGTTCACCCGCCAGCCTGCCGGGTTTTATTATAGAACATTATTTCTAATTAATCAATCTCTAATTTCACTTCACTTAATTATTTCTACCACCACGTCAATATTTTTTTCTACCGTTAATTACGATATTTTACGGAAGAAATTATTCATTTCTTCCGATCAACGATTCCACCAGTTCCGCCAGCGAACCGATCTCATCAGGGTTTTCGAGGCGGTTGTACCGGTTGGAGCAGATGCGGGTAAGAATCCCCAGTGTCTCGCCCGCTGATACCGAGCGGTGCAGTAGATCGGAGAAACGCTCACGCCAGTTTTCCAGCTCGGTGATCTCGCCCTGTGAAAGTGTCAGCCCCACCTTGCGGCGCGGCACAACGCTGGGCGGTCTTCCCGGCGAGCGGATCTCCTGTTCATTGGGAACACGCCGGGCTTCATACAACTGCACCCAGGCGTTCCGGATCGGGTTCTGTGTAGAGGCCATAATCAATTCACCTTTCGTGCGATTTCCACATTGATCATGGATTCGTCGCTTTCCAGCAGCGCATCCATTGAGAGGGCGCACAGGCGGATGATCTCGCGCGGCACACCCTGTGATTTTTCATAAAGCACTTCGAAGGCATCGTCGTTGATCAGCGGCGCCTGCCTGCCAGCCACTCCAAGGCGGAAGAGCACCATCTGCAGCGCGCTGGAGAGCGTGAGCGGGGGCAGCGCCAGGCGCACGAATACACGCGCGTTGACCGCTTTGTTCAATTCGAACAACCCCTGCATTTCCGACTGTCCGAACGCCAGCACCTGCGCGACCTTGGCATCGTAATCGAAGTTGTACAGGCGATGCAGCACTTCCAGCGCTTCGGGTTCCATTAACTGGGCGTCATCCAGCAGCACAACCACGTTGCGGTTGGCCGTGTAGGCATTTGCCATGAAGCGCTCAAGCCCTTCCATCTGCAACTGGAACGAGCGTAGTCGCGGCACCCCCAGTGTCTCTGAGATCTGGCGCGCAGCGTCCATCGCGGATTTGAAGGCGGCGGTGTGAATGTAACAAATATCGAGCATTTCCTCCGAGGCGTAAACATCGTATAATCGCCGGGCGAGGGAGCTCTTGCCCATCCCCATATCCCCCGTGATCAGCGCCAGCCCACGCCGGCGCGAAATGACACCCTGCGCCTGGCGATAGACCGCGAGGTGTTCCGGTCCGAGGTACAGGTAGCGCGGATCAGCCGAAAGCTTGAACGGGTCTTCTTTCAGTCCCAACCGGTCAAGACGTACCTGTCGCCACTCATCATCATTCATCACATCACTCATGGAACCCTCCATCACGCACTAATTATCGCACGAATTCCTGTCAAAATCAATAGATTTAGCGTATTTATTGCTTTTCAAACCCTGAATTACTGCAATTTGTTGTATTTTATCACCAATTATGCTAACATAACCTTAATGCGCGAGATTGTGTATAATCGGTATGTGGGGTGAGAACCCCGGCAGATTCTCTTCCATCAGGCAGGCGCGTATGGCAATTACGATCACGATCGCGAATGAAAAAGGAGGGGTTGGCAAAACCACCACGGCTGTCAACCTTGCTGCGGGGCTTGCCCTGCGCATCGCTGACCGCGCGGACGGCGCTAACCGTGTGCTGCTAGTGGACATGGACCCCCAGGTGCACGCCCTGCTGGCAGTGGGTTACGAAAATCACGCCCAAACGCCGCCGGTCTCGCTGGCCGCCCTGCTCATCGAATCACCCCCCCCTTCCATTCAGCGTCTCATTCAGCGCAGCGACTACCACCCCAATCTTTACTATGTGCCCTCAGAACGCGCCGCGATGATCCGCGCCGCACGCGAACTGCCCGCCCTGATGGCGAATGAAACCCGCCTGCAGCGTGCGCTCGCGCCCGTACTGAACGAGTACGCCTACATCATCGTCGATACCCCGCCCAACACCGGCGACCTGCTTATCAACGCGCTGGTTGCCGCCGATCACGTCATCATCCCGGTCGAAACCTCCTACCTGGGTGTTTCGGGTCTGATCGAACTGCAGCGCACCATCGAACAGGTGCAAACGCACTTCAAACCGCAACTCAACATCCTCGGCTACCTGCCCACACTGTGCGAAGAACAGCGTAGTGAAGCGCGCGAGATCCTGGAGGAGATGCGCAGGCGGTACAAAAAATTGATGCTGCCGCCTATTCACAAAGCCTCCGATCTGGCTTACGCGCACTCCAGTCATATGGACGTGTTCACCTACCGCCCGCCGCGCAGCCCGAGCAGCCAGAATATCGTTTCGAGCTCCCGCGCCACGCGCGAATACGCTGAATTGATCGATATCGTTCTCAAGCAAACCGGAAATCGCAAACCCGCCCGGGAAGGATAAAACGCATGCCTCCAAAAAAGAAGAGATACTCCGCTTTTGATGACCTGAACGCCAATGGCGAGGATAAACCCAAGATACAGCCTTCCACAGCGGATCAGCCGCAAGATACGGGCAGCTCACCCGTCGAACGCATCGAACGCCTTAAGCCCAGCCAGATGCTCCCCGACCGCTTCCAACCGCGCCGGCTGCTGCCGGCTGAGATTCGCGCTGACTTCTACTCCGGGCGTATCAACTGCTATCAGGCTGCGCTTGAGTGGCTCTCTCTCGCCCGCACCGATAGCGGGATGGAACAGGAGATCCAGCGATTGCTTGCAATGGGTTCCTCGTTTGACGAGCACGGTCAGATCAAATCCATCACCGGCAAGTGGGAGCTCGCCCCCAACGGCGAATATGTTTTCATAATTGAGACCGGTGAACGCCGTTTTTGGGCAGCGTGCCTGCAGTATGCCTCTTCCGGCGCCGGGGATGAACCCTTATTGCGGGTCGAGGTGGTGGAAAGCCCCACGCGCCAGCGCCAGGTGTTGGAGAACCGTCATGCTGAACCGCCATCCGCGGTGGAACAGGCGTGTGAAGTCGCCGCGCTGATCCTGGCGGAGATGGACATAAAACCCGAATCAGACCTTTCTGATGACTACGATTTCTTCCGCATCGCCCGCACGCAGCGCATGCCCACCGGTCTTTGGGAAAAGATCACCCCGATCATGCAGCTCACCCGCCCCCGCATGGTGCAGCTGCTCAATATTCTACAACTGCCGACAAGCCAGCTCGACCTGGCTGACCGCTACCGCCTTTCCGAGCGTGTGCTGCGCGAAATTCTCTCTGCCCCGCGCGATCAGTGGGAGCGTATGATCCGGCTGAGCATACAGAACCAGCTCACCTCGGACGAAGTGGCAGAGATCGCCTCGCCTCCTGCGGGCAGTGGGGCGCAGCGCCGTCCCGTTACACCCATACTTCCCGAACCGGGCCGCCAGGCAGCCCGCTCCATGCGGCGTTTTGTTCAAACCGTGAGCGAACTGGACCGCATTGGTCAGGATGAGGCGCTTGACGAGATCGCCAATACGCTCGTTGTTAAAGGAAACGGCAAGGAAGCATTATCACTGCTCGAAGAACTTGCCCGTTTGATCCGCGCCCGCCTCGATCGCAACCCTTGACCGAAAAAGTGTAACCACGGTAACACTTTGTGTTTTAAAAATGCCGACTATGACGTCGGCATTTTATAATTCGTAACCGTGGTTACACTTTAATTATTTATCTCTGATCCTTGATGTTAATTGAGTGGCCTCACAGGTCTCCCCTCGATATAACCGCGATAACCCTGTGGGGCTAACTGGAATCGAGGTCCATCCTCATCCGCCCAGCGAAAACCGTAGATTTCCGGTTTGTAATTCCTGATCGAATCCCACAAATCGCCAATGGCTTGCTGGAAATTGTTGTCATCATACGGCTGACCCTGGAAAATCATCATCATGCAGGCAGGCAAGGTAATCATTTCGAATCCCTCCGGTAACGGCTCGGTATAGCTCAATGGAACCTCAACCCCCTGGGCGTAAACAGAAGTTCCCTCCGGTCTCAGGTTTTCCGGCAACCACATACCGATCGGTTCATAGATCGCCTGTTTGATTCGAGTCAGTAAATCCCAGACCTCGCAACCAACCTCATCACAGTAGGCAAAGTAATCAGCCGCTTTAATTCCACGCTTCAGGATAAGTTTCCGCGCTGGCCGGTTGACGACCTGAACGAAAATTGTGTTTGGTTTAATGTTTTCTAAACTCATGTTTTTACCTCTCTCCAGATCAAGATATTTTTCACGGACATCTTCAGGAATGAACAACTTGACAGGCGGTTTGTACTGGGTGAAATTCTTTGGTGTGATGCCAAAGTGCTTCGAAAACGCCCTGGTGAACCCCTCGTGAGAATCGAATAGGAAATCAAAGGCAACATCTATGACCCTAACCTCCTCCTCCCTCAGTCGAACGGCTGCTCGAGACAACCGTAACACCCGGATGTAATCGAAAGGGGTTTTACCTGTGAACTCCTTGAAGATCTTCGCAGCATGCCATGGCGAATATCCTGCTGCGTCAGCCAGCATATGAAGTGTGATCCTCTCCTTCAAATGCACATCGATGCAATCCTGCATCCTTTTAACCGCTTCAACGTTTTCCTGGATCTCCATGTTGTTCCTTTTACAGGTGAAAGCTTATCACTTGCATGTAAGAATTGCTTGACTTTCTTTGCGATACTTACCAGATACTAAAATTCTTGAAGGTTGGATTATTGCGCCTAAACCAATGATATCAAAGAGTAACGCTGATTACATTTTTTTCGTTTTAGGACGCTGAAACTCATAAAGCATATAAATTCACACATAACCACCGCTAAAGACCTCAGGCTGCCTTTCATTGGCTCAAGGGGTGACCCTGTATTATATTCTTCCTAATTACCAGGGGCGACCCTTGATTTCCAAGGGGTGACCCTGTATAATACCCAGGGGCGACCCTTGTCGCGAGTTTATTGGGTTTTTTCGCGTTTCACAATTTCATTACTGTCACTGGAGTCATTCGATGATCGTTTTCGCTTTCGCAAACCAAAAAGGCGGTGTAGGCAAGACCACTTCGGCGGTCACGCTGGCAGACGGGCTGGCGCGCCTGAACCGTCGCACGCTGTTAGTTGACCTGGACCCGCAGGGGCACCTGGCGCTTTCCTTTGGACTGGAAAAATCACCGGGTCTTTACCGCCTGGTCTGCCTGGATGAACCCCTGTCTGAAGTGGTGCAACAATTGCGCCCCAACCTTGACCTGGTTGCAGGCGACAAGCAAACCGAGAAGGTCAAACGCCAGATCACACTGTCAGATTTTCGCGAGAATATCCTCAGCGACATTCTGGCAGGGTCCGGTTACGATGTGGTGATGCTGGATATGGCGCCATCACTGGATGTGCTGCACATCAACGGTCTGATCGCGGCGGATTGGGTTGTGATTCCTACACGGCTTGACGCTCTGGCTGTCGACGGGGTGAAAGAGATCCTGACCACCATGGCGGAGATCAGCCAAAACGGTCATGTATACCGCGGTTACAGTATCCTGCCGACTTTCTTCGATCGGACCACGCGTGAAACGCTGATCCAGTTCGAGGATATCACGCGAGTTTTCGGTAAAAATGTGTGGCCGCCTGTGCCACAGGATACTCGCGTGCGCGAGACAGCAGCTTATGGTCAGACCCTGTGGGAGTATTCGCCCGAGTCTTCCTCGGTGGAAGGTTTTGCTGATGGACGCCAGCATCTCGGCGGGTATCGCCAGGTGCTGGGCAGGATGTTGGAGGTGATCGATGGCTGATGTAAAAAAAGAACGGCGTTCATCGCTTGACCCCGCTGTTGCGGACCTGTTGCATGGGATGAAGCAGAAACAAGTCGAAGCGCAGCTGCCGCGCCGCGAACGCGAGAAGCTGTCGCGCGAACGCGCCAAAATTCAGTCGCGTAAGGACCAGCGTGCCACTTACGATCTTCCGCCTGCGATCAGGGAGGGGATCCGTCAGCTGGCGGAGGAGCTGCGCCTGCCCGCAAGTCAGTTGGCCACTCTGGCAATGGCTCGTTTTCTGAAAGATTATGGGAATGGTTCAATCGACCTGGGAGTGTACAAGCAGCCTTCTCGTAGTCCGCGATATGATTGGAACCTGATCTTTCCAGAAGAATTGCTCACTGGTCTTAACCGGAAAAAACAGGGGTGATACTTTAAGTCGTTAAAGTAGTTAATTAAGTAGTTAATTGAATCACGTGCACTTTTTGCACCCAGAAGAGGTGCACTTCCTGCACTCTGTAGAATGACATGTTTTGCACTCCGGCGCCCTTAAGGCAATTTCCTCATCCAGGCCGGCGTGCAATTTTGTTGATCTGGCCAGAAGGCAAAAAATGCATACTGGCGAAAAGGCAATATTTGCATTCAGGCTAAGGGGCAGAATTTGCATGCTGGCGAAAGGGAAAATTTTGCATGCTGGGTTTGCCAGAAAAGTTCATAAAATCTCATTTAGGTGTTTTCCAGTTTAACTGCCATGAATACACGTTCCTTTTCGCGCAGACGGCCGAATAGTTCGAAAAGAAATTTCTGAAATCCATACTTCCGGGAATAGACCTTTTCGATTGCTGGTCTCTCCTCGGCGGACGTGAACCGGGCGTTACCCGCGTACCAGTCTCCGAGCAGATCACCGTTGACCTTGCAGGGAGCAACTTTCACAGAAGCGTTGCGCCTGATACGCTTTACCTTGGCGGAGGTAGCTTCCGTTGTAAAGCATAGCTCTCCGTTTAACTCGACGAACCAAACTGGTGTGCGAACTCCTTCGCCGGATTTGCGGTAGGTCTTGATGTTCATGTACTGCTGGTTGGAAAAAGCTTCAAGAGGATTCATGGTTTGTTTTTCCGTTTCCTTTCAGGTACGGTTTGGGTTGTCCATCGCCTGGCGCAGGATGTTCTGTATGAAAGTGGACTTGCCGTCCGTGTAGGCTTCGCGATCATCGCGATACTCTACAGCTAAATTGTATTTCAGCGCGGCGTATTCGGATGCCGCCCGGGGGTGGCTGCGCAGGTAATCGCGGAACAGGATCTGCACCCGGTAGAACTCGCTGCCGGGTTCGACGATGTGCAGATGATGGGTGTGTTTCCCATCAACGATGCGGTGAAGGTAGCGGCGCTCAGGGAAGATATCTTCATGTTGGGGGATGTAGGCGTAACCAAGCGGGGCGAGGGGCGGGAGGAACTTTGAGGCGTCCTGCAGGTTGCGCACACCGACGAGAATGTCGATCACCGGCTTGGCGGCAAGACCAGGGACAGCGGTTGAACCGATATGCTCGATATTGGTTATGTGCTCGCCGATCGCGGCGCGGATCTCACGACCGGCTTCCGCGAAGAGGGCAGGCCAGTGTGGATCGTAAGAGACAACCTCGATCGGAATACGTTGAGTCATAATTAAATCTTACACCAGCTGTCAATATTGCGTATAGATTAGTAAAGAAGGGGCAATGAACGATCGTTCAACGGCAGGAACAGGATTCTAAGGTCACTTTAATAACATAGCGGGATGGTCATTGACCATCCCGCTGCGTTCCGGCTTTCCCTCAATTTGACCGCTGTAAATTCATCGCGGCAACCGCGAGCCAGTTCAATAGCGATTATTCATCATCTTTACGAACGCGCTGCTCATTATGGCGGTGTTTCTTGAGCAGGTAGGAATCCATGTTGTAATTCTTGCGCTGCGATTCATCCAACCCTTCGCGCACCTCAACACTGATGCGTTGGTAGCGGGCGCGGGTGGAGCGGGGAATATTCGCGCCGTGCTCCAGCATCAAGCGATCCATCAAATCCCCAGCCTCTTCGTACCGGCCTTCGCGTTCCAGCTTGTAAGCCTGGTTGGCATAATGACCGACCACGACACTGGAGTAGCGGGAGACCAGGTCGGGATCGCGCGAGGCTTCAGCTTCGGCAACCTTTTCCGCTGAGGCGTACTGCAGCGTAACATCGCCTTCCACCTGGAAGGGCTTGTCCGATTCGTCCGTGCCGTGGATGACAACGTTCATCACCAGTTGTCCTCTGCCTGGCGGGGTGAGCAGCTTGATGAAAAGATTTACCTGGCGGTTGGCGGGTAGATCAGAAAGGTTGACGATTAGACGGTTCCTGATCGTCTCCATCCGCCAGTCACCGAGCAGCTCGGCGGAAACACCGGCAGGGAAGTTGAACTCGAGCACCACGTTCTTCAATGTGACCGCGGCGAGGTCCTTGAACTCTTCCATCAGCAGTTCAGGTATACGCCGGTCGCTGTCAATGTAATAATAGTTTCCACCGCCGTGGTTAGCCATGGCTTCAAGCAGGTGTTCGTTGAAATCGCGCCCGATGCCAAAAGTGGAGGTGGACACCCCGCGCTCAAACAGCGCGGAAGCGTGCCGGCTCAATTCCGGGATGGAGGTGATCCCCACATTGGCTTCGCCGTCGGTGAGGAGGAGGGCGCGATTCACCCTGCCATCTGCCAGGCGGCGCGCTACCCGCTCGCAGCCGGTCAGCCAGCCCCCGCCAAGGTCTGTGGAGCCGCGCGGGCGCAACCGGTTTACCGCGTTCTTCATTTCAGACCGCGTTCCCGGGGTTACCGAGTCGGTCTCGGTGGTGACATTGACGACGTTGTCGAACTCGACGATTGACACACTGTCAACCGGGCGCATCATGTCGAGGATCTGACCCACGGCGAGCTTTGCCTGCTCGAGTTTCCCGCCGGACATCGATCCGCTGCGATCAATGACGAGCGCAAGGTTGAGCGGTGTGGACTCGCCGCCCTTGCGTGCTTCTGGTGCGGTGAATTCGATTTCGATTGCGCGGCTGGTGGGAACGTCGTTCGAGACCAGGCTGGCATCAGTTTTTAACATTAGTTTCGGTTTTTCCATTTTTTAAACCCTCCCTGTGAGAATATTTGTACTTGCGGACCATCTCAATCAGCTCATCGATCAATTTTTCCCTGCTCGCGTTCATAGGTTGACGCACATGGAGCTCCAACCCAGGTGCCAGCTTGATGCGCCGCCATTCATCGCCGGGGGATGAGGAAGGCAAAGCGTATTTGCGCGAGCGATGCCGGGAATCCAACCCGGGGTTGCGGTCCAATTTCTCACGCAGCGGTTGCTCGCTGCGCAGCTGCTGGATATATTCCAGCGCGTTGATGTTGGGCTCGCGAAGACTTCTGTTTCCGGGTTCTGACATTGAAAATTGAGTTGATTGTTCGACGCTGGGCAGTGATTGCATACCGGCGAGGACGGTGACGGGATCCTTCTCGAACTCGTTGAGCAGCTCAATAAGCTCGTTGTAGGTCAGCGAGTCCAACATTTCCCTGATCCGGTTCAGCGGCAGGTAGGCATCCTTAAGTAGTTTGATGAGACGCAGGCGATGCATGTACTCATCGGTAAAGACCGCGTATTTACCGCGGATTTCTGGTTGGGGCAGTATTCCCTCCTTTATGTAATAGCGAATTGTGCGGGGCGAGACACCCGATAGCTCAGCAAGTTCAGAGATCCAATATTCTTTTCGTAACATATATCCTCCTTGGTGCGAGAATAATAACACTATTACGTAATACTGTCAAGGTTAATAAAGAAAATATTACTTACTGTTGTTTGCGGTGGAGTGTGGATCAGGAGAGGATGCCGTTGAGGTAGATCTCGATCAGTTCCTGCAGCACGGAAGCCTGGCTTTCAGAATCGACCGGCGCGCCCAGCAGCATGTCGTTCATGTTGAAAGTATAGAACAGTCCGAAGAAAGCGCGCAGTAGTGCGTCGTCGGAGAAGGGCTGCACGGTGCCGGTATCACGGCGTACGCGCTGGATGAAAGCCTGCATCCCCGGCGCGACGGACGGGTAGGCTTTGCGCAGGTGTTCACCCTGGAACTCGACGGCGTCGATGAAAACCAGTTTCACCAGGTCGGGGCGGGCGGAGAGCACGTTGACCATGCGACGCGCTGCCGTGCGGATCAATTCAGCGGGGGTGTCAGCGCGCGAGTTTTCCAGCGCCAGCAGCAGGGTGGGGTAGGGGTTGTAAGCCTCAAATACCGCGCTGAAGAGATCGTCCTTGTCGGTGAAGTGATTGTAAAGCGAGCCAAGCGCCACACCGGCGTTCTTGGCGATCTGGCGCATGGTGGTGCCGTGGTACCCCTGCAGCAGGAATAGCCGGTGGGATACGCCAATGATCTCCGCGCGGGTGCGCGAAGGGGTGCTTTTTGCGGAGGGTGTCGAACGGTCGTTCATCCGGCGTATTCTACTGGAGAAAGTGAAAACACGCAATAGAAGTTTGTGAGTAAAACGCTTAAGATTAGCTTTAACGAGAACCACATGGCAATAAGGCGTGCAAAATGGATATGACAATTTCACCGCTGGATCGAGGTCCTACCGTTTGTGGCAGTGACAGGTGTTTACATGTTCATGCATCCTTACAACATCCGCCGGCGTAAGTAGTAGACACGGTCAGGATTCTGTAGTTAAATCAAATATGACGTGAAAATTTCAGGAGGATTGAGATGAAACCAGAACTATTGATCGCCACATTGGTAACTTTTTTGCACAATTTTTTTACCGTGGTATGGATGGGTGGATTGATCGTGACCGTGATCAGTTACTTACCGGCGTTGAAGAAAGCGCTGGGTGCCGGTCCGCAGGTTAAAAAAGTGATGCAGCAGTATCAGAAGATTCAAGGGCACTGGGTTGCCGCGAGCATGGTTGGGTTGATCGCCACCGGTGTTATGATGACCCACCGCAGCACCGGTTCAACCCGTTTTTTCATGTTTTCTGACCCGTACTCCGCGATTCTTTCCATCAAGCATATCCTGGTAATACTGATGATCGTGATCGCGCTCTACCGCAGCCTGGTGCTTGGGAGGAAAAAAGACCCCCTGACACCCGGGCAGGAGAAGCTGAACATGGGGCTTCTATTGGTGAACGCAGTGCTGGCTGTCCTCGTTCTGTTGACGAGCGCTGGTATCGCAACCCTGGTTTGATTGACTTCGTAAATAATTGGCAGGCACCCGGATGACCGAGTGCCTGCCTTGTTGTTTGGCTGACTGACAGAAAAATTTATATTGTCAGCAGCATCAACCTGGACGAAGAAACTACTTCGGTAACAGGTCTTTCATCTGATTGTAGATGATGCCCGCAGCGCGTTCCGGCATCAGTCGGTATAGAAAATCCATTGTTTTTGTATCGCTGCCGATGAGCACGCGGTACTTGCCGGCTTCAATGCCTTCGACAATCTCCTGTGCGGCAACATCAGCCGGCGTCGTTTTATACGCTGAGGCATCGGCGTTCTCCTGCTGTTCCTCGCTCATCACGCCGGAGTTTACAGCGATGTTGGTGGCGGTGGCGCCGGGGAACACGATGCTGACGCCCACGTTGGTTCCGCGCAGTTCAGAATGCAGCCCTTCAGTATAAAGTTTTACGGCTGCTTTTGAGGCCCCGTAGATGGTCTGCCCAGGTACGGGCAGGAAACCGCCCATGCTGGCAATGTTGGCGATGTAGGCTTCAGGCCTTTCCATCAGGTGGGGCAGGAAAGCCCCGGTCATGTACAGCGTTCCGTAGAAGTTGACGTTCATCACCTTCTCGATGTCTGCCATTTCCAGGTCCTTGAAGCGGACGAAGGGCTGAATGATGCCGGCGTTGTTGATCAACCCGTCGACGGCGCCGTGCGCGGCGATGACTTCAGCCGGCAGCGCTTCAACGGCCTTGAGGTCGGCGATGTTGACTACATGGGTGCTCATTTTTTCGCGCTGTGTACCGGCGAGCTCCATTGTTTCCACAAGATTTTTCTCACTGATATCCACCGCGGCGACGTGCGCGCCTTTCTTCAGCAACTCGAAAACCAGCTCGCGTCCAATTCCACTACCGCCCCCGGTCACAACGATCACTTTATCTTTTACTTTCATTTTGTACCTCCAAATTATCTGTTCGCTGTTACCATGGTGGCGCAGTTTTGTTCAGAAACAGTCGATTTATTAGACTTATTAGATATATTTTATCATATTCCATATAAGAATAGTATTAATTACCCGCCATTATCACGCTGAAAGCCGGGTAAAATTGGCTGACCACGCCGAGAGTATAAGGAGAAAACCGATGACGCTGAAATTTGCCCGGCTCGACCCTGATGCAGCCGCTCCCTCAAGAAAGCACCCAACCGACGCGGGGGTGGACGTGTACGCGAACGAGGACGTGCGCATCGCGCCATTTTCCTATCGCGTGGTCCACACCGGCGTGACCTTCAGTATCCCTGAAGGTACACTGCTGCAGGTTTGGCCGAAGGGCCGCAACAATCATCTGCTCGGCGCAGGCGTGATCGATGCCGGGTACCAGGGGGAGATCATGATCAAGGTGGTCAATTATGCATGGAAACCGCTGCGCATTCGCCGCGGGGATGCCATTGCCCAGCTGGTGCACCTGCCGGTGATAACAGAACCGGTGGAGGAGTCGCCGTTGGAAGAGATCCACCGAGAGCGCTCGGCGCGCGCCGCGGATGGCGGTATTCATTCGACGTAAAAAATCGTGGGATCTGAATTCAGATCCCACGAGATAGGTTACTTCACCGGTTCGTAGATATAAAAGACTGAATCCGGCGAGAAGCTCCTGAATTCATCTGTGTACACCTCCATATCGTAACCACCGGCGGGCTTATACCCGGCGCGCGGGAACCAGTCATCACAGATGGCAGCGTAGGTGTCCTTTAATGTTTCCAGCGATCCCCGGTGTGCGAACACCGCGTAACGGTTCTCTGGAACGTCGATGACCATCATGCCCTCCGGCACATGATCGTACTCCTCGACCTTGAAGCCGGCGATGTACTCGAAGACTCCGGTGGACTCGCCGGGCAGCATCAGGCACACGCCGTAAGCGCATTCGCCGGTCATCGGTATCTCGTGCGCGCGCGGGTTTAACACGCCCCACATCTGCGCAATCTCCTGGTTGGCATTGTCGCCGCGGTATTTCATCCCCATTACCTTGAATGCGGGAAGTGTTTCAAATCGTACGGGTTCCATTCCTGTCTCCTTTTGTGTGTGTTTGCCTGCCGCATCACCGCCGCGGCAGAAAAGAATTTCACTTACCGATACGGATCCCTCACGGTCGATCATTTGCAGCCGTTCCTCTACGCGCTGAAGCCGCTCACTTTCGCACTCCACGGTCTGCCGCAGTTCAATCTGTTTCATCCGCAGCATACCGCGCAATTCTTCGGCGGTGAGCGTTTCACGCAGCAGCTGACGGATCTGCGCCAGGCTGAAACCGAGGTCCTTGAGCGCGAGAATGCGGTTGAGCGTGGGCAGCTGATCGATAGTGTAGTACCGGTAACCACTGTAGCGGTCGATGTACACCGGTTCGAGCAGCCCCTCGCAGGCGTAATGGCGCAGCGTCTTAACCGTTACCCGGGCTATGCGCGCGAAGTCTCCGATCTTTAACATCTATCTGTTCTCCTTGTGATGGCCATCGTGAATAATATACTATATCCCCCAGGGGGAGAGTCAAGAGGGAAAATGGATTTATTGATGGATAGTGTGACCGGGCGCGGTTTGCGTATAATATTCATGGGAGGCAGTGATGAAAACCAACCTGATCAAACCGATTCTTGCGATAACCTTGCTCGTCCTTATGTTATCTGCCTGTGCAACGCCAACACCAGAGCCCCAACTGGAGGGAACGACCTGGGAGCTGGTATCCATGGGCGACCAGCTGCCCGTTCCCGGAACCACGATCACCATTACGTTCGATGAGGGACAGCTTGGGGGGAATTCCGGGTGCAACAGCTACGGCGGGGCTTACGAAGTGGAGGGAGACTCCTTCAAGCCGGGCGAATTGTTTTCGACCATGATGTACTGCGAGGCAGAAGGCGTGATGGACCAGGAAGCCGCCTATCTCAAATTCCTCTCGCAGGTGCGCAGCTTTTCCTTTATCGATGGCGGGTTGTACATGTCGCAGCCGGACGGCAGCCAGCTTGAATTCATCCCACAGCAATAGACGACTTTTCCGAAGCGGAAATTGGGTGGATGAAAACTGCTTGGACGGTTGTATAATGACGTTGCATCGTGACTTAATTTGAACGCGGAAATCATTAAGCTCCAGGATCATTCATGCCGCTGCTCTTGCAGCGGTTTTTTGTTGCCGGGGCTGGAGATCGGGAGTGGCTGTAATGCTTCAAAGCCGCCTGTCTAAAACGGAAAAGGATTTTATTATGAACCTGAAATTCTGGATGGGGCTAAAAGCGATCATCGTGGTCATCTTTGCGATCGGGTTTATCGCGATCCCGGTGTTTATGGGGTCAGTGTATGGGATGAGCTTCGATGATGTCGGAGCCCTTATGGGCAGGCTTTTCGGGGTGGCTTTTCTCTTTGAAGCTGTCATCCTGTGGTTAGCAAAGAACTTCCCATGGCCGGAAGCGCAGAAGATCGTGATCGCCACGGTGATCAGCAATGCGATTGGCTTCGTGGTCAGCCTGCTCGCCACGCTGAACGGCACCTGGAACGCGGTGGGATGGCTTTCCGTCGGGCTGTACATCGTGTTCGGACTGATCTTCGCCTACTTCCTTTTCATCAAGCGCAGCGTCTGATCACCGTTTTCTGGTAGAAAAGCACCGCTTCAACCAGCCGCGTGTTCCTGGATGGGGGGCTGACTTTCTCCGCGCTGCCGGTCATTATGCTTTAACCCCGGCAAGCGGCGCGGTCAAGATGATGCTTGCAGGTTTGTAAACGACCTCCGCAGGTTATCGCTGTATAATTTTAAGGTGCATATTTTCCGGCTGGAGGAATCATGAAGAGTAGAGTCCTGTTTGGCGTCATCGTTGCAGCCTTCATCCTTGCCGGCTGCGCGCAGGCGCGCCAGGCGCAGCTGGTGCAGGATGAGGTGAATCGCCTCCTCACGCAATCCGCGATCGACCTTGCCACCGCCGCGGCGCAGCAGACGGCGATTCCCACAGAGACGCCGGTGCCCCTGGTGGTGGAACCCACACCAACCGCCACCCCTGACGCGGCGATCACCATCACCTCGGTGGAGCAGAGCCAGGATGGGCGCGCGATCGTCAGCTGGGACGCCTACGGCAATTTTCCATCCGGCTACGCACTGGTGTGGACGAACGAGCAGCGCAAGCCTGTCTACCCGGATGACAGCAGCACTTATGCCGGCGATCCCAATGCGCGCTCAGCGATGATGAGCGGCGAGCCGGGATACGTATACGTGGTGCGCGTCTGCCGGGTGAACATCACAGGGTGCGACATCTACAGCGACGCGGTCTTCTTCGCTTTCAACGATTAGGGATCACCCCAAAACGACTGTTTGCTCAACGATAAATTTCAGGTTGAATTTCACGGCTGATTGTAAGCCGTGATTTTTAATTAATGATGAGAGCGGGGTTATGACCAGAGCTTAAGTGGTGCCGTTGTAGCGCGTGTTGGCGAGGGGGATGACGTTGATCACCGGGGTCTCGTAGGGGTGGACGTCGCGTACAGCGCCGATGGCTTCCAGCAGGTACTCCTCGCGGCAGAGGATCTCGATCTTGATCTCGCCGCCGCTGAACATCTCGCCCGGGTTGCCCAGGTAGGGTTGAGCGCTCTCGAGCGCGCGCCAGGTGCCCTGCACGGGGTAGAAGGTGGCGCAGTGATCGTACTTGCCGATCTCGCCGGCGTGCGTCGCGGCGAGTGCTTCAAGCAGGTCGTCCACGCTCTCTTCGGGGGCGTAGATCTCGATCTTGAAGTAGGGTGAAGTGGACATGGTTGAGTTCTCCATTATGGGTTCAGCGCATCCGGTACAGCACGTAGAAGCCGAGAAGCGCGAAGAGCAGCCCGCCGATCGCGGCCGCTACCGGCTGCAGCACCTTGAGGCAGGGGATGCGCGTGCCGCGGGTGCGATTGCCGCCGACCATGGCGAGGATCAGCCCGCCAGCCAGCGTGAGCAGCGTGTTCAGGGGAAGCATGGGGTTGAATTCAGGCAGCAGCCTGGCAGCGATGTTGCCCAGGATGGTGCCCGCCGGTGCGGCAAGCAGCGTCCAGATGGAGCGCTTCTTCACCAGCGTTACCACCATACCCAGCAGCGCTCCGCCGAGGAGGGCGGTGAGCAGATGGGGCAGGTAGCGCGCCTGCCCCGCGGCTTCGCTGCCCGCGGTGAGCCCGATGATGAAGGCGGAGACGGCGATGGCGATACCCTGGGCTGCGACGCGCAGCACGATCGAGCCGAGGCTCAGCGAACCGACCACCGCCCCGGCAGCGGCCAGACCCTCTTTGAGCGTGTCGCCCAGTTCGGGGGTCGGAAGGGGGCTTGCGGGTTCGGGGGTGCTTTCAACCACGGTCACCCGCATAGGCGCGGGTTCGGGCACGGGCAGGGGAGCGCCGCAGGCGATGCAGTGCGCTGATATATCCGGTTGCTCTCTGCCGCAGTATTCACAGGTCACATTCATGGTTCACTCTCCGTTCATTCACCAACGTAGGCGTACATGCCATTGAGCCAGTCTTCGGGGTCGACCTCTACGCTGCCGACGATGAGATCAAAATGCAGGTGCGGGCCGGTGACGCGCCCGGTGGCGCCCATGTAGCCGATGGTCTGACCGATGTCAACCTGGTCGCCGACAGCCACATCGATCTGCGATTGGTGCCAGTAGCCGGTGTACACGCCCCAACCGTGCGAGATGATGGTGGTGTTGCCGCGCACTTCGAGGAAGCCGGTGTAAACGACGATGCCGGGCGCGGGTGCGAGAATGGGGGAGGATTCCCCTCCGCCGTAATCGATGCCGCTGTGGAAGTAGGTGTAATCGCTGTTGTTGTAGGAGCGAAGCCTGCCGTACCACGAGGTGATGAATTCGGGGGTGGTGCTGGGCGGGTAGAAGCGGGTGTTCCAGAGCTTTTCAGTCGGGGCGGGCGCGACGAGCTCCATCAACAGGTCGAATTCCGGCTCGGTGATGGCGGGGTCGATGACGTTATCCGCCACCTGCAGCGGGGTGTCGTAGCCGTAATTCTTGCCGATCAGCAGCGCCTGCTGGCGGATGGTGAACGTGCGTCCATCCGGGGCGGCGGCGGTGATGGTGAACAACTTGATGCCAGGCTCCTCAAGGCGGTAGACGCCCTGCAGCGCGGTGTAGCCCTCGCCGCTTTCGTCGGGGAAGAAGTGCAGCGGGTAGCCCAGCAGTTCACCGGATAGCGCGGTTTGCGGGGAGGCGCTGGCGGTGATGACGGTGGTCTTGCCCTGCGCCAGCCCGCCGGTTGAGAAGCGCAGGTCGGAGATGACCGGCAGAAGGGCGGCGAGGGGAGCGCGGGCTTCGCCGGCGGGGTCGCCGGGCAGGAAGAGCGTGTCATTCTGCAGCAGCTGCCAGGGTGCGGGGAGGTCGTTGGAGAGGGCGCTGAGCCAGGGACTGGCGCCGGCGCGGGCTGCAAGGTCGAGCGCGGTGAGGCTGTTGACGAGCTGCAGGCGGGTCTGGTTGAGCTCCTCCGGCTGGAGGTAGAAGACCATGGTGCCGCTGAGCAGCGCGTCGGGGGAGGTGAGGGTGTTGAGGCGGGCGAACAGCGCGGCGTCCATTTGATTGGCGCGGACAAGGGTGCGGGCGGTCTCACCGGCGGGCATTTCCGCGCGGATGATCTCACCGCTCAAGTCCTCGTAGCCGGGGATGAGCAGCACCTTGCCAGGCGCGAGCGCGTCGGGGTCCGCCATGGGGTTAAGCGCGATCAGCTCGTTGAGGGTGGTGTTGAAGTACCAGGCGATGTCGTAGAGGGTATCGCCCTCCTGCACGGTGTAGTAGGCGCCGTTGTACTGCGCGCGGGCAGACCCGGATGGCAGCAGGGCGGTGAGCAGGAGAATGGCGAGGACCGCGGAGAGGATCTTTTGCATAATGACCTATTGTAATGCAGGTTTTGGACCACAGATCACACAGATTATTCAGAAAAGAACTGAATTTAAGAACCACGGAACGACATTATTTGTGAATTGAGAATTGTCCACGAATTACACGAATGAGCACGAAACCTTATAAATGTCATTGCGAGACCGCTGGTTTTGCGGGCGCGGCAATCTTATTTGGATTTTGTTGGGGATCCCCGCGCCCCGGACGACCGCCGGGTCTCGTGATGACAGGCAGGTTTGGGGATTGCTTCGCCCTGAAAAATCGTCAGGTCTCGCAATGACAGAAGGTAGCAGGGGGCTCGTGATGACAAACAAAAAGGGGAGGTTCGTGAACCTCCCCTACAAAAATCAATTTATCTGTTAATCTCCCCTACAAAAATCAATTTATCTGTTAATCTCCAATATTCAGCGACTGAATGTACTGGTCGAGGCAGTCGAGACCGGGCACGAAGGTGTCATCGGCGGTGGCAGTCATGATGCCGTTCATCGTGCTGTAATACGCTTCCATATCCGCGTCGTAGGTGGGGGAGTCCCATGAGGGGATGGCGATGCCGCCCGGCGGCACGACGGTTGAATCATAGGTGGGGGGGAGGATGGCGTGGTTGACCGGGAAGATCACAGACACCCAGTATCTGCCGTCATCGGTGATGCCCTGGAAGGTGTAGAACAGGTCGCGGTTGTTGTAGGGCACGTAATACTGCCCGTAAGAGGTGAGGTAGCGGATGCCGGAGCCGTTGGCGAAATCGAGGTACGCCAGCTTGGTGTGGAAGATCTGCGCCGCGCCGGCCATGGTGAGGAAGGGCAGCGCGCCATCCATTTCAGCCGGTCGGGAGGCGAGCATACCCTGCAGCGCGCCGACCTGGAAGGCGGAGGGCTCCTGGGGAGCGAGGGCGTACGCGGCGGGGAAGTCCGCCAGCGGGAAGACGCGCATGAACGGGTCAAAGAAGGTGCCGCTGAGCGGGTAGCTGCTGTAATTGATGCGCCGGTGCGCGGGGAAGACGTCCTGCGGTCCGCCCATCGGGTCATACACCTGGGCGGGCGCGAACTCAATGCTGGCTGAGACGGGCAGGCAGGCGGGGATTGTCATGCTCACGCCGCTCAACTCGAGCGCCGTGCCGGCATCCTCCGCGGGAGGTTCAGCCGTCGGTTCGGGCGGAAGCGGGGTGGCGGTGACCACGATCGGCTCGGCGTTCTCGGCCGTGACAACAATCACGTAGGGGGTATTGGTGGGTTCTGCGCCGCCTGATGGGAAGGGCAGGTTGCACGCAACCAGGAAGACGAGGGTGACCAGCAGAAGCAGTAACTTTTTCATGGCAGATCCTTTCACGTAAAGGGAACGGTCATATCCATAATAGCGCGTTTTTCGCTCGAGCGACCAATCAAAATTGCGAGAAGATCATTCATCATGAAAAAAGCCGCCCGTACATGGGTGGCTGTTTGGGATTGATCCCTCATTTATACCCCGGTAGTGTTACCTTTTTGCGTATCGAGCAGGAGGTTGAGCAGGAAAATCAACTCGTCCTTCAGTTTGTTTTTTACCCAAACCTTCTGTTTATCCGTCAACAACTCACCCATCCCGGCGAGCATGTGCTTATTGCTGAATTGATTCACCACTTCGATAATGGTGACAAGGAAATCCCGAAATGTCATCCCGGTCCGCTTTTCAACGATTTCTTTATTGATCGCCCAGTCTTTTGATAAGAAGAACCAGCTGTCGTAGACGTCACGGTTGGTCTTGCCAATCCTCTCATAAAGGGCAACCAGTTTATTAGCAATCATGTCTTCCCGAACCATAACTTTTACGGGTATTCCCAAGTAGGATTTGATCTCATAATTGGATCCAAAGTTCCGTTTATTGATCTCAACCTTGACATTTTGGGCTTCGAATTCTTTATCTTCATACGCCAGGATATAGATCAGACTGAACCGTTTTTTGTCGGCTGTTTTTATTGTGCCGAATTTTTCCAGGATGCTTTTTACTTCTTCAAAGACAAACTCTTCTTTTTCAGGAGATAGGAGATCGAAATCGAGATCCACGGAAAAACGATCCAGTCCATGGAAAAGATAAGCAGCGGTCCCGCCCTTGAAACCCAGCAGCGGTCCAATTTCGAAGTGAGAGTAGAGTTCCTTCAGGATTCTAATCAATACAGTTTTGTGTTTTGTCTGGTTAAGCGTCATAGGTTCATTCTTTAGTCGAATTGTAGTATTTATTGATCCGATCGATCACTTTTTTGGTCTCATAGATCGGGGCGATCTCGAAGACTGTATCCCAATTGATTTGTGACAGATTGTCAAAATGGTATTCCCTGTTGAGGTAAACCACATCCAGAAAAGCGCGTTCAGTTGTAGCGATGGCGTAATTTTGCCTGTGTTCAACCCCGACTGAATTCAGAAGAATTGAACTTTTCAGTCTTCTAAAAACGAATGTCTGTCCATCCGCGATAATTTCGTTCGATTGGTAGGAAGCCACAAATATCCGGTCATAGTATTGAAATGTAATTCCCGCGCTTTCCAGTACGGTCTCAAAACTGACGTACGCCGGGGTGTAGATCTTGGTTGCCAATTCAAGCCGGTCGTAGTTCCGGTCTTTGGCGTAGATTCCACGCCTGATGGGATAAAGTCCACCCGTCTGAAGATAATAACTAATGCGCCTGCGGGCGATGCCGGGGTCAACATTCCAGGCCAGGAGCAGCTCTTTAAATGTAAAGACCGTTTGTTCAGATTTTAAGATTGTTTTGAGAAAACCTTTTTTCATAGTATCAGTTAAAGGTAGGAATTATTAATACCTTTAACTGTTAATATAGCACATTTTTGAAAAAGTTCAAGCCTATAAAGCTGTCAACTAAAATGGAACCGCCACAGACCAAAATTGATCTGTGCGGTTTCAGCGTATATCAAGTGTCTATGAAGAAAAAAAGCCGCCCGTACATGGGCGGCTGTGTGGGATTGAAACCTGGTCTAAACCTCGGCGGTGTTGGCGAAGGGGTAGATCTCGGTGCCGAGGGCTGCCGCGCGGATGGCGGGGTCATCGGAATAGAAGCCGCGCTTTTCCGCGGGGATGAGCTCGGCGATGTGGCGCATGATCTCGTGCCCCATCTCGTCCAGCTCCTCGCGCGAGGGGCGTCCGTCAGACGCGCTGGTGAGCGGTCCGAAGGGCTTGCCGATGTTGAGTGTGACCGGCGCGCGCCGTTTGCCGATGTGCTTGAAGAAGCCGACCGCGCCGTCGATGCCGATTGGCAGGATGCGCGCACCGGTGCGCCAGGCGAGGAAAGCTGCGCCGGGTCGCGGCGGGCGGAGCACGGTGGCCCAACTGCCGCCTTCGGGGAAGATGCCGAGCACGCCGTTCTGCTGGAGGATGGATTCAGCCCCGTAGAGTGTGTCACGCGAGACGGTGCCGCGCGCGGTGGGGATGACGCCGAACATACGCTGCAGAAAATGCGTCGCCGTTGGTGCGTTCGGCATCTTTGCGCCGCCGATGAACTCGGCGGGGTAGGGCAGCAGGTGGACGAACATCAGCGGGTCAAGGAAGTGGAAATGATTGCCCACCACGATGAGCGGTCCGCCGGCGGGCAGGTTCTCACGACCGTTGATCTTAACATCCGCCAGCACGCCGAACGCCAGCGCGATGCCAGACTTGAGGATGCGCCTGATGAACTGCCGGCGCGGGTAGGGGATATGTTTTCTCATTTGCTGTAACTTTATACCTTTATTTCAATTTTCGCCAGATCTAAAAAGGCGCAAATCATTCCACTTCATCGAACACTAGCGGTTCTTTATGAGTGACCCGGCGCACCAGGGTGAGGAAGAGCAGCCCGACGATGAGGAATACGACGATAGAGCCGATCGCCCACATGATGCCGTTGCTCTTGGCGACCGTCTCGCTCAAACCGCGGTTGAGGTAGTGATTGGTGAAGGCGGCGTACATCGAGCCGAACACCCACGGACCGACGAAGGTGGAGGTGCGCCCGGCGACCGAGAGGAAGCCATAGAACTCGGCGGTCTTGGTGGGCGGTGAGAGCTGGCTGACCATGGTGCGGCTGACCGCCTGCACCCCGGAGAGCGAGAACCCCGCCAGCGCGCCGATGACGTAGAAGAAGGCTTTGTTATGGGTGATGAAGAGCAGGGCAACGACGAGGATGAGCATGATCAGCGAATAGGTGATCGCCTGCTTGCTGCTCTGGCGGTTGGAGATGCGACCAAAGAGGTACGCGCCGCCGGCGCCAGCTATCTGCAGGACAATGATAAGGATGATCAGCTCGGAGGTCTGGAAGCCATAGAGGATACCGGCGATGATCGCGGCGTTGTCCATCAGCATCATGATGCCGTCGTTGTATATGAGGAAAGCGACCATGTACTTGATGAATTCCTTGTAGTGCTTGACATCACGGAAGGTGTTACCGAGTTTCTTGAAGGCGTGAGCGATGGTCGACTCGCCGGCGGGCAGCTTTTCGGGCTCGTTGATCTGCCGCACGTTGAGCAGCAGCGGGATCGAAGAAATAGTGTAGAATGCGGCGGTGATGAGGAAAGCGATGCGCACCATCAGAGTGTTTCCCGGGGCGAGTTGAATGGGAATGAGCACCAGGACGAGGCAGGCGATACCGCCCAGCATGCCCAGCGCCCAACCCTTGCCGGAGACATTGCCGATCGTCTCGGGGGTCGAAACATCCACCAGCAACGCGTCGTAGAACACCTGCGAAGCGCGGTAGCCGATCTCCGCCAGGATGAAGAAGAGGATGCCCATGAAGACGTCGCCCTTCTGCACAAAGAAGAGCAGCCCGGTGAACACCACCGCCATGATGGTGAAGACGAGCAGGAACTTCTTCTTGGCGCGCGAGAAATCCGCGATGGTGCCGAGAACGGGAGAGACCACCGCCACGATCACCGCGGCGATACCCACCGCCAGGTTCCAGAGCGAGGGGCCTTTTACATGGTCAGCCACCACGCTGGAGAAATATACTGAGTACACCGCCAGCAGCACAACGGCGGCGTAGGCGGAATTGCCAAAGTCATACAGGTACCACGAACGGCGGGCTTTCTTATCCATCCTGGGATCTACTGCTAAATCTGTCATATCAAGCTCCCTGAAGTTGATTTTATAACCCCGGCTGAGATATAAGTAACAAAAATTTAAACACTTTAATGTAGGAAAGGATACATACCCGGCGAATTATACCCGCAGAGTGCTTATCGGTATAGTATTCCAAAACGGAAGGCAATTCGGTACAATAAAGCGCGTATGAACAAGCGAGGAAAAACTCCAGGAAAACGAGCGTATAAATTGTTGCGTATAGATAAAATACTTCCCGTACTGGTCAGTGGTTTACTGCTGGCGGGGTGCGCGCAGGCGCGCTTGCAGGTGGATAAGGTGAGCACTGCTGCCGCTTATACTACGCCGGTAATGGCGACTGAAACCGCTGTGATACCCACAGTGACATCCGTCCCCACGGCTGCGCCGACCGCGACAGCTTCCCCCACGAAAACGGACGTGCCGTGCGACCGGCGGGAAGGCGGGCGTGTGACGCGCGAAACGCTCGACTCTGAATTACTGGGCTTTTCCTACGAGGTCAGCGTGTACACCCCGCCGTGCTACGGCGAGGAGGGGAACGATTACCCCGTGCTTTACCTGCTGCACGGGCAGGGCATGGACGACACTTACTGGTTGAACATGGGCGCGGCGCAGATCGTTGATGACCTCATCGCGCAGGGCGCTGAGCCTTTCCTGATGGTATTCCCGCGGGAGGTGAACGATTACGACCCGATCAGCGATGTCGGCTTCGGTGCGTCGGTGATCACCGAGTTGATCCCCTGGGTGGAGGCGAACTACGACGTGTGCGCGGAAAGGGAGTGCCGCGCTATTGGCGGCATTTCGCGCGGGGGCGGCTGGGCGACACGCCTGGTGGCGCGCAACTTCGACACCTTCGGCGCGCTGGGGGCGCACTCCATGGGCTTGCTGGCGGGGGACACCTATCAGATGCAGCAGCACCTGGAGACCCGTTCAGTGGACGAGTATCCGCGCATCTGGCTGGACCGCGGCGAAAATGACTTCCTGTTCGAGGGGATTGATTACTTCGTGGACATGCTGGAGGAGAACCAGATCCCGCACGAGTTTCACCTCTGGCCGGGTGATCACAGCGGCAGATACTGGCAGGCGCACGCGGCGGAGTATCTGGCGTGGTACGCGGAAGGGTGGCGGTAGGGGGGTCAATCCCCGCTGTCAGGGCGGTACTCCACCAGACCTTCGCCCACGGCGTACACCGCGGCTTCGATGCGGTTCTTGAGGTGGAGTTTTTCCATGATGTTTTGCAGGTGGGTCTTCACTGTGCTTGGCGCGATCGAGAGCGCCTGGGCGATCTCTTTATTATCTTTGCCATGTACCAGTTGTTCCAGCACTTCGATTTCGCGGTCTGAAAGCGGTTCGATCTCCTTCAGGCGATCACGCGCGTCAGACAGGCGGCTGAATTCCCGCAGGATCTTCGTGGCGAGCACACCGTTGATCACCGCTTCGCCGTCGCGTATCTTTTCCAGCGTGGCGTACAGCTCATCGGGCTCAAGATTCTTGAGCAGGTAGCCGCTGGCGCCGGCTTTGATCGCGTCGAAGAGCACGCTGTCATAATCCGACACCGTCAGGATGACAATGTGGATTTTCGGGAATTCATGCTTGATGAGCCGTGTGGCTTCAAGGCCGTTCATCCCCGGCATGTCGATATCCATGAAGATCACCGTAGGTCGGTTGGCGCGGGTAAACTCAACCGCTTCGCGTCCGTTGGAGGCTTCGCCGATCACTGCGTAGCCGGACCGGGCTTCAAGCAGCGAGCGCACGCCCTTGCGGAACAGCGGGTGGTCATCGACCAGAAGAATTTCGAGTTTAGCTGACTTGTTCATTTATTTCTCCCCCGTAAGTTTTTCGAATACCACGCGCGTGCCTCCTTCAGGGCGGTCAATTATGGTAAGGTGTCCGCCGGCTGAAGCGGCGCGCTCGCGCATGATCTGCAGACCAAAGTGATCCCCCTGCATGGTTTTGAGTTTCTCCCAATTGATGCCGACGCCGTCATCCTCAACGGTCAACCAGAACATGTTCTCGGTCAGACCGCTGCGCACCCAGACATGCTCCGCGTTGGCGTGTTTACAGCTGTTGACAACCGCTTCGTCAATGATCCTGCCGACCTGGAGAATGCTTTCGCAATCAAGCATTTGAAAATCACGCTCATTAGCCAGGAACTGGACATCGATATCGTGATGCGCTCCGTAAGTGGAGAGGTAATCCCGCACCTCATCCATCGAACCGCTTACCGATTTTGGCAGGCAGCGCAGCCCGAGGATGGCATCGCGCACATCCTGGTAAACCTCATCGACAAGGTGTTTGCTTTCGTTGATCTTTTCAACTACCTCAGGGGTGCTGTGCGATAAGAGTGCGGAGTTCAAATTCAGCTTAATCACTGCCAATGCCTGCGCGATGCGGTCGTGCAGCTCCTGGGCGAGCATATTACGCTCCTGCGCGATCACAAGCTGCATTTGCGTTTCGTGGAAGCGGGCGTTCTCGACCGCGAGAGCCCCGGCGTTGGCGATGGTCATCACCAGGTCGATCTCTTCCTGGGTGAAGTGATGGTAATCATTCATCACCAGCAGGCCGGCGGCGATGGGTTTGCCCTTGGAGATCAACGGAAACGCCAGCAGCGATTTGAGATCGAAGAATTCCACCGTTTTCTTGTCAGTGCGAGGGTCGAGGGCGGGGTCGTAGCAGATGACCGGCTCGCCGGTTTCAAGCGCTTGGAGCATGAATGGCTCCGGCGGGTCAGGAACGATGTACTCCATTGGCATCACGTCCAAAAGGTAATAGTTGCCGATCCGTGATTTTTCAGTGAAGAGGAAGCTGTTGCAGCCGCGCGCGTCCAGCGCCAGAACGAGCTCTTTGGAAATTACCTGGAGTACCTTTTCCAGGTCAAGTGAACTGCTGGCCGCGGTGGTAATCCGCAGCAGGGTGGCAGTGAGATTAATTTCTTTGTTCTTTCTTTCGAGGGTGTCGTGATAAAAACTCACCATTTGCGAAGAAAAGTTGGTCAGAACGAGCTGCCGCAGCTCCTGCAAACCGTTTGCGCCGGCATCGTTACCGTCGACACGCAGCGCGCCGTGGAACTGGAGCATGCCAATAACAAAATCGTTTATCAAGCCGCCGCGTGACTGAAAGGTGGACAGTAACTGCATTGTCAGAAGCTGTGGAGAATCGCATTGACCCCGGTCTTGCAGGCATTGCAGATAGCTGACCAGCCAGTCGCGCAGTTCCTCCTGTGAGAGCCGGGTTGTAACAGCCGCGGGCAGATCGCACACCCAGTTTTGAAGGATGCGGTCGATCACGGCGGGGGCCACCGGCTTCATTCGTGCAGTCTGTACTTTCCCCGTTTCGATGTTTTCCTGATTGTTTAGATCTTTCATTTAGAGTCCTAATGGTTGTTCTTCGAACATTATAGTCCATCCGCGCTTTCAACTTGTGGAAGATGGCGGCAGGTCGATGGTAAAAAACGAAAAATCCCCCAAATGGGGGATAAATGGTCATCCTTTTGTGGTGGAGAAAATCCCATTTCTGCCTGATGCAACAGGGAGTGATATTCGCTAAGCTTAAATCAAGAAAACTGTGTTCTTTCGGGGCGACCCGGGGAATTCATTTTTGGTCCCGCAAGACGAGCAGGAAAAATCAAAAGGAGGCTGGAGAATGAGTAAGAAGAATATGAACGAACAACCAGTTGACCCGGGTAATGCGTCTGAAAAGCGCATTTCCCGCAGGAAGTTCCTTGGAACCGTCGCCGGCACAGGCGCGGCGCTCGGTGTTTCCGGTCTGTTGTCCGGCTGCAATTCCGGGCAGCAGGGGAATGTCACACCGGATGTGCAGGTGCCTGTTGTTGATACAGGTGTAGATCGTCCGTTTGGTGTGTATGAAGCCGATGTGCTGGTGGTCGGCGGTGGTATTACCGGTCTGTTCGCCGCCAAAGAGGCGATGAGCAGGGGTTCGAGTGTGATCATCGTTGATAAAGGTCCATGGGGACACAGCGGCACCTCCGGTATCAACTGGGGCCATGACATGACCACCAATGAGTGGGTGACTGACGATGGCTCGAGTTTTGTTGGTGTCAGTATCTGGGCAAATGACGGTATGGTCGACCAGATTTACGATGCTGCCCTGGGACAGGCGGTAAAAGAGGCAAGACCTGTCGCTACCAATGAACAAATGGGAAATTTTGCTGAACGTGACCTGGAGGGCAAGACAATTTCAAAAAATGCGGAGACCGCATTAACTGCAGACCATGGTTGTTTTCCGCGCGCATTCGCGCAGTATGCCAAGCGTAAAGGTGCAAAAATCTTTGACCGGACCATGGTGACCGGGGTTCTTCTATCTGATAAGGGAGAAGCCGCGGGGGCTGTGGGAATTAACCTGATCACTGGTGATGCCCTCGTCTTCCGGGCAAAATCCGTGGTAATGGCAACCGGTTCATACGCCTGGTGCTATGGCTGGACAGGCAACACCGCGTGCACGATAGGCGGTCCGGAGAACACGGGTGATGGACACGCCATGTGCTTAAATCTTGGGCTCGAAATGCGTGATATGGAACAGCTGCCTTTTGACTGTGTCCAGATCTATCCTACTTCGACTGCTTATGGTATGGGTACGCTTGGTATGTCTGTGGTCAATCATTGGTGTGGGTTGAATAAAAATGGCGAAAGATATACCCAGATCATGGATGACCCCGGTATGGCGCTAAATTCAATCTTCATGCGCCTGACAATGCGTGAAGTGTATGAGGGGCGAGCCCTGGACAACGGTTGTGTTTACTGTGATACCAAGGACATCGATACACTTAACCGCTATTATCGGCGCGCGCGCACCCGCAACCGCATGATCGGTTATGAACTACCGGAAAAGGCCGAGCTGCACTGGGAATTCTGGGAAAACACTTCCCGACCTGCTGCGTTAAGTACGACTGGAGAAACATCAGTCCCGGGTCTGTTCTACGCCGGTTCAGGCAGTCAGTCCTGGTTTGGATTGGCATTTATAGGCTGCACTGGTTCAGGCCATATGGCTGGCAAGAACGCGGCGATTCGCGCGAAAGAGGTCGCCAGACCCAACATTGTCTGGAGCCAGGTGCAGGATGCACTCAATGGTGCTTACGGCAAACTGGAAAGTGAACCCGCGAATGGTGTGAGGGCTCTATCCATCTATCACAAGATTCAACAGGCGATGTTTGACGGTCTTTCACCGTTGCGCGATGAAAAGAGCATCCAGGGTGTGATCGATGCGCTGACCGAGATCAAGGAAAAAGACTTCCCGATCATTTCTGTGCCTTCCAAGAGCAAACGCTATAACCTGGACTGGCGGCACGCGATGGAGATCCCCTTTATGTGGGACTGTGTGATGGGCACCGCCCAGGCGGCGCTGATTCGCAAGGAAACCCGCGGCACGCACTGCCGCACGGACTTCCCGAAGATGGATAATGCCAACTGGCTGGTCAACACGATCGTTCAGAAGAAAGATGGAACGTGGACAGCAGTGACCCGGCCGATTGTCGATGCCATCGTTCCTGCCGAGCAGGTTGCACAGATGGTACCCGAGATCGGTCTAACAGCATAAAGAATCGGGAAAAATAAGGAGAATCCAATGGCAGATCAAGTTACGTTAAAAATATTCCGTTATGACCCGAGCGTTGACGCGGAACCTTACTATAAAACCTACGAAGTACCCTGGAAAGAATACACCACCGTGCTGGAGTGCCTGCACTACATCAACGAGAACATCGAACCCATCGGTTTCGATTTCTCCTGCCGCAGCAGCCTGTGCGGACGCTGCTCGTTGATGGTTGACGGCCGCCCGTTCCTTGCCTGTGTCAAAGCGCTTGATTCCGGCAGCGAGTACACCATCGAACCCATGAAGGGTTTCCCGGTGATCCGTGACCTGGTGGTCGATCACAGCCACATCATGGAAAAGGTATACGCGACCGGTCTGGCAGTGCAATCCGTCGAACCGATCGTGAAACTGCAGGATATCCCGTATGATCTTTACTGGAATACCCTCGAACCGCTGAACATGTGCCGCGATTGCATGTGCTGCTACTCGGTATGTCCACCCCTGCAGGAGGACAATAAATGGGAGTCCTTCATCGGTCCGTCCGCTATGGCGCAGATCGGTAAACGATTCCTGGACCCAGAAGACCAGGCAGACCGTGTAAGTCAGGCAGCATTCTCGGGTATCTTTGACTGTACACTGTGCGGTAAGTGTTCGGCGGTGTGCCCGGCTGAGATTCCGCATGTGGAGATCTTCACCCTGCTGCAACAGGAAGCTGAAAAAGCCGGATTAAAACCAAAGGCGTGATCTTTTCCTTGCTCAATGGGCCGGGTGACTAATCTCAGCATCCGGCCCACTTACTGGTATGAATTTTGGCGCAACGGAGGATCAAGTTACCCGGATTCCCTTTCCGGGTTTCAACCGTTCTCCGTGTGTCTATGGGAGCTCAATAATCGGGCTCCCATATTTTTCCGGTAGAATAAACCCATGCCACCTTTCGAATTTTTACTCTCAGAATTTTTGAATATCGCCCTGTTTGCCGCCTGCCTGTGGCATGCCGCGCGGCAGGGTAAAACGCGCGTATTCGAGCTTCTCGCCAGCCTGGTCTACGGGGTTGCTCTGGAGTGGATGACCATCAAGCTGGTCGAAGCCTACGATTACGGCAGCTTCCTGATCATGGTGGATACCGCGCCGCTGGCGATCGGGCTGGGTTGGGCAGTGATCATCTATACGGCGATGGAATTCACCCGATACCTGCGCATGCCGACTTACGCAAAACCCTTCCTGGTGGGGCTGCTGGCGCTCAACATCGACGCGGGTATGGACGCGGTCGCCATCCGCCTGGGATTCTGGAACTGGGTCATTCCGCTTGACCACCAGTGGTTCGGGGTGCCCTGGGGCAACTTCTTCGCCTGGTTCGTGGTCGCGGCGTCGTTCAGCGGCATGCTTTACATGTTCCGCGAGCGGGGGTGGCAGGTTTCTGTTCAGCGCTGGAAAAATTGGCTTTACCCCTGGCTCGCGCTGCTGATTTCGCTACTCATACTCGCCGGATCGAATTACCTGTTCGTGAACTTCCTGGGGCGGTCAGACCTGGGCGGTGCGATTTCCATGCTGGTGCTGGTCATCCCTGCCATGCTGGTGGTGTACACTGCCAGACCTGTTGTTGATGCGCAATCGCAGCTGGACCCCGTTGTGCTGGCGGTACCACTGGTTTACCACATTCTCTTCACTGTATTTGGTTTTACAAACGGTATCTACGCCCAAACGCCTATTCTCGCAGTGGTGGGGATGCTGATGCTGGCGGTTGGGCTGGGCGTGCATCTCTATCCGTGGTTTCTACACATAAGGGGTTAAAACACCAACCGCCCGAGATAAAATTTTTCGGGCGGTTATTTGCTGTTTTTCAGTTTACGGTATTGCATCCACTTTAATTATTCGCACCTCTGACCAGGGGCTCCTTGCCTTGTACGGGTCCAGCGCGCGCACGCGCCAGTAGTACCTGCCGTCCTTGAGGGTATACGTACCCGAGGTGGCGGTAAGGCGCTGCTGTTTAATCCGGATAAAGAATGAGGAGTCTTTGGCGATCTGCACAAGGTAGAGGGTCGCGTTGGGCACCGGCTCCCAGGCAAGCGTCACGGTGGATGAGTCCACCCGCAATTTGTGATCAGGCTCGATCAGCACAGGTGCGCTCAGCGGAGCCATCGAGGTGAATTTCCACGTAGGCGACCAGGCGCTCCAAACGCCGTCTTTCTCATATTTCAGACGCCAGAAGTATCCCGTGCTGTACTTGAGGTAGGTGTCGTAAAAATACATCGACTCACTGGTCTTTGCTCTAAAGAGGGTGGTGCTGAAGTCCCTGACCTTCGAAACCTGGATCTTGTACTGACTCGCGCCGGTGATGTCGTCCCAATCGAACGTCACCTTGCTGGCGGTCAACACTTCCCGTTTCGCAGGGCTGATGCTGATGACCGGGAAGATGGCGGCAGCGGATTCACCCCCGCCGGGTGTGGGATTGAACACGGTCACGTTGATCATCCCCGCGGCTGCGATATCGGCCGCGCTGATGAGGGCGGTGAGCTCGGTGTTGCTGACGAAGGTGGTGGGACGGTCGCTGCCGTTCCAGCGCACCACTGATTCCGCGTAGAAGCCGCTGCCGTTGAGCGTGAGCGTAAAGTCACCCCCGCCGGATGTCGTCAGCACGGGTGAGAACCCGTTTACGACCGGCACAGCGTATTCCGCCGGACCGACCAGCGTGAAGCGCATGGCGCCTAAGGAAAGGTTGCGCGAAGACTCGAGCTCACCCGTCACGTCGGTGAGGGTCACAAAGCCATTTTTGCCCTCGTCAAAATAGAACTCTCCGAGGCTCAACCACTCATCATTCATCGGCAGCTGATCGCGAACAACCTCGGTCGCTGCGCCGTCCCTGCCGGTGACCACGTATTTTGCCCTGGAGCTATCCGCGCCGAAGGTCATGGAGCCCCAGCTGCAGGTCTTGCTGAAGGTGCCGTGCGAGGAGATGAACGCCTCCACTTTGTACCTCCCGCCTGCGGGCAGGTTGGGCGTCCAGACGCCGCTGTTGGTGCCGGTCGCTTCAGTTTCAGCGTTTTCCACCAGGTAGTTGGGGAAGCCGCTGAACCCTTTGATGGGATACCACTGTGAAACGCAGGGATTGTCATTGTAGACCGGGGTGAGGTCAGGCTCACACACGTGCACCTGGCTGTCAGTGGGTTTTGGGCAGGCTGCTGGTTCGCTGGTGGGGCCGTGGTAAATGCGCAGCCCTTCGAAGTGGTTGCCGTACGAGTCCAGCGTGGTGCGCGAGGTGTAATAGGGATCGTTAATGAAGACTGTGTCACCGGAGTAACCCGTGGCGACGACGAAATGCTGCCCGTAACTGAACGGTACTTCGATAATAACCGGGTAACCGTTATCCAGCTCGTAGCGCAGCCGCGACCAGTCCTCCTTATCCACGCGCGCCACCCAGGTGAGCTTATCAGGGGCGAGGTTGGCAGCCGTAGCCCAGTTGATGAGGCAACCGCTGAAGTAACCACCGTTCGCCTTGAGCCATTCGTTGATCTTGCCGGGGTCGGTGGAGATGCCGAAATACTTGAATACCATCGCGACCGAGGAAATGGCGCAGCCCTGTTCACAGATCGTGTATTCCGAGCAGGTGCCCAGGATCTTGCTTCCCCAAGCGCTGTCGCACTGTGAGAAGTAAGGCACGGTTCCCGGCTGGGCGGCAACTTCTGAACCACCATGGGGAAGGCTTTCATCTGAGGTGGTCTCGAGCGTGTAAATATCCACCGTGTAATAGACTGTCGGGAAGGATTCGTTATCGGGGTACTGAATTTGGGTGTCAGAAACCCATTTGATATCAGCGTTACCGTCGAAGCTGATGGAGGGGTTGAGCGCTTCGGAATCCGTGACCAGGCGGTTTTCAGCACTCGCCACATCGTACACCCACAACTCGTAACGGGAATCGATCTCGTAATCGCCCGCCTGGAGGTTCACCACGCGCAGGTACGCCACCGTTTTGCCGTCAGGTGACCAGATGGGGTTGGTGACCCAGGAATTTTCGTCGCCGCCGGCGATGACCTGCACGTCCTTGGCACCTTCACGCGCCAGCGTGATTTGCGAACTGCTCATCCCCGCGTCGTCAGCGGTTACGCCCGCGATGTACTTGCCGTCAGGGGAGGGCTGGTTGAGCGGCTCCAGCGAGGGGGGTTCACCATCAGCTGGTGTCCCCTTGAAGGGGAGGTTGAGGAGATCGGATTGAAAGATGAAACCCGCAGCCAGCATGAGAATCAGCAAACCGATCAGCACAACGAAGCCGATGCGTTTGATATCTGAGAAATTCATAGTCACCGCCAATCATAAAAGTAAATGGTTAAAGTCAACAGGGAATCCGGTGCAATATGCGTGCCAGGTATCCTCAAAAAACACCCGGGTGAGCGTTCTCCCGGGTGCCTGGAATTTTGTGGATTATGAAACTATTATCCACTCGGTCCAACGGTGAACTTCCACACCGTCGACCACGGGCTCCTGTTGCCCTCCGCGTCGATGGCTTTGACGCGCCAGTAGAACTTTCTGATGGGCAGATCAGTGAGGTCTTTGTAAAGGTCGGTGGTGGTCTCGCTGACGATCAGCCGTGTGAACAACGGGTCTTTGGCAACCTGCAGTTTGTACTTGACCGCACCGGTGACGATCATCCAGTTGAGGGTCACATCCGGGGCGACGATAGCCCCGTCACCCGGGGAGGTGAGTACGGGCGGCATGATCTTTGTTACGCGGAAGGAGCGCACCTCCGACCAAGCGCTTTTGAGACCGCCGGCTTCAATGGCTTTTACACGCCAGTAGTACCTGCCGTTGGCGAGGTTGACGATGTCCTTGAAGGTGTCGGTAAGTTTGCCGTTGAACACCAGATCGGTGAAGGCGGAGTCGCGCGCGACCTGGAGCTGGTACTTGACGGCGTTGGTGACGGCGTCCCAGGAGAGGGTGATGTTGGGGTAGAGCAGGGAGCCATTGGGCGGGTTAGCGAGAATGGGGGCGGCGAGGCGGTCCATACTGTAGAATTTGTGGGTCTCCCACGATGTCCAGGCGTCATCGGCGTAGCCCATAAAACGCCAGTAGTAGGTCTTACCGTAAAGGAGGGAGGTAAGGTAAGGGTAGGTGTTGGTGGTTGTTTTGACGCTAAAAACGAGGGTGGAAAAGTCCTCTTTGGTGGAAAGCTGGATCTTGTATTTGGTGGCATCGGTAATCGGGTCCCACACGAAAGTGACCTTGCTGGAGGTGAGTTTTTCCTCTTCCTTCGGAGAGAGGATAGAGCAGGAAATACCTGTGCCCTGGTAATCGGCTACAGTGGCAACCCAGGCGAGATATTCAGCGGTGGCGGGTTCGCAAATGGAAGTGCCAGTAAATCGAAAACCATCCAACGCGGTCAGGTTTGTGAACGATAGGGGCACGGAGCCAGTAAGGAGATTGTTGTTCAAATAGAAGTAGGTTAATTTGCTTAGATTACCAAGTTCAGAAGGAATTGAACCGGTTAGCTGATTTTGCTGTAAGTAAAGATATTCCAGGTTGGCAAGGCTGCCCAATCCCACAGGAATACTGCCTTCCAATTGATTGTTATAGAGATAAAGATAGACCAGATCATCAAGATTGCCCAATTCAACGGGGATGACTCCATCCAGTTGATTCTGGTGCAGGTAAAGGCTGGTAAGTTTACTGAGGTTGCCCAAAGACGAGGGAATTGCGCCTGATAGTTGATTGTTTGAAAGGTACATTGATTGCAGGTTTGTAAGATTTCCAAACTCGCTCGGGATAGCGCCGGTGAAATCATTTGAGTACAGGTTCATCACCTCTAATGCGGAAAGGGTTCCAAGTGTCGTAGGCAAAGAACCATTGAGATCATTACTGCCAAAGTCAATGACTCTCAATTTGGTGAGGCTTCCAATGCTTGAAGGGATAGCTCCAGACAGTAAATTACTCGAAGCGCTCAGGTTTTCGAGGTTGCTAAGATTACCCAATTCCGGAGGTATGGTTCCATCCAATTGGTTTCCGGTCAGAATCAGGTTTATAAGGCTACTGAGATTCCCAAAAGAGGCAGGGATTGATCCTGAGAGCGAGTTGTTTTGAAGGTTCAGGGTTTCAAGGTTACTCAGGCTGCCCAATGCAGACGGAATCGAACCATCCAGATCGTTATTTTGTGCATAGAATTCACTAAGATTCGTGAGGTTTCCAAAAGTTGAGGGTATGGAACCTGATAATTGATTATGGTTGATACGTAAGGATTCCAGGTTCGTGAGGTTTCCCAATTCTGACGGCAGCGATCCGCTCAATTGGTTTACATATAAATAAAGCTCCTTGAGCGCGGTCAGGCTGCCCAGTTGCGAGGGAATCCCTCCGTCTAACCGGTTTCCGGCAACATCAAAACGGGTTAACTCGGTCAGGTTTCCAAGGCTGGTCGGGATGATGCCTGTAAGCTGGTTGTTGCCAAGGTCAAAGACAGTAAGGTTCGTCAGGTTGCCCAGCTCTGAGGGGATCGACCCGCTTAATTGGTTGAAGTTAAAGCGCAGGAATACCAGGTTGCTCAGGCTGCCTAGATCGGTGGGGATGATACCGTCTAAACCGTTGTAATAGAGGTCAAGTTGCACCACATGCATTGCGGAGACGGTTACACCGTACCAATCTTCTACTGTAGTGGAGGTCAACCAGTTGGTGTTATACGTCCAGTTCGCGCCGTCTGTGCCGGTATACAGCGAGACCAGCACATTGCATTCGGTTTCTTCTAAATCTGTGACGGTGCTGCAGTCGAAGATCGCGTCCGGGGTGTTCTGCCGCGGAGCGCTCGCCGTCGCGGGGGTTGAGAACAGCGACATGATCAGAAAAATGATAATAACTGGGGAAATGAGATTGCACTTTTTCATCCGGGGTCCTTTTCTGCAGTTGGCTGAACCTGCCTGGTAAAATCCGGTCGGGGGAAGCGGAGGACAAAGAAAATGACCGGTTGACGAGAATTGCACTCGCGAACCTGAATTGCCTGACTGGCGAAAAGAAAAACCATCCTGATTACGATGTAGGCGATGATGAGAGATGTGAATAAAATTATTATACAGAAATTTTCAAACTTTTATTAAAGTGGATTTAAATTTTTTAGTTCAACAAGATCATTTATTACTTCATCAGGCTTAAGATATTTCCACCCGCCTTGAAACTATCGTTTAGTAATTTTTGAACCTTTTCAATTTCACTAACCGGAATATTTTTGAAATCATTCCCTTTGGGAAATTACTATCGAGTAAGCCCGTTCCTGTTTTTGTTTGTTCCTCGTTACTAAGGAGAAGAAGGATACGCAAAGATTTCTTTTGATTTCTATGAACATCGTGGTCTGATGCCTTCACTGTTCTATTGCGATCTCTGTTATTGTTTTTCCTCTTGCCAAGAATCTGCTGATTTCAACACATTTATTGTTTGCTATTCTTGCATATCTTGTTGTCATACGAGTGATATTATCTCCACATACGTTGAATTAAATCTCTGATGACTCACTTAGTTTATCATTATCATAATAAATCGCTGGAAAAAATTTATTTCGTTTCCAAATGGAATGGCTATTGAAACTATAACCAATCCAATTTGTTGTACAATATTAATAATATCCCTCCCTTACCCGCAATTGGCCACAATCAATTTTATTATTTGGCTAATTTCAACGAAATTCTCACTAATTAATTGGGAAAAATAATTAGGTGATTAAATCATGTTTAGGAACAGAGGTGGATTATGAAAAATCAGCACATTGCCACATCATTTTTGATTATCATTATTTCCTTTATGTTAACAGCTTGTGGACAATCAGGGGTTGAAAGACCGATAAAAATTGATGGATTTAATTTTCAAATCACAAATGTTGAGATAAAAGATGAATATCAAATGGGGCTGGGGAGTGGTCAAACATTAAGACCTCAATCGAATTTTGACCAATTGTTAATAGTTTCAGCAGAAATGGAGGCAATGTATGATGACGTAGTATTTGATGATTGGGATGTTGAAGTAGAGGGTGGTAAGGGTTTTTTTTACACTTCATTCGTTCAAAGTAAAAATTCAACAGAAACTCAAGAATCAACATCGCTGACATGGATATTTGCTGTTCATAGATTTGATGATTCCTTCATATTTCACATCAACGACGCAGAGATAGCTCTGGATTCATTACTGCCCGAGATTAGCGATCTTAACAAAGAGAAAAATGCAGGTGAAATAGAAAATGATAATGTAATTTCTATATCTGTAGAAATGTGTGATCAGGAGATAGCATTATCATCTGAAAAGGAAATTGAGATTTACTATTTGGTAAAAGTCGGAGACGAAGACCTTGCAAAGCAGTACGTTGATGACGCTCAATTAGAAGTTGATCTTGATGGTGAAAGAATTAACATGGACCCTGGAGAAGTCCTCCATGATCCTGATTATGGGACTTTTGTTCGTATTAATAAAAATATTGGCAAGCTTAATCCAGGAGAACATGTTATTGACGCGAAGCTGATATTTAGAATAAATATCCAGGATGAAAAAATTAATTATGGGTCATATACCACAAATGAAAATTTGGAATTCACTTGTTTGATAAATAGCAGATGATTTTCAGGAGCATACATTTGTGTATAACCAACGAAAATTTGTATGTATATCGCACATAAATGATTTAAAAAAACACTCTTTCGATGCCGGTATACAATCTTGCATGAAATGCCAAACTGAGGGCGGATAGATATTTAGATGTAGAAAGCGGTTGAGAATAAGAAAATGTTCTGCCGGGTTTTCGCATGAAAGGATCACGGTGATGAGATGAATCATGATGTATTTGTCAGCTATACAAAAGATGACAAGGTTGTGGCAGATTCTATTGTCGCAAACCTGGAAAGCAACGATATCCGCTGCTACTACGCGCCTAGAGATATTAAGCCGGGTGAGGATTGGGGTAAAGCGATTACAGACGCGATAAAGGGATGCAAGATATTTTTACTGGTATTTTCAGGCAGTTCAAATAAATCCAGGCGGGTGTTAGACGAATTGAATCTGGCGATTTCAACAGAGAAAGTAGTTTTGCCGTTCCGGATAGAAAATTTAGAACCCAGTGATGCAATGATGCTTCACTTAACCTCCCGGCATTGGCTTGATGCTTACTCCCCATCATGGGAAAAACATTTAAACAATTTAGCCGGAATTGTAGCATCCAATCTGGATAAACCCGTTATTTCGAGTGAATATAAGGTTCCAGATACAACTAAAAAAAATAGAACCAAGCTTTACATTGGTGTGGGAATAGGACTACTTGTAATAATTGCTACTCTGGTCATTTTGTTATTACAAAAACCCGCTAAGCCGGAAAAGAATCCGGACCAGCAGGCAGCTTATGTGCAACCAGAAACCACTGCAACAGAAACTGTGACACCGACGGAAACTCTGATACCGACTGCAACTGATCTTCCTACACCAGAACCGACACAAACACCAACTTCTACATCAGTCGGCGAGTTCATGGAATTTAACACCGATAATATTTCTATTATGCTTCCAGAAGATTGGATTTCAATTGACCTGGATAAAGAAGGTGTTGATGCCATTTTGACTATTCTTGAAGAAGTAGATCCGGCTTTAGCTGAAAATATCACCTCCACGATAACTTCGGATGAGATGCAGGAAATGGGCGAGTTCTGGGCAATTGATAGCCAAGGATTAGCTTCCGCTAATCTTATGATGCAGGTTCTAACAGATTACCTGGACAGCAGTCTGGTTTGCATGATGATGCCGGGAGCATATCGTGAGATGGGGCTTACTGTAAACGATTCTCGATGCAACTTTTCAGTTAACCAGATGGATGTTTCACAATTCGAAGTAGAGATGAATGTTGGACCACTGACCATGACGCAATACCAATACATATATATGGATAATCTGAATATGTGGGTACTGACGCTTAGCGTGGAAAAAGCATATTGGGATGAGTATCAACCCATATTTGAGTCTATTGCCGAAACATTTAAAACTATTAATTAGAAAAAAGACATTAAGTTCTTATCCGGCGGATTAATGTATGAGAATTAAAATAAGATCAAACAAGCTAATAATTAGGAGGGCTTGGTTTTACGCAGGATTTGGCAATAAATGGAAGGAGGTGGTGTCAGATTTCATGATCGGGTAAAAAACGTCGATCTGATCAAATAATAGAAATTCTTTAGAAAGCTCAACTTATCAGAGCGCCAAAGCTAGGAGGATTAAATGGCGATCGTAAAGAAATTAAGGGTGGTGTTTTTCTTACTCGCAATAAGCTTACTACTTGCAAGTTGCGGTCCAGGACAAATTTTTGGCCCCGAACCAACGCAAACCCCAACCCAAACGCCAACACCGGCGCCAACCTCAACCCCAACACCGACTCCAATTCCTTCTGGATCCGTAATTGGAACGGTTTACCTTTTGGACCGCGATGAACCTGTACAAACAAAAATTATACTGATGCGGAAAGAAGGGGATGATGATGTTGAGGTTGAAATAACAGAAACCGATGAGACGGGAAATTACGCCTTTATTGTCACAGAACCCGGAGACTATTATGTGCAAGTGTCAATTTTCGATTTACTGGAATCGTGCAAAAACCTAAGATCACAATCTTCGACTAATGATTGGAAAGTGTTGATCCGTAATTTTGATGGGGCAGGAATGACCGATGCTCTCATTAACTCCGCAATTTACACTGTAATCATAGGACAGGAAAACATCATCAATTGCGAGTTATATTGTGATTAATAGGTAATCTCCAATTTCAGGATTGGAAAAATTTTGCTTGAAGTAAACACCTAATTGCTTTTTGATGCCATTTTTTTCTCTGACAAAATTAATTAGGCTAAAAAAAGATTACGAAGGGAAATACAATGCGCAAAATTATAGATTTAAAAGCTGAGGAATTCCCCGGCGCAGACCCGCAAAAGTTCGAACAATGGAAAGAAATGCGCTCGAAGGGCGAAAAACTTATGCTTTATTTGATCATTGGCATTACCGGTCTGTTTCTGATACTGGTGTTCACGGAGATAATTGGAGGTTTCGTAGTAGTACTTTTGATCATACTTACCCCGATAATTATCAGGTCAATTACCTTGTCACCATCAAATCGACTTGCATCAGAAATTGGCATTAAGGAAAAAGATATTCGCTCTGCATTAAAAAGAAAAGATTTCAATTAATAAGATCAGGCAGGCAGTGAAAGCTTGCCTGACAGCTTGTTGCCTGTTGTCAGGATTGATCACTTTTTTTCATCACATCCTTTAAGATTGCGTTATCCAGAGATGGGTTGGCAATCGTATTTAAGCAGAAAGGAAATGTTAAAGGATTCCTCAGCCTGATAAAGAATAATCCGAGTTAAAATCTTGTTTATGTGATTGGTTTCATCGCGAAGCATAATACCGCGATCCTTGGAGCGCTTGATTCACAGGCTTTAAGGTGATTGAGTTCTTACCATCCGGATTAATAATTAACCTTTTCTTGATAATCCGACTTCAAATCCTTTCATTCATCTCTCGGGTTGTTTTCTCTTTATAACCACAAGTGCTGAGTGTTTTTGATCATAACGACCGGTAGAGTTTTGGGCTTAATCATATTGGTTTTGATGAACAGAACAATCCCTGACTGAATCATGGATATGGCTTCTTCCCCGGTTATATTTGTGAGAGCAAAAAAACTGGAATGAAATCGATCCGTGTAATAATCGGTCAGATTTGCGATCATCGTCTGATCTGGTGTTGATTAATCCAGTCACTTAATAAAGATTTGATAGGAGATTAACCACACAATATTATTAGTTCGTGTGTTCTATGTATCACATTGAAGTAGTAATCTAAACGTTTTAGGATTCAGGGCTCTTTCGTTTTTTGAACTTTATTTCCTCGTTCGATGCACCAATCTCTGATACCTCAAATCAAAATGAAAAATCAACAATATCAATATATAAAAAGCACCCGGGAGAAGGCTCACCCCGGGTGCTTTGTCGATCAGAGAAAGTAAATCGGAGCTCTACGGCACTTTGAATATCCGCACGGCTGACCACGGACCGCCCTTGCCGGAAGCGTCAATGGCACGCACCTTCCAGTAGTATTTGCCGCCATTGAGGCTTAATAAAGTGGAGAGATCATTGGTTTTCCGCGCAGCGACCTTGATGGCGAAGATAGGATCTTTGGCGACAAGCACCTTGTAGGTGACGCCGTTCACCACGCTTTCCCAGCTGAGGGTCACCGGTGAAGAAACGAGCGCCCTGTGCGCCGGAGCGGTCAACGCCGGGGCGGCGAGGGGATCCATTGATTTGAAGCGATAGACCGGCGACCATGGTCCCCGCGAATCCGCGTAGATGGGCTTGATGCGCCAGAAATAGGTTGTGGAGAATTTGAGGAAAGTGTCGTAAAAGTAATCGGAGCTCGTTGTTTTTGCACCGAATACCAGCGTGCGGAAATCTTTGTAGAGCGAGAGCTGTATCCTGTAAGCGACCGCGCCCGGGGTGTCTGCCCAATCGAAGGTCACCTTGCTGGTGGTCAGTTTTTCGTCATAGGCGGGTGATGTTTCCGCGATTGTAAAGCTCCACCAGTCGCCGCCGTCGGCGTAGGTGGTGCCGAGAGAATTGATCGCGCGCGCCTGCCAGTAATAGGTGCTGCCGGGGATGAGCCCGGTTAAAGTGTAGCTGAGCGCGTCGCCGGTGGAGATCCAGGCGCTATCGCAGGTGCCATTGTCGGTCGTGTCGGCGCAGACCTCGTAGGTCTCGGCGCCGCGGCTGGTGTTCCAGCTAGCCGGCACCCTGGGGGTCAATCCGCTCTTGCCGTCAGCGGGGGCTTCCTTGTAGAATGCTTCCGGCGGTTGAGGGGCTCTTTCAGCGGTGGCGTATAAAACGTACTCTTCGATCCGGCACTCACCATAGCCCACCTTAAAATACCCGTTCCCGTTCCAGCTGGATCCCCAGCTATTGCGTACGATCCAGTATTTCTCCGCGTCGTTGTATCCTACCAGCACAACAGCGTGATTGGAGTAGTCATCAGTGCTGCATTTAAAAATATTGTTGGCATCAAAGGTGCCGCCCATGTAGAGGGATGCGGAGAGCGGTCCTTTATTGACGAGAGCAGTCTTGATGGAAAGGCGGTCTGTTGCTACAGAACCGTAAGCCTTGATCCTGCTCAGGCGGGTGCTCCAATCCGTGCAGCGATTGGTGCAGGTGCGGTCGCTGCAGATACCAGTGGCGCTGTAGTTGCAGTTGGAATCACAACTGCCGTTGTCACAGCTGCAGCCTTCTTTGGTTCCATCAATGTAGGTCATACAGGCTTCGTCCGGTATGCCCTTGTCGCGTATAAACTGCAGCGCGTGGCTTGTATATCCCCCGCAGCAGTTCTGGTATTCACCCACTATGCTGCAATCCGAGACAATGTACTGCTCAGCAAGATCGGGTGTAAGGTTGGGATCGTTCGCCCCGATCTCAAGCGCGGCTTCAGCTACGCCGACCGCTGAGAACGCCCAGCAGCTGCCGCAAATCCCCTGGTTCTTGATCGGGGTGAGCCAGTTGCCGCCGTTGTCGCGCCAGTCGAAAGCGGCTGGCAGCTCATCCGGTGTAAGTTCAGAGGTGAAAACCTCGTTGGGGGATTCCGGTGCCGGTGTCAACGCGGGGGATTGTTCTCCGCAGGAGACGAGTTGCTCCTCCAGGTTGCTGAGCTCCTCGACGGTCCCGAGGGCGGCTCCTGAGGCGTCGACGCAAACCGCATGCTGCGGGGCGTAAGCGCCACCTTCCGCTAGGGTGAGGGTCTGGTAACCGTTCCGGGCGCAATACGAGTACTCAGCACCGCACTGCCCCGAGAGGAAATCCCAGGCATCGCAGGTGAGCTCTTCAGGCAGCAGGCATACGCCTGTTTGACCGCCTGCGCCGTCTTCAACGGTCTGGTAGGTATAGCCCATCTCGCTGCAGTACACCGCGGCGGGATTGCCGATCTTGGCGCCGCCTGAAGTGACAGGCTGTTGCTGTGCCGCGCCGCCGGCCAGTAACAGGATCATTGCAAGCAAGCAGAAGGGGAGGGTAAAGCGGAGTTTTTTCAATGCGACCATCCTCGTTGCGAAAGATTGACGAACCCCAAAAAGGTAAAACGTCAGTTATACTGCCTCGATCCGAGCAGGGATAAATTAATTATATATAAAAATGCCAGTCTGACCAGCGGTTTATCGTTTCTGTAAATTGCGAATGTTGGAAGTAGCTCGGCGGGTCTCGCGTGACAAACCTGTCGTGTTGCTCAAAGGCGGGTGCTCCAGAACTGGTGTGGGCGCGGTCTTTTCGCACAACGTTTCCCTGGTTGGGTCTTACGCTGCCTGGTAGGCGGCGTTCAAACAATCGGTAACCGAGGAAAAAAGATTGTACTTTTTCATCCGGGGTCCTTTTCTGCTGGTGGCTTCACCTGCCTGGTAAAATCCGGTCGGGGGAAGCAGAGGACAAAGAGAACGACCGATCGACGGGAACTGCGTTCACGAGCCTGAATCGCCCGATTTGCTTTGATGAGACCCCACCCTATTTACGAAGTAAGCATTGGCGAAAAAATGTGGATAATCAGATTATGCGGAATTATTCCAATTTTTAATCAATCAAAATTAAACCCCACGTTTTTATAAAAAAGCACCCGGGAGAAGGCTCACCCCGGGTGCTTTGTCGATCAGAGAACGCAAATCAGGGTTCTATCGGCACCTTGAAGATTCGCACGACTGACCACGGACCGCCCTTGCCGGAAGCGTCAATGGCACGGACCTTCCAGTAGTATTTGCCGCCACTGAGGCTTAATAAAGTGGAGAGATCATTGGTTTTCCGCGCAGCGACCTTGATGGCGAAGATAGGATCTTTGGCGACAAGCACCTTATAGGTGACGCCGTTCACCACGCTTTCCCAGCTTAGGGTAACCGGTGAAGAAACGAGCGCTCTCTGCGCCGGGGCGGTCAACGCCGGGGCGGCGAGGGGATCCATTGATTTGAAGCGATAGACCGGCGACCATGGTCCCCGCGAATCCGCGTAGATGGGCTTGATGCGCCAGAAATAGGTTGTGGAGAATTTGAGGAAAGTGTCATAAAAATAATCGGAGCTCGTTGTTTTCGCACCAAATACCAGCGTGCGGAAATCTTTGTAGAGCGAGAGCTGTATCCTGTAAGCGACCGCGCCCGGGGTGTCAGGCCAATCGAAGGTCACCTTGCTGGTGGTCAGAATCTCCCCAATGGCTGGCAAGAGGGAGAATATCGGGACAGGTGCGCCGGTGAAATCCAGCCCGCTGACCTCCTGACTATTGATGGTAATCTCAATAGTCTGCGGGTCAAAAGTGTAACCGGTTTTAGCCGGGGTGATGGTGTGAGATCCTTGGGGAAAACCGGTAAATATGTAGTTCCCCTCAGCATCGGTGGTCACTGAGCGTCCCGCCCCATCGGAGATTATTACACCTGGGATTGCCACGCCGCTTTCATCCATAACGCGGCCTGAAACCGTGAACAATTCGTCAAATTCAAATTCATATGCCCCAATGTCACAGCGTATCCCCTGCGGACGGCTAACCCCGCGCTGGTCGGTGGTGGTGCAGGCAGCGTCATTTCCCGTGTCGATGGCGGATGAGCCGATGAGGATGGGGATAGTCGGGGTGAATCCGCCGTAATCACCCAAAGTGCCAAGGAGTGGGTCAGTGGTGAGGATGTCTGTGCAGGTGCTCTTGACTGGGCAGCCGCCTTGCAGGATGCTCGTGTCGATTATTGGAACTCCGGTATCGAAACTGACGATCTGCGGACCGGAGGACCCGGCTGTGTTTCCCCAGAATATGGTATTGTTTACGTATGCATCCGAATCCCCTATTGTGAGACCACCACCTGATGTACCGGCTATATTATTGGTAAAGGTCGCGTTATTAAGGGTGAATCCACCCCCGGATTTAAACATACCACCGCCATACCCTTTGGCGTAGTTTTTTGTAAAAGTGACGTTTGTAAGTACGGGAGTACCCAACACGTTGTACATCCCACCGCCGTAAGACTGTGCGGTATTGTTTGAAAACGATGCATTTGTCAACACCGGGCTGCTGGAGTATGTGTAAAACCCTCCCCCGTGCTCCTGAGCTGAATTATCTAAGAAACGGGCATTGGTGATCACGGGACTGCTGTGATAAATGTACATACCGCCGCCGCGGTTGCTTGTGTTACCTGAAAACGTGATTCGATCGATTGTGGGACTGGTACCGGAGATATCGATACCACCGGCGTAGGTTGGGGCAGAATTGTACTCAAAAAGGATGTCGCTCATCGTCGCGGTCCCGTAGTACAAAACCATCCCTCCTCCTCTGGTGCCGGCAGTATTTGAAGAAAAGTTCATATCCGCCATGGTCAGATCGCATTCGTAGCTGTACAATCCACCTGCTGAGTAGTTGGCACTGTTGTTCGAAAAATCCACACCTGATAATTGTGAACTACCCAAGTAGAAAAACAGCCCGCCGCCTTTTTCGGCAGAATTTCTGCTAAACACAACATCGCTGAAAGTGGGGTTGCTATCCTCGTTGTATATGCCACCCCCTTCCATGGCGGCTGTATTGTTTGAAAAAGCGACTGTATTGAATACCGGAGATCCATACTGGTTGTAAATTGCGCCACCCGAGGAACCATGGTTGCCCTCAATAATGACATCGTTCATCTCCGGGCTACTGCTGAAGTTTGCAATTGCACCACCAAACCTCCCTGCGGTGTTGTCGTTGAAGGTTGCGTTGGTGATCACAGATTCCCCCAAATCAGTATGCAATATTGCTCCACCATGTTCAACTGCGGAATTTTCATTAAAAGCAGCTTCTGTAATGCTCGGAGTGCTGGCGATGATATACATCCCGCCGCCGTGTAAACCAGCTGAATTACGATTGAAGGATACGTTCGTTAACGATGAATTGCTAATCGAATTGAACATACCCCCGCCGGCAACTCCAGCTGCGTTGTCATTGAATGTGATATTGAAATAGCTGCCGTTGCTTTCGTAACTATAAACGCCGCCACCCTTACCCTGCGCAGTATTTGAGGTAAAAGTGATATTCGCCACTGAAGCGCTGCTCAGGTAGCTGTACAAACCTCCACCGTTGCTGTAGGCATCCGTACCATTCGCGTAACCACCCTCAACAGTGAAACCGTCGAGGATACCCGTGTTATCTACCTTTAATACATACACCACATGGTAGCTATTATCGCTGGTGTCTCCTGCCACACCAATATCGCCGCTCAGCACCGTGGGGTATGTAGCTGGGTCCCGTCCGGTCAGTTCAGTCTCACTGCCGGTAAAGCCACCGTAAATCGCCACCCCGCTTTTCAGTCGAAAGCTGATCGTACGGTCAGTACCGGATGTGGGGGTGTATGTGCCTTCAGTCACCCAGAGCTGATCGCCAGTCTGTGCGAGACTGATTGCGTACTGCAGGTCGCAGCTTGTGCCCCAGGTGTTACCGCAAGCTCCGCTGGTGAGACCACCCGGTTTAACGCGGTAAGTACTTCCTGCGGCGCTGACCGAATGTACCGGGAGTGCGTTTATAGCGAAACCGATGACCACTGTAATGCGGAGAAGCGCAAAGAGGTGTGAATTAACCATAATGATACCTTTAAGATATAAGTGTTTTTCAAATTATCCTATAATTTTTTGTGTGTTCACTTTACACAAGTTAAATGTACAAATTTGTAATGTATTTGTTAATTTGCCTGTTAAGGAGAAAAGCTTTGGGATATAGAAAAACCACCTGATTGTAGAATTGATATAATCTGCTAAATAACAAAATTAATTAACAAGGATTCTCCATGACCTCTTCTCTCACCCCGTTCTTCCATCCAGCCGGCGTCGCCGTCATCGGCGCGTCGTCCAACCCGCGTAAGCTCAGTTACGGCATTCTGCGCAACCTGGTTAATTCTCCCTACGATGGCGGCATCTACCCGGTCAACCCCGGCGCGGGCGAGATATTGGGTAAAACCAGCTACCCGGATATCACCTCCGTGCCCGACCCGGTTGACCTGGCGGTGATCGTCTTGCCCGTGAACGCCATCCCTGAAACGCTGGAAGCGTGCGGAAGGCGGGGGGTGAAGGCGGTCATCATCATCTCCGGCGGATTCAAGGAGGTTGGTGAAGAGGGCGAGCAGATAGAGGTGCGCTGCCTGGAGATCATCAGGCGTTACAAGATGCGCATGATCGGTCCAAACTGCGTGGGGCTGGTCAACCTGCATACCGGGCTGAACACCACGTTCATCCACGGTCTGCCGGACTCCGGCGGGATCGCGTTCATGGCGCAATCCGGTGCGGTGATGGGAGGGGTGGTGGACCTGGTGCAGGGCAAGAAGGTGGGCTTTTCGCATTTCATCAGCATGGGCAACGAGGCGGATGTGACCGAGACCGACCTGATGGAATACCTGGCGGAGGATCCGAACGTGCGCGTGATCGCCGCCTACGTGGAACAGATCAGGGACGGAAGGCGCTTCCTGGAGGCTGCGCGGCGGGTCTCGCGCATAAAGCCGGTCGTGCTGCTCAAGGGCGGTCGCTCCAGCGCCGGGGCGCGCGCCGTCTCTTCGCACACCGGTTCGCTGGCGGGGTCTTACGCTGCCTACCAGGCGGCGTTCAAACAAGCAGGGGTCATCGAGGTCGGCAGCCTGACGGAGCTCTTCGAAGTGGCGCTGGCGTTCGATTTTCAGCCGCTGCCCCGCGGCCGGCGGACGGTGATCATCACCAACGCCGGCGGTCCGGCAGCGCTGGCATCAGATGCGCTGGCAGCAAACGGGCTGACGCTGGATGACCTTGAGCCCGATACCCGCGCCACACTGCGCGCGGCGCTCAACCCCAGCGCGCAGGTGAGCAACCCGGTCGATATCCTCGGCGGGGCTGAACCCCCCGATTATGCCCTGTGTGTGAGGACACTTGTCAAAGATAAGAAAGTTGACATCATTCTGCCGCTGCTGGTGCCGCAGGCGCTGGTTAGCCCGGCGGGGGTGGCGCAGGCGATCGTTGACGAGAGCCGCGACAGCGGCAAGACCGTGCTGGCGTGCATCATCGGCGATATTTCGGTGGATGAGGCGCGTCTTGTACTGCACGGGGCGCGTATTCCCATGTACACCACCGCGGAGGCGCCCGCCTGTGTGCTAAAGCATATGCTTGATTACCGCGCCTGGCTGGAACAACCGTTGGATGACTCTGCAGCGCCGGGCTGCATTGAGCGCACGGCCGCGGAGGGCATCCTCATCGCGGCGCATGGCAAGCAGAGCCTGGGCGAAGCATACACCCGTCCGCTGCTGGCGGCGTACGGCATCCCGCAGGTGGAGGGTGGTTTTGCCGGCACGGCGCGCGGGGCGGCGGAGATCGCAGACCGCATCGGCTACCCCGTGGTGATGAAGATCGTCTCACCGCAGCTGCTGCATAAATCTGATGTAGGCGGCATCATCCTCAACCTGGATGATAGTGACGCGGTGCTGGAAGCGTACGAGCGGATGATGAAGGAGATCGGAGCGGCGCGCCCGGATGCGGAGCTGGAAGGGGTGATGGTGGAAAAGATGGCCCCGCGCGGGCAGGAGGTCATCATCGGGATGAAGCGGGACCCCGGCTTTGGCCCGCTGTTGATGTTCGGGCTGGGTGGTATTTACGTGGAGCTTTTCAAGGACGTTTCGTTCCGCGTTGCGCCGCTCACCGCTGTGGATGCGCGCCAGATGATCACCGAGACGCGCGCCGGCAGGTTGCTCACCGGTTTTCGCGGGCAGCCCCCCGCTGACCTCGACGCAGTGGTGGACGTGATCCTGCGCCTCAGCCAGCTGGCGCTCGATTACCCGCAGATCGAGGAGGCGGAGGTGAACCCTCTTCTTGTTTTCCCGGCGGGGCAAGGCGCGCTCGCGTTGGATGGAAGGATAATCCTTTCGGGCTGAATTATTCCGGATGGCAAACATGAATGGGGGATTGTTTAAACTTGGGTTGTTGCAGATGACGGTAATTGTAAAGACGTAATTAACGCCTTCATCTTATTAGAGATTCTACGAAGCCCACCAGTTACGGTGTGTGTATTTGTTTCGATTTGATGGTGATCAATCAAAAAAAGCAGGGCAATCCATCCACCATTTCATTCCCTGACAAGAAGATTACATTAGACCCGGACCATCTGCCGGGACATCTTGAAACCCGGCCGGTGTTTTTGAGTTTGCGGTCAGGATTAATATTGGCAGAAAAAAAGATCTTAATATGATATTATAGATAATAATAGTAATATATAGACAGAAAGGAAAAAATGAAAATACGACTGGCACCTTTGTTTGTAATTGTGTTGACGATTGCGTTAGCTTTGTCTGCTTGTGGGATGAGCGATGCAGCCCCCGGCAATGAAAGCGAGATGCCCGCTGAAGGTGGTGTGGATGAAATCAATCCACCGGGTGAAACTAACCCCGAAAGCATGGATGACCCACAAGTTGAAACAGAAATTGAAACTCCATTCATGACCACTGAACCCATCTCCCCGGTTGAACAGGTGGAGTTGGCTGAAAAATACATGGTTGGTGAGGTCATACGATTGCCTGATCGGCTCATTGTCCTAAGTGGTGCTGAGTATATGGACGGTATGCTGACAACCGAATTCGTCGTTGGAAATTCCAGTCCGGATTTCATCAATATCACTTTCTACAATGACTTTCAGGGTTTCTCCGCTGATGGATCTCCGCTTGAGATGGATTCGTTTGATGAATGCAGTTACAACCTGCTTGGACCGCTCGCGCCCGGCGAGAAGATGACCGGAAAAATATGCTGGTACGATGCCGCTGAGGGATCGTGGATTCATTACAAACCAATCCTGGGAAATTATGGTCCTGTTATCTGGGAAGTTGGTTCAAGTACGATGATGGAACAGGCTTCAACACCTGAGCTTGAGGCTCTTACTTTCCAGGGGGTGCCGGTCCCGCTTGGTGCTGCGGCTGAGACTACCGGGCAGAGGGTCACTTTGAATTCTGTTTCCGCTGAGAGCGGAATGCTGGTGGCAAATCTCACCATCACCAACCTCAGTGAAGATGACGCGGACCTTCACAGCCACATGAATTTTTATGCCCGTAAACTTGATGGAACGCCCATCCGCTTGGAATACTTGTTTTGTGAGAATTTGTTCGACCGAAATATCGAGCCAAACGAGACCATTGAGGGAAACGTGTGCTTTAAGAATGAGGCAAGCGAGTTTTATCTCTATTACGAAGCAGACTATCTTCACTCGGAGTATGTGCTTTGGCAGGTGAACCTGTAGCCGGATGATATTTACAATACATGCGGCGTCCATCGCAACGATGTACGTGTAATTCGAACAAAGTAGTCGATCGATAAATTTGGTTGTTAGGGCAATTCACACGCTCCTCAAGGATTTTGCGATTCAACCATGGAGATTGCTCACCTGCACCCCTGGCACTGCCTGCCAGGGCAAGTGTGCACTAAACGCAGTGCGGTGCATGTGTCGCTTTGCTCGCAATGACAGATTTGGGGTGGGGTGGGGATTGCTTCGCCCGCTCGACAGACTAAAGACTTAATCAACAAGTAGGGGCACGATACATCGTGCCCCTACAGCATTCAATTTTTTATCAGTTAGATCTGTGGTTAAGAGTTTTACTCATAGCGCAGGGCTTCGACGATGGGTGTTTCCGCGGCCTGGCGCGCCGGGATCATAGCAGCCAGCACCCCGAAGATCAGCCCCACCGCAATGGCGGCGAGGATTCCGTAGCCGGGGAAGAAGAATGTCAACTCGAAGCCGCTGAAGACGAGCGCTTTCACCATGTAATAGCTCAGGAATAGCCCCACCAGGATCCCCAGTGCGGTACCAAGCGCGGAAAGCAGCAGACTTTCGCTAAATACCATCTGCTTCACCTGTTTACGCGTGGAGCCGATGGCCCGCAGCATGCCGATCTCGCGGGTGCGTTCGATCACGTTGATGCTCAGCGTGTTCACCATCGCGATCAAACCGGGGATGGCGAGCATCAGCACCAGCAGATACATGAACGACATCGCCATGTTCAAGGTACTGAGCTGCTCCTCTTTAAATTCGGCTGAATCGATCAGGGTGAAGGCGGGGTAATCTACAACAGCCTCCTGCATCGCGGTGTTGATTGCATCCGCGTCTGCCCCGCTGCTGCGGTTTGCCATGATCAGCACATCGGTGGTCACGTTGAAGTCCTGCCCAAGATTGGCGTGGGAGATGTACCCGGTTGCCAGCTTGGCGTTCAGGTAATCCATTGCGATTCCAACCACCCTGTAATCCAAAACGCCAGCCGGGGTGTTCAATTTCACCACGTCTCCCACCTTGATCCCGCTCGAAGACGAGAAGATGCCATTGACAATGATCGCCCGTTCATTCGCGAGCCCGGCGTAAGCCGTTTCAGGGTCGCCTTTGCTGAACTCTAGACCTGAAATTTCAGGGTATTCCAGCGGGTCGATTCCGATCACCTGCAAGTCGGCGCTATCCGCCTGGCTGGATGCCAGGCGCAGCGAAGTGACGCCCGAAACTCCTTCGATCTCCTTAAGTCTCGCGGCGAACTCCGGGGCGGCGCCCATGTTGCCGCTGCCAAGCACCAGCGAATCGGGCATGAACAGGTAATCCGCACCCAGGCTCTTATCAAGGTATTTCATAAATCCATCGGTAACACTGGTGACCATGCCCACCATGGCGATGGTGATCGCGATGCCGATCATCATCGCTGAAGCGGTTACCGCTGCGCGACCGGGCTGGCGGTTCAGATTGCCCTGCGCCAGGTTGCCCTGTCGCGCGTAAATGCGCGAGATCAGCGCGCCAAAAGTGTTGGCGACCGGTTTCACTGCCACTGGCACGAGCAACACCGTCCCCACCAGCAGGAGCAGGGTGCCGAAGGAAGCCACCTGAAGTTCGCCAAGGATCAATGCAGTTATGCCCAGCGCTGTGAGCACCAATCCGATGATGGCGCGCAGGCTGGTCTTTCGCCGTTCCACCGCCTGAGACGTGGGGCGCAGCGCTTCAAGCGGGGTTACCTTCATCGCTGAACGGGCAGGGAAGTAAGCGCTGCCAACTGTGAAACCAATGCCGAGCACAATGGATGCGATGAGGTTGCTGGTTGTGATCGTTGGTCTACCTAACTCAATCCGCATGAAGGATTGCAGCAGGGGCGACATTGCCTGCAGCATGCCCCAGGCGAGCAGATAACCCGCGAACAGTCCGAGCGCGGTGCCAATGACCCCCTGGATGACCGACTCGGTGATGATGAGCTGCATCACGGTGCGCTTCGATGCACCTACAGCGCGCAGCATACCCATGTCGCGGCGGCGCTCAGCCACTACGGTGCGGAAGGTGTTGAAGATAATGAAAGCTGCCATCGCAAGCGCCATGATGCCCATCAGCCACATCATGCTCTCTCCAAGTTCCAGCGCGGCGGTGAGTTCTGTCCCCACCATCACCGCGCCGATCTTGAACTGGCTGCCCAAAGTGCGGATCAGGTCGGTTTCAACAGCCGCCTTGTCCACCCCCGCATCAAGCAGGATATCCACAGCCGAGATCAGCCCCGGCATGTGCAGGATCTCCTGCGCGGTCGCGAGCGGCACATAGACCTCATCAGTCGTCGCCCCTTCGAACTGGCTGCTGATGCCGACAATTTCCAGCTCAGTGGTTCCCAGTGACGAGGGCAGGGTGAGAGTGTCTCCCACAGCGAAAACCATTTTTCTCGCCAGGTTGTATCCCACAACAGCGGCGTACCGGTCGCCCTCCTGCAAGAACCGGCCTTCATCAACCCGGTAATTCCGGACGCTAAACGCGGTCGCAAGATCAAGCCCGGTGAGGTTGATGGCGGCTGACCCGGTGATGGGGTCGGTGGTTCCGCCCAGCCTGGCGGGGATCTGGATGCTGCGCTGCAGCGAGCCGGTGGCGGCGCTCACTCCTTCCACATCGATAACCCTGGCCAGAACAGCCTGATCAAACATGTTGTTGGAGGAACTTGAAACGGTAATATCCACCTTACCGGCAGCGGTGATCATGGTGTGACGGAAGCCATTCATCACGCCGGGCAGCATTGAATTCATCCCAAAAAGCACCATCACGCCAAACACGATCGCCAGCGTGGTCAGCACCAGGCGGGTCTTGCGGCCGGTGAGGTAGCGGAAAGCTAACAGGAACTGGCCTCTCATAGCGACTCCACTTTCTCCTTGAGTTTGCGCGAATTTTCAGGATCTTCGCTGTCCATCAGATTGTCATCCACGATCTTTCCATCCTTGAGGAAGATGATACGATCGGCGTAGGCGGCAATGCGTGGATCGTGCGTAACCATCAGCACAGTGCGTCCATACTCGCTCACCAGTCGGCGCAGGGTCGAGGCGATCTCGTCGCTGCTGCGCGTGTCGAGGTTGCCGGTTGGCTCATCTGCCAGGATGATGACCGGGTCGGAGACCATGGCGCGGGCGATTGCCACGCGCTGCTGCTGCCCGCCGGAAAGCTCATCCGGGCGGTGGGCGGCGCGGTCTGACAGCTTGTTGCGCTCCAGCCATTCTCCCGCGATCCCGGCAGCTTTCGGCTGTTTTACACCATCCAGTATCAACGGCAGTGCGGCGTTCTCAGCTGCTGTAAGCACCGGTATAAGGTTGAAGAATTGGAAAATGAAGCCCATCTTCTGACGCCGTAGCTTAGTAAGCTCGTCGTCCTTCATGCGGCTGATGTCGCGCCCTTCGATGAGCACGGTTCCGCTGGTGGGCTGGTCGAGACCGCCAACTAGGTGCAGCAGCGTGGACTTACCGCAGCCGCTGGGGCCCATTACCGCCACCAGCTGCCCGGCTTCGATGCTCAGGTTGACGCCATCCAGTGCTCTCACGGCGGTGTCGCCTGATCCATAAACCTTTGTTAATTGATTGACTTCGATTATTGCCATTTTCTCTCCTAATGAAGGTAATTTTCAAATAGTGTCAGGGGTTTAGGGGCGGTCTGCCCCGCGGCCGCAACTCCGGTTCGGGAATCGGCTGGCGGCTGATCTCATCAAGGCGGGCTTCGATCATATCCAGCCAGCGCAGGTCCGCCTCCAGGTGCATGATGGCTTTGTCCATCAAGAGGATACGCGCCAGGTCTGTGCCCGGGTGCAGCGTTCCGCGCTGCCTGGTGATGCGGTGCAGCTCGCGGTAAAGACTGGTGCGCTGTGTGTTGATCAGTCGCGCGGTCTCCACGAAAGGCAGCTCGCGGGCAACCATCAGCTTCAGGTAGAAAGTGTCCTGCACCGGGCTGGGGCGGTCATCGCTCTCGAACCAGCGTTTCAGTTCCTCCAGTCCTGCGGAGGTGATGGTAAAGACATGCCGTTCAGACCTGTTGTTTTCAGAAGTGTCTTCCACCCGGATCAGTCCGCTTTTGTGCATCCGGTTGAGGGTGGTGTAGATCTGCGCGGGGGTGACTTCCCAGTTTTCGCGTCCGCCAGCGAGCGCAGTGAAAGCCGCGCGCAACTCGTACCCGTAGCGCGGCTGCTGTGCCAGCAATCCCAGTAATGTGTGTCTGACCGTCATTATAAATACTCTACGGTGTAGTATTATAAATCAACCCACTGCGATGTCAATATTGAATTGCTCTTTTTTGATTGGCGACCAATCACGTGAGACGAGTTGATTTGATAAGGATGATTGGTATTGAAGAAAGCGGGAGTCTGGTTATTGATTCCGGGCTAAAAAACCACGAAAGGCACAAAACACACTCCGTCCTGTCATTGCGAACGGAGTGAAGCAATCTTCCTCATGGTTGAGTAGGGGATTCCTGGCAATTACAGCCAGGACCTTGTGCTTCGAAGCAAACACAGCTCCTCGCAAAGGCAGTCAATGCAAAAGGCAAAAGAAACCCGGTGTGTGAAAATACGAGCAAATCGTGGAAATTTATGAGGCCGGACAAAAATGATCAGGGCGCAGAACCCTGCGCCACTACATAGTTGTTAATGTCTGTTCCGTGGTCTCGCCGCCCAAGTAAGCGTTGATGACCAACGGGTTGAGCAACAGGTCATCCGATCTGCCCTCCAGCGCTACCCTGCCGGTATCGAGCACGTAGCCGCGATCTGCGATTGAGAGCGCCATCAGCGCATTCTGCTCCACGAGGATGATGCTGGTGCCGCTTTCGTTGATCTCGCGGATGATGTCGAAGATCTGCTCCACCAGGATCGGGGCGAGGCCCATTGATGGCTCATCGAGCAGAAGCACACGCGGTTCCGCCATCAACGCGCGGGCGATAGCGAGCATTTGCTGCTCCCCGCCGGAAAGCGTCCCCCCCGACTGGTTGCGTCGTTCTTTCAGCCTGGGGAAGCGCTCAAACATTGACTCCATACGCGACTTGACCTCCGTTCGGCTGCTGCTGGCGTAGGCACCCATCTCAAGGTTCTCCCAAACGCTCATCGAGGCAAAAATTCGCCTGCCTTCAGGAACCTGAATGATGCCCTTGCGCACGATCTCCTGGGGCGGGACTTGGCTGATATCTTCTCCCTCGAACATGATCCGCCCGCTCGTGGGGTGCAATAGCCCTGAAATGGTGTTCATGCTGGTGGATTTACCGGCACCGTTCGCACCAATGAGCGCGACGATCTCATTCTGCTCCAGGTGAAAGCTCACATCTTTGAGCGCGTGGATGGCGCCGTAATGCACATTGATATTCTCGACGTTAAGCATGCTGCGCTTTCCTTTCGCGGTATTTTTTTGCCAGCGCGGCACCGCCTGCTCCCAGGTAGGCTTCAATGACGCGCTCGTCGGACTGGATCTCCGCCGGCTTTCCCTCGGCAATCTTCTCGCCGAAATCGAGCACGGCGATGTGATCGGAGATGCCCATCACCACGTGCATATCGTGTTCGATGAGGATAACGGTGATGTTGAATTCCTCCCGCAAGCGCATGATGAGGGTGATCATTTCAAGCGTTTCGTGCGGATTCATGCCCGCGGTGGGTTCGTCCAACAAAAGCACCCGCGGATGGCTGGCAAGCGCGCGGGCAATTTCCAGCCGGCGCTGCGCGCCGTACGGCAGGCTTATAGAGAGGGCGTTCGCTGCATCTGCCAGACCGACAAATGCCAGCCATTTACGGGCTTCAATAAGAGCAGCGCGCTCCTCCCGTTTGTGGCGCGGGGTGCGCAGGACGGCATCCATCCATCCCTCATTTGAGCGGTGGTGGTATCCGACCATGACGTTTTCCAATGCTGTCAGGCTGGAAAAAAGGCGGATGTTCTGATAGGTGCGTGCAATCCCGGCAGCGGAGATGGCATCAGTTCCTTTACCGCACATTGATCTGCCATCCAAAAGCACATCCCCATGTTCCGGTGTGTAGAAACCCGAAATACAGTTAAAGAAAGTCGTCTTGCCGGCGCCATTCGGACCGATGATGGAGAAGATCTGCCCTTCCTTTACCTCCACGTTGACCGAGTTCACCGCTGTCAGGCCGCCAAAACGCTTGGTCACCTCGCGGGCGCTAATGATCTCAGTGCTCATTGTCCGCCTCCTCACCAACCTCATGCGGTTCCTGCGGGGGTTGCGTGTACTTCGGACGGCGGCTGGGGATCAGGCCGTCAGGGCGGGAGAGCATCATCACTACCAGCAGAGCGCCAAACGTGAGCAGGCGGTAATTGGCGAACTCGCGCAGGATCTCCGGCAGACCTTTGAGGGCAAAGGCGCCCAGGATGGTGCCGGGGATGTTACCCATACCGCCAACGATGATCAGGCTGAGGACATTGATCGATGCCATCAGCGAGTGCTCTTCTGGACCGGTGAACTGGTTTCGGCTGGCATATATCGCGCCTGCCAGCCCGGCAAACGCTGCGCCTAACGCCAGCGCAAGCAGCTTGTACCGGGTGGTATTCACTCCCGTCGCCCGCGCCACGGTCTCATCTTCACGGATGGCAAGCCACGCGCGCCCGGTGCGCGAGCGCTCAAGGCGGTGATAAACGAGCGCAGCGAACAGAACCGCTGCGATGATGAGATATGTAAAATGGATATCTGAATTGATCGACAAACCGAAGAGGCGCGGTCCGCTGATGTTCTGAATACCGCGCGGACCACCGGTGAAATCGGTCAACACATCGCTCTTCAGCAGCACCCGGATGATCTCACCGAAACCCAACGTGACGATCGCGAGGTAATCACCGCGCAGGCGCATCAGCGGCAAACCCAATAGCAAACCTGCCAGCGCTGCCAGCACTACACCCAACACCACCGCCGGCCAGAATCCGAGCATCAGGTTATGCGGGATGGGCGCGTTGAGCAGCGCCATGGTGTAAGCGCCGATCGCGAAGAAGGCGATGTAACCCAGCACCAGCTGCCCCGATAGCCCGACGATGATATTCAGCCCGAGGCCAAGGATCACGTATAACCCCACCGTTCCTGTGACGTAGTTCCAGTAGGACCCCCAGCGCAGCGGCAGCAGAATAACCGCGGCGGCGAGGAGCGCGAACAGCACCAGCCTGAAAACCACCCGGTAACGACCATGCACAAGGGCGTCAACCCTTTTACTTACCAGGGACGTCAGACTGTGTAATGACACGTTCCATTTTTGCACGCGCGGCACCCATCTCATACCAAATAACAACCCCCCAAATGCTCCACCTGCGAGGAATAACCCAAACGCGCTGAGCGAGGAGATCAATGGGGGCAGCTGGAAAAGGGTGGCGCGGATAAAGTCGAAGGAAAGGAAAGACAGGTATTGACGAAAATCGATCTTGTTGCTCAGCAGCCATCCCAGCCCCAGGTTCAGTAAAAACGCGAAAATTCCGCCCATCATTCCGGAGGCAATGCCGGCTGCAACGGAACGCCCGAGGTTAGCTGTCATGCTTTTCCTTGCAGCCGCCCATCCGCAGAGCAGCGCCAGCAAAACCGTGTACACCACCAGCGACCAGGCTGGAGGAATCTCCCCGCTGAATTTGACACCTGCAGCGCGGGCGAAAAGGGTGCCGATCAGTGTGTTGAAGCCGATAAGGATCAGAAAGATGTGAATGACCCCAAAAACCGCTCCAGTAGAGAGGCTGGTGCGCAATAAACTTTTCATAGCTTCTCCTCCGCCAGCCGCTCGCCCAGCAGCCCGGACGGACGGAAGATCAGCACGATGATCAGCAGCGCAAAGGCGATCACGTCTTTCAACTGGAAATCGAGCCCAAGGGCTGCGGGACCAACGGATTCGATGATCCCCAGGAAGAGCCCGCCCAGCATTGCGCCAGGCAGGTTGCCAATGCCGCCCAGTACAGCTGCCGTAAAAGCCTTGATGCCGGGAATGAACCCGACGAAGTAGTACACCAGACCATTGTGAATCCCCCACATTACCCCTGCCGCTCCCGCCAGCGCTCCGCTGATGAGAAAGGTGAGGCTGATTGTCTTATCCACATCGATGCCCATCAGCGCGGCTGTTTTCTTGTCCAGCGCTACGGCGCGCATTGCACGGCCGAGTTTTGTTTTTTGCACAACGAGGTAAAGCCCGGCAAGCAGGATGAGCGAAAGTACGAAGGTGAACACACCGGTGTACGGCAGGATAACCTTGCTGCTATTCACGATCACAGTCCAACCGCTGCCGCGTGCCAACAGTTCAGGGTTGGTCACATCACGCAGCTGCGGGCTGAACAGCAGCTGCGCGGCGTTCTGCAGGAAGATAGAAGCTCCGATGGCGCTGATAAGCGGCACGAGGCGCGGCGCTTTGCGCAACGGACGGTATGCGATCTTCTCGAGCAGGTATCCCATGAGGGCGGAAACCGACATCCCAACCAGAAAAGCGATCAGGATCGCGAGAACGGGGTATGCGTTTGAGAACGTGGCGGGAGTATCTCCTCCGACCTTGATCGCTTTGAATGCTTCAAACACAAAGAGGCAGCTGTATGCCCCCAACATCATCACTTCGCCGTGGGCGAAGTTGATCATAAAGAGTATTCCGTAAACCAGTGTATAACCGATGGCAATAAGTGCATAAACGCTGCCGATGATCAAGCCGGCAATGAGCAATCGGGTCCAGGTCTCTGGGCCGTACTCACGCTGGACGAGGATGACATCGTAAAGACGGTAAAGAAGGAAAAGAGTAAGCGCCGCGCCAAGAAGGGGGCGAAGCACCGTGTGGATTTTGCCTCTGCGACGGGCAGCCTGGTTGGTAAGGGTAACAGTCATAAGGTAGGATTGCCTTCCGGATGGGATGGGTCGGGGAGGTATTCCTCCCCGACCGTGAGAGGGAGAAAAAGGTTATGGCGCTGGTACCCAGGCACCATCCTTGACCACAACAAACATTGGCGGAAGGGTGTTGCATTCACCGGTGGCGTCGCATGTGTAGGTGCCGCCGATGCCTTTGTAATCCGTCAGGGTCCGCGCGGCAGTAACGAGCGCGCCGCGTGGAACGTAAAGGTTGCCATTGTCGCCGAGCACGGCGACCGATTTCACCGAGGTGATCAGTGCGGCAGTGCAGTCATATCCGTTCCAGGTGTAAGGCGAAAGTGACCCGGCTTCTTTTCCGAACTGCTCCAGGTAACTCGCGTCAAAGGCTGCTTTTTCGGGTGAATCTGCGGGGATCGGAGCGATCGTGGCAAATGCACCTTCACCGTTTGCCCCGGTTCGCGTCAGGAAATCCGCGCCGTAAGTGCCATCGTCGCCGAAGAAGAACACATCTTCCAAACCGGTCTGTTTCATCTGGTTGACGACTACAGCGCCTTCAGCCGTGTAACCGCCAAAATATAGGGCTTCGGGGTTCTTCGAGGCGACTGCTGAAAGGACGGGGGTGTAATCTGTCTCTCCTTTGGTGATGGCTTCGGTTACCACAACCTCACCGCCCAATTCGGTGAAGCGCGCCATAACTGCTTCGGCCAGCCCTTTACCGTAATCACTGCCGTCATGCAGCGCGGCGAGCTTGCGGACGCCAAGTTTGTTGAAAAGGTATTCGGCAGCTGGAGGCCCCTGGCGGGCATCCGTGAAGACGATACGATTAAATACAGCGCTACCCAGTGTCGTCAACTCGGGAAGGCTGGCGGATGGTGAGAGCATGGGCAAGCCTACTTTTTCGTAGATCGGCATAGCGGCGGACGTTGCGCCGGAGTAGATATGCCCGGCGATGGCGACGACAGCGGGGTCAGAAGCAAACTTGTTCGCGACAGCAGCTCCGCCTTCAGCGGTACCACCATCATCCTCCGCGATAAGTTCAAATGTGAACCCGTGCAACTCGCCGTGGTCCTGCACTGCGATCTTCCCGCCCTGCGAGATATCAAACCCGTAGGAGGCATCTCCACCGGTCATGGGGGCGCCCATGCCGATCTTAACCACATCGCCGGGTTCAAAAACCGCGCATCCAAACGAGTCAGTAGTGCAAACCTCCGGTACGCCGGAATCAACCGGGTTGCTGGTCTCAGCTGTCGGTTCAACTGCTGTTTGGCAGGCTGTGACAAGCAATGATAAAACGAGCATTAGAACGATCAACTTTTGGGCTTTCATGTTTCTTCTCCTGTGTTTTTATGAAATGCTGCAAAATAATGAGTCCGATCCCGTTGTTACACTCTTACGGTCCACCTCCTGTGGTTAATCAAAACAAAAAAACCACCTGATCTTTGGTCAGGTGGCTTTAGGATTTTCTATTAACCTTATTTTTTTATCTCTTCAGTCAGCCTAACCCAAAATTTGCTATGGTAGAGGAGCATAACCATAAGCATAATAAAATAGATATAGGTATAGAGGCTGGAAGAAGGGTTCATATTTAGACCTTATAAGGTAAGATACTACAACTTTTATAGGGTAATTACAAGCTACCTTACAATTATGCAAGGAATTGGGGTGATATTTTTTTCAAAAACACCAGGTAGGGTTTATTGTTCCACTCAGCGAAATTCGACGGGCTGTTTGTGCTTTCTTGCCAGTGAATTAGTCCAGCGCGTAACGCGATTGCCACCTGTGTCCTTCGACACATAACTGGCAAAATCAGCTCGATCGAGCAGCTGACCCAGGCTGTTTGCGCTCTTATCCAGGCTCGCAACACCGACGCTGACGGAGAAGGGCAGGTCGCCCGCGTTTGTCGCGAACGGCGCGAAGGTAACGCTCTCGCGCAACCGATCCGCCACCACCAGCGCTTCGCTGATTCCCGTCTCCGGCAGGAGGATCATAAACTCATCACCGCCGTAGCGGGCGAGAATATCTGCCTTGCGAACGCAGGAGAGCGCGATATCAGCCAGGCGTTTCAAAACCTGGTCGCCGACGGCGTGACCGTAGGTATCGTTGACGCGTTTGAACCCGTCGCAATCGAGCATGATGGCGGAAAGTTCGCGTTCATAGCGCGCGGAGCGTGCAAACTCCGATTCGCCCAGCTCGATAAGCTTGCGGCGGTTGTATAAACCGGTAAGCGGGTCAGTGACCGCCAGCTCCTGCACTTCGCTGAACAGGCGCGCGTTTTCGATCGCGATCGCCGCGTTCGCGCCCAACAGTTCCAGCAGCTCCACATCGGTATCCGTGTAGGCATATTGTTTGTAACTCTGAGCGGATACAACCCCTACCAGCCGTGAGCCGATCTTGAGTGGAACGACAAGCACAGACTGCGAAATTTCATCCTCCTGCGGGTCGCCGATCACCAGCGCGCCGGATTCCGCGATCATATCATCGGTAAAGGTGTTGTACAAAAGGGCGTGTCCGGTGTCCAGCACTTTGCCAAACAATCCCTGGCCAAGCGGCCGGCTGGATAGTGGGACCGGCTCACCGCGGTCGACCATGTAAACATCCTCGATCAGACCGGCCTTTTCGTCCACCAGTGAGATGCTGAAGAACTCAGTTTCCATCAATTCAGAGGTCGCTTCGTGGATGGCGGGATAGATCTCTTCGGAGCGGACATTCGCGCTGATGACCTGGCTCAACTTGTAAAGTGTCTCGAACCGGCTCGCAGATTGAAGCGCGCTCTCGTAGAGGCGGGCGTTCTCAAGTCCGATCGCAACCTGGTCGGCGAAAGCGGTCACCAGCCGCTCATGCTCAGCTGAAAACTGGTTGATGGAATGTCCATCGAGCGACAGGACGCCGATCGGCTGGTTCTGGATCGTGAGCGGTACACCGAGCCAGGAGTAGATAAGGTGGTTATTCTCGTGAACCTGGTTAAAGTGCGGTACTTCCTGCGGAATGTTCCCGATCATCAACGGATGGTTGTCCAAAAACACCCGCGCGCCGGGATTTGAGCGGTCCAGTGTGAGCTCCATCTCCAATACCGGCGAGATGTCTTCAAAGCCATGTCCACCGACAATCTGCAACTTGCCTTTCTTGTAAAGCAGCACCGAGGCGCTGTCGTAAGGCACCACTTGCGCAAGCTGTTCGAGAATCAGGCTGATGGTGCGTTCCTGCGTGAGTGAGGAGACCACCGCAGCGCCGGCCTTGCGAATGGTTTCGGCTTCCTCGGCGCGCTGTTTGGCTTCCTCGTACAATCGTGCGTTACGCAGCGCCACTGTCGCCTGCTGGGCAAAAAGGTTCAACAGGCGGATCTCATCCTCTGTCGATCGCAGAACCTTTTGTGTGTAACCAACGCCGATCACACCCAGCAGATCGTTATCAGCACCCAGCATCGGTGCCGCCATTACGGTTTTCAGGCCGTGCTTTTCGTAACCTTCAACCTTGCCGCTCCACTGGGCGTAGTCGGAGAGAGCGCGCGGTTCTTTATCGATCATCACCTGTCCCATCAGTCCTTCGCCCTTTTTTAGTAGGGCTCCGGCAGTATCCGGCTTGAGATTTTCCGAGACGATTACATGTAAAAGGTCTTCCTGCTGGTCATACAGCGCAAGTTCACCAAACTCCGCGTTGAGCAGTTCCACCGCGCGTTTGAGCACTTCCTTTAAGAGCACCTTGACATCCAGCTGTGCGCTGATAGAGGTGAGGGTTGCCCGCAATCCATCGAGCTGCCGGATGCGATTCGCCTCGGCGCTAAACATGCTGGCATTGCGGATCGCCAGCGATGCCTGCGCAGCGAAGCTGGAAAGCAGTCGGGCGTGTTCCTCCGTGTAAAAACCGGGCTCGATCTTGTCCAGGCTGAAGATCGCAGCGGTTTCCCCTTTGATAATCACCGGGGCTCCCAGGAAACTGTGATAATCTTCTGAAACCGCGGTTTGGATAAAGGAGCTATCCTGGTGCGTATCATCAATGAGTACCGGTTTTTTAGTTTCGATCATCTTTTTAAGATTCGCGGTGCGATCTACATCAAAACAAAGTTTTTGCAGCTGAGCAAGGTTCTTCTTTTTGGAGAGCTCGTATCCCCTGGTCTTCGCGATGCATGCAGTTCCGTCCTCCAACGACATCACACTCGCCCCATCGTAAGGGATCACGCGCGAGAGCTGGTCGAGAAGGAGATCAAATACTTCTTTTAGATCGAGTGAAGTGGTGAGCGCGGCACCGATATCGCGGAAGGTCTCCGCCAATTTACGCTGATCGTACTCGCTTTTGAACAACCGCACCCGCTCGATCGCCACACCCAACGACCCGCAAATGGTTTGCAGAAGCCGTTCCTTGTTTTCGTTGATCGGTAAAGTTTTATCTTCAATAAAATTGATCATTCCCAACGGTTGTTTCATCACGTAAAGCGGGAACGAGTGGTGGTTGCGTTCACCGCTCAAGGTGCTGCAGGGGCAGTTTTTAATCATTTTCGGGGAGGTAATACTGCCGTCCTTCAGTCTGGTCAGGCAGACGGGCGGGTTGCCCATCAGGTTTTCGATGACCAGCATATTGTTTTCTCTCAGGGGATGATATTCAATTCGCTGATAATGTTCATCCGTCTTGCCCAGGAGAAAGATCCATATGCTGTTACTGCTGGTGATCTGGCGCACGGTTTCGATGACGGGCAGCACCGCGTCACGCAGGGTGGTCGCCTGGTTCAGCGCTTCGGTCACATTGCGCAGGATTGCGAGGTCGTTCATGCGCGATTGCACGACGCTCAAGGCTTCGCGGGTGATCTCTTCGTTCTTCTTTCGTTCGCGCACATCCTCCAGGGTAACGAAGTAAAAAGCTTTCTCTTCCCCGGCAATGGGAATGATATTGATATCCACAGGAATAAGATCACCATTCGCCCGTTTCATTGTGATTTCCTGCGTGGGGACGGGTCTGCCATTTAAACTGGAGGTGATGGAGGGCAGGGCGGGGGTCAATTCATTGAGCGTGATTCCACGCAGTTCTTCGTTTTTATAACCGCTCAGCTCGATAAACTGGTCGTTGTACTCCCTGATATTGCCCTCATCATCCATCAGCAGGATGGCGTAGCTGGCGTTCTGCACGATTGCCCGGTAGCGCTCCTGGATCTGCACGCGCTCCATTTCCTCCTGCTTGCGCCGGGTAATATCGCGCAGCACCACCAGCATACCGATCGTCCGGCGGTCATCGCCGATCAACGGTGAGATGCGCATATCGTACGTGTTGGAACCAGTCCCTTCGCCCATACTGATCTCTTCGGAGTGATCCATTGCCCACCCGGGCGTAAGCTCGTAGCCGAGTTGTTTTTTCACCAGGTCAGGAAATGATTCGCCGATGTGATCGGGGAGGGCCAGATGTTCAATGGCGCGGGCGGTGTTGTTGTAATCCATGATCTCACCGTTCGCGTTCAATGTGATCACCGCGTCGCTGATCTGGCTGAGCAGGGTGCTGGCAGCCAGCGGGATCACCTCGAGCATACGCCGGCTCAGCAGACTGTAGGAGAGGAACCCCAGCGCCATCAGCAGGGCGATCAGCGTCAGATTGATATCAACATTTTTGATCCACGCGGGCAGAGAGAGCACCGCCGCCGCGGTGATGATGATTGAAGAAACCAGCAAACCGCCAACCCTGCTGCGCGACCAGCGGGGAGCGCGTACATAAGCATGGATCAGCAACCCCACGGAACATAGCAGCATTGCAAGTGTGTAAACGACGAAAACCCAGAACCATGGGCCATGAACAACCGTTTGAGCTGTAAGCTCCGCTCCGTTTAGACTTTCAACGCGGCGTAGCAGACCGTGGTAGTTGTTGGTCGCGATAATGACTGCGGTAACCATCGGGATCAGGTACAGCACCACGAGAGAATTGCGGATGCGATGACCTTTGCCGGTGAACACAAGTGTCAGCAGAAAAAACACCGGCGCCAGAAAACTCGCCGGGACGAATTGAATATCATTCAGGACGAGCTTAAGGGCGGAAGACTTTACCAGGAGTTCAGCCAGGTAGATCACGCCCCAGCAGGTTCCGATCAGTGACAGGGTGAGCAGGTGATTTGCCCCGTTGATGCGGCGGTGAAGCCATGCAAAGACGGCGATCACCAGCGTCAGAATGATCGCCAGGATCGTGAGCACAATATTGGTATACGAATAATCGTACAGACCAATCATCGGCTGCAGCCTTATCCTTTCCGTGTTTTCGCGGGTTGTCTAATCCCCGGATCAAAAGGGCAGTTCTTCACTATACTTATTATAAATTCCCTTTGCGGAGGGAGTAGCTTGTTTAGACGATTGAAAAGTGATTCTAAAGTCAAAATACCCCCGTTTGTGGTTCCACCCGGGTGCGCCGCAAGCGCGGTACACCCGGGGTAATTGATTTTCCGCGGACCAGCCGCGACAAACACACTGTTTTTACAGCAGCGCGCGCACCATTTCGAGCTGACCAGCGCTGCCCAGTTTGCCGTTCTTGTGGGCGATGAACTTCGCGTATTCACCCATAAACACTTTACCGATGGGGCGCAGGTCGAAGTTCTCGGGATGCTCAAGGAAGTACTCGCGGTGAACGCGCGTCCACACCAGCCGGCCGTCTGTGTCGATGTTGATCTTGGTCACGCCAAGTTCCGCCGCGCGTTTGAACTGATCGGCATCCACACCCTTGGCGCCCTTCAGGTCGCCGCCGGCTTTGTTGATGCGTTCCACTTCCTCCTGCGGCACCGAGCTGGAGCCGTGCATCACCAGCGGAAAGCCGGGGAGCTGGCTCTGGATCTCGGAAAGCACGTCGAAGTGCAGACTCTGGGAACCCGAGAACTTGAAAGCGCCGTGGCTCGTACCGATGGCAACCGCCAGCGAGTCGCAGCCTGTTCGATCAACGAATTCGCGCGCCTGCGACGGGTCGGTGAGCATGGCGTTGGCTTCATCCACCTGCACGTGTTCTTCGACCCCGCCCAGCTTGCCGAGCTCGGCTTCCACCACGATGCCCCTGGCGTGCGCGGCTTCCACGACCCGGCGGGTGATCTCGATGTTCTTTTCAAAGGGTTCCGCAGAAGCGTCGATCATCACCGAGGAGTAAAAACCGCTTTCAATGCAGTCGTAGCAGGTTTCTTCGTCACCGTGGTCCAGGTGCACGGCGAAAATCGCCTGCGGGAAGACCTGGTCGGCGGAGCGGATGAGACCTTCGAGCATCAGCTTGTGTGTGTAAGAGCGGGCGCCCTTGCTGATCTGGATGATAAAGGGGGCTTCGCTGTCGAGGTTGCCGCGGAATAAGCCCATGGTCTGTTCGAGGTTGTTGATATTGTAGGCGCCAATGGCGTATTTGCCATACGCGGCTTTGAATAATTCCTTTGTGGTTACGATCATGTTGATCTCCTTTGTAAACTCCCAGCGGGGAGGGATTGTTTAAGGCAATTATACCCCGTGAGTACTTGTCATTGCGAACGCACTTTGTGAAGCAATCTCCACAATGAAAGAGCGGTAAGATTATGCCTCACTCATCCCCTAAACGATGTTGTCATCATCCACCACGTAATCGGGCAGATCCTCTTCCTCCACGTCTACCCCTGAAACCACCTTACCGCGCACTGATATACCCGCCTTGTGCACCGCGTTGCGGTCGCCGCACACCAGGTAATGCCAGAGCGGCAGGTCCTTGCCCTCCGAGAGCAGGCGGTAGACGCAGGTTTCGGGCATCCATGAGAGCAGCCCGACATTTTGCGGGGTGAGCGTCAGGCAGGTGGGCACCAGAACTGAGCGCTCCGCGTACCGCTTGCAGCGGCAGTGATAGATATCGAGGTACTCGCACACCACATTGGTGTGATAGACGTGACCGGTGTCCTCGTCCTGGAATTTGATGATGCAGCAGCGCGCGCAGCCATCGCACAACGACTCCCATTCCTCGGGGGTCATCTCTTGCAGGGTTTTTGTTTTCCAGAATGGCAGGGGCATGGCTGTATTATACCGGACTCTCGTTGCGAGACTCGATGCAGTTGGCGACACTTGCACCGAACCGAGTTTATACTAATTTGTTTGCAGGCAGGAAATGCAATGGGGTCGAGCATCCCTCGACCCCTACCTTTTATCTGGTTTTTCTGTTTCTTCTGCAGTTAAGTGGGGTATTTAATCCTCCACCTTTAACACTTCCCGCAGGCGCGGCAAATCAAAATCCACCACGATCGTGCCATCGATGTCGAAGGTCGGGGTTGTGCGGTTGCCGTTCGCCCAGGCTTCCACCTGCTTTGCCGCGCCGGGGGTGGTGGTGATATCCACCTCGGTGTAGGGCAGGTTGTGGTTTGCCAGCCAGGCGCGCGCGTCTTTGCAATCGGGGCACCACTTCGTGCAGTACATCACAATCCCGCCGTGGGGCAGTGTCACCGGTTCGGGTTCCACCATCTCGGGACGGTCGCGCACCTCGGGGTCGATCGCGCGAATCGCCCGGCGCAGCTCATCATTCGAGGGCTGCGTATCGATGTCGTGCACGTCAACGTAGCGGATGATCCCCTCACGGTCGAGGATGAAGAGCGCCCTTTCGGTTGTTCCATCCTCGCGCAGCACGCCAAAACGCTGCGCCACTTCACCGTGCGGCCAGAAGTCGCTCAAAAGCGGGTAGGTGATACCGCCAAGATCCTTCGCCCACGCCGTCAGGCAGGGCACGGAGTCAACACTGATACCCAGAACCTGGGTGTCCAATCCCGCGAAACTGGCCATTTCGGCTTCGTAAAGCGGGATCTGCTCCGTTCATATAGGCGTCCAGGCGAGGGGGAAGAAGGCGATTACCACGTTCCTCCCGCGGAAGCTGGAAAGTGTGACCGGCTTCCCCAGCTGCGAGGGGAGAGTGAAATCAGGGGCGGGGGTTCCGATTGTAAGTGCCATAAATTTTATCTCCTGTGACGGGATTGTATCATAATAAGAGTGTTTTGGTGTGAATTAAATCCCGGTGAGTCCGCATAAATTGAGTAATCATTCCTGTTCGTGAGGGGTTATGGTTTCCCGGCAGGTCATACTGCCATCCTTGATTTCCCAATGGTGCGTGGCGTAGCGTTGGATGAAATAGCGGTCGTGTGTGACGATGAGCGCTGTGCCTTCGAACGCGACCAGTGACTTCTCAAACTGGGTGCGAGAGGGGAGGTCGAGGTGATTGAGCGGCTCATCGAGCAGGAGCAGGTTGCAGCCCTGCACCACGAGGCATGCGAGGGAGAGGCGGGCACGCTGCCCGTAGGAAAGCAATTCGACCGGCGTAAACACATCATCCCCGCTGAAGAGGTACTTGTGCAGATAGGTGCGGGCTTCGGTTTCGGCGTAACCGGAGACGTGTTGGAAGGTGAGCAGAGCGTTCGAGCCGGGTTCGAATTCCTCCTGTTCCTGCGTCATGTAGCCGGCTTTCACCACTGCGCCCAGGCGGCAGATGCCCTTCACCGGTGCCAGCTCCCCCATGATGGTGCGCAGCAGCGTGCTCTTGCCGCAGCCATTGGCGCCGCTGAGCACACAGCGCTGCCCATACCTGAGCACTGCGTTGAGGTCTGATACGAGCGGTGTACCAGCGTAACCGATAACGAGGTCCTTCAGAATCACCACGTCGCGGCCGCTTTCCACTCTTTTGTCAAACTCCATCTTCATGCGGTACTGGTCGCGCGGTTTCTCGATGTGATCCTCCCCCAGCAGTTTCTCCACGCGCGCTTCGACCGCCCTGGCGCGGCGCACCGTACCCAGAGAGCGATTGGCGAAGAATCCCCTGGCGAACTTATCGCCCGTGTCCGCTTTGCTGCCCTTGCGAAAGGTGGCTACCCCGCGGATGTGGCGCGCAGTGGATCGAAGCCGGGCGATCTCATCCTGCTGGTCAGTGTACGCCTGCAAATGGCGTTCCTGCTCCGCGGATTTCTGTTCAAGGTAGGCGCTGTAATTGCCCGGGTAGGCGGTGAGGGTGTGCGTCACCGGATCGAGTTCGTAGATCCAATTGCAGACGCGGTCCAGGAAGACGCGGTCGTGCGAGACCAGCAGCACCGCGCAGGAGGATCGGTTGAGCCAATCCTCGAGCCACTCCAGCATTTCGATGTCGAGATGGTTGGTCGGCTCATCGAGCAGCAGCAGGCGCGGGCCGGTGAGCAGCACACCGGCGAGCAGCAGGCGTGTTTTCTGCCCGCCGCTCAGCGCGGAGACCGGCAGATCAGCCGGGATGGCATCCAGTCCGAATCCGGCGAGGATGGCAGGCGCGCGACCCGCCGCGTCGGATGCCTCGCTGATGCGCGCCAGGCAGGTGTCGTAACGCTGCTGTAATTCGGCGTCATCGGGGGTTGATGCCAGCGCCAGCGAGAGCTCTTCCAATTGACGGGTGAGTCGCGGCAGATCACCCTGCATTTGAGCGAGGGTTTCTCCCATGGTCAACCCGGGCGGCAGGCTTGCGCCCTGAGGCAGGTAACCCGGGATCAGCGAGGTCGGCGAGAACCGGACGCTGCCGCTGTCCGGCTGCTCCTCGCCGGTGATAATGCGCAGCAGCGTGGATTTTCCGCAGCCGTTGGGTCCCACCAGCGCGGCCTTCTCGCCGGGGTTTAAGGTGAGAGAGATATTGTTGAGAACGGTATTAATGCCGTATGATTTTGAGATGGAATTGACAGTAAGCATAGCGTGATCCTTTGAATAACAAAAACCGGAGGCAGAAGCCTCCGGCGCATGGATAAATGACTGGCCGTACAGGTCTACCTGAGAAATGGGATGGGCTAAGCTCGATCGGTCACTGGGGTGCTCCTGATTTAGAAAAAAATTATAACATAAAGGCACAAGTAAGGATTTTTATTTGTATCCTATAATAGTTATATTAAACCCTATGTTTGTCTCATTATTAATTCAAAGTTTTGTGAGAGGTGCAAGTAAGTCATGAGTCGCAAATTTTATATTCCATTTACGAATTTGAATGCGCAAAAAATTAAAAATCTTGCTTTGGCAGGTATTTTTGTTTTTTATTTTGCACTTGTTGGTCAGTATGTTATTCATGAGGATTACTGTGCAAATTTAGGATTTGATTTTTGTGCTTATTGGAGTGGGGGAAATGTCGCCAATGAATTTGGGTTTTCGGAGATTTATAATTCTGAGAAATTATTGGAAGTTCAAACGAATATTTACCCAGAAGTTTTGAAGACAAATGGTACTTTTGAAGTAGTCCCTCTTCCTTATTTACCATTCTTTCTGATTCCGTTTAAATTCTTTTCCTATATTGATCTTCGATTGAGTTATATGATTTGGACTTTACTTAATTTTTTGGTTTCTATTTTTACATTCGCTTTTTTCTTTCCAAAATGACTGGTTCTAAACCCAGTATAAAGTTACTGCTGATCGTAATGTTTGCCTTGCCAGTCTTCCTAAATCTGAAATTGGGACAGGTGAACATCTTGCTTGGTATATTTTCTGGTGAATTCATGCGCGCGCTAAGCGAGAATAAATTATATAAAGCAGGATTTTGGTTGAGCGGTTTTTTGTTTAAACCCCAATTGTTAATACTCATAATCCCTTTACTTCTAATTTTTCGGTCAAGAAAAGTAATAATTGGGTTTTTCACAGCCTCGTTGTTGATATTAATTATCTCCTTGGGATTGGTTCAGTACAAGGGATTACTCGAGTTGTCACAACTAATAGTAAGTTCGTCCCAGGGTGGGGCGGCAAGCCATGCTGAAGGAATGATGAATTGGAGAATGATAGGGGTTCATTTATCTGCGTTGATTGATCGAGATTTAGGCTGGATCGTTGTGGCTATAGGATCAGGAATCACTGCGATTCTTCTTTTTAAGAAGTTCATAAAAAAACCGGAATTTTCCAATAAAAAAGACCTTGCGATATTTCTACTTGGAGTATTTGCGGCTACTTGTATTATTACCTGGCATGCACATTATTCAATGTCGATCGTGTTTATTCCGCCGTTGTTGTTTTTGGTAACTCAAAACCAGATGAGTGATAGGTTGTTTTCGATTTGGTTCTATTTACCATGCGCTGTCTATTTTGCGATATTTCTTTTATCGGCAATAGAGCACTTTGTAAAGTTACCTATCCTTCTGTATAACGTCATTGTGCTGATTAATGTGCTTCCTTCATTTCTTGTTAATCTGCTTTTAATTCAATGGTCTATTAATAACTATTCGCCAATTGAAGTGGGTGACTCTAAGCAATTAAGTGTATAAATCAAGCCCAAAAATCGAAAATTGGAATACCTCCTCTCACTTTTCGCTATTCTCGACCGCACCCAACAGCGCATCAGCCAGCGCTTGCGCCTGCTCTTTCGTGATGTACAAATGGCTCTCGTCGTGAATAAAAACCTTTTCATTCTCCGGGCAGGATTCGCTGATCTTGATGCAAATATTGTCTACCAGGTCTTTGTCTTCACAGGCGTACCACACTTCAACCTGCAGGGTGTTGTCGAGTAAGATGATCGGTTTCATTCCGGTCCTCCTTTTAGTTGCTTACCCATAGTATATTTGAATCCCGCCCCGGTTTCAACCTTTCTTCCGTTATTTTCCATAAAATTTGATTATACAGTTGATGGAATGATGCGTATTTTTACACAGCACGGTAAACAAATCCGCTGAAAAGTGGTATATTCACTTATCCGAAAGTTGCCCTTGATGGGTAACCAGGATCGAAAAAACAAGTGAGGTTATTGGAGGAGATATGCCGATCATTCTACTTAAATTGAATTATCTGGATCCGGGTTCCGGCAGCCTGCTGGTGCAATTGCTCGCCGCTGGTCTGCTCGGCGGAATCGGCATCCTGCTCAAAACTTTCTGGGGGCGTATCAAGGCGTTTTTCAAGGGCGAAAAGTACGTCCCGCCCGCCCCTCCGGCTGAAGAAGAGGAACAGGAAGAAACCACGGAATGAGCATGGAGAGCGAGCGCGTTGGGGCATCCTTCAGAGACCCCAGCGGCTTTATCTTTAAGCGGGATGGCGTGCTTTACCGCCAGGTCAACCAGGCGTATAGCAAGGCTTACGACAAACTGATGTCCGGCGGGCTGTACACCAGCCTGACCGATCAAGGCTTTCTTATCCCGCATGAAGAGGTTGATGAGCCGGCGGCGGACCCCGCGCTGGCGTACCGGGTAATTCGTCCGCGTGTGGTGCCCTTCATCTCGTACCCTTATGAATGGAGCTTTTCGCAGCTCAAGGACGCGGCGCTATTGACGCTGGATGCCGCGCGCATCGGGCTGGAGCACGGCATGGTATTGAAAGACGCCAGCGCTTATAACATCCAGTTCGTCGACGGTAAACCAATTTTCATCGACACACTTTCATTTGATATTTACAAGGAGGGCGCGCCCTGGGATGGCTACCGCCAGTTCTGCCAGCACTTCCTGGCGCCGCTCGCGCTGGCTTCCATGGTGGATATCCGCTTTATGCAGTTGCTGCGGGTGTACATCGACGGCATCCCGCTGGACCTGGCGAGCCAGCTGCTGCCCGGTAAGACGAAGATCGGTTTGGCAGGTCTGGCGGTGCATATCCACCTGCACGCCAAAATGCAGCAACAGTACAGCGATAAGCAGGTTTCGCAGGCGCAGGCGATGCGATTGAGCAAGGCGGCTTTCCTGAATATGCTGGACGCGTTGGAAAAAACGATCCAACCACTCAAGTGGGAGCCGAAGGGCACCGAATGGGGCAATTACTATAACATCACCAATTACAGCGACGACGCGCTCAGGACCAAGGGCGAGATCGTCGGTCGTTTTGTCGAAATTGCCACCCCGAAAATCGCGTGGGACCTGGGCGCCAACAACGGGCTTTTCAGCCGTGAGCTGGTGCGCCGTGGTGTGGAAACGATTTCCAGCGACATTGACCCCGCCGCCGTGGAGCAGAATTACCAGGCGCTGAAGGCAAACGCTGAGCAGCACTTGTTACCCTTGGTTATTGATCTGACCAATCCCAGCCCGGCGCTGGGTTGGGCGCACAGTGAGCGCGAGTCGCTGCTCGAGCGCGGTCCGGTTGACCTGGTAATGGGGCTGGCGCTGATCCACCACCTGGCGATCTCGAACAACGTACCGCTGCCATCGGTGGCGCGTTTCTTCGCATCCGCCGGGCGCTGGGCGATCGTGGAGTTTGTGCCCAAGAGCGATTCACAGGTGAAGCGCCTGCTCGCCACGCGCAAGGATATTTTCGACACCTACAACGAGGAAGGGTTCGAAGCAGCATTCGGTGAACACTTCACGCTGGTTGAAAAAGCGCCCATCCCGGGCAGCGATCGCTCGTTGTATTTGTTCAAGCGTAAGTAGCGGTTTTTATCCACGAATTGCAAGAAATAAACCGATTATTAATGGTAGGGGCATGATATATCGTGCCCCTACATGTTGATTGAGGCTTTAACTCCGGATTTATGCACCTGATCGCGAAAAGGACGAAACAAGAAAGGTTTATTGTTGTAGGGGCGATTTTTGAATCGCCCCTACTGCATTTGACCGTGTTTAAAGCAGACTCCGGGTTTCCAAGGGTACAAGAAAGCTGGTGTAAAGCGCCGCAATGACAATTTAAGCCAGGATCTTTGCCATCTCCAGCGGGATGCCCTTCTCAGGCGCGAGCACCAGCTGAACGGCGTCCTGTGTGCAGTGCGAGACGCACACCCCGCAGCCCATACACTTCTCATAACTCACGTGGCTCACCCCGTCGCTGACCGTGATCGCGCCGAACTGGCAGTAGCTCTCACACTCACCGCAGCCGATGCACAGGGTCTCATCCACCTGCGCCAGGTAGCCGGACGAAGCCAGCATGGGTGTGCCATTGCGCTGCGCCTGCATCGCCCCGCAGCAGCACGAGCAGCAATTGCAAATGGCGTAGAAACGTTCCAGCACCGCCTCTTTGAAAAAGGCGTGGTGCACATGCCCGCGCGCTTCCTCGGCTTCCAGGATTTCGATCGCTTCAGCGCTGGTGATGGCGCGTGAACGCTGCGGGTGATGCTTGAGCACCATACCGACGAAGGGTTCCCCGACGATCAGGCACACGTCCATTGGCAGGCAGGGATGCTCGCGCGCAGATCGGCACGGGCAATCGAGCACTGCAATGTGGTCCGGCTCCTCGAGGATCAACGCACGGGCGAGTTTATAGGGGATGACCTGCTCGAGGTCCGGCACGCTGATGTTCTCCTTCACGCTCACAAGCTCGCGGGCGGTTTGCAGCGTTACCACCTTGCCGTGGTAGGTATCCGCGAAGGTGATCGCGCCGGGTTTGGGCGGGCGCGGCGGGAAGAGCCGATTGAAGAAGCTAACAACACCAGCACCGAACCTGCCGAGCCGGTTCGAACGGGTTCCGGTGGCGATGTACAGGTAGGGGAAGCGCATATAAAACCAGCCGTGCAGTTTTTCACCCAAAGGGTATCCAGGGATGCGACTGGCTTCCTGCCAGAAACTTCGTGGGCGAGATAATTTTGCCATTTTGGAGCTCCTTATGCTAAAGTAAACCCCGGATCTGGCACCAGGTTGCCTTTTGGTGGATCAATCAGTTAGCTTAAAACATGGCCGGATCTCGCCGACCTCGATACGCCGCCAGTTGTACTGCGGGCGAGGCAGGTAACCTTTCAATTCCTCGAGCTGCGCTTCTTCCAGCGCGCCGAGCTGGCGCAGGGCTTCAACCGCCGCGGTGGAGCGTGCCCGACCGCCGCCATCGTGCGCGATGTGCGCGATAGGCTGCATCCGATCGTCCTGGGAGAGGTCGCCGTCGCTGATCTTGAGGGTGATGCCGAGCGCGCCTTCAAATTTCCGGCTGGTGCCTGGCAGAATTGCCAGCGCCTGGTAGCCTTCAGCGCCGCCCTTGGTGAGAATGCTGCCGCGCCCCGCGGTCATCAGCTCGGTATCGAATGAATGCGGTCCAGCCACCATGTCGGGGTGGGCGGTCATGGCGGCGAAGATGCGTTTCAGCGCGGATAGGCGCGGCTCGGGCAGCCTGGAGGGGTCAGCCAGGCGGGCGAAGGCGTACGCTGCGGCGCGAAGGGGAATGGCGAACACCGGTGCTGAACAACCATCCGTGCCCAGAATGATCTGCCCGAGCGGCACGCCTGTCATGTCGCTGAAAGCGCGCAGGATGCGCTGCTGAACCGGATGCTGCGGATCGATATACTCCACGGTCGGGTCGCCATAGAGCAGCGCCTGCGCCAGCATGCCGGTGTGTTTGCCTGAGCAGTTGTGGCGCAGCGGGGTGTTTTGCTCACCGTTGAGGAACATCCGTTCAGCGGTCGCGGGGTCACCCGGCGTGTGGGTGCCGCACAGCAAGTCAGCAGCGCTCACCCCCAGTTTCTGCTGGATGCCTGTTATGACGCTCACGTGCTCGTCAGTGCCGTTGTGCGAGGCGCACATCACCGCCAATTCACGTTCGTTAAGCCCAAAGCGCTCCATCCCGCCGCCCTCCACCAGCGGCAGCACCTGGAAGGGTTTAGACGACGAACGCAGGAAGACGACCGCTTCCGGGTCGCCAATAGAAGCAATCAGGTTGCCGGCCGGGTCGCTGACGGCAATCGCACCAAAATGGATCGATTCAACAATGGGACCGCGTGTGGTTTCAACGAGGGGGACATACGAGGGAAGGGGCATATCACATCCTGTGAGTGAGGTTGATTCGATTTGATTTTACTCCAGGCGGGGCTATTCTTCATCAAAAATATGTAAATAATTCACAATTTCTTCACATCCGTGCGTTATTCTTAGCTCAAGTAACAATACTAAATATTGGATAAAGAAAATGGAAAACAAAAAAGGAGTAACTTCATTAACAAGGAACAACTGGCTGATGGATTTCGGCCTTTTTCTGACGGCGATTATCACCATACTCTCGGGTATCTACTTCCTATACCTGCCGGATGGCGGGTTCAAGGGTGGACGCAACCCCTTATACGGGATCCGCATCATCTTCCTGCGCGAAACCTGGGAGTGGCTGCACACGTGGATCGGGCTGGCGATGGTCGTCATTGCCCTTGTGCATGTCATCTTCCACTGGAAGTGGGTCAAGAGTATGTTCAAACGTGTTGTATCCGGCGCATCAGCGCAGCTGAACCCGCGCGCCCGCTACAACCTGTGGCTGAACGCGATCACCGCGTTTAGCTTTCTGATCTGCGCCCTTTCAGGGCTTTACTTTCTGTTCGCAGGCGGAAGCGAGGGCGGGCGCAATCCCGACCCGATGTTCCTCTTCTCTCGCACTGCCTGGGACATGGTGCATACCTGGTCAAGCGTGATCTTCATCATCTCAGCGATCCTGCATTTCGCCATCCATTGGCGTTGGATCCGGAACGTGACGAAGAAGGTCTTCCAGTTGCCCGCAGCGCCGCGCGTGGAGCAGCCTGCTCCGGTCGTGGTAAATATCAATAACTAGGAGCTTAAAATGATTAAGAAAACATTAGGAATTTCTTTACTTGTGGTGGTGATCGGTCTGCTGGCATTTGGCGCGATCAACCGCACCTCGGCAAAAGCCGGTGAGTTGCTGCCCGTAAGCGCGGATGTGGTAGAGGGATACGGTCCCGGATACGGCGGCGGCAGGACGGGAACGGAAGTTGCCACTCCCGCAGCCCCAATCGAAGAAGAAGACGTGGATGGTTACGGACGTGGTTACGGAGACGGAGAGCCTTTGATTGATACTCTTCCCCTTGGTGAACTGAGCCAGGCGGAGATCGACGGACTGCTCTTCATGTATGAAGAAGAAAAATTGGCGCGCGATGTCTACAACTACCTGACCACGCTTTACACCCAGCCCATGTTCGGCAACATCGCGAACGCGGAGCAGAATCACATGAATTCGGTGGGGAATCTGCTTGATCGGTACGGGATTGAGGTGCCGGTGGCCGATAAGGCAGGCTTGTTCGAAAACGCTGACCTGCAGCAGTTGTACACCGACCTGACGGCTAAGGGCAGCCAGTCTCTTGCGGACGCGCTGCTTGTAGGCGCCGCGATCGAAGAGATTGACATCCTGGATCTCAAAGAGGAGCTTGAACTGGTTGACCAGGCGGATATTCAGCGGATCTATGAATCCCTGCTCTACGGATCCTACAATCACCTGAACTCTTTCTCGTCACTGTATGCCCAGCAGGCTGGTGCGCCCTACGAGCCACAGTACATGAGTGAGGCTGATTGGACAGAGTACCAGACCTACCTGGCTGAGAACGGAGTTTCCGGCAGTGGTGGTCGTGGACGCCGCGGCGGCAGTAATGCCGGTGGTGGCGGCGGCAGGCGCTAAGCCTGATTGTAAAAATTATTGAGGCGCGGATTCCGCGCCTCTATTGCATTTAAGGGATTCAGTTCAGCTCAACCAACCGCCGACCAAGTAGCTGACCGCACTCACTGATACGCTGAGCACGATACCCCACGCGATGTCGATCAGCGTGATGGTGAGCGGCCAGTCCTTGAGGGTCGCCAGGTTGGTGAGGTCGTATGTGGCGTAGGTGATCAAGCCGTACGCAGCGGCGCGCAGCAGGGTGGTCCCCAGGCTGCCGCTTTCCAGCCCTGGCAGTACCACGAAAAAGAGAATACCCCCTACAAAGATGAGATAGAAAATAACAGCCGCCACCCAATTCGTGCGCTGCGCCATAATATAACCAAGAAAACGGGCGTAAAGACCACGGGCAACCAGCCCCAGCCAGAGCATGTCGATCAGAAAGAACGCAGCCAATGTGGCGAGGTAAAGGGGGAGTAAGCGGGTCAACAGGTCCTCCGGGTGAACGTGATAATTATTTCGCTGATATTCGCCGCGTCCATTCAGACAGCCCGATCAACAGGTCCTGCAGAAACTTGCGCGTAGTTTCGTTCACCAGATTACCCTGCTCGTCGAAGGCGTCAGCCGCGCGCGCGACCATCACCTCGGGTTTGGGCATGACAAGCGCGCCGATATGCGTGAGTACCTGCCGCAGCTGCAGCTGCGCGCGGGCGGTGCCGAACACCCCTGTGCTGGCGCCCATGATCGCCACGGGTTTGCCAGCGAAGGGAGCATCCGGGGAGCGCGAAGCCCAATCGAGCGAGTTCTTTAGTGCTCCGCTGATGGAGCTGTTGTATTCAGGCGTGGAGATTAACACTGCATCCGCCAGGGTGATCTTTTCTCGAAACTCAACCACGGCGGGTGGAAATGGCTTTTCTGTGTCCACATCAAACATAGGAAGAGCTGCCAGATCGATTATTTCCAGCTTCATATCAGTCGGCAAAATCTCGCTGGCAGCTCTGATTAATGCTGTGTTGTAAGAAGCGTCGCGCAAGCTACCGGTAATACCCAGAATACTAATCGTATTTTTATTGGTCATCTTGTTTCCTCCTCATTTGTTCATTATAGCCGTGTGTTGTTAACAGTATATATGTTTGTACAGGCTTGCACCATACGGGAATATGGTAAAAATAGTATAGATAAAAATTTTAACCGCAACGGTCCATAAGGAGGGTTCATGGATTTAAGTCTATGGTTTCAGGAGTTTCTTCAGCAGGCGCTGGATTTCGTCCCGAAGTTGATTGTAGGATTGGTGGTGTTTGCAGGGACGCTTTTCCTTGCTGTGCCGGCTTCACGCTGGGCGGGCAGGGCGGCGGATAAACGCCTGGATGATCCTGCGCTGGTGAACCTGATCGCGAAGATCACCCGCTGGGCGGTCATTATCACCGGAACGATCATCGCGCTGGAGCAGGTAAACTTTGATGTCACCGGTTTTGTCGCCGGGCTGGGAATCGCCGGACTGACTATCGGTTTCGCGCTGCAGGATATTGCGCGTAACTTTATTGCCGGCCTTATCCTGATGACCCGCAAACCTTTCGAGATCGGGGATAGCGTGGAGATTTCTGGTTACACCGGCAAGGTGATCAACATAAATACCCGCGATACCATCATCAAGACCTTCGACGGTGAGCTGGTAATTATCCCCAATATGAATGTATTTACCACGGCGATCATCAATAACACGGATATGCCATACCGCCGCCGTACGATCAGCATCGGGCTTGGTTACGGGGAAGACATGGAAAAAGCGGGGCAGATCTTCCTGGACGCGATGAGGGGAGTGGAGGGGGTGCTGGCGGAACCAGAGCCCACTGTGCTGGCGGAGGCGCTGGGGGATTCCGCGGTCACCCTTGTGGCGCATTTCTGGGTGGATCAGACGATGCACGATTTTCTGAAAGTGCATTCGGACGTGTTGCGGGCGATCAAGCGAACTGCCGAGCGTGAAGAAATCGTTCTTCCTTACCCCATTCAAACCGTGCGGCTTTCGCGCGATTAATAAAGTTACCCTGTTTCCGGGTTTGTACAGCTCGATGTGGTTTGTTGGAAAAAAACATGCTGCCAGGTAAAAACCTGGCAGCATGTTCTAACTTCCAGAGAGGTTCTATCCGGCTTTCAGATAAAGGGATTGATGGGGGGATAAAGTACATTCGAACATTTCACCGTTTGTCCGCAACTCGACCTGCGAGAACAGGTCCACGAATTTTTGATTATTGAAACCGGGAAGCGCGGCCTGGAATTGCAGGGTGTCGCCGCCCAGGTTGTGCACAAAGAGCATCTCGTCCTTGTCCTTCTTGCGCGTAAAGACCATCACCCGTTGGTCCGCGTGTTCCACGAACCGGATATCGTTGGATTGGAATACCTTTTCGTTTTTACGGACGTTGATCAATTCCTTTATTTGCTGCCAGAGCGAACCGGTCTGCTGAATTTGCTGTTCAACGTTCACGTTCTCCTTTGCGAAGGGTTCGCGCTCAATGACCGGGAGCCAGGGTTCAGTGCTGGTCGAGAAGCCCGCATTCAGAGACGCATCCCATTGCATGGGGGTGCGCACACCGTTGCGATCGGGCAGTTCGACATTGTCGCCCATGCCAATCTCATCGCCGTAATATAGGAACGGCGTTCCCGGCAGCGACAAGAGCAGGCGGTGAGCCAGCATGATCTTCTCCGGGTTGTTGTCCAGCAGGGGCGCCAGGCGCCGCCGGATGCCCAGGTTCAGACGCATGCGCGGTTCGGGCGCGTACTCTTTCCACATCCATTCCCTTTCCTCCGGCGTGACCATCTCGAGCGTGAGTTCGTCGTGATTTCGCAGGAAGGTGCCCCACTGTGTTTCCTCCGGGATTTCGGGGGTTTTCTTGAGGGTTTCTTCGATGGGCAGGCGGTTTTGCGACCGCAAACCCATGAAGATCTTTGGCATCAGCGGAAATTGGAAGGCGAGGTGGAATTCATCACCGTTGCCGAGATAATCAACAACATCCTCCGGCATCTGGTTGGCTTCGCAGATCAGCACCTTGTCGTCGTAGTTCCTGTCAACGAACTCACGCATCTGCTTGAGAAAATCGTGCGTTTCCGGCAGGTTCTCACAGTTGGTGCCATCTTCCTCGAACAGGTAGGGAACGGCATCGACCCTGAATCCGTCAATACCCAGGTCAAGCCAGAAGCGGATAATGTTGAGCATCTCGCTCCGAACCGCCGGGTTGGCGTAGTTGAGATCAGGTTGTGAGGAATAGAAACGGTGCCAGTAGTACTTCTTCGCTTCTTCATCCCACGCCCAGTTTGATTCCTCGGTGTCCAGGAAGATGATGCGCGCGTCGCGGTACAGATCATCAGTATCGCTCCACACGTAATAGTCCCGGTAGGGAGAATCAGGGTTGGAGCGCGCCGCCTGGAACCAGGCGTGCTGATCGGATGTGTGGTTAACCACAAGGTCCATGATCAGGCGCAGACCACGTTTGTGAACCTCCTGGACAAGCGTTTTGAACTCATCCAGCGTTCCGTATACTTCATCGATGGCGTAGAAATCAGAAATGTCGTAGCCGTTGTCTTTTAGGGGAGACGGGTAGATTGGACACAACCAGAGGCAGTCCACGCCCAGGTCTTTGAGATAGTCCAGTTTTTCGATCAACCCGGCAAGGTCACCAATTCCGTCACCATTGCTGTCTTTGAATGATCGCAGGAAGATCTCGTAAAAAACCGCGTTGAGGTACCACTTTGGCTTGTCCGTAAAAAACTTAAACATCAGGTCCTTTCTGAAAAACGATTATATCCGACTTTTAGGCAGGGTTCATCAGGTTGAAACCACCTCGATGGAACAACCTGATGATCACCCTGTATTTTGTAAATCTACAACCTATCCCTTTACGGCGCCTGCCAGTTGACCTCGTACAAAGTACTTCTGGAATCCGAAGAAGACGAGCATCGGAAGCAGGATCGAGAGGAACGCCGCAGCGGTCAGCAGATGCCAGCCGGCTCCGAGGGAGGAGACCATGTTGCTGATCTGGTAGGTCATCACAGGCGTTGTACCGCCAAGGAAGACCAGCGCGACCAGCAGGTCGTTCCACACCCACAGGAACTGGAAGATGGCGAGCGACGCGATAGCGGGCATGGCGAGCGGGATCGCCAGTTTTGAAAAGGCGGTCCAGTGATTCGCGCCGTCAAGGTAGGCGGACTCGAACAGGTCTTTTGGCAGTCCGCCGAGGAAGTTGCGCATCAGGTAGATGGCGTACGGCATACCGAAACCGGTATGGAAGAGCCACACTCCCAGGAAGGAGCCGTTGAGGTTCAAATCCGCGTATAAGCGCGAAATCGGAACCAGCGTCATCTGCAGGGGTACAACCTGCAGCCCGACCAGGATGGCGAACAGGAGGGAGCGGCCTTTGAAGTCCAGCCACGAGAAGGCGTATCCGGCGAATGCTGCGAATAAAATGGGCAGGAAGGTCGCCGGCAGGGTGACGATGAGGCTGTTCACGAACGCGCGTCCCATGCCGCGGGGGTTGAGAACATCCTTGATGGTGCACGTCAGATCGAGCGATTGTTCGCCCGCTGCGCAGTCTTCAACATAGGTCTTTGTTCCGCGGTAGCCGACTATGGCATCGATGTAGTTATTCAACGTGATCGGCTTGGTGGTGTCCAGCCCGGAAAGGCGCTTCAGATACGCCGCAATATCAGCGATCTCCTGCACATCCGGCATGGGTGTGTCGCCAAGGTGGGGCTTCCCGTTGTACTCTTCCTTTAACACAGGGATCAGTTGATTCGAGCGCGGGAAGTTCTTCACCAGATCCGGGTTGCTGAGGTCAGCCGCGGTGAGGGTCTTGCCATCAGTACCGTGGCACGACGCGCAGGTCGCCTCGTATGTTTCCTGTCCGCGCGGGGGATCAAGCGCGGTCCACCAGCCCGTGGTGTTGATCAGCGGCAGGGGGCGCAGCGAGGTGATAAACAGCCCGAGGGTCGGGACGATCCAGATGATGACGGTGAAGATGACGATGAGGTGGGTCGGGATTTTGTTCAGTGTTTTGTTGATCGAGTCCTTTTTCATCGCATCGCCTCCTGTGCCATGAACCGCTTGATGTTCAGGTAAATGAACGGGATGATGATAATGATGAGCACAACCGCGATGGCGGTGCCTCTTCCCGTCTGGAAGCTGCTGTACATTTCGCTGTACATGCGGGTGGCGATCACCTCGGTGCCGAAGTTGCCGCCGGTCATCACGTACACGATATCGAACAGTTTGAGGGTGTTGATGACCATGGTGGTGATCACGACGACGATCGTCGGTGAGATGATGGGAACGATCACCCGCCAGAAGATGCGCCATTCATTCGCGCCGTCCACGCGTGCGGCTTCGATCACTTCGGTCGGGACCGATTTCAACGCCGCTGATAGCAGGGTCATGCAGAACCCGGTCCAGATCCAGATGCCCACCACGATTAACGCGATCGTGTTGATCTGGGGGGTCGACAGGAACGAGACGGGCTTACCGCCCAGGCTGGTGATGATCGAGTTCAGCAGCCCGATCTGCACCTGGCTGGTGCCGTAGTCGTACACAAACTTCCAGATAACGCCTGCGCCGACGAACGAAATGGCCATTGGCATGAAGATAACCGCTTTTGCGAGCGATTCGTACTTAACCCTGTCCACCAGCACAGCAAACGCCAGGCCGATGGCAACTGCTCCTGAGACCATCAGCAGGATCCATTTGATCATGTTCCCATACGAGGAGATCCAGAAGGATTTCCAGATGGTGCCCGCGTTGGTGGTTTCCAGTTCCGCTGTGAAAGCATAACGGTAGTTTTCAAAAGCTCCCCAGCAGGGCTTTCCCTCCACGCAAGCGGTTGCTGCTGATGCCGTACCGTCCGCGTTCTTGAAGCTCAACGAGATAGTGTTGATCATCGGGTAGACGATGAAGATGCTCATCACGATCAGGGCGGGGAGCAGGTAAAACCAGGGAGTTGTTTTCCCCTGTTTCATTACTTGGGGAGCATTATTTGCAGCCATAGTTCCTCCCTAAGTTCCCGCGGGTGCCGATTGCCCGGCACCCACAGGAGTGAAAAAAATTGTCTTACTGTAAGGCTTCAGCCTGAGTAGCGGCGATGGTATTGAGAACAGTATCGAGGTCAGCGCCGTTGACGAAATCGGTGATGCCCTTGAATTCCACGGAGCCGAAGCCGCCGGGGATGGAGTCGCCGATATCGGGGGTAAAGCCTGTGGCGGTGGCGAGGATCTCACCCTTCTTGAGGAGGGCGGGGTCAACGTACGCGCCTTCACCGGCGAGGTTGGGGGTGAGGTCAAAACCGACCTGTGCCCACATCTCGCCGCCCTTGGCGGAGGAGAGGTACTTGACGAGGGCTGCAACAGCGGGTTTGTCGCTGAAGGCCATCATCCAGTCGGAACCGCCCTGGAGACCCTGAGCGCCTGGGACGCCGAAGAAGTCATAATCGGAGCCGTAGACGAGGTCGGGGTAGGTGCCGAGGACGGTGCCGCCAGCGAAGCCGGACTGCTTGACCATCATGGCTTCAGCGGGGTCAGAGAAGACCTTGAGGATGGCGTCATTGAAGCCGGTGGAGACGGTACCCTGAGCGCCGCCGACAGTGTAGGTGGCATCCTTGGCCCACTTGCCGTAGATCTCATAAGCTTCTTTCACGCCGGGATCGTTGTAGGGGATGGAGCCGTCGATGATACCCTGGACGTACTCAGGTCCCTGGGTGACGAGGAGGATATCCTGGATGAAGTCGGTACCGGTCCAGCCGGTAGCGTCACCGGATTCCATGCCGAGAGACCAGGGGGTGTAACCATCAGCGACCATCTGTTCGACGAGGGCGTCGAGTTCAGCCCAGGTGGTGGGGATGGCGTAGCCGTTGGCTTCGAAGTTGAGTGGGGAGTACCAGATGAGGGTCTTGGGGTCGGCTTTGACAGGGAGTCCGAGCCAGATACCGTCGACCGTGCCAAGGGACTTCCAGTAATCCGCATAGCTGGTGGCGTCAGCGCCGAGGTCAGTCATGGGGACGAGGAGGTCCTTGTACTGGGAGAGCTGGGTGACATTGAAGAAGGCGATGTCAGGTGGAGTGCCAGCCTGGACACGGGTGTCGAGGAGGGCCTGGTCGCGGGAGGCCTCAGGAGCGAGGACAACGCCGCAGGCATCGACGAAGGGAGCGAGGATCTTGTTGAGATTCTCTTCTTCGTTGCCGGACCACTGGTAGAACATGCTGATCTCATCACCGGCAGCCGCGCCCATACAATCAATAGGTACAGGTGCGCCGAGCGCTTCAGCCTGAGTAGCGGCGATGGTATTGAGAACAGTATCGAGGTCAGCGCCGTTGACGAAATCGGTGATGCCCTTGAATTCCACGGAGCCGAAGCCGCCGGGGATGGAGTCGCCGATATCGGGGGTAAAGCCTGTGGCGGTGGCGAGGATCTCACCCTTCTTGAGGAGGGCGGGGTCAACGTACGCGCCTTCACCGGCGAGGTTGGGGGTGAGGTCAAAACCGACCTGTGCCCACATCTCGCCGCCCTTGGCGGAGGAGAGGTACTTGACGAGGGCTGCAACAGCGGGTTTGTCGCTGAAGGCCATCATCCAGTCGGAACCGCCCTGGAGACCCTGAGCGCCTGGGACGCCGAAGAAGTCATAATCGGAGCCGTAGACGAGGTCGGGGTAGGTGCCGAGGACGGTGCCGCCAGCGAAGCCGGACTGCTTGACCATCATGGCTTCAGCGGGGTCAGAGAAGACCTTGAGGATGGCGTCATTGAAGCCGGTGGAGACGGTACCCTGAGCGCCGCCGACAGTGTAGGTGGCATCCTTGGCCCACTTGCCGTAGATCTCATAAGCTTCTTTCACGCCGGGATCGTTGTAGGGGATGGAGCCGTCGATGATACCCTGGACGTACTCAGGTCCCTGGGTGACGAGGAGGATATCCTGGATGAAGTCGGTACCGGTCCAGCCGGTAGCGTCACCGGATTCCATGCCGAGAGACCAGGGGGTGTAACCATCAGCGACCATCTGTTCGACGAGGGCGTCGAGTTCAGCCCAGGTGGTGGGGATGGCGTAGCCGTTGGCTTCGAAGTTGAGTGGGGAGTACCAGATGAGGGTCTTGGGGTCGGCTTTGACAGGGAGTCCGAGCCAGATACCGTCGACCGTGCCAAGGGACTTCCAGTAATCCGCATAGCTGGTGGCGTCAGCGCCGAGGTCAGTCATGGGGACGAGGAGGTCCTTGTACTGGGAGAGCTGGGTGACATTGAAGAAGGCGATGTCAGGTGGAGTGCCAGCCTGGACACGGGTGTCGAGGAGGGCCTGGTCGCGGGAGGCCTCAGGAGCGAGGACAACGCCGCAGGCATCGACGAAGGGAGCGAGGATCTTGTTGAGATTCTCTTCTTCGTTGCCGGACCACTGGTAGAACATGCTGATCTCATCACCAGCCGTCACACCTGTGCAGTCGATCTCACCGGTCACGGGTGCTTCAGTGGCGACAGGCGGTTCGACCACGGGGGGTGCTTCGGTCGGCTTGGGCGCGCAGGCGGCGATTAACATCACCACCAATGCGAGACCTAAAACAATTTTTACGGTTTTCATTCCTTTTCTCCTTCTATATATTTATCCAATACAATCTTCTGATTATTTAGAGTTATGTTTTGTTGAAATCAACCACCTCCTTAGATGTTATTGTTTTCTCTTAAGATTTGACATGCGCTAAGTGGATTGCCGGATGACCAGTTCGGTATCCAGCAGCACACCTTGCGCCTCGAGTTCTTCTCCAAGGATCAGGCGGATCGCCCTTTCTCCAGCAGCCCAGCCGATGCCGAACGCCGGCAGGCGGATCGTGGTGAGGGGAGGGTCGAGATGACCCGCCGTCGGGATGTCATCAAAGCCGATGATCGCAATATCCTGCGGGATGCGTAAACCGCGCTGCTTGACAGCCTGCATTGCGCCGATGGCGACAACATCGCTCGCCACGAAAACCGCGTCAGGCCGGTCAGGTGCGTCCAGCAGGGTGTTCATCGCTTCAAAACCGCTGGCGGGGGTGTAATCGCCCTGGCGGATCAGCGTTTCATCAATGTCGTAATTCGCCGCTTTCAGCGCTTGGCAGTATCCGTCGCGGCGCTGCCTGGCGGTGGCGTAGCGGAAAGAAGCGTTAGTGATCATGCCGATACGCGAGTAACCGCGCGAGACCAAATGATTCACAGCGGTTTCCGCGCCCAGCGTAACATTCGCGTCAACGTATGGGATCACGGTGTCGGGCATCTGCCCCATCAGCACGATTGGAAAACCACGGCTGTGAAGTTCGATCAACAGCGGGTCTTCCTGCAGCGGACCGGAAAAAACGATCCCGTCAACGTGGTTCTCGTTAATCAACTGCGAATATTCATAGGGGGGTGATTCTTTGATGTGCTTCAGCAGCACGTGAAAACCCGAGCGGCTGGCGGCTTCCTCCAGCCCCACCAGCACCTGCAACAGGAACGCGTCGTTAAAAACCTGCTCAGCGCTTTGAAGCAGCACGAGACCGATCATCCTGGACTTGCCGGATGATAGTCTCCTGCCGGATTCATTGGGATGATAATTCAGTTGACGGGCTGCTTCCAGTACGTTGCGGCGTGTGGCTTCAGAGATTTGGATACCGGGAACTTTGTTTAACACGAACGAAACGGTTGTACGGGATACACCGGCGAGCCTTGCCACGTCAAAACTTGTTGCGCGCTTGGCAGACACAATTCACTCCGTTACTAACACGTGTTAGTATAATTAGTATAGGAAAAATTACCCCGTTTGTCAATAGGGTAGCGGGTATTAATCGCTGCTGGTGGATGAAAAACCTCTTATATAATCAAAGAGAAGAGAGTACGGCAGGTTTATTTCGCCCGGAGGGCAGAGTTGAGCGGAGGAGAAGAACATGATCGCATCTGATTATCTTGATTTATTGCAGGATCACATCGATATCACGCGCGTCCCGTTCAGTGATCGCGGTTCGCGCATCCTCCTGTTTCGCGACGCGGAGCGCAGCGCCCTCTATCTGAAACTGGCTGAACGCCTCGCGCACCTTGATGCGGGCATCGAAGCTTACTTGAAACGCCCGCCTTACATTCAACAACTCGAATTGGTCGACAGCGTGGGACAGGTGCTCGAATTTACGACCACGGTGAACCCCTACCTGTTAACGCTGGAGACCGGGCAGGGAGTGGTGAACTGCGTTTTCCAGGATCAGCACACCATCGCTTTCGGGCTGCCGGCTGGCGGGACCATCGGCTTGCGATTCCGCGTCTTCCCGCAGTACTGGCGCAGCTTTGACCAGGGCGGGAGTTTCATGGCGGTGCGCAACCTGGTGTACCGCACCAATGGCATGGTGCTGCGCAACACCATCACGCCCGTGGAAGGCGGATACGAGGTCGAGTTTATTGTCCGGGCTAACACCGAAACCGCCATTGTGCTGGGCATCCATCCCAACCCCATCACCGATCAACCTGTACTGCCTTTTAATGTACTGCTGGAAGCAGCCCATTCCCGTTGGCTGACGTGGTTTGAGCGCGTCCCGCCTGTGGCGGACCGTTACCGAGAAACCTACGCCTACGCATGGTGGGTGATGGCGAACAACCTCATCAGCCCGCTGGGCAATGTGGTCTACGAAGCGATGTCTCCCTCCAAGATCGGCTACGTGGGTTTATGGTTGTGGGACAGCGCACTGCACGCGCTGGCGTACCGCTATGTCGACGCTGAACTTTCGCGCAACCAGATCCGCGCCATGCTGGCGCACCAGCTTCCCAACGGCATGCTGCCCGACGCCGTGTACGATGACGGCATTGTCACCACCATCGACCATCCCATCAGCGGCGAGGTGACCAAGCCGCCCATCCTCGCCTGGGCGGTGCTGAAGCTGCATGAAACCGCGCCCGACCCGGGTTTCCTCGCCGAGGTGTACCCGGCGCTGGTGCGATTGAACGGCTGGTGGGTCGGCATGAACGATGACGACGATGACGGGCTGGCGCAGTACAACCACCCCTATTCCTCCGGGTTGGACGACAGCCCGTTATGGGACGCAGGGATGCCGGTGGAATCACCGGATCTGAATACCTACCTGTGCGTGCAAATGGGCTCGCTGGCGGTGATCGCGGAAGCGTTGGGGCGCTACAACGAAGGCGCCATGTGGCGCCGGCGGGCGGGTGCCATGGTCGCCCGCATGATCGAGCATTTCTGGGATGAACAGGCCGGGCTTTTCTGGGTGATCAAGGACCACAAGCCGGTGAAAGTGGTAACCCCCTTTAACCTCTACCCGCTGTGGACGGGGCAGCTGCCGGATGAAATCCGGGGCAGGCTGCTCGACCATCTCAAAGACCCCGCCATGTTCCATGGCGCGTATATGCTGCCCACGGTGGCGCGCAATGACCCGCACTTCTCCCCCGGCACGATGTGGCGCGGACCGGTGTGGGCGAACATCAACTACTTCTTCATCGAAGCCCTGCGCCAGGTGGACGAGCATGACATGGCGGACGAGCTGAGCGAGTGCACGCTGGAGATGATCATGGCGCACAAGGGCATCTACGAGTATTACCATGCCGAGACCGGCGAACCCCCCGCCACCGCCGTCAGCACCTTCGGCTGGACTGCTGCTGTGTTCATCGATCTCGCCATACAGAATTCAGGTGATCAGTAATTTATCGACTGGATATTGGGTGTTCAGGGAGTAGGTGATTGATACCGGTGCTGCTCCCTGATTACTTGTTGCTGATTACAGTCTGACCTGTTCATGTACGAAAGCGTGACAGGCTCGCATCTTCGCCCGGAACAGGTATATTGTTGGGGCCGTCCGGAGAACTCCGGAAAGTTGTACAATCAAATCAACGGATTTTTCCCAAGGAGAGTGATATGAAAAATGCTCCTCTGCTGGTCAAGATCGCACTGGGGTTCATCCTCATCAACGCGCTCATGTGGTTCGTGATCGGCGTGCTCATCGCGTTTAACATGCACCCCGGGGTGCCGGATGACGTTATGTTGAAATGGATCATGATGCTCGGTATGTTCGGCGGTGCGATCATCCTCGCGCTGCTCTACCTGCTGCTCGCAAAGCGCCGCCGGCTGGCATTCTTCATCACGCTGGTCGTGCTGGCGGTTATCATCCTGCTCACGCTATTCGACCAGATGGGTTGGGCGGATGTCGCGGCGCTGCTGCTGGCGTTCATCCCGTTCGCGCTGCTCATACTGGGCAGGAAGTGGTTCCTCGAGGCAAAGTAATTCGTTTAGATTAGTGTGGGGGGGGTAAACCCGCCGGAAACACCGGTAAACACGCGAATTTGTGATAATTCGTGTAATTTGTTCACGATGTTCGTAGGGGTCGAGCGACGCTTGATCGCTATAGAAATTCGTGGATAAATGATGTCACTTTTCCCCTGCTTCTGCATCTAACTTAACCGAAACACGCAAGGATTCTGTAGACAGGAAGACAATATGACTGACGTTACCAACAATGAAATGCATTACGATGTGCTGATAATCGGCGGAGGACCCGCCGGCGCAAGCGCCGCGATCTACACCTCCCGCGCGGGGCTCAAAACCCTGGTTATTGACAAGGGGCTCACCGCCGGCGCGCTGGGCATGACCGCCAAGATCGCCAACTACCCCGGTCTGCCGGGCGAGGTGAGCGGTGCAGACCTGCTGCAGCAAATGCGCGACCAGGCGAAATCCTTCGGCGCGGAGTTTGTGTCCGACAAGGTCATCGGTGTGGACCTGACCTCCGAGGTCAAATCGGTTTACGGCAACGGCGGCACCTACATGGGCAGCGCCGTGATCATTGCCACCGGTTCGATGGGGCGCGGCACCCGCGTCAAAGGCGAGGATGAGCTGTTGGGTCAGGGCGTCTCCTACTGCGCCACATGCGACGCTGCTTTCTTCCGCGCACAGGATGTGATGGTGGCTGGCAGCAGCGACGAGGCGGTAGAAGAGGCGTTGTTCCTCACGAAATTTGTCAACCGGGTGCACTTCCTTTGCCCCACGCCGGAGCTGAAAGCTCCGCAGCACCTGGTGGATGAATTGACCGCCAACCAGAAGGTGACGCTCTACAAGGGCGCCAGCCTGCATGAGATCAGCGGCAGCGGTAAGGTGGAGTCCGTGCGCTTCACGCAGCGCGGACAGGCTGAGCAGACACTCCCGGTAAGCGGGGCGTTCGTGTACCTGCAGGGCGGCAGACCCGTTACCGATTACCTGATGGGGCAGCTCGAGACAGGCGAGAACGGCTGCCTGGTAGTGGATAGCGAATTCCGCACCGCCATCCCCGGTGTTTTCGCGGTCGGCGACCTGCTCTGCGGGCACGTCAAACAGGCTGTGGTGGCTGCTGCTGAAGGCGCCGTGACCGGCATGGCGGTGGAAAAAGCCCTGCGCGGTCGCAAGCAGCTGGTAGTCGATTGGGCGAAATAAGCCATAAAACTAAATTATCATTTATAAATGAATGAATGGAGAATTGAAAAATGAACGAACCCGTACATGTTACCGATGCTGATTTTGAGAAAACCGTATTGCAATCCGAAGTGCCCGTCATCGTCGATTTCTGGGCGCCATGGTGCGGTCCCTGCCGCATGGTAGCCCCCATCCTCGATAAGATCGCCAAGGAGAACGATGGCAAGCTGGTAGTCGCCAAGGTGAACACCGACGAACACTCCCAGTGGGCGATGAAATACGGCGTGCAGGGCATCCCAACGATGATCTTTGTCGCCAACGGCAAGCTGGTGCACAAGCAGGTCGGCGCGCTGCCCGAGCCGGTGCTCAAGGATGTCGTCTCGCAGTTTCTCGAAATTGCTAAAGAAGCAGTGAACTAACCCGGAACCTTTACGCGCCGGGTTGACCCCGACGCGTTCATAACAAGCCTAAATCACACTCCCCGTCTGTGTAAACTGCGGGGAGTTTTTGATTTTAATCCGTGTCACGAGGCTCCTGCAGCCGGTCGCGGCGCCTCTTGGCGAGGTAAAGCAGCCCCAGCGCCACCACCAGCCCGATCAGCCAGCCCCAGGGTGGAAAGTAGGATTGCGCCAGGAAAATCACCACGGCGGTGAAGACCGCAGCCAGCAGCCAATCCAAGGTGGACATGTTAGAAAATAACGAAGGTTCTTTATCCATGCTAACCTCAGCAAATTGTATGGTAGTTTGTGACTAATGACCGGTAACAAAGATCCAGTTACAAATCCCTGCTTTTGTCGAGCTTGACCCCGTCGTTGGCGATCTCGTTATCCTCGACGTAGCGGCGCGGCATCGCCAGTGAGCTCCAGCCGCCGGCCTCCTGCAGCACAAAGGGGTCGGTTCCGTTGCGCGCGGCAGAAGTCGCCCAGTAGTGCCGGCAGTCGTGCGCCGAAAGCCCCATTACGCCCAGGCGTTCCCCCAGCAGGCGCACGCGGGCGGTCACAGCGCGTTCGCTCAACCCTGCCGTGCCGAGCTCTTCGTTCTTCTTGCTGCGGCGCAGCAGAAGTCCCTGCTCCGGCAGCTCCCCGTTGGAGCGGCACGCCAGCGCTGCCCGCAGCGTCTCGCGGCTCAGGCGGTGCACCTGCTCCTTGTTGACCTTGGGGCGGTAGAAGCGCAGCACGCCCTCCGCCAGGTCGAGGTCGGAAGCCTCTAGACCGGTAACTTCACCGACGCGCAGCCCGTGATCGAGTAGCAGGCACATCATCAGTTGATCCCGCCGTCCCTGCGGGGTGGGGGGCTGCTCTTTCAATTGCTGCGCCTGCACAGGATTCAGCTTGACCGGTTCCTCCTTCTTGAAACCGATGCGCTTGACCGGGCGCTTCTGGTCGATGCGCACCTGCTCGCGATAGGAATATCCCTGCACGGCGCGGATCAGCGCGTATTCCTGCGGGGTGAGCGAGCCCGACTGCATCGCCAGGCGCGCGTACGATTTGAGCGTGGATAGCCGCACATTGATGGTCTTGATCGCGTAGCCCTCGTTGAGCTGCCACTTGACGAAAGCCTCCACAAGTCCCCAGGTCACCGGGCGCCACGCCTGCGCGTCTTCCGCGAGGTTGCCAGTTCTTAAATTCACGAACTCGAGGAACTCGTGAAACAGCGCCAGGTCAGCGTCCTGGCGGCGCAGTGTCTCCTCTGCGCGGCGCGAGCGATATTCCTGGAAGCGGGCGCGTGCGGCGGCTCGGTTCGCGCCTAATCCGATCTGCAGGGAGAGATCACCCGGCAGCAGGGGTTGGATCTCTTTATCCGGTGTCATAAATTTCATTGTACACGAATTTCCCCCGCCTCAGCGCTGCCCGCTATCCCCGCTCATCCGGTCGGGAGTGCGGTATATGGGGTAAACCTTGCAGAATTGTTAAGAAAATCCACGTTTTGGTGGTTGAAATTCAAAAAAACGGACTGTATACTCTACGATTATATTAACTCTGAAAGTTCGGAAATGAGTGCTCACCGGTCGGCGCATATCTCCCGACCGGTTCGTATAAAGAAAACCCGAAGCATCACGAGAGTTTTTGGCCTGGTTGTAGATACCAGGTGAAATCCAAAAAAACCGCGGAATACATGTTAAAAAATGATGCAATATTTGTATAATGAAATATCAGTCTTAATTATTCTCTCCTTCCCGGTTTTTTACCCGTAGCATTTATCTGGTTTATCGATCTGGTATCAAGCATTCTATGGAGCTGTTCATGAATGATCAAGTAGAAGTACAAAGCACTGAAACCATCCTCGACGTCCGCGACCTGAAGACGTATTTCTTCACGGAAGACGGTGTGGTAAAGGCTGTCGACGGGGTGGATTTCTCCGTCAAGGCTGGCGAGGTGCTGGGTCTTGTAGGCGAGTCCGGCTGCGGGAAGAGCGTCACTTCGTTCTCCGTTCTCAGGCTGGTCGGCACACCCGGTCGTATCGTCAATGGTGAGATCCTCTTTGAGGGCAGGGATATCCTCAAGCTCTCGAAGGAGGAGATGGTGAAAATGCGCGGGGACCGCATTTCAATGATCTTCCAGCAGCCGCAGTCGAGCCTCAACCCGGTCTTCAGGGTGGGGGAGCAGGTGGCGGAAGTGCTGATGCTGCACAAGGGTGTGAAGAAAAATGAGGCCTGGAACAAAGCTGTGGAACTGCTCACCCAGGTTGGCATCCCTGACCCTGAGAAGAAAGCCCATGCCTACCCGCACGAACTTTCCGGCGGCCAGGCGCAGCGCGTGATGATCGCCATGGCGCTGGCGCTCTCTCCCAAGCTGCTCATCGCCGATGAGCCGACCACCGCGCTGGACGTTACCATCCAGGCGCAGATTCTCGATCTCATCAGCGAGCTGCGCGAAAAAACCAACACCGCGGTCATCCTCATCACCCACGACCTGGGCATCATCGCCGAGACAGCTGACCGCGTGGCGGTGATGTACGCAGGCGAGATCGTCGAGTTTGCTGATGTCGACACTATTTACGACAAGCCGCTGCATCCCTACACCCAGGGGCTGATCGGCTCGATTCCTGTGCTGGGCAACGTCGTCGACCGCCTTGAGGTCATCCCCGGTCTGGTGCCCAACCTCATCGACCTTCCGCCGGGCTGCCGTTTTGAACCGCGCTGCCTGTTGCGGCAGAAGTATGGGCTGGAAATCTGCCAGCGTGTTGAGCCAAAATTGGTGGACGTGGGCAACAATCACACGGTACGCTGTTGGCTTTACACTGATTCTGATGAACACACCGCGCCTTTAAAGGTGTAATTGAGGTGCTATGAGCAATGTGACGAATTTGACATCCAACAACAATCAAACTGACCTGTTGGTGGTGCGCAACCTGAAGAAATACTACCCGGTGAAGACCGGCATCCTGCAGCGCGTGTCCGATCAAGTGCTGGCGGTGGATGACGTGAGCTTTACTGTGAAAAACGGAGAGACCCTGGGGCTGGTGGGGGAGTCCGGCTGCGGCAAGACCACCATCGGCCGCGCCGTCCTGCGTCTCACGCCGACCACAGCTGGTTCGGTAGAATTTGACAACAAGGATGTGTTGAAATTGCGCGGGAGCGAGCTCAAGGCTGTGCGCCGCGACATGCAGATCATCTTCCAGGACCCTTACGCTTCGCTCGATCCGCGCATGCGCATCGGCGACTCGGTGATGGAAGGGCTGGAGATCCACAACATCGGCAACCGCAAGGACCGCTACCAGATGGCGGTGGACACGCTCAAGAAGGTCGGGCTGGAGGAGTACCACAGCCGGCGCTACCCGCACGAGTTCTCCGGCGGGCAGCGGCAGCGCATTGGCATCGCGCGCGCCCTGGCGCTCCAGCCGCGCTTTATTGTCTGTGATGAGCCGGTCTCCGCGCTGGACGTTTCGATCCAATCCCAGGTGCTGAACATCCTCAAGGATTTGCAGCAGGAATTCGGGCTGACCTACCTGTTTATCGCCCACAATCTTGGTGTGGTGGAGCACATCTCCAACCGCGTAGCGGTGATGTACCTTGGCAAGATGGTGGAGCTGGCTGGCAGGGAAGAACTCTTCAGCAATCCGCTGCATCCCTACACCAAAGCGCTCATGTCCGCCATCCCCATCCCCAACCCCCGCTTGCGTCGCGAGCGCATCATCCTCAAGGGTGACGTGCCCAGCCCGCTCAACCCGCCCAAGGGCTGCCGCTTCCATCCACGCTGCCCCATCGCTGTGGCGCATTGCGCGCAGGAGGAACCGCCTTTCATTGAGAAAACCCCCGGTCACAGCGTGGCCTGCTGGCTGGCTTAAGCAGGTTAAGGTTTTGACTGGACTTTAATTCCAAAAAATAAGGAGGTGGTCGAATCAAACAACGAAGATCAGGTGTTGCCATGGGTGTTGAAAGGAAAGACCCAATTTTGCTCAACCATTTAACAAGGAGAAAAGAAATGAAACGTCGTTTGTTAGTATTGTTTAGTATGCTGCTCGTTGCCAGCCTGCTGCTGGCAGCCTGTGCGCAGCCTGCTCCGACCGAAGCCCCTGCTGAGCCTGAAGCACCGGTAGAGACCGAAGCTCCAGCTGAGCCTGAAGCCCCGGCAGAAGCCGCGCCGCTTGAGATCGAGCTGGCGTTCCGCGTTGTAGACCGCGCCTACCTGCCTTCACCTGACAAGGTGGCGCAGGAGATCCAGGCACAGTTGAAAGAAGTTGGCATCAACGTGACTTTGAAGGAAATGGAATCCACCGCCTTCATCGACTCAACTGCTGCCGGTAATGAAGGTTTCTACCTGCTGGGTTGGAACGCCGACTACCCGGATGCCACCAACTTCTACGATTACCACTTTGCCACTTCTGAAAACATGCAATTTGGCACACTCTATGATGACATGGTGGCTGAGATCCGCGCTGCCGGCAAGCTTTCAGACCCGGAAGCCCGCCAGGGACACTACGACACGATCAACCAGATGCTCAAGGATTACCTCATGATGATCCCGGTCGCCAACGGTGGTTCCTCAACCGTTTTCGCGGCTGATGTTGAAGGCGCTCACTCCAGCCCGCTGGGCAACGAGGTCTTCAGTGTGATGGGCAACGGTACCGATACCCTCGTTTGGATGCAGAACGCTGAACCCAACGCTTTGTGGTGCTCGGATGAGACCGATGGTGAATCCCTGCGCGCTTGCGAGCAGGTTTACGAAGCCCTGCTGGCCTTCGAGGTCGGCGGCACCGATGTCATCCCCTCACTGGCTGAGTCCTACGAAGCCAATGAAACTTTGGACGAGTGGACCTTCAAGCTGCGCTCCGGCGTGACCTTCCACGACGGCGCCACCTTTGAGGCGAACGATGTTGTGGCTACGTACGTCTCCCTGTGGGACGCTGCCAGCCCGAACCACACCGGTCGTACCGGTCAGTTTGAGTACTTCGGCGCGTTCTTCGGCAGCCCCATCAACACCGAGGCAGTTGAGGTGGAACTCGTCGAAACGGATGGTCTTCTTTCGATGACAGCCCCCAGCTGCGATTACGGCGGCGAGTTTGCCTCCATCACAGCGGTGGATCCCGGCACAGTCAAGTTCACCTTGTGCTATCCTGATCCCGCTTTCCCCTCGAAGGTCGCTTTCTCTGTCTTCAGCATCCTGGATAAGGATCACCTGGACGCGACTGCCGGCGATTCTGTTGTCATCAGCGATGACTCCAACGGCACCGGTCCTTACATGGTCAAGCAGTGGAACCGCGGCGACAGCGTGGTCTTCGAAGCCAACCCCAACTACTGGGGTGAAGCCGCCAAGACCCCGACCCTGATCTTCCGCTGGTCAGAACAGTCCGCGCAGCGCCTGCTTGAGCTGCAATCCGGGCAAGTGCACGGCATCGACAACCCGGGTCCGGATGATATTCCCAGTATCGAAGCTGATTCGAACCTCACGCTGTACCCCCGCAACGGGTTCAACATCTTCTACATTGGTTTCAACCGTGACATCGCTCCATTTGATAACCTGCTGGTTCGCCAGGCAATCACGTTCGCAATCGATCGCCAGCGCATCGTTGACCAGTACTATCCGGTCGGCTCCAGTGTTTCCGATAGCTTTGTGCCCGCCTTTGTGTACCCCGGCGCCAGCCCTGATGTTCCCTGGTGGCCGTTTGATCAGGCGAAAGCCAAAGAACTGCTTGTTGAAGCCGGCTACGCCGTACCGTAAGATTTAGACAATTTTGTAGCTTTGAAATGGATGGGGCAGGGTTCCCCGGCCCCATCCAGAACCTGATATTTAGAGAGACACATCATGCTTCAATTTATCGCCCGAAGGTTAATGTTGCTGCTGCCGGTGATGCTTGGCGTCATCCTGGTCACTTTCCTGATTGTGCGTCTCATCCCGGGTGACCCGTGCATTACCATGCTGGGTGAACGCGCCACGCCCGCCAAGTGCGAGGCTTTCCTTGAGCGATATGGGCTGAACGATAATCTCGGTGTGCAGTTCGTCCGCTACCTCGAAAACCTTGCCAAAGGTGACTTTGGTGATTCGATCCGCTTCACCCGTCCCGTTACAACGCTTATTGCTGAGCGCCTGCCCCTCACGATGGAGCTGACGCTGCTCGCCATGTTCTTTTCCACCACCGTGGGTGTGCTGCTGGGAGTGATCTCCGCTTTGAAGCGGAACACGATTATTGATACGATTACCATGATCATTGCCAATATCGGAGTTTCCATGCCGGTGTTCTGGCTGGGGCTTCTGCTGGCCTACTTCTTTGCCCTAACACTGAAAGGAACGCCGTTTGTACTACCCCCGTCGGGCAGGTTCTCCGCCGGCTTATCCCCCGTGGACCTGGCGGAATTCTGGAACCTGGAAAACCTGACCGGATTTAAAGCATTTATTATCGAATTGATGTCCAACACCGTGCTGGTGAATGTGATCATCACCGGTGACTGGCCCTTGTTCTGGGATTCACTCAGACATCTTATTCTGCCCGCGCTGGCGGTGGGCACCATTCCAATGTCCATCATCGCGCGCATGACCCGTTCGAGTTTGTTGGAAGTGGTGGGGCTGGATTACATCCGCGCCGCGCGCGCCAAGGGGATGACCGAAAGCCGCGTCATCCGCAAGCACGCCATGCGCAACGCGCTCATCCCCATTGTCACCATTATCGGCATCGAAACCGGCAGCCTGCTCTCCGGCGCGGTGCTCACTGAAACCGTGTTCAACCTGCCCGGCTTCGGTACCGGGTTGGTCTCCGCCATCCTCGCGCGGGATTATCCGGTGGTGCAGGGGTTCACCCTGGTGATTGCCACGATCTTTGTGCTGGTGAACCTGATCGTGGATATCTCTTACGCTTATCTTGATCCCCGCATCAGGTTGGATTAGGTGGTGCTGCCATGCAAAATACATCAGAACTGACAGAAGTCGTCACCGCATCACAACGGAAATCGCCCACCCGCGAAGCGCTGCGCCATTTATGGCGCCACAGCTCCGGCAAGGCGGGCATTATTATTCTTGGTTTGCTGTTGCTGGTTGCCATCTTTGCTCCCGTCATCGCACCGTACGATCCAACGCAGCTATTAAAGGAAGAGAAGCGCCGCGACACTCCCTGCATTCACCTGCTGGGCTGCCCGGCGGAGCGGGAGCAGCACCTTTTCGGCATTGACGGCAACAGCCGCGACCTCTTCTCACGGGTTATTTTCGGTTCGCGTCTCTCGCTGCAGGTTGGTGTTGCCACCATGGCGTTTGCCATCCTCATCGGTACGCTCATTGGCGCGGTTTCAGCTTACGCCGGCGGCTGGTTGGATAATTTTCTCATGCGTACGATGGATGTACTGATGGCGTTCCCCAGCCTTCTGCTGGCCATCGCCATCGTTTCCATCCTCGGCACCGGGCTCATCAACGCGCTGCTGGCCATCGGCATCGTCTCCATCCCGCGCTTCGCGCGCCTGGTGCGCTCCACCGTGCTGACTGTGAAGGACCTTGAGTTTGTGCAGGCTTCACGTGCGATGGGCGCCTCCGGGATGCACATCCTGTTCAAGCGCATCCTACCCAACGCCATCACCCCGCTCATCGTGCAGGGCACCCTGGGTATCGCCACCGCCATCCTCGACGCTGCCGCACTTTCCTTCCTCGGCTTGGGCGCTGAACCGCCGCGCCCCGAGTGGGGGCTCATGTTGGGTGAGGAGAAGAACAGCATCTTCAGCGCTCCGCACCTTGTCATCTTCCCCGGCATCGCTATCATGTTCACCGTGCTGGGCTTCAACCTGCTGGGCGACGGCCTGCGCGACACCCTCGACCCGCGCCTGACGCGGGCGGGCAAATAGAAAGACATAAATGGAGATTTAGAGGCGCGTCACTGACGCGCCCTTTTTTATCATTGCACTAAAGACACTAAAGGGGTAAAAATACTCCAAAAACAGGTACAATCAGGTAGGATTAATGGTAAAGGAGGTAAAAATGACAACTGACAAAAACTTATTGTCCCCCGAACAGCAGGAAGAGCTGATGCTGACGTTGAAAAACCGCTTTGAGAAGAACACCAAACGCCACCCGGATATCAAATGGGCGGATGTACTGGCGCGGCTGGAAGCCGATCCACAAAAACTCTGGTCACTCAATGAGATGGAAGCCAGCAGCGGCGACCCGGACGTGGTGGGGCGGGACGAAGGAACCGGCGAATACATTTTCTTCGATTGCTCCCCCGAAAGTCCCAAAGGCCGCCGCAGCATCTGCTACGACCGCCAGGCGCTAGAGGAAAGGAAAGAGCACAAACCTGCTACCAGCGCCATGGACATGGCGGCTGCCATGGGTATCGAAATGCTGGGCGAGGAGGAATACCGCCGCCTGCAGACACTCGGTGAGTTTGATCTGAAAACCTCGAGCTGGGTGCTGACCCCGCCCGCGATTCGCCAACTCGGCGGGGCGCTTTTCTGCGATCGCCGCTACGACCATGTCTTCACCTGTCATAACGGTGCGGATTCCTACTACGGCTCACGCGGGTTCCGCGGTTCATTGCGGGTGTAAACCTGGTGAGCGGCCAATCCCAGGGCGGTGTGCCGCGAAACTGTACTATAATTAAAAGAAAAGGAGGAAACACATGAAAGGAAATCCAAAGATTATTGATGCGTTGAACTTCCTGCTCGCCGATGAGCTGACCGCCATCAGCCAGTACATGGTGCACGCTGAAATGTGCGACGATTGGGGTTACGAGAAACTAGCCGGCGCTATCGAGAAACGTGCCATTGAAGAGATGAAGCACGCCGAAACCCACATCGGGCGCATTCTCTTCCTCGAGGGCAAGCCTGTCGTGAGCAACCTGAACCAGATCCACATCGGTCCGGACGTGCAGACCATCCTGGATAACGACCACAAATCGGAAGAAATCGCCATCGGTGATTACAACAAGGCGATCAAGCTCTGTGTTGAGGAAGGCGACAACGGCACACGCGAGATGCTCGAGGGTATCCTCAAGGATGAGGAAGCTCACATTGACTGGATCGAAGCTCAGCTTGACCAGATCGAACAGATGAACCTGCAGAACTACCTGGTGGAGCAGTTGGGTTAACCGCTAATAAGAATAGTTTGAAAATCCCCGGTTGAACCCCGGGGATTTTTGTTTGTCCGAGGGGAGTTGCGCGTAGTCACGACCCATACTTTGAAATACACGGGGAAGCGGGGGAGGAGACTCTACCTAACCACCCACACTCACTCCTATCAGCCGCCCGATGCCGAATGTGACCGCCGCTGCCAGCAGCCCGAATATGACCATGCGCATTCCGGATTTCCACACCGGTTTTCCGGTGAAGAGGGTGATTGCAGCGCCCAGTCCGAACAACCCGATCGCGCTCAACCCGATGCTGATGTATACCGCGGGCATGCCGCCGGTGAAGATGAACGGCGAAACCGGGATGATCGCTCCCAGCGCGAATAACACGAACGATGTAATGGCCGCCTCCCAGGCTGACCCGCCCAGTTCAGATGGATCGATGCCCAGCTCCTCTCGGGCGAGGGTATCCAGCGCGGTATCCTTGTTAGACATGATCTGGCTTGCCAGGGTGCGCGCGCTTTCCGGCGGGATTCCGCGCGCTTCGTAGATCAGTGCCAGTTCCTCGGCTTCCTCTTCGGGCGCGGTTTCGATCTCTTCCGCTTCCGTCCGCAGCTGGTTCTCGTACAACTCGCGGGAGGACTGCACCGAAAGCCATTCACCCAGCGCCATAGAAATTGATCCCGCCAGCAGACCGGCGATTCCTGCAATGAGCACGCTGCTCCCTGCCAACGTTGCGCCCGCCACGCCCATCACCAGGCTCAGGTTCGATACCAGCCCGTCGTTGGCGCCCATCACCGCTGCCCGCAGCGCATTGCCGCCCGTTGAGCGGTGCCGTCCTTCGAGCTGCATTAGCACGCCCCCTTCGACCCCTCCGCGCACCGTGCGCGTGATCACCCCCATCAACCGCGAATGCGATTGTTCCTCCGCGGCCATACCCATCGTTTGCTCCATTTGCGTATAGGCAGCGGTACCTTCCTGCTCCATGCTCTGTACAGCCGGCAGGATCATGCCCGGTCCGAAGCGTTTGCCCAGACTCACCAGCGTGCGCGTGCGCCACGAGGGTTTATAGTCCGGCAATGTCATACCGGATTCCTTCGCTTTTTCCAGCCATTTATCGGCGTGACGCAGCTCAGTTTTCGCGATGCGCCTGTAAACTTCTGCGATGCGCGGGTCTTGTTCGACCTCCGCCATTGTTTCGTATAGCAGAGCGCTTGCGCGCTCGTCGGTGTAGGCGTTCAATATATCTTCGTTTTTCATTATGTTTACCCCGTCAATCGGATTTCTTTTGGCGTATGTGATCCAGAAGCGGGTTGATCCCTTTGCGCACTGCCTCAGGATTTCGTGCAAGGTACTCCCGGCTGGAAAAGCGAGGTCCCGGGTCGCGACCCTCAAAGCCGCCGTACAGCAGGTAATGCGCCGCCGGGTCGATCCCGCTCGCTGACACATCAGGGTAGTGCGCCAGGTACCAGTCCGCATCAAAATACGCGCTTGTGCGAATCAACCTGATCTGCTTCGTCTTCAGTTTGATTATTACTCGCGCTAAGATCATTGCTATACGGGAGGGCAGGGGGGTGTCAGATGCAAGCACTTTTTTTCTATTCCCACCCGGTTTGAAATCCTGCTTCGCCCTCAAGGCGTAGAATTCCCTGGATGTGAAGCCGTACAGTTTTTCCAGCTGTTTGGACCGCACAGGGTCATTCAACGTGTTGAACAGGAGATTGAGACCGAAAAACCGTACAACAGGAAGGTTGGCGTTTTCCAGCGCCACCCGCGCAAGTGCATATTCTGTATCGTGATCTTCGCTTTTAGCGTAGTGAACTGCCTGGGGAAAAACGCGGGTTAGATCCTCTAACTCGATTTTGCGGTAATGCTCCAACACGTGCAAAAACTCATATTGATAAGCCGCTGCCGAAACCGGGTTGGCCTTGCTGGTGCGTCCGCGGTGCGCGGGAACCCGGTAGCGGGTCAGTTTTTCCAGAAGTACATGGATCTCATGCCGTTGGCACAACCGCACCCACATATCCAGGTCCGGGATCTTCTGCAGTCCCAGGCGGTACAACCCGCATTCCTCGTAACATTTCCTGCGAACCAGCACACTGGGATGGCACAGCGCGTTTCCACGATAAAAGAAATGCCGCAGCCATTCGAAACGCGTCCGGTTGGGCTGGTCGTATATGCTGTAGAAAAAATTGGTCCGGTCGCGCAAGGGTGAGCCATTTTCATCGATGCTCAAGACTCTGGTGAACACCGCGCCCACCTCCGGATGCGCGTCGAGGAAAGCCACCTGTTTTTCCAGTTTGTCGAATTCCCAGGCGTTATCCGAGTGGTGCACAGCGATGTACTCTCCCGCAGCCATTTCGCTGATCACCCGGTTCATCATCACCTTGTCATTGCGGTTCACCTCGTTGCGAATCGCTTTGATGCGTCCGTCCTTGTACTCCTGCAGGATCGACCAGGATTCATCCGTGGACGCGTCATCGACGATAATCAGCTCAAAATCGCGATATGTTTGCGCCAGAACGCTTTCTACAGCCTCGCGCAGGTATTTCGCGTGGTTGTAGGAAGACATAAAGATAGAAACCCCGGGCAAATTAATCTCCTCTCAAGCTTGCTGCGCTTTATGGTAGTACGCGAACCCCTTGTGATCGAGGGGAATCCTCACGTCCTCCAGCAGGATCTTCTCATCTTTGGCAATGTTCCGCCGCAGCTCCAATCCCTCCGAAAGGCAGATGGGCAGACCGGGGCGGGTTGTGTTGTCCGCACAATTTTCGATCAACCCGTAAGCTGCGTAACCGCCAATGCCGTCCAGATTTGCCCCGGCTGGCAGGGGAACCTTGGCGCATGCGTACACATCGGTCAGAAGGCCGTGTGTCGGCTGCAGCACCGCCCAGCTGTCCAGGTAGGCCTCGGCGATGCAGGGAACCACTTCTATGTGACCCAGGTGGTAAGGACGATGGAAAATGTAGAAAGGTCCGGGTCCCAATCGGCAGGGCAGGTAGGCGCGCAATGTTTCCATCTGGTGCGGGTCGTTGTTGTATCCAATTACGAACACACCGCCCGGCGGGTAAGCACCCAAAACGTAATCCACCAGCGGGGTCTTGCCGTCCCACAATTTCTCAAAATCGAAGTACTGAAACACGTCATAGATATCCTTCACCCGTGGACCCAGCATCCCGACGGCAGCCGTTCTGCCTCCTATGGCGTTAGCAGTCAGCGCCATCTCGATGCACACCTTGGTACCGTCAGTGTAGGAGGTGCACATCTTATAATCCAATGAGCGTTTATCAGCTTCCGGCACGATCATGGTCGGGTTCGCGTAGCGGTCGAGGTAGCCCTTCATATTTCCCGCCATCACAGTGGTGAAGCCCCACAATTCGATGTCGTTGATCAGGCGCTTGATGACGGTGTGCTGGTCGCCGTCCGCGCTGGTATACACCACGCCTGCCTTTTTCGCCTCGGCCAGCAGGTACGGTCCAAACGCAAGGTCGGCCTCCGAATTCATCATCACCACGTGTTTGCCGCGCTGAATAGCCGCCAGCACAAAATCAGCTCCTTCAGGTATGGCGCTGGTCGCGTCTACCATCACGTCTATCAGTTCACACTGCGCAGCCAATAAGCCGTCCGCGCAAACGGCGGTTTTACCCTCCCGCACAACAGCGTGTAGCCGTGCGAGCGAGTCAACAACTTCGTACGGTCGTTTCAGCTGTGCGGCGCTCGCGACCGCACGCTCCAGGTGATTGTCAGCAACAACAACACACTCCATACCGGGTGTCGCATCAACCTGCAGCGCAATCCCTTTGCCAATGTTGCCTGTACCGATCAGGCATACTTTAATGTTCTCATTTAATCTACGAAGTCTGTATAGCAGGTCAGCCATTTTTCCACCGTTTTGGTTTTGAATTATTTTTACGGGCTTTTATCGGATCATGTTATTGTACAAGAAAAACCTGGAGGGATACAAAAATTATCGTTCAGTTTTTATAACTTCTGATTAGTTTAAATAATCGGAAGTAATAATTACTGAATTAATCCCCTTTTTTCCATTTCTTTTTTGATCTCTTCCTATATAATGATGCAATATTCCACGCTCTCCGGAGTTCTCAATGACCCTCAACAACAAGGCTTTCAAACGCGCTGCGCGCACCTCCACCGTTCTGTTTTTCTTCTTTATGCTCCTTCATCAAACCGACAAGCTCCTCATTGGACCCTTGCAGACGCAGGTGATGGACACTTTCAAAATGACCTACACCCAGTGGGGCATGATCAATACCGGAGCCCTGTTGGTAGGCGCGCTGCTTTACCCGGTTTGGGGCTGGCTCAATGACCACTACAACCGCGGTAAACTGCTGGCGCTCGCGTCACTCGTATGGGGTTCCACCACCTGGCTCAGCGCTATTGTCAGGACCTTCCCCGGCTTCCTGGTCACCCGCTCCTCCACCGGTATTGATGACTCCAGCTACCCGGGCATGATGAGCCTGCTCGCTGACTATTATCCACCCAAATCCCGCGGTAAGATCTACGGTCTGCTTCAGCTCACCCAGCCGGTCGGCTACCTGTTCGGCATGGTGCTGGCGCTGATACTAGGCGGCGCCATCGGCTGGCGCAACGTGTTCTTCATCACCGGCTCTCTCGGTATCATCCTTGCCGTTGCCATCTTCTTCGGCGTCAAGGACGTACCGCGCGGCAGCAGCGAAGTGGAGCTGCAGGGCGTTGAGGTAACCAAATTTAAATTCAGCTGGGCGGCGGTTGCGGAGATTTTCAAAAAGAAGAGCCTGTACTTTGTTTTCGCCCAGGGATTTATCGGCGTCTTTCCATGGAATGTGATCACCTACTATTTCTTCGGCTACCTTGCCACCGACCGCGGTTATGACAGTAACACGCAGTTGATGATCATGGCGCCTGCCGTGCTGGCGATGGCTGCCGGTTATCCCATCGGCGGCTCGCTGGGAGACAGGTTGTTTAAAAAGACCAAACGCGGGCGTCTCATCGCGGGTGCCATCGGCATCCTGCTCGGCGCGATCTTCCTCGCCATCACCATGAACGTGCCCAATCAGCAGGTCGGTCTCTTCACCGCCATGCTGCTGCTCACGGCGATCTTCATGCCATTCCCCTCCCCGAACATCGTCTCGACCATTTACGATGTGACACTTCCCGAGGTACGCTCCACCGCCAACGCGGTGCAGAACTTTATCGAGTTCATTGGCTCTGCCGCCTCGCCCCTCATTGCAGGCATCATCGCCGACCGCTTCACGGTGGGCACAGCCATCCTCTCCATCAGTCTCATCACCTGGGCGTTGTGTTTCATCTTCATTCTCATTGCAATCACGATGATCCCGAAGGACATCACCGCGATGCACAAACAGCTTGAAGAGCGCGCCGCCGCGGAAAAAGCAGGGTAATATACCCCCATAAAAACGTGATTTTTACGAAAAACAGGTCATTTTTGACCTGTTTTTCACTGTTTTTTGACGTTTTTTATCGATTGCGTGCGGTCTACGACAGGCTGATAAATTATCTAAAAACACTGAATGTATTATGACGGTTTTCGTGTTTGTTCTTTTCGGTGAAATCTATTTCATCTGTGGTTTAGCTGGTTTCCGCGGTCAATACTGCGGGATGAAACCCTTTGGCGCGCAGGTGTAATAAAAGACCGCGTCGCCATCCAACACGCTGCCCGATAAATTCAGCGACCCGACCGGGTACACATCCGGTTCGCGGATACCCACACCCACCTCACCTCGCAACTCCGCTGTGTCAATCCGGATGATGTAGATTCCTCGTGGCAAATCGATGCCCGTAGGTACATCAAGTTTTAGTGTGTTCTTGGGCGTCAGTGCGCTGATCTCCACTGTGCGGCTCAATACCGCCTCCCCATCCGGTGTAAGCAGCGAAAACACCAGCCCGCCTTCTGCGTCCTCAGAAATGTCGCCAATGAGCACCTCCACCGAGCGCAGATCCATACATGTGTTTTCGAAACTTTGCTGCAACACCGCGCCCTCCGTTAGCTCTACCTGCGGCGGCTCAAAGATCTCGAGGTTCTGATACGCCGGCAGCCGGCAGTCGGCGCGCGCCAGTGCCGAAGGTCCGCATGGTGTGTAGTAATGCGCGTACAGTCCCCAGAGGAAGAAGCCCTGGTAGAGGATGATTCCCGCTGCAATGAGCCACCCTGCCGCCCGCGTTATGGAAAATCTATCCGGTGCCAGCCCAACCAGCGCCAGCAGCCCCAGCGGCAGGAAGGCGATCAGGTAGCGCCCCTGCACCATCAGCACTGTCTCCTGGCTGTCAAAAGTGAATTTGCCCGCGGTGTACATCACCAGGACGCCGAACCATGCCATGAGCATTAATCCGAGCATAAAGGCGCGTGTACCTTTGGTTGGTCGGAAGTCTTTACGTTCCGCGAAAAGCGTTAGCACCAGCACCGCGCCCACCAGCCAGTACACTAGCGCGGGCACCTTCCCCTCCCAGTAACCGTAAGCCGCGAACGTTGACACGAAAAGCTCCTTGTAGTAAATGAGGAAAGAGCGCCAGAACGCCCCTAGGTATTGCCCAAGTTGAGAAAACACACTGGTGAAGATTGTCCCCGGTGTGTCCGCACCCAGGCTTGTATTGGTGAAACTGGTGATGATCCACGCAGCGTGGAAGAAAGTCATCACGATCGCGACCGCCCACATGCCGATGAATTGCGCGCGTGAATCGAAAACCCTCCTCGGCAGCAGCAGGATGAGCGGCAGCAGCAGGATCGCGCCCGGTTTTGCCATCCCGAGTAGGAAAATCACCGCGCACAACCAGATAAACCAGCGCTTTGACCGGTGTTCTTCGGGTTGCAGCGCGCGCGCCAGCACCATCGCGATGAACAAAAAGCTCACCGCGTTGGTGTAACTGTCGCCATTGACTGTGGCAGCCTGGTACAGCGAGGTCGGCAGCAACGCTACTGCCAACAAAGCCCACTTCCCTTTTGGAGTGATTTTGATTGCGAACCATGTGACTAGTAGGTAAGTTAATAGAGTGACTATGCGCAATAATATTGCCACCGGGATGATCGGCAGGTCCAGCAACCGCCAGCCCACCCCTGCCGCCACCGCCTGCGGGAAGAACATCAGCGGAGGGTAAATCGACATGGTCGACTCGATCGCCATGCTGTCGTAATTCGCCCGCACGCCGAAGTACGGCGGAGTGAACATTTCCGCCGCCTGGTCGCGGTAGAAGAATCGCCTGTAGGTCAACGTGTGAAATTCGGCGAAATAGACGGTCTTGTCATATATGCTGCGGTTTGGCAGCAGGTTCAGCCCCGAAATATCGTACACCCGCGCCAGGTGTGGTTCCTCGTCGAATCCGGTGCCGAAAGGCGCCACAACGCTGATGGCGATGCCGAAGACGAGACCGATGAGCAGCAGAAGGTTGGCGGGTTGCAGAAAATTACGCTTCAAGGGCTTTTTCTCATTTTGACCGGGTTATGTCTCGATTATATCAGGTGTCGCTACCGGGCTGCTTAAACCTGAAGGCGCACCTGCATCGCTGTTATAATTTACGCAACCATGATCTATCTTTCCACAGCCATGTACCTCGTGATTGGTCTGCTCTTCATGCAGCGATTCTTCCGCGCGCCCGCGCTAAGCCGGCTCATCATGTCCGCCTTCCTCACCCTCACCGCCGGCAATATCCTCGTGGTCCAGATCCTGCACTTTCTAAAAGCGGTCGACAACCCCCTGCTCTACCTGGCGGTGCAGCTGCTGTTGTGCGCCATCGCCGGTCTGCTGCTGGTGGACCCGGCAGGCAGGCTCTTCAAAGAACCCCTCCCCCGCTTGAGCTTCGGCTGGTCGCGTAAGTTCACCCTCGAGAGTTTTCTTTCCCTGCTGGTCCTCGCCGTTCTCGGACTGGCGCTTTACATCGGCGCCCTCGCCCCTATCAGCAACTCCGACTCCCTCAACACCCACCTGCCCCGCATTTATTACTGGCTGCAGCATGGCTCGCTGGAAAGCTGGTACAACCCGGTCACAACCAAGCAGATCTTCTACCCCATCAACCTCTCCATCCAGGGGTTGTGGCTCTTCCTGCTGACCGGCTCTGAAATGACCTTCTACCTGATCACTTGGCTGGGGCTAGCTGCTGTGGTCGCGTCAATTTACGAGATTGCCCTGCTCATCGACGCCTCGCGCACAGCCGCCCTCAGCGCCGCGCTTATCACCCTCAGCTTCCCCGTTGTGCTGCTGCAAACCTATTCCTACCAGGGCGACGTATTCACGGCTGCTTTAGTCCTCATCTCCATCGCCTTCCTGCTGCTCTTCTACAAGGAGGGCAACCGCAGCGACCTGTACCTCTCCATCCTGGCGGGGGTCATCGCAGTGGGCACCAAGCAGACCGCATTCCTTTTCGTGCCGGTCTACGGCCTCGCGCTGCTGCTCACCTTCATTAAAAGGCACCCCTTCCGCCTGCTCCTGAAGGCAGTGCTCGCCGCGATGATCTTTTTCGCCGCGTTCTCTTCATTAAAGTTCATTCAAAACGCCACAGAGACCAGGGTGGATGAACCCAACATGATCCACTCAGGGTTCTGGTATTACCTCAGCACGTTGGCGAGCCGCCCGGCTGACGAGTACATCACCAACGGGATGCGCTACGCCTACCAGGCTATCAGTTACGACGGGCTGCAGGGCAGCCTCAAGCAGAACCTGGTGGCAACAAAGAACGCAAATTTCAAACTGGCCGCCGACAGGCTGGGCGTGGACCTCGAATCCAGCCGCTACATGCGCCTTGACGAGGGCGACACCTTCGCCTATGACCTGCGCTGGCCGGTCAACGAAGACGCCTCGTGGTTCGGCCCGCTCAGTATTACGCTGCTGCCCCTGGCAGTTGTGCTCTCCCTGTTCGGCAAAGGGATGAAAACACGCCGCTTCTACGTGCTCTTTTCCGTGCTGCTGATGATCGTCTTCATCGTCGGACAGGTTATGCTCAAGGGCGAGGGCTGGGGACCCAACCGCGGGCGCCACATGTCGATCGCTTTCCTTTCCCTCGCGCCGCTGCTCTCTGCGCTCATACCCGGCAGAAAGGTTATCAGCGGACTTTTCGCGCTCGTGTTCGCGCTGGCATCGGTTACCCTTTCCGTCTCCATCCTGTTGATCAACGACGCGCGCCCGCTGATCACGACCAACTCGCTCTACACCTTCCTGGCAAAGCGCATCGACCCGATCGAAGTGAGCAACGTGTTTGAAGCGCAGTACGTCTCGCGCACGCAAAAAGCCGTCAACTCCCTCCTACTCACCAGCCCGGACCGCGCCAACATCCTCACCGGCGACTACATGGAGCATCTGTATTACCAGAACTCCATCGAGGTGCCCCATATGCGCCTTGTAAACGAGAACCTCCCCGCAGACACCCCCCTGTACATCTACATCGAAGATCTTTCCGTGCTGGAGTATGGGCTGTTTGGCATCAACCGTACACGCGAGTTATACCCGGTCGCCAGCCCGCAGGACACACCCTCCGGCGCAGCGCTGTTGATTGCAAAGGAACGTATCGGTGATCTCCCGCCCGGCTTCTCGCTGATCGCCGAGGACGAGGGCTATTGGCTGGTGGCGAGAAAGTAACGGTACTTTACTAATTCTGGTAAAAATAGTCAATACAGGATAAATATAGTTAGCATGTTAATAATGGAAAGTTAATTCGTGGCGGGGTTGGATGAAAAAACATATTTCACTGATCTGTCTTTGTATGTCTTTAGCGCTTTCCTCCTGTACATTTTTTCAAAAAACTGAAAAAGTGCCGCGAATAATTATTACAGAAGATAACAACGGGGAAAAAATTCAAGTCGATAAAGGCACAGTTATCGAGATCATACTCGAAGGCAATATTACCACTGGTTTTTCCTGGGAAATCGATTCTGTTGAACCCGCATTATTGGACTACTCCAGCGAGCCGGAATACACCAATGGGAAAAAATCTCTTACGCAGCTATTTCAACCAAAAGAGGGGACTCCGGGTGAGTTTCACTTCATATTTACCGCTATTGAAACCGGAGAATGTCACCTGCGTTTAATCTATCACCAACCATTCAGCCCTGGCACAATCCCGTTGAATGTTTTTTATATTACGCTAGATATTCACTAATTAAAAAAGCTGGTGATTGTAAAATTGCACAATACCTATATAATATTTTTAGCAGACATTCTTCAAAAAAATAAAAAAGACAACTGAATATTTGGGAGGAAAAATGAAAGTACGTTGGCAATCAATCGTGGCATTGGTCTTCTTTTTTGTTTTATTCATCACATTTACCTCTCCCCATAAAGCTGAAGCTGGACAAGGAAAATCAGTAGATTTACAAAAAATTAAGTGGGAATTAAATATTTCTCCTGATGAAAACCTAAGTACTGAATCTTTGGTTTCACAGCTCTCACAAGAAAATGTGATTATTAACAATAATATTGATATTTCCCGACAAGATGGGGGAATCCAATTAGCAGGTTCAACGGATTTTGATCAACTGGGATTCACCCTGTTTGATTCTCTGGAAAATACGACTGGTTTTCTCGGCGATGATGCTCAAATAATCATTCACTTACCGTCGAGTGGGAATCAACTTGTGATGAACCTTGAAACAAGATTCACTTCCGGTTATTACTGGAAATTAGTGGGAGTTGATGGGGTTGAATTCACACAAATTAACGACCTGACATTTAATGCAATTAGTGAACTGGAGGGTGCTCCATCAATTGAAACAATATTGCTGCAACCTTCTTCAAGCGGTCGATCTACAATCACTTTCGAGAACCGCCAATGGTTTAGTCCAAAACCAGCTGTTAAATATAAACTGGAAATTTGGATAGACAACCCGATCGATCAAATAGATATTGTTGATCCAACTCCTGAAATCGTGGAGATACCCTCTATTGAAGAAACACTGCTGACGAAAACTTCCGAACCACTTTCCATTAATGTAGATGCCTTACCCTCATCTTTTGATTGGCGTGATTACGGGGTTGTACCTGTTATTCGACCCACTCAGGGGGGGTGTGGTTCCTGTTGGGCGTTTGGAACTGTTGGAGTAATGGAATCAGCATTAAAGATCGCAGGGGAACCATTTGTAGATCTATCTGAGCAATTTTTAGTCTCCTGCAATAGAGATGGCTATGATTGTAATGGGGGTTTAACAGCCCATCAATATCACTATGACAAATTAGGAAAGAGTCAAACTGAGATTGGCGCCGTACTCGAAACAGACATGCCATACACAGCCACAAATGGAACCTGCACTGTTGCTTACGACCACCCGTATAAACTGAAGAAATATAATACAACAGATTCAACAACCACAGCGCTCAAAACCGCCATATACGTTTATGGACCTATTACGGTACGCATGTGCGCCGACCAGGCATTCGCTGATTACACCGGAGGAGTATTTGAAACAGATGAGGCATGCACTGGATCTAATTACCATCGCGTCATTTTAGTAGGCTGGAATGACGAAACTGGAAGTTGGATCCTGCGCAACAGTTGGGGCGCCGCCTGGGGTGAATCAGGCTACATGAGAATAAAGTATGGCACCTCAACCGTCGGAAAGAAAGCCTCCTGGGTCGCATATTCCAAAAAACCGAATGCCCCTTCTGGAACGGTGCATACTTTCACACCTACTTTTGAATGGAATCAGGTTGTAAACGCTTCAAAATATAAGATCCAGGTTTACAAAGGACTTACCTTAATTTACACAAAACTAGTTGATAATAGTATTTGTGATGGAGCAATTTGCGAGTACACTCCCGGTGATAAATTAAGGAACAAGGATTATAAATGGCATGTGAAAGCCTACCGTAATGGGGTTTGGCTGCCATGGTCGCCGTATGTAAACTTCAAAGTCGATGCTGGATTCACTTCTAATTTCAACGGAACTATGGCGGGATGGGAAGCCAAAGGTGTAGTGCCCTGGAGTGTAAATCTAAGCGAGATGTATACAAAAGGAAGATTGGATTATTGGTCTAACGTCTACTATAAAAAATCCGAATATGCTGATTTTGAGTACTCCGCCCGGGTAAAAAGAACAAACGATATCTCCTCGGCGAATTACATTACAGTTCGTATGGGAACAAATCTTTCAAGCGAATTTTCCAACAATACCTGGTACCCGGGTTATGTCTTTGGATATACCAATTACGGAAAATATTCCATATGGATATTAAACCCTGATGAAAGTGAGACTCTAATCCAGCCCTGGACTAATACTGATGCCATCGTGCCTAACGATTGGAATGTTTTAAAAGTAAAAGCCGTGGGGAGCACATTGAATTTTTACATCAACGATACACTCATCCATACGTTTACAGATCCTTCCTTTAGTAGTGGTTACGTTGGTTTCGTTACCTTCAAAAGTGAAGATATTAGGAGTTTATTCAAAGTGGATTGGGCAAAATTAACCTACCTTTCAGCTGCAAGCCTTAGCGTTGATACGATAGATCCTGAACAGGAAGCATTAAATCAAGCGGCTCGTGAAGCAGGGGAAAACGTCTCCATAGAAGGCTATTTCGGCGAGTAACAAGAAATCCACAGATTTAATAAACAAAGAGGACAGGTTTCCATCTGTCCTCTTTGTTTATGATACAAACAGGAAAGAAACCACACATTGGATTTCACCTGGTTCCCTCCTTACACAATCTTTATGGATGCTTTTAGATAATCAAAGTGGAAAATTACGATGAGATTTAATTTTATACCCGAACCGACGAAGAACTGATCATATGCCCCTCGAGAGGATCGAAAACCGGATTTCTCCAGGCAAACATTGGTGTTTTTCGCTCTCGTTTCGTGTCTTTCGCACGAATTTTGTGTCCCGAGCTGCTTCTGCGAGAGGGATGTTAAGCAGTATTCTATGCGACCCGTGGTCTTACCCCTCAAACCAATCCTGCTTTCATTTTTGAAATGCAACTCAATGCGCCGCCGCAATCTGATTGTGCTACAATCCTGCTTTGAGGGAATTCACTTCCCACCCCACTCATCCTGCATTCGTCACAACAAGGCGGCCTCAATGAAGAAACTCATCACCCTCTCTCTCAGCCTGCTTATTGCGGGCATTTTTGTGCTCTCCGCATGCGCACCCTCCCCCACCCCCGCGCCGGTCGCTATTGCAGAACCCAATGCTGATCCCACCGCCCCACCTGTCGCCGAAACCATAACCCCAACCGAACCGGCACCCACCCTGGAGCCGACAGCGCTACCGCTATTCCCTTGCGACATCGTTTTCGCGTCCGACCGCGACGGTAATCGCGAGATCTACAGAATGTCGCCCGATGGCAGCAACCAGGTGAACCTCACTAACAACCCGGCGGAGGATTTCAGCCCGGTCTGGTCTCCTGATGGCTCACGTATTGCCTTTGTATCGAACCGTCCCACTGATGCGGAAGGCGGTCAATATATTTACACCATGCTGCCTGACGGCAGCGATGTTGTTCAGCTTTCACACCAGAACGAGAGTGAAGCCCCGGATTGGTCGCCGCAGGGCAGCCACATTGCCTTCGCCGACAAGGGTGACATCTACCTGCTGACACTCAACGATGGCAGCGAGATCAACCTCACCAACAGCCCCGCATATGATTCGCAGCCCGTCATCTCGCCTGATGGTCAGAAGATTGCCTGGTTGAAGGGTGGCGGGGATGAAAACACGCTCTTTGTTATGAACCTCGATGGCAGCGTATCGCAGCAGCTCACCTTTGGCGGCACGGTGCACCGCGTTGAATGGTCCGTTGACGGTCGCATTTTCACCCACTGGGATCACCCCGAGGGCTTGTGCCACAACTGCGTGCTCACTCCTGACGGACGTGAAGTGATCGATGCCGGTGGAAAAGGTGCACTCCGGGAATTCTTGCCTGTCTGGACGGATGACGGCGATCGTGTTGAGATGGGCTACGGTGACATCAACGGACTCGGTAATGAGGATGTCTTCCTGGTTGGCGAGATCTTCCCGGATATTTTCAAATTCCTCACAGACAATCCCGGCAACGATCAGAACCCCGATACCGCATACAGATGCGGACCACTTTTCGGCAATTATCCGCAATACGGAGCGGCTGAGGATGAATCCTCATCTGCTCCAGACACCGACCCCACCGGTACGTTCGTCATCGGCTACACAGGCAGCATTGACCCCCTCACACAGTACAACATTGATCTTGCCTGTTCTGAATTGGACGTAAGCTGTATGAAAGGCGAGAACATCACCGTACTGGCTGATCAGGGCGTGGACGCCATTGTCAACGCCTCCAACCGCTGGGACGTGATGGGATCGTACCCTCAGCTGCAAGATGTAGTTTCACGCGGGATTCCCGTCTTCATGCTTAACGCTGAATCAGGCGAACCTGGCGTGTTCAACCTTTCCGCCGAGCAAGAGATCCTTACCACCACGCTTACCTGGATGTTTAAGGAGATGGGCGACGCGGGAAAGTTTGTCTATTTCAATGTGGGCGACAGCGAGTACATCCAGCAGATCATCGATGATGTGTTGTTTGCGTATCCTGATGTGACCGGCGTTAAAATGCCCGCCCAGTATGGTGACTCCTTCACCCAGCAGGAGCTCTTCGATATGATCACCGGTGATACCGATCTCGAAGCCATCTGGTCCACCGAGCAGCTGAATGATATTTTCTGGGCGATAAAAGATGGCGCAAACGGCCGACCTCTGCACACGGAGTGTATGGCGCGCAAGGATGAGTTGATCGCTTGGAAGAACGAGCTCGACGCCGGCTCTCCCATCCGCTGTATCGCGCAGATCCACCCCGGCGGTACCGGCTATGAAGGTATTTATGCGGCATACTACTATTTGAATGGACTGAGGTTCAAGCCTGATGCCTTCACAACAGAGGGAGGCAATACGCTTAAATATGACATCCCTGTCATCACCAATGAGACCATTCCGGATTGGATCGGCCCTAAACTCGACGCGCTGATCACCGATGGACCCGGCTTTCTTTACCTGCCACCCATGACCCCCGAAGAGATACGGTCGAAGTGGTTTGAAAATTGACAGGCGCACCCCCGGCTTTCCGGGGGTGTTTTTTTAGCAACGCATGCAAAGTATGAAAAGTTAAGAAGCGTTTCATATTTGATGAATGTTCGTTCGGGTTTTCACAAATTAAATTCGTGGTAATTCGTGTAATTAGTGGGCTTTATCTTTTCTCATTCTTCCCGCACCAACCAGCGCTCGATGTTCCCCGGGAACTCGAATGCCGCCAATTTCTCCAGCAGCCGCGCCGGGTCGGCGTCCGCCACGTACAGGTCCAGATGTTCCTCGTAGATGAAGTAATCCTGGTAGGCGCGCTTAACCCACGCGAACAGCGGATCGTAATACCCCGCGGTGTTGAGAAAAGCGTTCGGTTTGCGGTGCCGCCCGATCTGCGACCACGTGAGAACCTCAAACATCTCGTCCATCGTCCCGTAGCCGCCCGGCAGTGCGATGAAGGCGTCGCCCAGCTCGTTCATGCGCGCCTTACGGATCTGGATATCGGGCACGATCTCCAGTTTGCTCAGCCCGGTGGTATAGATCAGCTGCGGGCTTTCCAGTCCGTTCGGCACCACGCCGATCACCTCGCCGCCCGCCGACAGCGCCCCTTCCGCCAGCGCCCCCATCATCCCGGTGCGCCCCGCCCCGTACACCAGCCGGATGCCCTTCTCCGCCAACAGCCGCCCTGTTTCATAGGCAGCCTCGTAAAAGATCGGCGCCAGGCCGTCAGCTGAACCGCAAAAAACCGTGATGGATGGATAGGGATAGGACATATTTAACCTCGCTGCATGCCCCCTGACATGATGGAATGAATTTATCTATTATAACTGGATGTTATAATCGCGTCGTTTTTCCTTATAATAAAATCGAAATTATTCCGGAGGTTAGAATGCCCCTCATCCTCGAAGTGCACGACTTGGTAAAAAAATATGATGATTTCACCGCGGTCAAAGGTATCTCTTTTAACATCAAGGAGGGCGAGATCTTCAGCCTGCTGGGACCGAACGGCGCCGGCAAGACAACCACCATCTCTGTTCTCTCCACCCTCTTTGCCCCCACCAGCGGCGACGCCGCCATCTGCGGGCACTCGGTGCGCACCGAGCCCATGGCGGTCAAACGCTGCATCGGCGTGGTGCCGCAGGAGCTGGCGCTCTACGAGGACCTCACTGCGCAGGAGAACCTCAGTTTTTGGGGAAACATGTACGGACTTTCCGGCAGAGCGCTCTCCACTCGCATTGACGAGGTGCTCGAACAGATCGGTCTCAAGGACAAGGCGAAGCAGCGCATCAGGACCTACTCCGGCGGGATGAAGCGCCGCGTCAACATCGGCGTGGGGCTTCTCCACCAGCCGCGCCTGCTCTTCATGGACGAGCCGACGGTGGGCATCGACCCGCAGTCCCGCCGCGCCATCCTCGACTCGGTCAAAGAGCTCAACCGCCAGGGCATGACTGTGCTCTACACCACCCACTACATGGAAGAAGCCCAGGAGCTCTCTGACCGCGTGGGCATCATCGACCACGGCGAGCTGATCGCGCTGGGCACCCAGGATGAACTGACCCGCCAAGTGGGTGAATCGGACACCCTCATTCTCCACATCGGCGAGAATGAGGACCCCCTCCCCCTCGTCGACGCCATTCGCGGGCTGCCGGGCGCGCTGCAGGCGTTCGAAACCGACCACGAGATCACCGTCGTCACCCCCTCCGCCGAGGAACTCCTTGCTCCCGTCGTCTCTTCCGCTGACCGCCTGAACATCAAGATCCACTCGATCGACATCCGCGAACCCAACCTCGAAGCTGTTTTCCTGCACCTCACCGGTCGAGCGCTGAGGGATTAATAAAATGTCTATGCGCAAATTATTCCAGATCGCGTTGAAAGACGTGCGCCTCATCTTCCGCGACCGCTCCGCGCTGATCCTCATGCTCTTGGCGCCATTTCTCCTCACCATTGGCATGGGCGCGGTCACCGGGCGTTTCTCGGGCAGCAGCACGGACAGCGGCATCACCGATATCCCGCTGATCATTGTCAATGAGGATGAGGGTCAGCTCGGCGACGCCCTGGTGGAGATGTTCACCTCGGCGGACCTCGACACACTGCTCGAGACCACGATTACAACCGACCCCGCCGCCGCGCGCGCCTCGGTGGACAACAACGAGAGCGCTGCCGCCATCTTTGTCCCGGCGGGCTTCACCGATTCCATCATCCCTCCCCCGCAGCGGTCAGCTCCGCCTGAGCTTGTGCAGATAGAGTTTTACGCCAATCCCGCCAGCCCCACCAGCGCAGGTATAGCCCGAGCCATCCTTGACCAGTTCCTCGGGCAAGTTGAGGTGGGCCGCATCTCAGGCCAGGTCACGGTCACCCAACTGCTCGAGAATGGCATAATCACACCCGAGCAGGCGGTTGGCGTGGGTATGCAGGTGGGCGCCGGGCTAGCGCAGAGCGCCGGCACCCGCTCCTCCATCACGCTCAACAACGTTACCGGTGAAGGCTCACCGATCGAGTTTGACATCCTGTCCTATATGGCGCCCGGTATGGCGCTGATGTTCCTGATGTTCACCGTCACCTACGGCGGTCGCTCGCTTCTCGTCGAGAACCGCCAGGGCACGCTGCCGCGCATGCTCACCTCACCCACCACAGTGACAGAGGTGCTGGGAGGAAAAGTGATCGGCATCTTCCTTACCGCTGTGCTGCAGCTGCTGATCCTCATCGGCGGCACATCGCTGCTCTTCAGCCTGGAATGGGGCGACCCGCTGGCAGTGCTTGCGCTTGTCTTCGCCGCAGCTTTCGCCGCTACCGGCTGGGGGATGATCATCGCGGCCGTGCTCAAAACCCCGGGGCAGATCGCCTCGGTCGGCTCTGCTGTGATGCTCATCTTCGGACTGTTGGGCGGCAGCTTCTTTGACGTCACCATGCTACCCAAATGGGTGCAAACCGCCAGCCTGATCTCACCTAACGCTTGGGGCACGCGCGGCTTCCTCAGCCTGGCGCGCGGCGGTAAGCTCACCAGCGTCATAGAACCGCTCATTGCCCTGCTCATCATGGGTGCGGTGCTGTTCGTCATCGCCGTCGTCTGGATCTCCAAACGCGGATTGGCGCGAAAGTGAGGATGCTGACATGAAAAAAATCTTCGCGATCTTCCGCAAAGACACCCTGCTGCGCTTCACCAGCCCCGTCGAATGGGGGTTCTTCCTCATCCTCCCAATCATCTTCACCTTCATCCTCGGCGGCGGCACCAACATGCAGAACCAGGACCCGCGCGTCTTCTTCTACGTCGTCGACCAGGCTAATTCTCCCCTCTCCGCTTCTCTCCTCGCAGAATTGGAGAAGTCCAGCGCCGTCCGCCCTGGGTTGGTTTCAATCGAAGAAGCTATGGAAGCATTCGAGGATAACCAGATCTCCGCGGTGCTCATCATCCCGTCCGATTTTACACTCGAGAACCTGCAGAAAGGCAGCAGCCGGGTCGAACTGCGGCAGCAGCCCAACAACACGCGCGTCTTTGCCATCCAGCAGGGTGTGAGCACTGCGCTCACCCGGGTCAGCAGCGCGGTCGATATCGCCGCCGCCAGCGTGAACCTGGCAGAAGAACTCCGCCCCTTCCCTTCGGAAGCTGATCGCCAGGCATACTTCACCGCCGCCCTTGATAATGCCTATGCGCAAATGGAAGCCGCCCCGCAGCGCATCACCGAGGTGAGCGCCAACACCGCAGACCCGATCGAGTATGACCCCAACGCCAACAGCGCCGCCGGTCAGATGATCACGTGGGTCTTCATCCCGCTCATCGGTCTTTCCGCCATGTTCGCCATGGAACGCCAGCTGGGCACGCTGCGCCGCGTCCTCGTCACCCCTACCAGTAAAGCCACCTTCCTCGCCGGCACCGTACTCGGGCAGGTGCTCACCGCCGTGCTCCAGATGGGCATCCTCATAGGCTTCGGCGTGCTGGTGCTGAAGCTGAAGTGGGGTAACGCCCCCGCCGCCGCCGTGCTCATCGTGGTCGCATCAGCCCTCGCCGCCGGCGCCCTCGGCACCATGCTCGGCACCTTCGTCAAGACCGAGGCGCAGGGCAACGGGTTGAGCATCATGGTCGGCATGGTCATGGCGATGCTCGGTGGCTGCTGGTACCCCATCGAGCTCTTCCCGCAGGTGATGCGCACCGCCGCGCAGGCGCTGCCCACCTACTGGTCCATGCAGGGCATGCTCGATATACTGGTGCGCGGTCAGGGAATTAATAGCGTGCTGCCCGAAGCGGGCATCCTGCTGGGCTTCGCGCTGGTCTTCTTTGTGATTGGAATAATGCGGTTCAGGTACGAGTAGGAAACTTTATTCGGGAAATTTGCGTCCTTTCCAAATTAACTTAAAGAAACCTGCTCTAAGAAAGCAGGTTTCTCTATTCTATATAATGATGAAAATCAAATTGTCGTCACTTCGAATGTATTATCAGCAATCTCGATGCTATTTGATATCAATTTCTCCAGGAATCTCGGTCGTAAGCCAGTAGGTTTCAGCGTACCCAGCACAACGCCGTTGCGGATCCCAGTCTGGTGGAATATGAAGATGTCCTGCATCACGATAGTGTCACTTTCCATCCCCTGTACCTCTGATACCTGCGTGACACGCCGGGTGCCGTCTTTCAAGCGTTCCATATGGATGACAAGCTCGATGGAAGATGCCACCTGCTCTCGGATAGCTTTCAACGGCAGTTCCATCCCTGCCATCAGCACCATAGTTTCTATACGACGCAGGGTGTCGCGGGGGTTATTGGCATGAACTGTGGTCATCGATCCGTCATGACCGGTATTCATTGCCTGCAGCATATCCAGCGCCTCACCGCCACGGCACTCACCCACAACAATCCGATCAGGTCGCATGCGCAGCGCGTTGATGACAAGTTGCCGGATAGTGATTTCACCCTTTCCCTCGATATTTGGCGGGCGCTTCTCCAGGCGCACCACGTGCCGCTGTCTTAACTGAAGCTCAGCAGTATCCTCAATGGTGATGATTCTTTCTTTATCCGGGATAAACGTGGATAGCATGTTCAAAAAGGTCGTTTTACCTGAACCTGTCCCTCCTGACACCACCAGATTGATGCGCGCCTCAACACAGGCTTTGAGGAAATTCGCCAGCGGTACGGTCATCGTGGTGTTAGCGATCAGATCTTGCGCAGTGAAAGGTCTCGTCGCAAACTTTCGAATTGTCAGGATCGCTCCATCAAGGGAAAGAGGGGGAATGGTCGCGTTGACGCGGTAACCATTTGGCAGACGGGCATCAACCATTGGAGAGGTCTCATCCACTCTCCTTCCAATAGGCGAGACGATCCTATCGATTACTCTACGCAAATGAGCGTCATCCTCAAACCTTACTTCTGTGGGTTCAATTATCCCGAATTTCTCCACGAAGATCTCGTCATAACCGTTAACCATGATCTCTGTGATATCAGGATCCTTTAACAATGGCTCGATCGGACCATAACCGACAATATCCGCCATTACCCACTCTAACAACAGATCGCGGGTGACCCTGTTATAGAGTAGTTTTTCCTCTTCCAGCACCGTGTAAAAACTCTGCTCGATCATCCCGCATAATTTTTCAGGATCAATATTCGTTGCGTCGTTGGTATTATTGCCCGAAAGTAAATCCTTTTGCACCGCGTCACGCACAACCAGAAAATCTTTTTCCAACTCAACCAGATGCTTTTTACTTTCATCTGTTTGTGTCTGCGGCTCTTTTTTCATTGCGGGTCGATTCGTAAACATGCACTTCTCCTGTATTTACTTGATTCTCTCAGGTTTAATCGATTGAGGGTACCAATAGATCTCTGCCAAAGGTGATGGTCATACCATCAGGCAGGTTGTTTGCAGCGATGATTGCCCCTGTAGTTGAATTGTATTCCGCTGCGAAGAATGGCAGCGTCGCACCGTCAGGAGCAGTTATCGTTCTCACGGTGTAAATTTGCCCGATTTCTTCCCCAGCCTCCTGGAAGGTTTCAACCGCCAACTCAAAATTTCCCTGATCCATTAGTCCATTACCGGCATTCACCAGGATATAGAGGCGTGAGCTTACCGGGGCTTTGGATAAAACCTCCACCTTGCTGAATGCGTACCGGTAATAAGAAGCCGCGTTCTCGTAATCATTTGTGCGCGCGAAAGTATCACCTAACACCATTTGTACTTCGTATAATTGCAGCTTGTTCTCGCTCCGGTCAAAAGCCAATATTTCCGCCTGCTCAAGGTAGTTTCGTGCATCAGCATACAACCCCACGGAATAGTACTTTTTTCCCAGGGAATGATACGCTTCAAGGAGTAGCTGGCTGGCGTTGCCATTGGCATAGTCAGGGTCTACATCTACGATCTGGGTAAGGTTCCTTACCGCCTGTGTCCAATCCAGTTCAAGTACATTTTGAAAAGCCACCTGGTAGAGTTGGGCATTCTTCAACGCAATCTGAAGGCTTGCGTTCTTCGGGTTGAGATTAACTGCCTTATTCAGGTAGGTCACAGCGCTCGAAATGGAGGAAAATGTCTGATAACGCTCCTGCAGCAGCGCGCTGGCGGTTTGGGTGAACTTGAGCTCGAGCAGGTTACTGCTCACTTGCTCCAGGTTTCCCCTTTCGCTGGCAAACGCCCTGCTCTGTGGGATCATTGCTACAGCTTTCCTGTAATACTGCTCCGCCAACCCGATATCCTCAATTGTGGTGGAAGAGCTTTCCAACATGTGGATAATGCTGCGTAGGTAGCTGTTCAAAAGCTGTTCTTTCATTAACGGGTCATCGATATCAGGGTTCAATGCCAAGGCTGCCTCATAGGAGTCAATCGCTGTCCTCCAATCCTGGTTCTGGTAAGCCTGATCTCCTTCCGTCATGTAAACGGAAATCTGAATGCCTTCTTCAGCATCCTCGATCAATCGGTTCACATCCCATAAACCCGGTGACTTTGACTCGATTTCCTGCAGGATAGTAAGCGCCTCTGAATTTTTCCCCTCTTCCAGCAATCCTACCGCAGCCTGATATTGCCCCTCAATTTCCAGTAAGGTGTTGGTCCGTGATTCCAGATCAGCAAGATTCGGGAAATCCGCGTCCAGCGATCGAATCCTCTCCACCAACCCCAAAGCGACCGCAGGTTGCCCTGAGTTCAACAGATCATTGACTTGCTGCTCTAACTGGATCGCCTGCGAAGTATTACTCGCCCTGGTTTCTTGCCTGATCAGATCAGCAAAGAAAACATAAGAAACACCAAATATCACCAACACCATGATCACACTGAAAACAGTAAAAGCACTAATCCTAAGCGTTTTTCGGGTTTTTTGCTTCCGTTCTCCCTTTTCGTGCTTTTGATCAAGAACCTTTAAGGATAATTGCAGATCAAGGTCTTTCTTAAATTCGATCAGTCGAGGATGGTCCGGATAGCGCTCGGATAAAATTTGCAAAAGGTTAACACAGGCGTCAAAATGCGCGTGTTGATAACTTTCAATTAATCCTTTGTAATCGGGATCTGCGAACAATCCATCGCTTGAACTGCCGCCTCCTATAGAATCAGGACGATGGTTTTCATTGTTTAAATCATTGGATGTTGGTTTTTCAATCATTTGCACTCAATCAAATCGTTTTTTGTTCAAAAGATACTTAATAATCGCGGTACTGCAGGCGCAAGTATAACAACAACAATCGCCGGGAAAATGAATAGTGCCAGCGGGATGATCATTTTTGCCGGCAGCTTGTTGGCAATTTCCTTGGCGCGATACTGGCGCATAATACGCATCTGTTGAGCCTGGCTGTGCAGCACATCAGCATAGCTCATTCCCATCTTTTCAGCCTGCACGATGATGGTGATGAAATTCGTCAGGTCATCCACTTCCAGGCGTTTGCTCATGTTCATCAGAGCGGTGCCGCGCGGTACCCCCATTTCCATTTCATGTATAGCGCGCTTAAGTTCGTGTCCAAGCTCCGTGTCCCAATAATCCGTAATCTTCTGCAGCGATTGATCGAATCCCATTCCCGCGGAAGCGCACACGGAAAGCATATCGAGCGCGTCCGGCAGCCCACGCTGTATTTCGCTCTGGCGCGCTCTCATTTTCGAGTTTAACCAGGTTGTAGGCAACATATAGCTCACTAAAACAACCAGGACTGCCATCGCGATTTTCGTCAAGGACAGGTTTGAAAAATCTCTCACGACCAGGAAAGCCAGTAATAAACCCACGAATAGTATAAGATAACGCACCAAATTGAACTGACTGGCGCTCAATCCCCCGGGGTTTCCCGCGATATTCAGTTGGTGTTCCAGCTTTTCAATCGCTTTTTGAGGAGTAAAACGCCCAAAAAATTTGAGCGTTGCGGTTGACCAGTTGCCGATCGTACGATTGAAGAGGGAACCGCTGGTTTCACGTAACAGGATTTTTCGGACGGGTTTTTCTGGTTCTAGTTCTTGTCCTGCAACATACTGGTCAAGTCTGTCCGTGATCTTTGATCCGTGCTTCCCATATGAGGTAAGACCAAAAATAACAATGCCCAAACCGATCAAGAGGATGAATACTGCAACTATGATAAAGAGGAAACCACCTTCGAACAAGTCCAGAATCATTTTACGTGCTCCTTAAACCCGGATCTTTACAATGCGACGGATCAAGATATTGCCAATGATCACACCTATGAGCGCGAATACAAATGCCGCCTGGGTGATAAATTCGGTCTTGACAGCTTCAAAATACTCCGGGTTGATCAGAAAGACAGCCACCCCTGTAATAAATGGCATCAGGGAAAGGAAATTTCCGACGAAACGGGCATAAGCGGTTAGCGAACGAATCTCGCCAAACAAGTGCAGCCTGTCGCGGATGGTGGTGATGGTGGCTTCAAGCACAGTGGAAAGATTTCCTCCCACCTGGCTGTTGATGATAATCGCAGTCACCACAATCTGAAGATCGTCGTTCTCCATCCGTTCGGAAAGGTTTAATAGCGCCTGTTCGAGCGGAATACCAAAGCGGACTTCGCGCAATACGCGCCTGTATTCAGATGCCGAGGGTTCATTCACCTGTTCCACCATCATGTCCAACGCCTGCATCAGGCTGTATCCGGCCTGTACTGCGCCTTTGATCATGATCAGAACATCCAGCAATTGCTCGTGAAACTTGCGCTGTCGTCGCCCAATGGATTGGTCCAAAAGGATTGGCGGTACCAGCAGGGCAATACCACCAAGAAAAATACCTCCCAATATGTTACCCGGAACGATCCAGCCGAGCAGGAATCCCAGCACAACAGCTATGATACGGATCAGGATGAATTCAGTATCCGAGATTTCCCAATATGCGCTGGATATTTTAACCTGCAACTTTTCAGAAGATAGCACACCCAGATATTGGTTTATCCAGCCGCGAAATTTTCCAAGGTCCTCTTTTGAGACCACTACTCGCGAACCGGTGGCGGAGGAGCCTTCCTCCAGGCTTATATTGCCTTGCACATAATCACTGATCCTGCCCCTGATCGCTGAGGATGTGCGGATGCGGATAAGGAATATCGCTGCCACAATGAAGCCCACAAAAGAGAGCAGGATCACAAGCAGAAGTATGAGATCTATAGAGTCTGAAAACAAGGATTTACTCTCCCGTCTTTCCTAACCCAGCCGTGATGATTTTTTCAACATTTCGCTGCTTTCGCTCTTCATGGTAGCCAGGTATTCGGCGTTGGAATCTTTGATCAACTTCACCAGATCTCGTGTAATCTCGTCATAAGCTTTTGAGATAGGATGACGTGGATTTTTGAGTACGATCGGTACCCCTTCATTCAGGCAGCTTAACGCCAGGTTTTCGTCCGCCGGGATTCGTCCAAAGATCTTCATTTTCAGGATTTGTTCGATCTCTTCCCGTTTTACATCCGCTTTGCGCCCTATCAGGTTGAGAATAAGCAGGATCTTCGACGGCGGGTAGGAGAGTGTTTTTGTGACCTCCATAAACTGCCTTACATCACGTAGCGAAGCCAGGTCCGGGTTCAGTACCAACAGGACCCGATCCGAGAGATCCATATAGGTAACTGTGTTTTCATTTAAATTGTTTCCGCCATCCACAATGATATTCGGAAAGACATGTTGCAGCGCCTGCATTACCTTGTACAAATCCTCCGGACGAATGCCCTGTGCTTCGGTAATGGAATTAGGACTTGGCAGCACATACACGCCCGAGACATGCCTTACCACAACCTGTTTGATCAGCCGTTGATCCAAGATCCCGGCATGGGTGATTAAATCCGTGATCGAGTTGCCCGTACGCATGTTCAGACAGAGAGAAACATGACCAAACAGATGCTTTCCGTCAATAATAAGGACATCCTCCTTTAATTGCTTCTGCAGGCTAATGGCAAGGTTGGTGGTAACTGATGTAGTGCCTGCACCTCCTTTGGGACTAAACACAGTGAAAGTATTTTTTGGCTTTTCTGCAACTTCCGGCTTTTGCGTGTTCACCGGAAATACCTGGCTGCGTTCCATCAGCTCCCTTACGCGTCGAATCGTATTGATCAAATGATCCTGCTTATACGGGAAGATTAAGAATGCCCGCGCACCGGAAAGGATTACCCGCTCCGAATTGATCATTTCTTGTTCCGGTAGAATGACTACAACCGCGCACATGGGGTATTCTGAGGCAATCTTGTCCACCAGGTTAAAGAAATGGTGCGCTTGGAATCCAAAATCCAGCAGGATAATATCCGGTTGTGTTTCCGCGATTGCCGGTAATATCGTATCAGGGATAATTTGTTTATCAATTATATAAAACTCATTCTCCTTGGCTAATGTTTGACGTGTGATACTAATCAGTGCTTCGTTATTGGATACCAGGAGTATGGTTGTTTGATCAGATGTGGCTGCCATGCATGAACCTTTCTAACCTCAAGGGAGAATCTCGAGACCGTAAAATTCGATAATGTATTCCTCTGTAACCGGTGTCAGCTCAAATTGAGCCTCCGATGTTGGATTCCGGAGGACAATATCGAAAACCGCATCCGTGTCTTTGAGGTGTTTCAGTACCAGCGCGTCTTGTGGGTCCAGAGCGAAAAGGTATGCGCGAATCTTGGTTTCGACCGGACCGGTTTCTTCGGGAGGTGCCTGCCCTGTAAGTGGTGAGGTATTACCCTCCGCGTCGATCACTTCCAGCACTAACGCGGTTATGCTCACCCGTTGGAAGGTGTCAACCGTGAAGGTGCGCATCTTCGGTTCCACAGGTTCACCGGTCGCGGTAGCCGCCTCCTCCCCCACAACCTTTACTTCCTGCTGGAAAGTGGCAAAGATATCAACAATGTCCCCGCGTTTGATCATATTCTCCCGGCTCATCAGGTCCAGTGCTGGAAAAGCCATCAGCACATGATCCTCGCTCAAAATAAAACTGAGGTCGTTGTTGCTGTTGGTCGGGTCAGCCAGGTTGTGGTTTAGCAGCATTTCTCCCTGCACCAGGTCAGTCTTGATGATCTTACCGACCGCATCTTCAACCTTAGTGACTACGTTGCGCGGGGCAACCTCCACGGGCACACTGGCGATGGTGAGGTCAGCGCTGGTCAATGCGTCACCCAGGAACAGATCTCTTGCGACGACGACCACATCGGTCTTCACCACTTCAGCCTGTTCTTGTGCGACCGTGCGTTGTTCCTGCGTGCGCCGGATGAGGATGATGCTTGCCAGCACGCCAATTGCCACCAGCGCCAGCCCGGCCAGGATTACAAATGCAGCTTTCGATTTATTGGTCAATGCGAGCCTCCTGAAGCTGAATAATCATGACTAGCGGGTTAAGGATATCGTGTAATATCCCATGTCGATACCACCCAACGCAATATCTTCAGAGGGTGGTAAGGTGTCGGGATCTACAAAATACCCCTCAAAATAATTAACGCTATTCCAGATGCTTTGCCCACCCCCACTTTTCCCAGGACCCTCTTCTTCCATTTCTTCATTAACGGTCATAGCAAGGTTAAATCCTGGGCAATGATCCGTACCCCCTCCTCCCGAACCAGGTGCGTAATGCACGCATGTCGGGAAAAATGGCACATAAGCGACAATATGATACATGGGAGTGGCAGGATTGCCAAGGATGTAATCCTCCTCCATATCCCCCGGCAATGATACTCCTACATATGGATCATTGTGCGCCCCATCGAGACACGCCGCGGTGGCTTGACCATTATCAACATCATCACAGATCCAATTAAATACCGGGATCCAAACAATCTCATCAAGACGGGTCTGTAACGCATCATAAACTACTGGTCGATTACCACTAATCCCGCTATACCAGGTGTGAATTTTTGCAACTGCTACTTTACTTCCATCGATTAGACCTTCCAGGCCTCCGGTAGCACTGGAACTTCCAAGCAAATTCAACCAGCCGCGATTACCGCCGCTTTCTAGTTGATTGCGCGCAACCCCATCATCAAATAGGTCGCATTTTATATCTTCTCCACATACCGCTTCAGAATCCATAACGATGTAAATGTATGTCTCATTTAAATCGAACAGGTCATTGCTGATCGCTTCGATCTGGGTGTCATCAGGTTCACCAACGCCAAACTCGGGGAATGTTGTGATGTAATCATCCGCAACCTCTGCGACATCCTCATAATCAAGTTTGAGGATGTCGCATTCGGGCGAATCTGATCCGGCGGCAGGTTCACGGCACGACCACGCGATGGGCAAGACAGCATGAGGTTTATAGGCAAAACACCCTGCCCCAGCGGTCGCCGTCACTCGTAAATTATCCTCACCCATCACTTTCGCAAAGAAGGAACCCTGGTCAATCGTCGTGGTGACCACTACCTCGCCTTTCACCAACCCGGCGATGTCATCCGCATTGTTGCCTACGTTTTCATTAGTGGGGTACCATTCCACCAGCACAGCCCCGTTTTCTGTGACGTATTTAGTGATTGCAGTTTCAATTTCAGTATTGCTTCCGCCGTCGCAGTACACCCTCGCTCCCGCCAGTGCACCGGCGTCCGCGGCGTTTTGCGCCTGCCGACGGTTGGCCAGCAGCGTACCACCGTCAACCAGCAGAGCAGCCATAACAATGATCACTAAAACCCCGATCACCAGCCATGGTAGCATCTGAGCTTTTTCGTGCTTCTTAAAATTATTTGTTTTCATCGCTTCTCCATTTTCTCCTCACCTTGATGCGGCAGCGATACGCATCGTTGATTGGGCGGATAGCGTAATGCCATCCTCGGAACCAACGAGTTGAACAATTCCGGGTGTCACCGGATCGAATACATACGAAGCTTCAACTTTAACTCTTTCGTGATAACTGCTTGTTGAATCGTCCAAGCGGGTAATTGTAAAAATGAGAGTCCCGTCTGTTGCACTAAAAACACACGGACCCGGGTAGCAAGCGGTATCTGTGGGGTTGACACTCACATCATCAAGACCAAAAGTATAATCGTTGATCTGGTTGATAAGATTCAGGTAGGGCCCATCCTCAGAACTTGAGTCCACAATGGCGAATCTGGCTCCCTCCCTGACAGCGTTCGAGATGGAAGAATAATAGAAGATCGCTCTGCCCAGGTCCAGGAATCCCATCAGTAAAAATAATACGACCGGGAGCAGAATGGCGACTTCCACTATTGATTGACCGCTGTATGTTTTATCTTTTCTCATTGCACCATCATTCTCGCTGAACTCGTCAACTCAACAGGTCCATCCACCAAGCCAAGTGCTTGAAGAAAGCTGTCAAATATCAAATCCACAGTCTTTGAAACCGAAACCTCCACCGGGTTGCCCACCACACAACATTCGCTAATCGTGATCTCTTCATTAATTAATGTAACCCCAGAGCTGTTCGCTTCGGTTTTGACTACTTCATAAGTTACCGCGTAGCTATCATCCTGATCATCCGGGTTGCGCGATAGATAATTAGCCCCTTCACGGGCTGCGTTGGTCAAAACGATCTTGTGGTAAAACATCCGCCCGAAGTCCATCGCCCCCAATACCAGCAGCAGGATTAAAGGCAAAGTAAGCGCCAGCTCAACGAGCGCCTGTCCTTTTTTCCTTATTCCTAATCGTCGTTCATTTATCGTATACATGTATTAACCGATTAGCACCCCCTACTGTCAGGTATCACGTATGACCAGTTGTTAATTCCACGATGATCATTGTCAATTTGTGACCCCTTCAATAGGGGATCTTAATTCGCCTGAACCCTCACACTTAATAATTTTGTTAACATATTTTACAGCGATTCTACATTCTTTTCAATGAATAACGCTTACAATGTTGAGAAGAGGTCAGCACATAGTATACAGTTTATGAATAAGAGTTATGAGATCTACAGGGATAAATGTCTAGAATTGGTTGGGATAAAGTACAGCCAGTTGGAGACGTATCGACATGAGAGATACCACCCCTTTAGATTATCAAGAGTTGCGCAGCATCAGCCCAAAAGCAGCTCGGCAGGCCATACTACAGATTCTCAAAGCGAATAATGGGAAAGTGAGTCAAACTGCGAGAATGTTAGGGATAACGCGGAGAACGGTATACAAAGCGATGACAAAGAGAGAAGATGGGAACCTGGATGATGCCTCACGCGCACCAAAAGTGGTACACAATAAGACCCCAAAAGAGATTGAGGAGAAAGTGGTACTGCTGAAGAGGAAAACAAATTATGGACCATTGAGACTGAAAGAGGAACTGGAAGCAGTATACGAGATCAGTTTATCAGAGCACACGATTCGTAACATTGTGAGACGAAATAAGGAAAGCATCAAAAACAAGAAACACAAACCACATAAAAAAGGCCCCCGGCCATTTGTGGACTGGTACTCTGCCAAACCTTTTGAAATCGTGCAGGTGGATCTGAAGTATGTAGTAGACCAAAAAGCACTTTCTCTAGCCCAAATTGACCATATTCATGCCCACAAATTACCCATTTATCAATGGAGCGCCATGGATGTGAATACCCGCTTCAAACTTATTGCTTACTCAGACGAGAAGAGCTGGACGAACGGGTTGACCTGGTTCCTTTGGGTTATCTCCTGGCTAAGAAGTCATGGTGTTTCCCACCAGATCATTTTCACTGTAGATCATGGAGAAGAATTCGGTGGAAAATCCTGGTACAAGATCACAGAACTCAGAAAGTTGCTTTCCGGTTTCGGTTGCAAGCTAATCCAAAACCATCTGAAGCATCCTGAAGAGAATGCTCACCTTGAGCGGTCACATCGCACAGACGACGATGAGTTTTATATCCCCAGAATCCTAAAAATTACCAGTCGACAAGAGATGTTCACAGAAGCATTTAATTACATGTACTACTACAATACACAAAGAAAACATTCTGGAATCAACCGCGAGACTCCCATCCAACGACTATTAAATCTAGAACCTCACCTTGATGCTAGAATAAAGTATGTCCCACCTCTGATCCTGGATAATCTCTCTGTTAGTCTCGGTAACTGGAGTGGATACCATCTGCTGGCTTATCACCTAACGCTTACAATGTTACTGATTGATTACGTTCATTTGACAGAAAGACCCGGGACATTATGCCATCATCCATCCGAACTGCAACAATGCGCGAGATGATCGAGGGGTTAACCCTGTTCGCTTACGCAGCCGAAGCTGCTGAGTGGGATAATCGCCCCCACCTGCGCCGCGTCAAAGCTTACGCGTTCACCCTCTTGTGCTCACTCGGGCTGCCTGCAGCCGAGGCTGAAATGCTGGCGTTAGCCTGCACGCTGCACGATGTCGGAAAAGCCGCCACTCCCGACGAACTGCTCAAGCGCCAGGGAAGCTACACAGCCGCCGAATGGCAGGTGATGGAGCGCCACACGATCGAAGGCGAAAAGATGCTGCGGGAGTCTGCCTCCCCCATCCTGCGCGCCGGTGCGGTCATCGCCCTCACCCACCACGAACGATGGGATGGAAGCGGCTACCCCCATCATATCGCCGGCGAAGATATCCCACTGAGCGGACGCGTGTGTGCGCTGGTCGATGTCTTTGACGCCCTCACCACTGCACGGCTTTACAAAGAGCCCATCGAAATCGAAGAGGCTTTTGAACTCATCCGGCGCACCAGTGGTACGTTATTTGATCCCACAGTTGTCGGTGCTTTCCTATCCTCGCAATCAGATATCGTCAGTCTATATAAATCCCGCGGCAATTAACATCCACGGGAGTCAAAGTTAAAGAACGATCCCGCTATTAAGGTGGAAAATTGAAGAATTTCGCGGTGATGTTATCGGCGTAGGTCACGCCGCGCACACACAGCGCATCGCTGGTCACCGCCTTGATGTCCGCCCATTTCACCGGCCCGTTGGTCACCTTGAAGGCGCTGGCAACCGAATCGAATACACATTCGGAACCGGCGTTGTAATTCATCAAAGTCAGCTTCCAGATGGTCGGGTAATCCACCACCAAACCTGAGTACCAACCGGTGGCGTTGAACACCAGCTGCTGCGTCTGAAAACAGAAGCCCAACACGGTCTCCGCGAGAATGTCGATGCTGCGTGAAGCTATATTCAGGTCGATGCCATAATCACAGGTCACGCATGTGGCAACCAGCGACGCAAGTATCTGCTCTGCCATTGGTACGCTCAATTCACAATTTATGGCGGATGTATCCGTGCACACCTTGGCGCGCAGGTCCGCATTCCACTGCAGGGCATTGCGCATGCCAATATTCGTGATGTGCCCATATCCATAATGTGTCTGCATGTAAAGGGATGGCCAGAACTGTGACTCGGTGCGGATCATCATTTTGAGCATCACCGGCGGTACGCCGACCGTTTCCCATTGATTGAGGATGGGTTCGTTCATCAGGTTCTGTACGACGAAAACCTCATCCTTCGCCGCGTCCATGCCGCAGGCATTGGCATACCCCGTGAGTGTAAGTCCGCCTGAGGGGCACATGTCCGCGTCAACCACTCCGCTGCTGATGAGCTGACCGGCGAGGAAGAAAAGTTTCTCCCTGGTGTCGAGCTCGCTGGCGGATTCCGGAACATACAGCCAGTGCAGCTCCTCCAACGGGACGTTCACCCGGTTCAAACAGGTAGGCGGAGTCTGCGCGTTAGCGTCATAGGCATGGTTTACCAGGTTAAAGCCACTAGCCGCGAGAAAAAAGGTCGCGGCAAGTATGGCAGCTGTGATGATAACCGGAATCCGGTCTTTCGAAGGCCACATATATATTTTCCCCTATCCAGGTATGCGTAATGAACAACGTGGCGATTGTGCCTGGATCGCGTAGGATTATACTACTGATTAAAGGATTATAACCCCTCGTTAGTTAAATTACAATCTTTTTACCATTAGGAAATTTCCGGAGCTACAACCTCCGCCGGGGCGAAGCATACCCCCACCATTGAGCGCCCCACGTGCGCGCCCAGCACCAGCGAGAGCTGGCGCATTGGCGCAAAGTCAACTTTGAAATTCGCGGCAACCTCGTCCATCAACTGCTGCGCGCCTTCAAGGTTGGCGGCGTGCACTACCTGCGCCCGCAGCGGACCCCCATTCTCCCCCACGCGTCGGCGGATCTGCTCCACCGCCCCCTTCACCGCGTTGGCAAACGAGCGCGCCTGTCCCAGGGTAACGTAGGTACCGCGCACCTTCTCCACCCCGATGATCGGTTTAATGTTGAGCACCGAGGCGAGCAGCCCCTTGAGATGGCTGATGCGCCCGCCATGGATGAGGTACTTGAGCTCATTGAGCGTGTAGAGCACGTCAGTGGCGTTGCCGATCTTCTCGACCAGCGCCAGCACCTCTGCATGGCTCATGCCGTCTTTGATCGCGCGCGCCGCGGCTTCCACCTGCCAGCCTGACGGCGATGACAGCGTTTTCGTGTCGATCACAGTCACGCGCGCCTCGGGCACCATCGCCGCTGCTGTTGTGGCAGAGTTGACCGTGCCGCTCAGCCCCGAGGAGATGTGGATGGAGAGTATATCGGGGTCAGTCTTTGCCAGCTCGCGGTACACCAGCGCGAACTCACCCGCCGAAGGCTGCGAGGTCACCGGCATCCCATCCGCCGTGTCGAGCAGTTCGTAGAACTCATCCGGTTTGATGTCAATCCCCTCGCGGTAGGACTTCCCACCCAGGGTGACCGTCAAAGGCACCACATGGACATTGAACTCCCGCATTTGCACCGGGCTGAAGGGAGTATCGGTACCGCTATCTGTTACGATCTGCATGGCTTATCTCCAATTGATAATGTCCCCGCTAGGGGCAATTAAAGTTTACGTCCCGGCTGCGCATTTGAAAAGTCCCACAGGTCACAGCCCCGGATATGCCCCAGGTCATACTGCGCTATCCCGTGATTTTCAGGCTATAATCACCCTCGATGTGGGATGACCGCTACGCTTCTGATGAATATCGCTTCGGCACAAAACCCAACCGCTTCCTGATCGAGTGCGTGTCGCGGCTCTATCCGGGTATCCAGGCAGGCTATCACACCGGACGGGTTCTGTCCCTCGGCGAGGGCGAAGGGCGCAACGCGGTCTATCTCGCCGGCCTGGGTTTTGACGTCACCGCCATTGACCAATCAGTGGTAGGGCTCGCCAAAGCGCAGCGCCTCGCCGCGCAGCGCGGTGTATCCATCACCACAATCACCGCCGACCTAAATGAGTATGTCATCCAACCCGCCGCGTGGGACCTCGTCATCGACTTCTTCTGCCACATGCCCGCGCCCGAGCGCTCCCTCCTGCACCGCCGCGTGATCGAAGGGCTGAAGCCCGGGGGCGCGTACATCCTGGAGATCTTCACCCCCGCGCAGCTGGATCTCGCCACCGGCGGACCCAAAACCCGCGACCTGGTGATGACGCTGGAGGACGCCCGCCGCGAGCTGACCGGTCTTGACCTGCGCGTCGCCCGCGAACTCACCCGGCCCCGCGACGAGGATAACCCCTCCACTCCCCTCCTGGCGGTGCTGCAAGTGCTCGGCATAAGAGCTTGACCGCAGATGACATCGATGACACTGAAATGTTACAAAAAAACTGTCTGTGCTATCTGATAATTCTGTGTTGTCTGTGTTAATCTTTCCTATGCAACCTTGACCTTCGTTTACACGTAAATCTCTTATGACCGCGCAACCAGCCACCCCGCCCCGCAAAACGCCCCTGCTCTCGCCGGTGCTCATCACGTTCATGATCGCCATGATCCTCGCCAACCTGGGCGGCAACATGTACGGTCCTCTCCTCTCCCTCTACCTCGAAAGCCTCGGTGCCACCGTCACGCAGATCGGGCTCTTCTACACGCTCTCGCAGATCGTCCCGCTCGTCCTGCAGATCCTCGGCGGCTGGGTCTCCGACTCGCTCGGCAGGCTGCGCGCCATCGCCATCGGCAGCCTCTTCGGCACCATCGGCGCCCTCATCCTCGTCGGCTCCTCCAACTGGGGTTGGGTGCTGCTCGCCAGCGCGGTCGGCGCTGCCGCGGGCGCCCTCGTCGGACCCAGTTTTGACGCCTTCATCGCCGAAAAATCTGACGAGCACAACCGCGCGCGCGTCTTCGGCGTCTCCCAGATGCTCTACGGCATCGTCGCCGTCATCGGACCGCCCGCCGGCGGCTGGATCGTGGAGCACTACGGCTTCAAGACCATGCTGTGGGCGGCCGCCGCGCTCTACATCGTCGCCATGATCATCCGCATCCTAATGGCCTGGTCGGGCAAGCACGACGCGGTCAGCTACGAGCGCACCCCCTTCAACGTCGCCGGGCTCAAAAAGAACCTCGGCACCATGTTCGGCATGCTCTTCGCCGGCGGCGTCATCACCTGGATACTCATCACTGACGGCGTGCGCGACATCTCCTATGGCATGTCGCTCAACTTCCTCAGTCTCTACATGGAGCAGATCGCCGCGCTCAACATCTCCACCATCGGCATACTCAACGGCGTCTTCGGGCTTTTCATGATGGCGTTCATGATCCCCGGCGGCTGGCTGGCTGACAAAAAAGGCGAGCGCGTCGGCATTGTCATCGGTTTCCTGCTCAACTCCATCGCCCTCGGCGCCATCGCCCTGGTGCCCCCCGCCAGCCCCACCTGGGTCTACCTCACCGGCTTCGCCATCGCCGGCACCGGCATCGGACTCATCGCCCCCGCCTACCAGTCGCTCATCAGCAAGGTCGTCCCCGCCCACCTGCGCGGCACCGCCTTCGGCCTCTTCTCCACCAGCCTTGGGCTCATCTCCCTGCCCGCCCCCTACATCGGCAGCCTGCTGTGGCAGAACATCTCCCCGCAGTTCCCCTTCGCACTCACCGCCGTCATCTCACTCATCACCATCGTGCCCGTGTGGCTCAAGTTCAAAGTGCCGAAGAACGGGGAAAACTCTTAGCCTGTCATTGCGAAGGCAAAGCCTGAAGCACAACGTCCTTGATGATTTTTCAAGGAATCTCCAATTAACTTTATTGTTTTGAAAATTGCTCCCCGCGCTGACGCGCGTGTCCGCCAAAAAAGTGGATGGCGCATCGCGCCCGCGTTCCACATTCCTCCCCTCGCCCACTTGTAGGAGCACAATACACTGTTCCCCCTGATTAATTTCAAATTGCAGCTACCTGATTTATCCATTTTGAGTACAATAAACCTACCGTCTCATGGAGTGACCACTATGGCCGAAATAAGAAAATACGAAAAACAATTCTTTGATGCCCTGCGCGATATCTTCGTCGGAGCGAAAATCGAGGGAGATTCCGGGTATATCAACCTCATGCGCATTAAATCCCGCTACTACGAGCAGGGAGTTTTCCCCATCCTCAAGCAGGACATCAACAAAGCGCTGAAACCCTTCCCTGATTTCCGCGAAGAATTATTCGACAAGCTCTACACCTTCTTCCAGCGGTATTTCAGCGAAAGCGGCTCCATTTACTTCCGCTATACACCCCTCCACCAAAACATCTATGAGAAGGTTTACACCGATGACCGCGACGTGATGCTCTTCTGGAAAACGCACATGCTTTACTACGTTAAGACGGATCGTATCTTCAACAGTCTTAGCGTGGAAGTCGACGGCTACAAGTTCTTCTTCGATGCGTCGAAAATGGAATTAAAGAAATCCAACGAAAAACGTGAGGTGATTTATACCTTCCGTTCGCTCAACGAAGAGGGCGCACTGGTCTTTGACGTCTCCTACAGCGAACGTGGTCGCACCACGAAGATGGACGATATCATCAAGGAACTGCGCCGCTCCGGCCAGCAGTTAACGGACGATATCCTCACCCGCGCCTTCAGGGTTTTCGAAAAGCAGTCGGAGGTGGATTACTTCATCAACAAGAACGCGCGCGCATTCCTTCAGGAGCAGTTCGATCTTTGGATGTACCAGTATCTTTTCGCCGGTCAGAATGTCTGGGGTACCGAACGACTTGCCCAGTTGCAGGCGCTGAAAGACATTGCTTTCAAGATCATCGACTTCATCAGCCAGTTTGAAGATGAGCTGGTCAAAATCTGGAACAAACCCAAGTTCGTGCGCAACAGCCATTACATCATCACTTTAGATCATGTCATTGCGAGTGCCGCAGGCGCGAAGCAATCCCCAACCTTATTGGACAGTATCCTTGCCCACCCCAACATGCCCGACCAGGTGCAGGAATGGCAAGACCTCGCTTTCCTCCCCGCTGATTTCCGCCTGGAAATGATCACGCAGCGCGACCTTGCGGGTTACCTTGTTTACCCGCAGTACCAGTTTCTTTCCCTCGATACGAAGTACTTCCCCGACCTTGAACTGGATATACTCTCCATTTTTGAAGACCTCGACGCTTCTCTGGACGGCTGGTTAATACATAGTGAAAATTATCAAGGACTTAATTCGATTAATTTAAAATTCCATAGTCTCGCAAATGTTACATATACCGACCCGCCGTTCAATACAGCAGCTACCGAAATTATTTATCAAAATGAATACAAACATTCTTCGTGGGTTTCCATGATGAATGACAGGATTGGAAAATCATATGATTTACTTGCCCCGGATGGAATCTCTTGCATAGCTATCGATGACTTTGAATTTCCGTTTTTAACATTGGTCATTAATCAAGTTTTTGATGAACAAAATCGATTAGCCGTTGTTCCCATTAGGAGTAACCCTCATGGCAGAGCAATGGCTTCCGGTTTCTCTCAAAACCATGAATATGCAATTTTTCATCGAAAATCATCCAAATCTATCGTTGGAAGGTTGCCTAGAGATGAAAGACTTCAGAGTCGTTATTCTGAAAAAGATGAATTCGGTAATTTCTCATGGATGAATTTTCGTGCTACAGGTGCAAATTCCAGAAGAATAGATCGACCAAAACTTTATTATCCAATTTATGTAGGGAAGGGTGGAAAAATCCGAATTGTTAATTTAACTTGGTCCGATGAAAATCAATCATGGATTCCAAGAGAAGAGCCAAAAAATGACGAGGTTCTAGTTTTCCCCATAGATAGTGATAATCAAGAGAGAGTTTGGAACTTAGGTTGGGAAAGAGCGGCTCAAGTAGCCCCCTTTGATTTAGTTGCTAAAAATGTAAATGGGGATTGGCAAATTTATCGAAAATATCGCCCAAATCTAGAAGGTACATTACCTAATACATGGTGGGACGATGCAAAATACTCCGCAACAGAAAGCGGAACTAGTGTATTAAAATCACTCTTTGGCGAAAGAGAAAGTTTCTCATATCCTAAAAGTATTTATCTGGTTTCAGATTGTCTATTAGCCGCAAATTGCACAAAAACATCCTTGATTTTAGATTATTTTGCTGGTTCAGGAACTACGGCACATGCGGTAATGGTTTTAAATCAATCTGATGGAGGTAAAAGGAAATACATCTTGATAGAGATGGGTTCACATTTTTATTCTGTAATTATTCCAAGAATAAAAAAAGTTGCATACTCCTCTAAATGGAAGGCAGGAAAACCAGTTATTGCTCAAGGTGTTAGCGTATTTGTAAAGTATTGCGACCTCGAACAGTACGAAGACACTTTACATAAATCGGTTTATCGTGATACCGACCTCTTCAATAATCCCTACGAAGACCCTTACCACAGTTACATTTTCCTGCGCGACGAAAAAATGCTTTCAGCCCTCGTTGTCGACACCGCCGGCAACGCCGCGCACATTCACCCCGAACGCCTCTACCCTGATATCGACCTCGCCGAAACCATCTCTCAGCGCCGCGGTAAGTGGATCAAGCGCATCACCAAAGAATACGTCGAGTTCCAGGACGGTGAAAAGCAAAGCCTCATCGACCCTGATTGGCAGGTCCTCAAACCCCTCATCTGGTGGTAACGAACTGATTGTCATTGCGAGGGCAAAGCCCGAAGCAAAACGTCCTTGATGATTTTTCAAGGAATCCCCAACGAAGCAATACGGAATTAACTGATGACTCGCATCTTACTGCAAAACATGGTCGAAAATCTTCCCGCTGATGTCCTCCCTACCGGTTGGGCTGACCTTGACATGCGTCAATTCTCCCGCGAAAAAACGCTATACGAGTATCAGCAGGTCGCTTTGCACAATGCCTTGCGCGCGCTCTGGAAGTACTATCGTTCACCGTCGATCCCTGCTGACCTCAAGAGCTCGTACATGGATTGGTATAGTGAGTACGGATTGGAAGAAGACCTGTCCATCCCTCTTGATCACTCATCCTTTGCCAAACGGACTTTATCTGCACTGCTGGAATCCTACTACCCCGCAAATGAAGAAGACCGCCTCGATTACACCCATTTCATTAACCGTATGTCATTCTGGATGGCAACCGGATCGGGCAAGACCCTCGTCATTGTCAAGCTGATCGAATTCCTGCACACCCTCATCCATCGCGGTGAAATCCCCTCCCGCGAAATCCTTGTCCTTGCCCATCGTGATGACCTGCTCGAGCAGCTCCGCCAGCACATCAATGAATACAACCTCAATGGCGGGTTGTACATACGCCTGGTCGAACTGCGCGACTACGCCGATGTTAGGGTCAACGCCCCCACCCTCCTCCCCGCCGAAGAAGTAACCGTTTTTTATTATCGCTCTGATAACCTCAGCGACGACAAGAAGGAAAAGATCATCGACTTTCGCAGTTACGACAACGATGGTCAGTGGTACGTCCTCCTCGACGAAGCCCACAAGGGCGATAAAGAAGATTCCAAGCGCCAGCACATATATTCGATCCTTTCGCGCAATGGTTTTCTTTTCAACTTTTCCGCCACCTTCACCGACCCGCGCGATATCGTCACAACCGTTGCCAACTACAACCTCTCAGAGTTCATCCGCAAAGGTCACGGTAAACACATCACCGTCCTCAAACAGGAAATACGCGCGTTTCGCCCTCGCGATGATTACTCAACCAGCGAAAAACAGAAGATCGTTCTCAAAGCCCTCATCATGCTCACCTACGTGCGCCAGTTTGAAAAACGCGTGCGTCGGGTTTCACCGGACCTTTATCACCGTCCCTTGATGATGACGCTCGTTAATTCCGTCAATACCGAAGAAGCTGACCTTAAACTCTTCTTCCGTGAGTTGGTGCGGATCGGCAATGGTCAGATCGACGCTGAAACGTGGGATGCGGCGCGTAACGAATTGCTCCTCGAACTGCGTGAAAATCCGCAATACATTTTTGAGGATAACAGTCCTGTTGCCATACAGGAATCGACTTTCCGTAGATTGTCCCAGTCCGATCTTCTCGAAGCTGTTTTCAACTCTCCCCAACCGGGTGAGATTGAAGTGCTCATCCGCCCTTCCGATCGCCAGGAGGTCGCGTTCAAACTCAAAACCTGTGATGATCCATTCGCGCTTATTCGCATTGGTGATATTTCCGACTGGTTCAAAGGCGAACTTGCCGGCTATGAAATTAACCAGCACTTTAAGGATGAAAGCTATTTCGTCACGCTGAATAAAGAGGATTCAGATATTAACATCCTCATGGGATCGCGCAGTTTTTATGAAGGATGGGACTCCAACCGCCCCAACGTCATCACCTATGTCAATATCGGCACTGATGTTGAAGCCAAGAAATTCATCCTCCAGTCGGTTGGTCGGGGTGTCCGCATTGAACCATTCAAGAACCAGCGCAAACGCTTGCGCGAACTAATTGCCAGCGGGATCCTTTTACCCGAAGACCAATCCATTGCCAGTCAGGTCCTAAGTCTTGTTCTCCCTCTCGAATCCCTATACATCTTTGGCACGAACCGCGAAGCCCTCAATCAGGTTGTTTCGGAATTGGACCAGGAAAGCAAACAGACGGGTGAGCACGAAATTTCTCTTGCGATTAATCAGGAAGCGGTTGAAGGCAAACGACTGTTGATTCCCGTGTACCAACTCAGCGACACGCCGCTTTACAAAGAGCGCAAACTGAAAAAATTCGAACTTCACCATGAAAACCTTGAACTTTTACAGGCTTATCTTAAATACATCGATGATGATCGTGTTTTTTACGCCCTGCACTCAGCTCAACCCGAGCAGATAGCCGCCTTGCGTGCCTCAATACAGAATTCTTCAGACACATTTCGCAATGATGATGCCCGAAAATACAGTAACCTCGGGGTCATGGTTCGTCAGGCATTGAATTACTTTGCGTTACACCCGAAAGAGTTTTCCGGTTTCAAGCCCCTGGAAAACGAGATCAACCATTTCCAGCATATCCGTGTTTCCCTTGAATCTTTGGGCGATCTTGAAAGGCGCATAGAGAAGGTATCTCAAAAACCGTTGGATGTACATGAATTGAGGGAAAAAAGAAATCGTCATGAAATTACTGACGATCAATATGATGAGTTGATAAAAATACAACCATCCGAAAACGGTGAAACTTATAGCTGGGATAATTCTACGCTTACGATCAAACGCCTGGTTAACCATTACTATGTGCCAATTATTTTGAGCGATCAAGAGCGGGTCGAATACATCCGCAATATCATTCACTATGCAAGCGAAGTAAAATTCTTGCGTATTCTAGAAGAGTATCTAAAACAACCTCAAAACCTTTTCTCTGGATTTGATTGGTGGCTTTTCAGTCGCCTTGATGAAACGCTTGATGAAGTTACGATCCCTTATTATTACCCCATCGATAACCGCATTGCCAACTTCAAACCCGATTTCATTTTCTGGTTGCAAAAAGGGAACCGCTACCACATTGTATTTGTAGACCCCAAAGGCACAGGTCGTTCGGAGTACCAACACAAAGTCGACGGTTACCGTCACTTGTTCGAAGAAAATGACAAACCGAAAGTGTTTAATTACGAAGGGTTAGAGGTTAGTATTTCACTCTTCCTCTTTACAGATGACCAGCAAATCCCAGCGGAGGGTTACCGTCGCTTCTGGGCAGATAATATTGAAAAACTCTTAAGCCCACTAATATAACAAGGTTTGCTTCATTATAGAAATCGACCTCATGGATTACGAACTTTACCACGATGAATCAAAAATAGACGGCTTCTGGCATGGAATGTTCCTGGTCCCCACAGAGCAAAAAACTTACTTGGTAGATCTGTTACATCAAGCCCGAGAGGTGTGCAAGTATCACGCGCCCATGGGTATCAAGCATATAAAGAAACGAAAACGCAAATTTAATTGTGCTCAAGCATGGGTGAATATCGCGTTTGCAGCTTTAAGATCAAGTACAAAAGAAATCGCTTGTCCTATTTGTCTTGGAAACTGGGATAATTACGTAACTCATCCTTTGTGTAAAATGTCAAAATTTTTATTGTTTCGAGAAACAGGTAACCTTCAAAACTTAACCGATTTTCCTGATTACGGTAGTAAGGTCGAAACAACTTTTCGCTTTGGACTTAAAGGTGGCGTACATGCACTTTTTGATGAAATGACACCGATAAATATTACTAAGTTACATTTTGATGGTTACGAACACTATGCAAGACACATTGATAAGGATCGAATCGTTAACCGTCTGTATGGGTTGCGGGATTATTTTTCAATCTCAGATCAGATTGAAGATCAATCAAGTGATCATAACTTAATCAATTCACAAGCGTATGAAGATTGCCAACTTTTACAGCTTACAGATTTATTGATCGGTTGTTTTCGTTCAGCTTTAGGCCATTACACAAATCCATTACACCTCGATTTAGCTAAACCTGCAAAAGAGTATCTCAAAGAGTCTTCTAAAGGTTATGCCCGTATGAAAAACAGCCGTTGGTTTAACAGCATTTGGTTAAGTCAATGTTATCTCAATCAAGGTTATTGGGTTTTTGAACCTTTGTATATAATTTACAAAGATTCCTACGAACAGTCAACTTTATTTTAGTTCGTAGGGTGGGTTCACGAACCCGCCATTCCCCTGCCCCATCACGCTTGGAGATTGCCGCGCCGCAAAATCAGCGGCTCGCAATGACAGTTCGTAGGGTGGGTTCACGAACCCACCATCCCCTGCCCCATCCCGGTTGGAGATTGCCGCGCCGACCCCCGCGGCTCGCAATGACACCACATAGTTTTATCCGCGTGATCTGATTTTTCTGTGGTCGATCTATTTAACCCCTTGACACCCATGTTATAATAAATATAGAACATATATTCTGTTATCCTGTTTTTTCACATCCTCCATACGTTCAACCTTTGCGTCCGGCCAACCTTACAAAAAGGGAATTGTTTCTATTTGCGCGATCTGTGCGCCCCCGAACGAAGTGAGAGGGGTTCCGCAGTTATCGAAACCATAAAAAATCGAGATGGGTTCACGCGGTCGACCCGCGTCCGCTACAACATTTACGTAGGGTGGGTTCACGAACCCACCATTCCTTTGCCCCTGCACGATCAATTTCGCGCTAATCGTGTTGCTCGGGTGTTTTCGGGTTAAGGATTTAGCACGCGCAACGCCCTGAGG
>JAXGXM010000004.1:0-234348 GCA_040772785.1 Anaerolineaceae bacterium | reverse complement strand
TGTCAATTGCATTTTTTGCAGACATATACTGCCAGCTTGTATTGGTCGATGTGTGGCTCTAAGGCATCCATGACCGCACCGCAGTACGGGCAGTGGATTTTGTAGCCGAGATAATCTTTCATGCTTGTTGGCTTTTTTGCATGAAGACGGTAACGATGCGGGACAAATTCCTCCAGATACAACGAACTGGTGGCGCTGACGCTGTCCTTCTGAGGCGAAGCGAACATTGGCACCTTGTCGATATCCTCCGTATCGCCCCCGATGAGCGGGTGGTATTTAATGTAGTCCATAGCACTCACTCATCCCTTTCTGAGAGCGGCTTGCCGGAAAGGTCGAAGAAGCGGCCTTTGCAGTAAGCCATCGCCTCGTCATAGCTGCCGAAAACGATGCAGGAATAGGCATATTCGACCTTCCATACAGGGAAATCCGGGTCATTGTTCTGGGAAATGGCCACAGGCTCTCCCTTGCGGTTTTGAAGCAGAATATGGCACTCATAGTTGCCGCGAGAGAACATATCCTTGTCGTTTGCTGTGAGTTTTGGCTTTGTGCCGTAGCTGATATTGCGTTTCATAGTGTTAACCTCCTGAGTTTTGTTTGATTTTGGGGTATATTACCCGTTTGAATTCGCGTTTTTGTGTACGAAGCCCCACGCCGCTGTCCGAGATGAAAAGCTGTAGGGATTCGACCTCGCCCACCGGGTGGGAGAATGACACCGTTCCGTCATGCCTCGCTCCTTTCTCACGCTGGGGCAGGTATGTGGCAGGTTTTTATGGTCATCTCAAATGTTCCTATATAGAGAAGGACTGTTTTTGCTTGCCACAATCTGCCCCACGCATTATTTCAGGAATTCCATCCCTTCTCGTACCTTGTAGCCGAGAAGCAGCGTGGTCTTCTCCCCGCCGGTGTTGGGACGCCGTCTGACCACAGTGCCGAACTTGCGCAGTTCATGATTGAAGTTGCGGCTGTTCTCGGTGTAGCAGCCGTTATCGCCACACCAGCGGCGGTATTCGTCATACACAGAGGCTGTGCGGGTCTCGGCATCAGTGTCCGGCTGCAGTCGTTCATCCGCGAACTGTGCGATTTTGTTGCTTTCGTGGGAGTACGCCATCGTCGCCTCCGTTACGGCTTTTGGCACTGTAAAGCCCTCCTGCCGCAACAGCTCATAGCCTTTGAGCAGCCAGTTGAGAATGGCGCTTTTAGCTTGAGGCTCGGAAAATGCGGCTTTCAGGGTCTTGTCCTGCTCCCACTCCTCGAAATGCCTATCGAACGGGATTATGAGAATGCGTCCGCTGGAGAAGAGCGTCATGTCGCTGATAACGGGCAGGTAGTTGGTGTTGACATACAGTTTGAATTGCGGCTGGAAGTCAAAGCTGTTCTCATTAAGAAAACGGGCGTTGAGGGTATCGTTGCCGGTCATGCTCTTGACCTGTGCCGCATTGAGCACAAGTCCACGGCTTGGCTCCGAGATGTTGGCGAAGCGGATACCGGCAAGGCGGGCAATATCCTCACTGGGATTCTGGCTGTTGACGTTCTGCTTCTGCGCAATGGTTTCAGGTCTGACCGCTCTGCCGTAATCGCCCATGACGCGCAGGATGCTCTCCATCAGCGTGCCTTTGCCGTTACGCGTGGTCTCGCCATAGAGGAAGAACATACACTCATGCCGGGTATCGCCACTGACCGAATAGCCAAGCGCCTTTTGAAGGAATACTGCCCGCTCGGTATCGCCGCTCATGATTTCGTCGATATAGCGCTCAAAACGGGTACAGGTCGCCGCAGGGTCGTAGCTGACATGAGCCATTTTGGTGAGTCTGTCCTCCGGGTCGTGGTCGCGGAACTGCATTGTCCGTAGGTCGAGAGTACCGTTCTCGCAGTTGAGCAGATAGCGGTCGGCGTCAAATTCCTCCATCGACACCGGGTACACGCTCTGAGCTTCTTTGAGATAAATGTCCCGCAGCCTGCGCTGCTGCCATTTGCTGTAGTCCTCCAGATTGCGGATACGGACGGATTCGTCTTTGAAGGTCAGCAGATACAGGAGCAATCCGTCTGCCAGCTCCTTGCACAGCTCCATCGCCATCAGACCGCCAATGTCCGGCACCCAGCGTGAGCCGTCGTAGATGTACCATTTCTTGCGCTCCGGCACATACCGGGCGACGTGCTTGTGGACATCTGCAAAGAGCCTTCCGAAGCCGATGTCGCCGTTGCGATACCTGTTGTTCCTCGCGGGATTAAGCTGGGCAAGTGCCTGTGTTGTCTCATTGAAATCGTCGGATGCGCTGTCTACGGCGATGGGCTTGTAGAATTCCGTAGTGATTGCCACGGCGTTGTCCAGCGTGGTAGCGCTGTAATCACTGCGTTCCCACTTCTCACGCATCAAGCCGGACTGCCGAAATAGCCTGTCCATCTGCGCGGTATCGCCGCCGCACCAGAAAGCCAGCATTGTGCAGAGCGCCTGATCCGCTTCACTGTGGCTTTTGTCGTCTGGAATGTCGCCGCTCCAGAGCGCCTTGAACTTCTCGCTCTGCTTGGAGGAGAGCGCCTTTGAGATGACGGACTCGTCGGAGAGGTAGCTGCCGGGGGCTTTGCTTTTCGCCTTCTGCGGTTTCTCCGGTTTGACCATGTACTTTTCGAGGATTTCCTTGACAGCGTCTGTACGATCTTCTATTCCTTTATTATTGAGAGCGTTTCCTGTGACTGACATGGTGTGCGTAACGAATGGCGCGACATACACCTCCAGCCCGATTTTTTGGTTGTTGACGTAGTAGCGTTTTTTGTCATATTGAATGCCTTTCACGCTACAGCTGATATGAACACCTGTTCCGGACGGGCTTATTTCGGCATACGAATCTACGGCGGTCACGATATGCTGCGCCAGCTCGGTGAGCTTTCCCCCGAACACACAGTGGTCGATGTCGATTTGACCGATGTAATCGAAAGTCCCGACCGCTATACCGTCATAACCGGAGAGGTTTGCCACTACCGACTGGTAGTCGGAGAAAGTTTTCCTGTTTGTGTGGTCTGCGCGTCTGCCGTTGACCTGATAGGGCACCTTTTGAATCTTCCCATCGCGTTCTTCATACTTCCACAGGCAGAACAGCGCGTTTTCCTTGAGTTCACTTGGTAACTTGTCGTACATTTTGTTTCACCTTCTTCCTTGAATGATTATTGAGGGGCGTCCTCTGTCCTGTAGCCTTGGGGAACGGGCAAAAAGGACGTTTTCGGAAATCTTCATTGATTCTTTCACTCCTTTCACTACCCACTGGAAAATTTGAGGCCGGTCGTACAAAACTTTTTGAAATTTTTTTCCTCATTTCTCGCTGGACACGAGCAGCGCATTTTGACGAAGAAATCTGAAATTTTCTCTCCTCACTACCCACTGGAGATGAGAGCGCCGTTTTGACGAAGGTTTCCGTTTTTTTCTGTCCTCTACTTCCCAATGGAGGTCAAAAGGCGGTTTGAACGAAAATTCTTTGAATTTCTTTTCCCTCACTACCCACTGGAAAATAGGAGTGCGATCGTACAAAAAATCCGAAATATTTTTTTATTTCTAAGATGAGTCACGAAAACGGCGAGAGTAAATTCTCTCACCTCGTAAAGGACAGGCAAAAGATAAATCCGTACCAGAATGGGCAAAAAATAAGCCATCCGATAAAATTCATCGAATAGCCATAGACAATTTCACTTTTGCGTGATATAATAAATGCAATACTCTTGGAGGTGCAATATGGCAGTCAGCTACAAGAAATTATTCCATATGCTCATTGACAGGGATATTTCCAATGCCCAGCTTCAGAAGATGGCCGGGTACAGTGCGAATATAACCACACGGCTCAAGAACAACACCTATGTGTCGCTGGAGTCCGTGGAGAAAATATGCCGGGTGCTCAATTGTAAGGTTGATGATATTGTGGAGTTTCTCCCGGATGAGGATCAGGTGAAAAAATGACACAGCAGATAAAATCAAAACAGCGCGTGGCGGAGCATGGTGAGGTTTTCACCGCAGAGCGTGAGGTCAAGGCCATGTGCGACCTTGTGAAGCAGGAGACGGAGCGCATCGATTCCCGTTTTTTAGAACCGGCCTGCGGCGATGGAAATTTCCTGTACGAGATACTCTCGCGCAAGCTGGCTGTGGTAAAGAAAAAGTACAAACGCAGTCCGCACGATTATGAAAAAAATGCGATTCTGGCGCTGTCGAGCGTGTACGGCGTCGATATTCTTCTTGATAACGCGATCGCTTGCCGGGAGCGGCTGTTCGCCCTCTGGGACAAGCAGTATAAAGCGGTCTGTACAAAGAACTGCAGTGAAGATACCCGTAAGGCTGCAAGGTTTATCCTTTCTCGTAATATCGTATGCGGCAACGCGCTGACTTTGATGTGCGTGGATGAAAACGGCAACGACACCGCCGAGCCTATCGTTTTTTCAGAATGGGCGTTCATCACCAGCACACAGTTGCAGCGTAAGGACTACACCTTTGACGAGCTGCTGAACGGTGACGATGCTTCTAAAAAAAAGAGACAAAAAAAAGAACAGCTCACCTTGTTTGATGAGCCGCAGCCCAATGAAGAGGGCAAATTCCTAAAGCAATATATATCTGATTACAGGAGGGTGCAGGACAATGGCTGATAACTTGTTTAACACTGTATATAATCCCGACGTATTGTCGTGTCTGGCAAATCTCTCGAATGATGAGGTGTTCACGCCGCCGGATGTGGTAAACAAGATGCTGGATATGCTGCCGCAAGAATTGTTCTGCAATCCCGACACTACTTTTCTTGACCCAGCCTGCAAGACAGGAGTTTTCCTGCGTGAAATTGCAAAGAGGCTCATCACCGGGCTGGAGCCGCAGATGCCGGATTTACAGGAACGCATCGACCATATCTTCCATAAGCAGCTTTATGCTATTGCCATCACAGAGTTAACGAGCCTCCTCTCTCGGCGCGGCGTGTACTGTTCCAAATACCCAAACAGCGAGTTTTCCGTCACGCAGTTTGACGAAGCTGAGGGAAATATACGCTATCGCAACATCAAGCACAGTTGGGTGAACGGAAAATGCAAGTATTGCGGAATATCCAAGGACAACACTGTTCTTGGCTTTGATTACCTATTTTGATACAATTACGCACCCCTAGCAGAAATCACGCACCCTTGAGGGCAAATCACGCACCCCTAACTAGTTTTACGCACCCCATATTTTTGATATGTGTAACACTATCAATTTTGATACAAATTAGCACCCCCACTTAATTTTTTTAGCACCCTTGCATCAAAATTTTAGCACCCCTAGTCATATTTTTTAGCACCCCTCCACAGAAAATTAGCACCCCTATTTTTACAGATCCTAATGTAGAGTTTAAATCTCACTAACTCCGTTGAGTTGCATGTCGCTATTTTTATACCTAGACTAGGTACCTATGTGTCTACTATTTTCATAGCAGTGCAACCATTAATTTTATCATCTGTTTTTAAATATTCGTCTTTATAATCTTGGATGATTTTTTTATATTTTCTATCTACTTGGACTAATTTCATGGTGAATTTCTCACCTCCACATAACGTTATTTTTTATATTTTAATGTTTCTTAACATCTTAAATGCGTACATTTTGTTCAAATTATTCTTTAATTCATACTCTGTATATCCATCTGATTATCATGTTACTTATAAATATTCTTATTGAGAATAAAAAATCTAAATCTTAACTCGTTTCATCGCTTCTTGTAAAGATATTTTGTTTAAATTCTTTTTAGCGATGTATGCACCAGCAAAGAAAATAACATAATAGATGAATATAGATAGTAAAGCTTCCCACCAATAAAGTTTCATTGGGAATTGCATGTTGAAATAAGTCGCAAAGTATTTTGCCATAAAATCAAAAGAAATAACACCTAATGGAATCGTCAATAAGAACGATAGTAACCCATAGAGGTTATATCCTCCAAGTACCATCTTATTGATTTCTAATTCATTATAACCTAGTACTTTAAACAAGGAGATATTATAGAAATTATCTTCAATGGTAAGGACAGTCAAGATATATACAATAATCGCACCAACACCAATTGACATTATCACCATCATATAGACAAAAGTATTCATAAAAGTATTCATACTTTGAGTTTGGGCAAGAATAGCATCAACTGAAACTACATTTAGGTAATCACTACTATTTAATTCACTCGCTGAATATACAGCATTATAATACTCAGTCGTACTCGTTAGCGTAATAGACAAGTCATCGATGTTGAGATAAACGGCATTCTCATTATAAAGTTCTGTGATTGCTTCAACATAGGTTTCTAATGATTTCGTTCCAATCGATACTGTGATTGTATCTCCTTCTTTAATACTTGAAGCCAATGCAAATCCTTTGGTAATGATGGCTCCATTACTTAATTCACTCGTAATGAGATTACCATGACTATCATATAGCGGAATCATGGTTGAATTCGAAGAAATTCCATATACAGATACATTATAATCTTCTACAGCGATATTAGTAAGGACAATAACACCTTCTGCATCGCTAGGGACAGCGCAAGTAGTATTAAATTCACAGATACCAATATAATTAAAGTTAGTTGTGTCGTAATACTGATTAATGGTTCTGTCAAACACACCTGTCATCGCGAAACTTAATAGAATCAAATAAGCTGCAAAGAACATTCCAATTAAATATGCTAGGAGTTTCGCAGGGCTTCGATATAATAACAAATGTTGGAGCTTCGATGTAATTTTTAAACGATTTAACATCTTTCTAAAATATGAATTTCTTTTTTTCTTTGGTTCGTCTACAACCGAAGGGTTTAACAGTTCTACTGGACTTTCTTTTAACATTTTAGTAATGATCCAGGTACTAAGTCCGTTCAAAAACACAAATGGTAAAATAATCGATATCAAAATGGTTGCTGTATTACTAGCAACAGCAATACTAGGTAATAAATAATAATCCAAGAGCATCGTTTTTAATGGTGTAGCACTTAAGAATCCTAAATAGTATCCTAATAAAATCGCTGGAATGGAAAGTATTGCGATAAAAATAATGTATGGAACAGCAATTTCAATATCTTTATAGCCCATTGATTTAAGTATTCCAATCGGTCCTCGTTGAGACGATATCATTTTGGAAATCATAATACCAACAATTATTAATCCAATTGATGCGATAATCACTGACATCATTAATCCCATGGCTTTTCCGCCTTCAATATCAGAAAGCACACCACCACTTCTTAGATTATTGGCGGTTAAGATAATACTTGAAATAAAAGCTAAAGAGTCATGACTTCCATAAGAATCTATTACATCAGTTTTAAAGGTTTTATCTGTATAAGTATCACCTTGATAAACGCCACCAATGGCGAAGGAGACAGACTCGTTGATACTTTCAAATTGATCATTGGTTACTAATGCGAATGTTTGGGTTTCATTTTGCATGATAAGTTCGTTACCAAACATTGCCAAAGTATAATCTGGAAATAAAACAAACCCAGAAATTGTATAGGTAGTTTCATTAATTGTTAAGGTATCGCCAATTTGATAATTATTTTTTTCTGCGAATGTTTTATCAATCGCTATTTCAGTGTTACTTAAAGGCGCACTACCTTCTTCAATATAGGATAAATCAACGGTTGTCATATCTTTTAAGAAAAGAAAACGATAGTCTGTACTGTTAATCACACTATAGACATTTTTTGATTCTCTGACTTCTAAAGTAAGATTAGGATATAGCGAAGTGATAGCCTCAAGTCTTCGACTTAAGAGTTCATAATAAAGAGAGCTATTTACTGTTTTTATTCCCGATAATGTATAAGGTAAATTCGAGATATCACCACTAGCTAACGTATTAGTAATATAGGTAATTTCATCAGGAAATAAACTATCATACATATTAATCGCAAATTCTTCTTGATTTGAATCGATAAAATACTGTTCGGATGGAATTAAGACGGAGGTGGTTGAATAATCCATCACGGTATACATATAACTGCTTAATACAATGATGATGCCAAGCAAAAGAAGTTCAACCATTCTTTTCTTAAGCATCTTGAATGCGTTTTTCCAGAGCATAGTCTACCCCCAAAGAATATCCTTAGCTTCTTTTTTGGTCATGTTCTGATAGACATCTACCACTTTACCACTGTTGAGTTTAATCACTTTATCCGCCATCATAGCAATATTTGGATTATGTGTGATTAAAACAACTGTCGTGCCGTGCTCTTTATTGAGTCTTTCGATGACAGAAAGAACACCTTTTGCGGTTTCTTCATCAAGGGCACCAGTCGGTTCATCACAAAACATGATTTTTGGATTTTTAACAATCGCACGAGCAATCGAAACTCTTTGTTGTTCGCCTCCAGATAATTGATAAGGATATTTATCCATCATTCCATCAAGTCCTACTTCTTTTAAAGTTTCTTCGATTTGTAATGGATCTAAACTTACTTCTTTACCTACTTCAACATTTTCTTTTACAGTTAAAGTTTGTAAAAGATTATATTGTTGGAAAATAAATCCTAAGTTATTTCTTCTAAATTTTGTTAATTCTTTTTGATTCATGTCACTAATAACTTCACCATTGACAGTGATTTTACCCTCGCTTGGATTATCAAGTCCACTACATACATTCAACATCGTAGATTTACCACTACCAGAAGGACCAAGTAATACGACGAGCTCTCCATTTTCGATTTCTAGTGAAACATCTCTTAATGCATAAGTATTAACTTCTCCACTATGATACGTTTTGATAACATGTTCTAATTTAATTGACATAGATACTCTCCTAGTTTAGATATCCTTTTAACAGGATGTCTAATTTTATTTTAATATTGGAATACATTTGTTCTTTAGTTCTCGTATTTTCATAAAAATACATCATAAATTCAAATGAGATGATACCCATGATGATTTCAGCATAATGTCGAGTATCCACTTGAGATATGAACTGCTTTTCTTGAAGTAATGCGACATAATCATTCATCTGGTCCATAAAAACGATATCGTTTTCTAGTAATTTCTTAAAACGATCCGGATGATTTTTAGCCATTTTAATCATGGCGATGATTAGTTCCATCATTAATGATTTTGGTATCTTCAAAAAGAAATCAAATGTTTTGTGAAAATATGATATGACAATTTCCGTCATATTTTCAGATAAGTCAAATTTACCTTGATACTCTTTGATTTCATCTTGATAGATTTCAGCAAATGCTTCAAAGAAAAGTTCTGTTTTGGAATCGAAATAATTAAAGAGTGTCCCTTCTGCAATTCCGACTTCTTTTGCGATTTCTTTGGTGGACGTGTTTTCAAAACCAATATCAACAAATTTGTGTTTTGCAACTTTGATAATAGCATCTCTAATTTCTATTTGTTTTTCTTTACTTATTTTTGCCATAGGCACCTCCTAAAATAAAAATATGAGTGCACTCAAATGAGTACACTCATATTATATTCCTTTGATTTTTTAAAGTCAAGAAACTTTTTTATTCTGAAGCAAAATAGTTCATTTAAGACTCAACAAATGATTACTTTTAATCGTTCACTATAAACCTTTAGGAGTGGCTTTGATTACCTATTTTGATACAATTACGCACCCCTAGCAGAAATCACGCACCCTTGAGGGCAAATCACGCACCCCTAACTAGTTTTACGCACCCCATATTTTTGATATGGCAAAGATGAACCATTTTAATACAAAGTGCACACACCACTTTTTGAGTTGCACACAGTTAGTTCTTCTTGCACATAGCAGAACTTAAGCCTGCTTTACACACCAATAATCAAAATCAGTAACAACAGCAAAATCGACTAAATCTACAGAACACTTTAAACCAAATAAATGATATTTTTGAGTTAGTCTAATTGTTTCATTAACAATTGCTTCTAATGTTGTGCCATCAGATCCAGATATGCTTGCCCTATAAGTGTATGGATGATTGTGAACAATATATAAACCAATAGAATTGTATGAAGCTGCAATTCTATCAATTCTAGATTCGATATCATCTAAGTCAATCGGTCCAGAAGAAAACTGATTACCATTTATTACAAGCAAATCGCCATGTCCTTTTTCAGTAACAGCAATAATTTTAAACGTTTCATATCCTTGATGCCTGATATCATTTATCCATTCACTAATTTGGAATTCTTGTCCATTTATTTTTATTACTTCTCTGTGTCCACTTCCAACCTTATTTTTGTATTCTATTTCATGTTCTTCAAAGATCTGTTGAGGCGTTCTTGTTTTATCACCAGCAGCAATATAATCAGTCGTCGCTTTAATTTTCTTTTTATTTTCTTCAAAAAACTTTATTGAATCCATTAGATTTACCTTCCCTTATCAAATTAAAAATGTCTCTTTTAAGGACAAGAGACTGAACCTGTTTAATTGCCTTAAACTGCGTACGGCTATCTATTACCGCCCATAGGTACTTGAATGCGGGACACACGAATACTTAGTGTCGCTACGGAACATATGCATCTGCTCACATATAATTATAGCATAGTTTGCTTTTTTCTTTAAGTATTTTATGAAAAAGAACCTTGAATCAAGGTTCTAATCTTACGAAGTTATTTCAGTTCCACTTGTGAACTTAAAGGTTATGGTTTTATCTTTATTAACAATTGCCTTTTCAACCATCAGCATCCATACATCATTTGACCATTCAGGCAGGTAGTTATCTGCTTTTTTTATTTCCTCAAGATATGCCTTCATCTTGATTTCCTGTGCTTGCATGTAGGCCCTTTTCTCAAGGGCTTTATCTAAGGCATTTTTTTCTGATTCATACTGAGTGGATAACTCTTCATACTTCCTAGCGAACTCAACTTGATTCTGAGCAGTTCTGGTGTTTTCTTTTATCATCTTGTCCACCAAACCGCTTATAACTTCCATCTTGTTTTGAAACTCGATAACCCTAGCATCTAGTTCTGAAGTATCTGATAATAGCTTAATAACCTCATTAACATCTTCTATGATTCTTTGCTTTTCCCTCATTACTTGGTTATAAGCAATTACAAACTTTTCTTTAATCTTGTCTTCAGTTAATGCAGGTGTTTGGCACTTGTCGTGTTCTTTGTTGTACTTGCCATTGCATCTATAAACAAATCTTGAATACTTACTTGTTGAATGCCATTTCTTTTTGCCATAAAACCCACCACAATCACCACAGATTAGTTTTGAACTGAATATGCTGTTTCCAGAATAAGCAGCACCGATCTGTTCTCTTCTCATTAACTCAGCTTGAACTATCTCCCATTCTTCTTTATCGATAATTGCAGGGTGACTGTTCTCTACATAATACTGAGGTAAGTGGCCACGATTCCTTTCTACTTTGTGTTCTAGGTAATCAGCTGTATAGGTCTTCTGAAGTAAGGCATCACCTTTATACTTTTCATTTCGCAAGATTGAGTTTATTGTGTTTTTGGTCCAATTGTAGGAATTTCCACTTGGTGTTGGTATTCCTTTTTCTTTTAAGTATTCAGCAATTCCAGAGCAGGTTTTTCCTTCCCTTAAGAATAGTTGGTATATCTTTCTCACTAGGATTGCTTCGTTCTCAACAACCATAATCTTGCCGTTTTCTTTTTTGTAACCTAGCATATTACTATATGCCCAGCTCACTCGACCTTCTTTCATTCCCCAGCGTTTACCCATTGTCACGTTTTGTGAAATGCTTCTGCTTTCTTCTTGTGCCATACTAGCCATAATTGTAAGCAGGAATTCAGTCTTTTCATCAAGCGACCATAGGTTTTCCTTTTCAAAATAAACCTCGATTCCTTTGGCTTTTAGCTTTCTAGTAAAAGAAATGGTGTCTAGCGTGTTTCTGGCAAAACGAGATATTGATTTGGTTATGATAAGGTCAATCTTTCCATCAAGTGCATCCTTAATCATCTCGTTGAAACCGTCTCGCCTTTTGGTGCTTGTTCCAGAAATACCATCATCGGCATAGACTTTAACATACTCCCATTCTGGCTTCTTTTGGATGAATTCAGTGTAATGTTTTACTTGAGTTTCGTAACTAGTTGCTTGCTCTTCATCATCTGTTGATACACGAGCATAAGCTGCAACTTTTCTTCTGCTTATTTGGCCTAGTGGTGAAAGCGTAACTGGATTAATAGTTGATGGAATAACTCTAACTTTTGCCATTAATGTTCCTCCTTTCTATGTTGATTTATAGCACGCATTCTTGCTTGTTCTCTCATCTCTGGAGTCCAGGATTCTCTCCTTGATCGGTCTTTCCAATAAACCTCTTGAGTATTTCCATCTTTTAAATGATAGACTAGTTTGTTTCCATTAAAGGTTTCTATGTAATCAATGCTGTTTTGAACTAACTCATCCGTTACCTCATTAATTCCAAGAACCTGCAATGTAACTTCGTTCAATATTTCTTCTGGTATGGCCTTAGATGCACATTCGTTTTTGCCTTGCGTGTTATAGGTCGAACATGCCCAAATCTTACCTTTATAACGATTTTTTCTTTTAAATTTAGCACCACAAATTCCGCATCGAATTAAGCTTGTATATCTATTCCTTACAGGCTTATGTCCTTTATTGTTAGACAACTCACATCGTTGTTTTCTAAGTTCTTGAGCCATCAGGAAATCTTCAAGTGAAATAATAGGTTCATGATCATCATCTATAACGTACATATCCTTTTCACCTTTATTCCTTATGGTTTTCTTTGAAAGGTAATCTTCTCTATAAGTCTTTTGAAGAACCAAGCTGCCAGTGTAGTTATAATTCCCAATCATATTGAGAATGGTTGACTTGTTCCATGTACAATCTTTTAATGTTCTTATGCCTTCCTTATTTAGAATGTTGGCAATCATCTGAACTCCACATCCATCTAGGTACATCTTGAATACTCTTCTTACGAGTTCTGCTTGTTCAGGTATGAGTACTAGTCTTCGATTAACTATCTTGTAGCCATACATATCTTTGCCACCCCAGAGAATACCTTTTTCATAATCCTTTTTAATTTTCCATTTCATGTTCTCTGAAACTGAGCGTGCTTCTTCCTGTGCAAATGAAGCTAAAAAGGTTAATACCATCTCACCTTCAGCACTCAAGGTATGCAAGTTCTGTTCCTCAAAAAATACATCGATTCCTAATGCTTTTAATTCTCTAACTGTCTTTAACATCGTGAATGTGTTTCTTGCAAATCTTGATATGGATTTAACTACAATCATGTCGATTATGCCAGCCTTACAATCGCATATAAGCTTTTGAAACTCTTCTCTTGTGTCCTTTGTTCCAGTCAATGCTTCATCGGCATAAACGCCAGCAAATTCCCAACCTTCGTGCTCTGATATCATCTTGTTGTAATAACTTACCTGAGCAGCTAGGGAATGAAGCATGGCATCTTTACCAGTTGAAACTCTAGCATATGCGGCTACTCTAGTTTTCTTTTGTAACTTTGGTAACGCATCTATCTTGGTTATCCGTTTCTGATCCATTTTGGCCCTCCTTCTTTGGTAGTATATATATCACTCTAAAACGATTATTTATCAAGTCATTAGCCCGATAAAGACTATCTTTTTTGATACAATATTTACTCGCCAAAACAGACTCGGCTTTTAGGAAATCAGCATCGTTTAATATTCCTTTATTCTTCATTGCAATAATGTGTACAAGCGATGAATAGTACTGTTCTATATTTTTTGTATTCATTGCTCATTACCTCTTTTCGTCCTGGTTTTTGCATAACAGGAGATGCTACAATAGATTCTTTTGCTGTTTCCATAAGCTACAAATTCAGAGTTGCAGCATGGACATTTGAAAGTATAAAAAGCGTTTCTTTTTACGTCATCCTTATGAGAATTCCACCATGCCATTCTGCATTTATCAGAGCAAAACTGACGCTTCTTTTTTCCAGGCGTTTGTTTTACTCTTATGCCACAGTTCTTGCAGGTTCCATATAAATCAGGATCGTTGTATTTCGCTGTACATACACTTCTAACCGCACTAGGAGTAAGAGATAGTTCTTTTGCTATCGTCTTATATCCCATACCAGAGTTTCTTAATTCAAATATTTTATTTCTTATTTCTTTTTGCATACTATCTACCTCCTCATAAGTCAAATGGGAAGTCGAGACACTTTTGCCAAAAGAAAATAAAAAAAGCCTACCAGAAAGAACTCCGATAGGCTGTTATGTCATATTATTCTATTTTTTAAGTTGTTTAATAACCTGATTAGTACCCGTTGCCGCTAGACCAGATGCACCACCAAGAACGATGGCTAAAACAACATTTGGTGCTGCAATAATATCTGCAAGCAAGTTTGAATAGTTCCTGTCAGGAAAGGTCAGGTGAAACAAAATGATATTGTTATTTCTAAGATTATTGCTTACCATAGGAACTGCTTTCCTTGTAGGTAAGCTTGTTTCAAAAGTGAAGTTACCGTCCATATTGGGATGGTTGATCACTGGAATGGTTTTAGGTCCTCATGCACTGTCGCTGATGAACCAGCAGCTTCTGGATACACAGTGGTATCAGACAGTTGTTCACATTCTTGAGTGCGGCGTTGGCCTGATGATTGGAACAGAACTTGTCTGGAACAAAATAAAGCGGTCGGGAAAAGCCATTGTCATTACCACACTAACACAATCACTCGGAACATTTTTGCTTGTTTCGCTGGTTTTTGGTATTGTATTTTATGTATCGAACATACCAGTTTATTTAGCGTTCATTTTTGGAGGAATTGCGCTTGCGACAGCACCGGCTCCGGCATTATCTATCGTTCGGGAATTTAAGACCACAGGACCGGTTACTAAAACTTTAATTCCTATGGCAGCATTGGATGATATTGTAGGCTGTATTGTCTTTGTCACAACGATTGCGATTGTTGCAGGCAATCTCTCTGCTGGCGATTTACCCGCATATATGATTGCTCTTGTTGTTATTCTCCCTCTGCTCATTGGCGTTGTAACGGGTCTGGCAGCTGGCTTGGTGTTGAAAAAAGAGCGAAGCAAATCGATCACGCTGATGCTGCTGATTGTCATGATTATAGTAGCTTCTGCTGTGGGCTTTATTTTTAATACATTGGTGTTGCCCCGCCCTGTTTTGAATTTTATGCTGATCGGCATGGCGTTTTCGGCAACTTTTTCCAATATGATTTCAGAAATGCGTCTGGAACAAATCATGGATGGTTTTAATCCTATTTTGGGCGTTTCCATGATTGTTGTGATTTTGAATTTGGGCGCACCACTGGATTACCACTTGATCCTTGGTGCTGGCTTGTTTACCGCCATTTACATTCTGGCAAGAGCGGCAGGAAAATATTTCGGCGCTTATTTTGGAGCAAGCATCACAAAGAGTCCCGAAACGGTGAAAAAGTATCTCGGCCTTACATTGCTGCCACACTCCGGCGTTTCCCTGGTGCTTACTGGCATCGCTGTTTCTGTTTTGGCTGCACCGGCTCCTGAATGTGCAAAAATTGTGCAGGGAACCATTGCGGCGGCAGCTGTAATCAATGAAATCATTGCTGTAATCACAGCAAAAAAAGGATTTGAATGGGCTGGCGAGATGAATAGCGCAACGAACAGGAGCCAAAGCATTACACAAAATCGCTGCTCATAGGAATGTGTTCTATGAGCAGCGATTTTATATTCCCAAATAATATTAGGTAAAACACCCTTGACAAATCTCTTTCCAGGATTGAATAAAAAAACAAACTGTATCCACATCATTCCTGGATACCGCTTGTTTGTGTTCAATCTGCCTGAAAGATTCCCGTGAATTTACCAGGCTAAAGTCTTTAAAAAATTGGCGGAGAGGGTGGGATTCGAACCCACGATACCTTGCGGTATACCCGCTCTCCAAGCGGGCGCGTTAGGCCGGACTGCGCAACCTCTCCACGCTTGATGGATCAAGCGCCGATATTATACCATCGCAATGAAAATTTGAGAAAATTTCGTGGTTTTTTTGACTTTTCTTTTTTTTAAAATTTTTCTATAATTTTCTCAAGCAGCACTCTATAAATACGATTCTAGTTATTAGAAATAGAGAGAATACTATTGATGTCATCAATCGTACCTGACCTCGAACTACCCATACTGGTTGTGGATGAAGCCCACTGGCAAAAGATCTCGCCTTCCGATGAGGAAGCAGAGGAATATTCCATCACCAACAGGGACGGGTTCAGGTTATCCACCAAAGGCTTCACTTTTGTGATCCCTGAAGGCGCGGATTTCTCCGCTCCCAACATCATCCAGGTTGTCATTGGCAAAGAGCAGCTCTACGCGATGGCTTACGAACTGGATTGTTCGCTGTATACAATCAACGCCCCCAATCTGGTTCCAATGTATGGTTCAAGATCTTTTGGCGGATTCCAGAAAGGGCAAAAATTGATCGTTGCCATCGGTCACCTCGCCCCGCCAGGCCAGGATCTGGCGCAGGCAAAATTCACGGTGCTCTGGGCGGGAGTGGTCAACATCACCTGACCGTTGTAGTAGGTTTACCATTGTCAGCAATAAAAAAACAAGTATAATAATCAACGCGGGCGGTTAGCTCAGTTGGTTAGAGCGTTGCGTTGACATCGCAAAGGTCGTAGGTTCGAGTCCTATACCGCCCACCACAAGGTCCACTCTTCAAGGTGGATCTTTTTTTTCGCAAAGGTCTAGTCCCGGCAAGAATAGCCGGGATTTCCGCCCATTGGGATGCATAATGGGCTTCAAGGTTCGAGTCCCGAGCGGTTTTTTGCGAGTCCTGAAGCGATCGCCTTCAGGATAACCCGCCCACCACAAGGTCCACTCTTCAAGGTGGATCTTTTTTTTCGCAAAGGTCTAGTCCCGGCAAGAGCAGCCGGGATTTGAGTCCCGAACGATTTTTGCGAGTCCTGGTGCGTTAGCCTTCAAAATAACCCACCCTCAACAAAATGCGCAGCGCAGATTTACCCTTTTTCAACTATAATCAGGCATTCCATGAACAATCCTGGCGTAACAATTGTCATTGTTTGGTGTTATTCATAGTCAGGAACAAAAATGAAAAGAACAGGGTTTTTACACTCACCCGCGATTCCCTGATCTTCGCACCACAGGAGAATAAATGTCACGGTACATGATCATACTCAATCCGATCGCTGGTGCTGGCAGCGCGATTAAAGCCTTACCCCGCATCAGGGAATTGTTGACCCAATACGAGTTGGATTTCAATATCATCCTCACCGAATATCCGGGGCATGGGATTGAACTTGCCCGGGAAGCCGCAGCAAACGGCTACGATTTCATCATCGCTGCAGGCGGTGATGGCACAAGCAACGAGGTATTGAACGGTTTAATGCAGCACAAACAGGCTCACGGCTCCTTCCCGGTGATGGGCGTCATCCCCGTGGGCAGAGGCAACGATTTTGCGTTCGGCGCTAACATTCCTGTGGACGTAGACGAATCCTGCGCGCTGCTAGCTTCGCTTCCGCGAAAATGGATCGACATCGGTAAGATTCATGCCGATGAATCGTCAGAATTCCTGTACTTTGGCAACGGGGTAGGGGTTGGATTTGACGCCGTGGTCGGTTTTCTGGCTGCGCGAATGAGACTGAAGGGCATGCTTTCCTATCTTGTTGCTGCGATGAAAACCATATTTGTTTACTTCAAACCACCGTTGGTGCGTGTTGACTACGGTGAGACGAGCGTTACACTATCTGCCTTGATGGTTTCGATCATGAATGGGCGCCGGATGGGGGGTGGATTCATGATGGCGCCAGCCGCGGACATCGATGACGGGTTGTTCAACCTGTGCATGGTCAGCAAAATCCCACAAATGGCAATGTTCGGGCTGATCGGAAAATTCATGAAAGGTACGCACGAAACCGATCCTGCTGTTCAGACTTCCCAAGGAGATAGGATCGTAGTAACCGCGCTCGAGGGGACCCTGCCTGTTCACGCGGACGGTGTAACCGTATGTGAAGAAGGCGGAAAGATCACGATTGAAATCCTCCCTCGCGGACTTGAGGTCATCACCAGGCTCACCCAGGTATGATCCTTACTTCAAGGCACATCAACCCGCCGATTAAGGCCATCCTGCGTACCATCCTGCACATCGATGATGCGGCGGTTTCTGCGGTACCCATGCAAGGCCCTTTGATCCTGGCGACCAATCACATCAACTGGCTGGATGCTCCGGTCGGATTTTCTCACCTTCACCCCAGACCGGTGACGGCATTTGCCAAGATCGAAACCTGGGACAACTTCCTTTTACGCACACTTTTCACCGCGTGGGAAGCGATCCCGATCACACGCGGACAGGTTGATTTTTCCGCTTTTAAAAAAGCCGAAGAAGCGCTGGCGAATGGAAAGATGATCGCGATCGCACCTGAAGGAACAAGGTCGGATACGGGTAAATTGAATCAGGGTTTTCCCGGCATTGTTTACCTGGCATTGAAGACCGGCACACCAATTCTGCCATTTGCCTTCTACGGCAATGAAGACTTCACAAAGAACATACGCAGCTACCGGCGCACAAAAATGAACCTTCGCGCAGGAAGACCATTCAGGCTGGTGCACCCCGATTTTAACCCTGGTCGGCAGATCCGCCAGGAACTCACAGATGCGATCATGTTCGAGATTGCCAGCCTGCTGCCTGAAGAATATCGGGGTTTTTATTCCGCGAATGACGGCTCACACCGTCGCCATCTGGAATACATTGATCTTCCCGGATATGTGCGTGTTTAGTCCCTGCGATATTTCTCAACTAATGGTGCTGAGCCAGCACATGGTATCCACTCCAATTACCGAGACTAACAGAGAGATTATCCAGAATCAGAGGCGGAACGTACTTAATTCTAGCATCAAGGTGGGGTTCCTGTTTGAATAAGCGTTGTACAGGAGTCTCGCGATTGATGCCTGAATGCCTACGGACAGCGTTGTAGTAGTACATGTAGTTGAATGCCTCTGTGAACATTTCTTGTCGATTGGTAATTTTGAGTATCCTGGGGATGTAAAACTCATCGTCATCTGTACGATGGGAACGCTCAAGGTGGGCATTCTCTTCAGGATGTTTCAGATGGTTTTGGATGAGCTTACAACCAAAACCAGAGAGTAGTTTTCTGAGCTCGGTGATCTTGTACCAGGATTTGCCTCCGAATTCTTCTCCATGATCCACGGTGAAAATGATCTGGTGGGATACACCATGACTTCTTAGCCAGGAGATGACCCAGAGGAACCAGGTCAGGCCATTGGTCCAGCTCTTCTCGTCTGAGTAAGCTATGAGTTTGAAGCGGGAATTTACATCCATAGCACTCCACTGATATATGGGCAGTTTATGGGTATAAATATGGTTGATCTGGGCCAGAGAAAGCGCTTTTTGGTCTACAACATACTTCAGATCCACTTGTACGACTTCAAAGGGTTTGGCGGAGTACCAGTCCACAAATGGTCGGGGTCCTTTTTTATGCGGTTTATGTTTCTTGTTCTTGAGTATGTCTTTGTTTCGTCTCACGATGTTACGAATCGTATGCTCCGATAAACTGATCTCGTATACGGCTTCCAGTTCTTCTTTCAGTCTCAATGGCCCATAATTCGTTTTCCCCTTCAGCAGTACCACTTTCTCCTCAATCTCTTTTGGTGTCTTATTGTGTACAACTTTGGGCGCACGTGATGCATCATCCAGATCTCCGGCCTCACGCTTTGCCATCGCCTTGTATACAGTTCTCCGTGTTATCCCCAATGTCCTGGCGGTTTGACTTACTTTTCCTTTATTCGCTTTTAGTATCTGTAGTATGGCCTGCCGGGCTGCTTTTGGGCTGATGGTGCGCAACTCTTGATAATCTAAACGGGTTGTATCGCTCATGTCGATATGTCTCCAACTGGTTGTACTTTATCCCAACCAATTCTAGACACTTATCCCTGTAGATTTCATATCCCCGGTTCATAAACTGTATACTATGTGCTGACCCCCTCACATATTTCTCAACTAATTTTATTGACTTTGAAATCAGGTTTATGGTATTATAAAATTTAATCTAGCCCGTAATTTTAACGGGCTAATCTTAAAATTATTCATCAGGAGAAGACTATCAGTACCCAAAATTTTCGTGTAAATGAGTTGATCAAGGTCGCCGAAGTACGTTTGATCGGACCCCAGAATGAAAACATCGGGGTTGTTCCCATTCAAAAAGCGCTACAAATCGCCCGTGAAGCAGAGCTTGACCTGGTCGAAGTTGCACCCAATTCAGAGCCCCCGGTTTGCCGGGTAATGGATTTCGGAAAGTTCCTCTACGAACGCACAAAAAAGGAAAAGGAAGCGCGCAAAGCCCAGACCAAGATCGAGGTCAAAGAGATTCGTTTGCGCCCCAAGACCAACGAACACCACCGCGGATTTAAAACCCGTGATGCCCGGCGCTGGCTGCTGGACGGCAATAAGGTGAAGGTCACCATCCGTTTTAGAGGACGCGAGATCACCTACCCCGAAATCGCCCTGGAAGATCTTAAGGAGATCGCTGAAGAGTTGGCTGACGTTTCGACAATCGAACAGGCGCCCAACATGGAAGGTCGCACCATGAACATGGTGCTCGCCCCCGCCCGATCGGTAAAGAAGAAAGTGGTCGAACAGGAAAAAAGCGAAGAAGCCGCAGTTTCCTGACAACGAACCGCTATCCCTTCGCCTGCATCAACCGATACCCCCTTCTTTTCACGGAATTTTGAAAATTCTGGTATAATCCGCTGTTGCGCTGCCTAAAGCGTAAATTGTTGAGAGGAGTTTGCTGTGCCACGTAAGATGAAAACAGGCAAGTACAAATTGAAGACCCATAAAGCGACTTCAAAGCGATTTCGCCTCACCGGGTCGGGCGTTCTGATGCGCACCAAAGGTGGAAAAAGCCACCTTCGCCGCCGCACCTCAAAACGCACCAAAGCGTTGTTCACTGAGATGGTCCCCGTCAAGGGAGATAAGATCGTCCAGCGCGTCAATCGTCTCGCTCCCAATATGGAGAAGTAGAGACCAGGACCTGTCGTATCCGTTTTAGAGCGGCTGTTGGGTGCTCACAACTGGTCATTTGACCGGCGCCCAGGGGTTCGCAAAGGAGTAAAAAATGGCTCGTGTAAAAGGTGGCCCTTTCAGCCATCGTCGTCATAAAAGAGTATTGCAGTACACCAAGGGACAATTCGGCAGCCGGCATCGCCTGATCCGCCGCGCCAATGAAGCCCGACTGAAAAGCATGTGGTACGCCACACGCGACCGCAAAAACCGCAAACGCGATCTGCGCCGCTTATGGATCACCCGTATCAACGCTGGCGCCCGCCAGAACGGTATTTCTTATAGCCAGTTGATCCACGTAATGCGGAAAGCAAACATTCAGCTCAATCGAAAGATGTTGGCAGATCTTGCTGTGCGCGATCCACAGGCGTTTACCGCAGTTATTCAAAAAGCCAAATCAGCTTAATCCGACTCAACCCGCACCGGGATGGCAAATGCCATCCCGTTTTATTTTAAATCCCGATTGGGGTAGAATTTAATCCATGGTCAACACAGAAAAAGCGCCAATCTCTTCAATTCACAATCCAAAGATCCAGTTCTTGCGCGCTTTGCTCACCAATAAATCCGCGCGCGCGGAGCATGGACTGTATGTTGTGGAAGGCATCCGGCTGGCGGAAGAGGCGATCGCCGCTGGTTTGAACCCGCATACGATCCTGTACAGCAGTCAGCTTTCAGCACGCGGCCGCGAGCTCATCACCGGGTTACGCTCCCGCAACTGCGAAGTCGTTGAGGTTTATCCGGATGTGCTTGACCGTCTATCTGATACTGAAACCTCTCAGGGTATCCTGCTTGTGCTTCCTCAGCAGTCAAAACCCCTTCCTGCCAGCACTGACCTGGTACTCATCATCGACCAGCTGCGGGACCCCGGCAACATGGGCACGATCCTGCGCAGCGCGGCAGCCGTTGGGGTGCAAGCAGTCTTTATCACCCCCGGCAGTGTCGACCCTCTGATGCCAAAAGTTGTGCGAGCAGGAATGGGGGCTCACTTACAGCTTTGCATTCAACAGGCTGACTGGCAATGGATACAGGAATACTGCACTAAAAATAAACCGGATCCATTAAGAATCCTGCTGGCTGATTCAAACGGAGGCACCAACATGTGGCAAACTGACCTTACTGGTCCGATTGCCCTTGTCGTGGGTGGCGAAGCTGAAGGTCCCGGTACGGCAGCCCGGTCTCACTGCGATGATCTGATCCACATCCCCATGCCGGGTAAATTTGAATCCCTCAACGCAGGTGTGGCGACCTCAATATTACTATACGAAATCATTCGGCAGAGAAAATCATGAGAATCAGATCCATCACCAGTTTTTATGATCCACTTTCACCGCGCGCAGATGATCATTTGGAGACCCTTGCCTCGTTCAGTCGTCTTTTTCACGACGCGATCACCGGACAGGTAATGCCGGTGCTTTCAAAGCGCCTCGCCACAACCCCCTTCCCGCTATTCCTCGCCGGTCTTGAAGAAACCGGGCGTGTCGAACGGGTGACAGCACTCTCGAAGCAAGCCCGTGAGATGGGTTGGGATTATCTATCCATTGGACCCGCCCTCCCCGAGCACCCCTGGTCCTACCCGGCTATCCCCGGTTTTCTCGGTATCGCCGAAGACCTGTTTTGTTCGGCTGTTGTCGCAGACAAAACCCGCTTCCACCCCTCAGCGGTGCGCGCCAGCGCACAGATTATCAAAGACGCGACGCTCTTACGGAATGATGGATTCGCAAATTTGCGTTTCGCTGCACTGGCCAACGTTCCCGCAGGTACACCCTTCTTCCCGGCTGCCTACCACAAACCGGGCGGCAGGCCTGCCATATCATTGGCGATGGAGTGTGCGGATGTCGCCCTATCAGCCTTTGATAGCGCCACCGATGTTGATTCTGCGCGTCGACACCTGCTCGACGAGCTTGAGGAAGCAGCGCAGCAAATAACAGCTGTGTTCAAGTCTTTACCTGAATCCAGTGAGATCGATTTTCTTGGTTTTGATTTCTCCCCCGCACCTTTCCCTGAAGACTGGTGCTCGCTGGGCGGTACGATCGAAAAGATCGGTCTGGAGCATATCGGCGGTTGCGGTTCGCTGGGAGCGGTGGCAATCATCGCTGATACCCTTGATCGTGGTAACTGGCTACGCGCGGGGTTTAACGGCATGATGCTCCCTGTTCTCGAAGACTCTGTTCTCGCAAGGCGGGGGCAGGAGGGATCGCTTTCGATCAAAGACCTGCTCCTCTATTCAACGATCTGCGGTACTGGCCTCGACACCATACCACTCGCGGGTGATACCACGCTCGAACAACTGGAAGCGGTCATCATGGACATCGCTGTTCTCGCCGTCCGGCTTGATAAACCACTCACAGCACGCTTAATGCCCATTCCAGGGAAAAAAGCCGGCGACAGGACGACCTTTGATTTTGAATATTTCGCCAACAGCCGCGTAATGCCTTTAGAGGGACAAAAAATCAGCTTTCCAATGAAAGCTGATCAATCCATTCAACTATTTCCACGCCACAAATCAAAATAGATCGGGCAACTCTTCTACGGCACCGGGGTTTTCGTCGGAAAGAAGGGGAACACCGTTGGCAGCCAGGGGAACAGTCCGGCGTCAGTCGGTGTTGGGGTCGGGGTGATCTCCCCGCCAGGTGTTGGAGTTAATTCAGAGGTACCCGTAGGCGTAGGTGTGATCGTAGGCGTCTTGGTAGGTTTAGGTGTCTTTGTTGGCGTGGGCGTGCGCGTTGGCACCTCGATCTTCAGGCGCAGGATTTTCTCCGCGTGCCCGTTATTCGTCGAGCGCATCACAAGCCGCAGTGTCACGATCCCCAATTCCGCTTTTGTTGTATCCCAGGTCAGCAATTTTTGCGGTTCTTCTGAGGGCGTCCCACCTGGCTCGACGAGCGTGATCCACTTGGTGGGCTCCCTTCCCGCGCCGTATTCAAGGTAAAAATCCTTGAAATTCTTCGTGGCGTTAACCACAGCGTAAATATCCAGCGTATCGGATGTGATGGTCTGTCTTTGGTCCAATCCCAGGAACAACAACGTCGGACGCGGGTCATCCGCCCGGCATTCCCGCCTGGGTATGTAAATCACGGGTTTCTTAAAACCAACTTCATTCAACCAGGCTTCACCCAGTGCGGTATCCTCGATCCACTTCTTCGCCCATTTATCAGTGACATTCAAAACAAGTTGATCCTTGGTGTAGCCTTCGCAGGCGCTTGAAGCCAGTAGATTCGTCCAGGTATCCAGCTTGACCTTCTTCCAAAGGTCATCCTCCTTGCCGGGAGGGAGGGTGTCTACGGCGAAGATTTCCGTGCGAGTCTTGGGACATTCCTCTGATGGTTCCGTTCCGGAATACACACAAACCACCTTTTCAACGATTCCATCCGGCCGCGTGAAAATCGATGGCGCGTTATCCGTCAGGTGGGGCACAGCAATTTCCATAAACTCCGCCCAGATCGGCGCGGCTCCGGAAACCCCTGAAGTATCGACCATGGGGGTGTTATCCGCGTTGCCCACCCAAACGCCTGTAACAAGATCGGGGGTGTACCCGATCGTCCAGTTATCACGGTATTCATTGGTTGTACCGGTCTTCGCAGCCGCCGGGAAAGACAAATTGAGAATCGAATTTGTGCCGAACATTGGTGCGCGTGCCGCGCTGTCAGAAAGTATGGAACTGATGAGGTAGGCGTGTTCTGCCCGCATCACCTGGTCAGATTCCTGTGGTTTCGCTTCAAAGATCACATTTCCATCATGATCCTCAATACGAGTAATCGCGACCGGTTCCACTTTAGCTCCATTATTTGCAAAGACGCTAAAAGCTGATGTCATTTCAAAAAGGGTAACTTCGCCTCCGCCCAGCGTGAGCGCAAGGCCATAATCGTTTTGCGTGAGCGTGGTGATCCCCAGGCGACGCGCGAAAGCGATCAGTCCGTCTTCTTCAATGGTCGCGGGATCATCATAGATACCGACGAAATCCAACGCCTTAACCGCGGGCACATTGTACGAGTTCGCCAGTGCGGAGCGCAAACTCACCGGTCCGTGAAACTTGCCGTCATAATTCACCGGTTTGTAAGGATCGCGCGGGTCATTCGGATCGCCGGAGGGAGGAAACTCGCTCGGTACATCCCAGAGAATGGTGGCGGGCGTCCAGCCTTTTTCAAAAGCTGCTGCGTAGGTCAATGGCTTGATGGACGAACCCGGCTGACGCGGCTGAAGCGCCATGTTGATCTGACCGGCAATTTCATCATTATAGAAATCCGCCGATCCGGTCATCGCGAGGATCTCGCCGGTCTTCGGGTCCAAAGCAACCAGCGCGCCATCGGTGGCGTTTTTGTCAGCGAGCGCCTCAACCTGCTCTTTGACGATGCGATCAGCTTCCCGCTGAATATAAGGGTCAAGCGTGGTGTATACCCTGAAACCGGAGTGATAGATCAATTGCGGATCATACTGTGTTTCAAGCAGGTAACGGATATAGGTTACCCAGTGAGGGTAAACCAGGGGATTGGCGCGCTGCTTGAACTCGTAATTCTCGATCTCTACGTACGCGTCTGCGGCCTGCTGGGGCCCCAGGCACACTGCCTCGGTACTGTTGCTCACGTCAATACAATCCCTTTCCTGGCTGAGATTGTACATGGCGATTAGAACCTGCTTGTTGCGATTCAGTGTAGCGTCGCGATTGTTGAATATGTCGTAAACACTCGGCGCTTGCGGTAGACCAGCCAGGAACGCTGCCTGAGGCAGGGTAAGATCACTGGCGTTGGTATTGAAATAAGTCTCCGCTGCCGCCTGGATCCCGTATGCCATATTGCCGTAATTGATCTCGTTGAGATAGAGCTCAAGGATTTGATCTTTCGAGTATCGCCGGGTAATTTCTGACGAGAGGATGATCTCTTTGGCTTTGCGCCGGTAAGAGATTTCCACACGCTCTTCCGGCGTGAAGAACAGCGTGCGCGCGAGCTGCTGCGTGATCGTCGACGCGCCCGATACTACCTCTCCACTGGTATAGTTGGAGATCATCGCCCGGGTGAGGGCAACGAGATCAAACCCTGGATGGTTGTAAAACTCCTTGTCCTCGATAGCGATGGTGGCTGCCAGGACATAGGGAGAGATGTCCTCAAGTTTTGTATACGTCCTGCGCCCGGCGTTAGGGTCTATCATTTCGTAGATCATCTGCCCGTTCCGGTCATAGAAACGCGTTGTCTCGAATTGTGAAGCATAATTCTGAATATCTTCAACATTGGGCAACGTGGAAGCGATAGTGAAGTACTGGTACACGAAAAACACACCGGCGATAACAATCCCCACTACCGCCAGGAAAAGAAAAATCACTATAACTTTTATCAGGCAGCCGCCGAAATCAAAACGATCTTTCCGATGTCTTGCTGCCGGAGGTTTTTGCCCTCCTCCACCTCTCCCGGATGGCTCTGAGCTTTTAAAGATATTCATTATTTCACGCAATGATTCTACTAGAGTGGTCTTTTTCTTTCCACCGGTCTCCTGCGTCACTTCTGCAGTTTCACTCTCCTGCACAGACACAGGCAGCTGATTGGCAGTGCTGGTGCTGATGGTCCGGTTTACGCGCAGTGCAGAAGGGGTAACGCGAGTCGCAGACAGGTCAGTTTCTTCCACCCGGGAGGGTAAAGCGTCTGAACTACCGGGGGGTGGAGCTACTTTATTACCAAGATTTACCCCAACAGTCGCGCCATTATCTGATTCGGGCTGGGCGGTGATGTCCGTAGGAAGATCCTGTTTTTCAGAAGCCTGTTTTATGACGGGTTCTGTGTCGATCAGGTAAGCTTCTTCATCTTTGCTCTGCCACTCATAACCAGGGGGTTCCTCGAAATTAGGAAGTGGTTGAGACTTGCCAAGCATGGGTTCTTCCGGTGTGGAAGTATCCTTGGGTTTTTCAGGAGGGTTGATTGGTTGATCGTTATCGCTCATAACATCATCTTACCAGTTAATTTTTAGTCTTTGTAGATTCTAGCATAAACCAATTGACCCCTGCCCACTTCGCTTTTACAATTTCCCTATGCCTTCCACGAAAAAAAATACGTTCATTTGCCGGTTGCTTTGTGCTGATATTCGCTTCACACCACCCGACGTGATGAACGACCATTGCTGGGAAGTTTGTTCATCAAGCGGTCAGCCCCCGAGTATGTCCGTAGCGACCACATTTGGGCTGCGCGCCAGTCAGATGCAGGTATTTCCATCTTTTTCGCTCGTTGATCAGGTAGTCCGGGATCCAGCCCAATTTTTCTCCCAACCGGAGATTCAATACTATTCAACAAATTTTATCGCCCTCAGTTTCTCACCCTTTCAAGGTATTGACGTCATTTACAACATCTGGGTTCCCAATTCTCAAATACTAATGGGGGAGATCCTCTTTCACAACCGGACCAGCGAAACCCACACACTTGGTGTGGAATGGCAGGTTAACCTTGCTCCCTTGCAGGAAGGCAGTCCAATGAAGCACGTGCAAAGCGGACTCACGACCGTGCTGCAGGGGGAATGTGGTGGAATTTTTCCTGTGTTTTATCTGCCTGGTGACGTAATTCCCTCCACATCCTCCACACCCGGGCTTGCGGGCAAATACCTGCTGATGCCCTTTTCCGGTAAACAAATAACCTGGGCACTGGCCTCACTTTCTTCACCTGAAGCCTCTTTTCAACAAGCGCGGCAATACTCCTCAAAAACATTGGATGTAGAAAAATTGAGGATTGAGATGGCGGACAAACGGGAGATGATGATATTCTCCAGCGATGACAAGGTAATCGCTCAAGCTATGCAACTTTCGCGCATCCGCGCCTTACAACTGGTCATGCCGCCGCAGGGAAATTTTCCGCACCCGACATTTATCACCGCCCGCGGAGTCGACAAAGGTTATCACTCGCAGGCTGATCAAATCGGGATCAACCCGGAATGGAGCGGGCAGACTCTGGCGGATATCTGGTTGATAATGCAAACGCTTCTGCCCGGTCAGGCTAATGAGATAAAGGGATTCATTGAAAACTCTCTTTCCAGACAATCTGAGAACGGGAGGGTAGACCATAGGCTCAGTGCGGGTGGAGCGCAGACCGGTCACAACGCCCTGCCCATGCTCGCCCGATTGGTGGCTGAGCTGCATCCCCACCTGAATGATGTTCCCTGGCTGGAGGATATCTATCCGCGGCTGATTAGCTTTCTACGCTCATGGCTTGATTTTGAACCAGGTGGACAACCACGCGTCAAAGGTCTCACGCATCCAGCTCAAATTGGCGTAAGTTTACGCGACGAAAAGGATTCACAATTCGCATCCGATCTGTGGATTGGATTTCACACGAACTCGAACTTCTTTATCCTCACCCTCCTCATTCGGGAGATCACATATTTGCTCCAAATTTCCCGCTGGCTGCAGAAGCATGAGGAAATTGAATGGCTCGATTCAACACGAAAAAAACTGTTGTCCATAGCCATGCAACTATGGGATGGAAAGCGCGGCGTTTTTCACAAACCCGTCAGCTCCGAAGGACAGACCAGAGCCAGAACTGTGATCCACGTTTACAAAAGAAACGGAAGGTATAAACCCAGCCAAAAATTGCCGTTCGCCGAAAAACTTTACCTGCGCGTTACCGGAGAAATTCGGTTACCATCCGGTTTTTCGTGTGCGATCAAAGGGCTGAATGGGGATGTGCCGCTGGAAATTACGGTACGTCAGCCTGACACGCTGGGGATCGGATCCTCAAGAGTATTTGTTTCTGAGCAGGATTTTACTTTCATCGAATCAGTGGAAATCAAAGGTCTACCCACAGGATTATCAATTGAGATCGGTCAGCCCTCAGTCGAACAACCGGGCATCATTCAGCTATTGAGTTTATACGCCGGTTTGTTAACTCCCCGCGAGGCAGATCTTATGCTGCGAAATATTCGGGTTCGAGATTACTTCGGGGAAGAAGGGGTTACGATGCTGCCTGCAAAAGAGAACAACCAGGCGCTCTTTGTACCCTCTTATATGCTTGGAATGATCATAGAAGGTCTGTTAGACTACGCAAAAGTCCGGCTGGCTGAGCAGGTTTTTGATCACCACTTCTTCAAACAACGGTCAAATAAACGCGAATTATCCCAAAGATTGATGAACACAGCACAATGGAGTGTGGAAGACCTGGTACCCGCGAGGTTGTTCCTGAAAATCCGGGGCGTTGTGATGTTCACCAACCGCGAGGTAATCCTCTCGCATTTTATTAAGCAAAAAAAGGATTCAGTTACGGTACAATATAATAAGATAGAGCTCAGATTGAACCCCTATCTCACCGAAATTCACACCCAAACGGGTGAGGTGATCTACCTCAATCGGGCAGGACCAAACAGGATCCTGCTTGAATAAGAAAGGAGGATACCGAACATGTCTTCTGAGCAAACCACATCACAATGCGAAGTCCTGCTAATGGCAATTGTCCAGGCGCAGGATGCAGATATCGTGGACAACATTCTGCAGGAGAAGAACATCTCGATCACACGCCTGCCCAGCACTGGCGCCTTCCTCGGACGACGCAATGCCACCTTATTGATCGGTATTCCTTACGAACATCAGACTGAAATCCTGGATTCACTCAAAGAAAACTGCCGCCAGCGCATCGAATACATTGCGGTTCCGCTGGAAAGCGCCCCCCTCCCAATGCCTGCTCCCACCCCGGTCACCGTAGGTGGAGCCACTGTATTCGCGCTTGAAGTCGAACATTACGAGGAGTTGTAGCCATGAAAATGATCATTGCAATCGTAAATGATGAAGATTCCGAACTGGTTACCCAAACGCTCACTCACAATGATTTTCGGGTGACAACCATCGCCTCAACCGGCGGCTTCCTCCGCCGCGGCCTCAGCACATTATTGTGCGCGTTCGAAGATGAGAAGTTAACTGATGCCCTCAACCTGATTCGGGGATGTTACCCGCCAGTTGCCGACGAATCGCAAAAGCGCTGCAAGATCTTTGTGCTCAACGTCGCAGAAACCCATCGCTTTTAAACTCAAGGTATTACCCGGCTGATTCGCGCTGCTCGTGGAATTCTTCCACATGGTAAATTTTGACCTCCAATTTCTTCCTACGCCAAAGGTCAGCAGGCGCACCCATTTTCGCGCATAAATGAGAAAGAAATTCGTCCGCATCCGGCAGCTGCTCCCAAACCTGCGGCAGAAATGTGGCGCGCCTGAACCCATCTTCAAGGATAACACCGTCAACCCCGGGTTTCAACACAGAGGGCAGGTCGCCCGGCTTTTCGTATGTCAACGTTTCAGGGGCTGTAAGCCTTGATATTTCGATATGGACATCAGGTAGCTCAGCTAACGTAAGCGGCGGGAAGCGATAATCTTCAAACGCTGCTTGATACGCATGATCTCGCACATCAATCGCCAGGCTCTGATGAGCTTCAAGGCTGCCGATACAGCCGCGCAAATTCCCGCGCCGCGTCAGGGTTACAAACGACGCGCCTTTTTCCCTTAAATTTGTCGAAAGCGCGGCAACATCAACTGCGGGCTCGGGTCGATCAGTCAAGGCGTTCGTGATCGTCTCGCGCGCAAGTGCCAACAAATACAGTTTTTCATCTTCACTTAGCGAAGTATTCATTTGCATATCCTGTAAAAATCACGGTTGAAGTAGAGGAGCGGCGGCTTGTTATCCGATTTTCGAGCGCTTATTACCTCTCCGACATAAAGCGTGGATTCAGGCATGGCATACCGGTGCACAACCCGGCACTCGAGCCAGGCTGCGGCGTCAGCAAGGAGAGGTATAAACTCCGCCCCTGACAAAACCGCCAGACCTGAAAATCGGTCCTCATTTTCACTGATCCGTCCTGCAAAGCGATCCGCCAGCGCCTGCTGCCCTTCATCCAAAAGGTTGATTGCAAAAAGCTCCGTCTTATCCACTAGGTGTTTGGTACGGGCGGCATTATTCATCGTTACGGTGATCAGCGGAGGCTGGACCGAGATCGAGGTAAACGAACTCACGGTCATTCCGTGGCGCACCTCCTTCGTACCGGAGGTCAGTACCGCCACACCGCTTGGCCAGCGGCGCATCACTTCTTTTAGCTCTACCATTGGATTTTCAATCACATCCTCACCTTTTATCGTTACAATTTTTATACATTGCCCACCCTGCAAAGTCAAGCGGTATTCTATTGAATAAATTCAATTATGGCACAAACCTTGCTATAATTCCTAAAGTGAGTTTATCGACATGAAAAACGATGATTTTATAAATCTGGAAGAGATGGGCGATGCCCCGGATGAGATCGAAACGGAGCAGGAAGAAGAAGTAAAAAACTCTGCCCCTGCGAAACCGCGCTTCAGTGTTTTTGGCGGTATCCAATCGATTCTGATCATCGCGTTCCTGGCTGCCTCTCTTTTTACACTCTTTACACCCAACAATCTGTTTTCCGGCGAAGCACTGGAAAGGATCTTCCAGGCATGGCAGGCAAACCCAACCACCGTCGCGCCGCTTTTGGTCGAGAACACATCGCCTTCCGGGCGCATCGGCATTGTGGCGGGTCACTGGCAGAACGATTCTGGCGCAGTTTGTCCGGATGGTTTGACTGAAGAAGAGGTGAATTTACAGATCGCCACACTTGTCCAACAGAAATTGACAGCTGAAGGCTACCAGGTTGACCTGCTGGCGGAGTTCGATGAGCGGTTATCGCAATACAAGGCAATGGTTTTGATCTCAATCCACGCAGACACCTGTGAATACATCAGTAATGAAGCAACCGGATTTAAAGTATCCGCTGCCATTCACAGCCTCTACCCTGAAAAAGCCAACCGATTGGTTGCGTGCATGGCGGATCGTTACCAGACGACAACGGGGCTCAGATACCTACCCAATTCAACTACGCCTGACATGACCAGTTACCACGCTTTCGATGAAATTCACACCGAGACAACCGCGGCGATCATCGAAACCGGTTTTCTCAACCTGGACAGGCAGATTCTGACAGAAAACCCGGATCTGATCGCCCAGGGAATTGTTGACGGATTGATCTGCTACATCCGAAATGAAAATGTAACCATCTCGACACCCTCGCCATGAACCCACAAGACATTAATCGCTACAAGCAATCGATCCTAAACGCGCAGGCAGCTCTTAAGCGGCACGATTTTTTTGAAGCCCGGCAGTGGGCGCTGAGCGCATCGCTGATCGCACCTGAGCGGGAGGAGCCCTGGCTGCTCCTGGCGGCAGTATCTGAACCGGGAGAAAGCATCTCTTTTCTGCAGCGCGCCCTATCCATCAACCCCACAAGCGAACGTGCTGCCCGCGGTATGCAATGGGCGCTGGACAGGTTGGCAGAAAACCCGATCGTCGAAGAACCGGCGGCAAAACCTAAGATCGAGGACACACAACCTATCCCCATCATTGCCGCTGCTTCACCAGCAGCCGGCGAACCCGAGCTCGTAAAACAAACCACTGCTGAAACCGAGGTCGTCGACCAGCTCCGGCCTTCTGAAAGACCGAAAGCAGCCCAACCTGGAAAAACCCGACCCAAAACAGCAAAAAAGAGGAAGAAAAAATCCTCCAAGCAGTGGCTCTATATCCTGGCAATCGCGATCCTGCTTCTGATGATCGCTGTGGTCGTGTGGCTGGCATTGCCTGCATGGCTGGCGCTGGCGCGCAGCGCGGCTGCCCCCATACCCGCCGATATGCTCGTAAAACCGAGCCTGACGCCAACGGCAACCGCCACCTTTACCCCTACCGCCACTTTCACACCCACCCCCACGGCAACGCTCACACCCACACCAACCAACACCTTCACCCCCGCCCCTACCAGCACACCTTATCCAACTGAAGTTCCTTACGTGCCTGGACCTGTTATCGACGCGGAAGGACGTTGGATCGATATCGACCTCGGCGCGCAGACGCTTTACGCCTACAATGGAGACAGGCTGGTGAACTCTTTTATCGTATCCACCGGCACCTACCTGCACCCCACTGTAACCGGGCAATACTACATCTATGTGAAATACGTCGCGACGGATATGCGCGGCGATGACTACTACCTGCCGGATGTACCCTACACAATGTATTTTTACAGCGGTTATGGAATTCATGGCACCTACTGGCATAACAATTTTGGTACACCCATGAGCCATGGCTGCGTAAACATGTACACTCCCGACGCGGAATGGCTCTTCAACTGGGCATCCATCGGTACACTGGTCAACATCCATTATTAGGAACCAAGACCGTGACTCCTTTCCCCGGCATTTCAAGGCGCGAATTCCTTAAGCTCAGTAGTGCGGGCTTGTTGGCAATTTTGGCTGCCAGGCTTGAAACAGGGATTTATGCCAGCGCTGAGGGAATCAGCAACAACGCTTCAAACCTAGGCCGCATCACAGCCAATAAAGTGGATATGTTCCAATCACCCAATACGGGATCGAAGTTTGTGCGCACATTGTGGAAAGATCTGGTGCTCCCAATCACGGGGGTCGAGTTCGGCACCGGCGAACCGGGTGAAAACCGAGTCTGGTACAGGTTGGAAAACGAAGGTTACGTCCACTCCAGGAGCGTTCAACCGGTCAGGATCGAGGTGAATGACCCATCGCACAGCATCCCTGAAAAAGGCGTCCTGGCGGAGGTGACCGTCCCTTACACTGACGCGGTTTGGAACCAGAATTACAAGAAAATGGTCGCCTACCGCCTTTACTACAGCTCAACCCACTGGATCACCGGGCTGGTAGAGGATGAAGAAGGCAATGAATGGTACGAGATCCTTGAGGATTTTTACCACTATAAAATTTACGCCAACCCGGCGCATTTACGCCTGATTCCCCCGGAGGAAGTGACGCCGCTCTCACCGGACGTTCCGCCCGCCGAAAAGCGTGTCGAGGTGCGGCTGCGCGACCAGATCGTCATCGCTTACGAAAGCGACACTCCGGTGCAAATGATGCGCTGCTCCGCCGGAACCCCTTACTACAACGGTTATCTCACCCCAACCGGCCAATTCACCACCAATTACAAACGTCCTTCCCGCCACATGGTCAATAGCCGGCTGGCCAGTGCTTACAGCTATGACCTGCCAGGTGTGCCATGGATTTGTTACATCACCGAAGAAGGCGTCGCGTTTCACGGATCGTACTGGCACAACGACTTTGGTCAACCGCGCAGCCACGGCTGTATCAACCTTCTCCCCGAAAACGCCAAATGGCTCTACCGGTGGACCACACCAAACGTACCCTACGAAGAACAACTCATTGACAAGCGCGGCGGCACCCGCGTAGATATCACCCTTTGATCACACAGAATCCCGCATAAAACCATCGTTACAGCAGTATGCTTTATAATAAAGGCAAGTGAGAGGAACTATGCCTTCTGGACCTTTGTTTACGGGCTTGATCAGCGATGAGCACGACCAGCCATTGGAAACCGCCATGGTTGGAGATGAGCCGTGCTACATCATCAACGACGCCGGTTTTATGCGCCATGTACCCTCCCGCCCCATCGACCTGGAAATCCTCAAATCGTTCGGTCAGCAGATCGAAGGCAACGAGGATTTGATCGCCGATCAGGCAACAAAAATGATGGGACAGGATGATTTGTTCACACACGCCATCCTGGAATCGCAGTTGAAGAACCTTGATCAACATTATGAAACGATCCTGAACACAGGCATTCCTGAAGAGACCCGCGCCTACCTGGGCATGATGGGGTTCAGAGTGACCGTGGATATACATGGCGAGATTCTCAAGATCGAGTTTCCCGCAGCTCCTCCCGATAGTCAGGGAGATGGAGATTAGCAGTAACAGGAATTGTTCTCTTAGGAGTATGAATGTCGTCTGAGTTTATCATCACGGTCACGGAATCCAGTTTTGAATATGACGTGATCGCCTACTCGCAGAATACACCTGTCGTGGTCGATTTTTGGGCTGAATGGTGTAAACCCTGCAAAGTACTCACCCCCGTGCTCGAAAAAATGGCAGAAGAAGCCGAGGGTGGATTCAGGCTGGCAAAGGTGGATGTTGACGCCAACCCCAATCTTGCACTGCGCTTCAGCGTACGTTCCATCCCGACCGTGATGGCATTCAGCCAGGGTCGCAAGGTATCAGATTTCACCGGTCTGATCCCGGAACACAGGATCTTCGAATTCCTGCAGAACATCCTGCCTCCAAAACCATCCGACCTTCTGGCGCAAAAGGGCAACAGCCTACTCGCAGAGGAGAATTTATCAGGGGCGCGGGAAGCCTTCCTGCAAGGACTTGACCTGGATGAACGCCACCCCGCCTGCATGCTGGGATTGATGAAGGTGCTGCTGCTGGAGGGAAATTCTGCTGATGCGCAAACGATCTATCACAATTTCCCGGCTTCGCCTGAATACAATGATGCCGAAAGACTGGCTCCTCTGATCAAGGCGATGCAGGATCATCAGAAAAACCGCCTTCCCGACGAAAATGACCTTGACGCCGCCTTCAACAACTCGATCCGACTTGCGTCCCGCGGCAATTCGTTAGCCAGCATCGATGGTCTGCTCGGAATTCTACGCCAGGACAAACGTTACCGCAAAGACCGCGCCAGGAACGTCCTGCTCGCCCTGCTGGACCTCCTTGACCCGAATGCGGATCAAACCCGCCAGTATCGGGCAGAATTGGCTTCCATCCTCTTCTAAAAAGAGGCTGCCGATGGCAGCCTCTACATACTTATCCGAATCTATTTGCTCTTAACCAGCACCAGTTCTCCCCACGTTGTCGGATCCAGAAAATTGCGATATAGGGCGGTGGAGATCATCGTCTGCTGTAGATTCTCGCTTTTTTTATCATTGTCATTGACCGATACCGCGAATCCGATGTGCAGCCCGGTAGAAGGCGTGATCTCGAGCATTGACCATGGAATGCCAATCTCCACGCGGTAGATCGGACTGATCTCGAACTGCGAGGATACCAGTACATTGGACTTGCTGCCCTTCTTGCTTGTGGGATACCAGAGGTATACCTCTTCTTCGATTCCCTTATCAGGATTCCCCGGCGAAACACCGAACTGGAAGTCATCCTGGCTGAGTGTAGCTGAATAGAAATCGTTATCCAGGTTGGCGTCGATGAGGATCTCGACCGAATCACCCAGGTACATCAGCTCACCGGTCTTGTTCTGCACAAACACATCATCCGTCACTTTGACGGAAATATAAAGGTACTTCTCATCCCACGCCGCAGCGAACGCACCTTCAAGATCAGCCATATCCACCCAGTTGACCTTCTGCCAGACCACGTATGGAACAGCGTACTTGTAAGTGTCTTCCACCCACTCAGCGTAGGTACCATCCATCACCGGCTCATCTTCTAGGTAAGCCGCTTTCATCAATGTGCCGCCGCGCTGCCGAACTTCCGGCGTGGGTGATATATAAACGACAGTGCTGGTGGGAATCGGTGGAGACGTGTTCGTGGGCACTGCGGTGGCGGGTTCGAGTGTCGGAACATCTGTCTGCTGCCCGGGCACCATTGGTGTTATCGTCGCAGGAATGTTCCCGCTTGTATCGAACAAAGCAGTCAGCGTCAGGTTGGGTGCGAGATCGACGGGTTCATCAGGCGCGTTGAAGAGCGGCAGGTTGCAGGAAACCGCGAACATCGCGATCATCGTCATTCCGATCAAAAATCGAAACCCTTTTTTCATAATTCCTCCAATACTGGTTAAATACTCCATCCGCCATCATCAACAGACGCATATCTTTTCGGTTGCAATATTCATACGATTATGGAAAGCAAATCTGAACGCACTGCTGAGGAATCCGTAAAATTTCCCGGTTTATCTCTCAATCATTCAATTCTATTTCAGTTACGCATTCGGCTTTAATTTTTCCCACAAGATACTGCAGCGCGTCGATGACATGCGGTCTGGTATCACCACCGATCAGCACGTACATAATATCATCTCCCACTTCAAGCAAGCCCTCATTAATCCAGACCCTGACGTAAAAAATACCATCCCTGTTGCGGGCGTCCGCAACCACTTTATTGACCGTTTCCGGATCGTGTGAAAGCTTCATTCCCGTGACAGGAGCCGCGGTCTCATCTCCCAGGCGTGCCCTGGCTTTAGCAGTTTTGCGAACCACACCGTTGTGAACAATATACATCCCGACCTGTGGAGCGTCCGCGTCCGCTTTGGCTTCCCGCAACCACTCATCCATTGAAGGTGGTGTTTTCTTAGGATTCTCCATCATGGCAATTCCTTTTGAATGACCTTTTACTACGCAATTCATTTTTTAGTCTATCACAAGAATTTTTCCCCACACCATCCACCCAATACCTACCACTTGATACATTAGAGAAAGGTTCGACCATCTGGATATTCTCCACTCTGAAAACGCTTTCCAACAACTGATTGCGGTTACACGTCGGAACTTATTTCGAACAGGTTTATATCCTGCCCCCCTTTTGCAAACCACAATTGCCATTGTGTCAGTTTACTTTATCACCTATTGTAGGATCGTTTCTGACGAAGTACGAGCCGATTGAGCCACTCCGTCATAACGAACATCAATACCAGCAGCAGCCCCAAATAGAGTGGGTACAATGCAATGGTGAAATTCTCAGCCAGAAAACCGAATACGGGGGGCATGAATGTTGTGCCGGTGTACGCGCTCGCCATCTGAATCCCGATGATAGCCTGGGAATTCTCCGCGCCAAAACTCCTGGGGGTCTCGTGAATGATACTGGGATACACCGGTGCGCATCCCAAACCGATCACCACCAGCCCCGCAAGTGTCACAGAGTTGTTCTGAACAGGCAATACAACCGCCAGTAGACCCAAAGTGATGACCACCAACCCGGCGCGGATCATGTTGCGATTCCCCACTCTATCCGTCACAAAGCCGCTTATAAATCGCCCCAACGTGATGCCGAGGTAAAACAGTGACGCCCACCGGGCGGCTTCCTCCACACCGATGCCGCGATCCAACACCAGGTAGCTGCTCGCCCACAACCCGGTGGTGGTCTCAAGCGCGCAATAGGCAAAGAAAGCCAGCAGCACCTGCTTCACTCCCCTTATCCTCAACGCTTCGTGAATTTTAAGATGCCGGTGTGTGACGGTCTGACCGTCTTTTTTCTGCTGCGCCTGTTTTTTCCAGACCGGCAGGCTCAAGAACAAAATCAACGTCAAACCAATTTGAAATAGCCCGACGATTGCGTAACCGCCTTCCCAGCTGTTCGTGACCGCCAGGCTGTACCCCATGATATAGGGTCCGATCGATGCACCCACACCCCAAAAACTGTGCAGCCAGCTCATGTGCCTCGAGGCGTAGTGCAGCGCTACAAAGTTGTTCAATGCTGCGTCCACCGCTCCCGCGCCAAGGCCATAAGGAATTGCTAAAAGACAGAGCATCCAGAAATGGTTGGATAGTGAAAATCCGAGCAGCGCAACCGCTGTCATTAATACGCTGACCGACGTCACCATTCCGGTGCCAAACCGGTGGATGAGCCGGCTGGAACCCAGGCTTGAAAGAATGGTTCCCCCTGCGATGATCATCGAGACGATGCCGGCGTAAGAAACCGGCACATCCAGAATGGGATACATTGTCGGCCAGGCTGACCCCAGCAACGCGTCCGGTAATCCCAGGCTGATAAAAGCCAGGTAGATCAACGCCAGCAATAATGAATACATTTACCGCTCCAGTTTAGTCCTGAAATCTCACCGTTTTTGCGTTACCACGCACTCCGCGTGATACGTCTGCGGGAACAGGTCAACCGTTTTTAGCGTTTTCTAAATGTGTGGAAATATATCAACCCTTGATTATTTTCACCACATCAAGTGCCTTTTTCCCATATTTAACAATAACACCACCAACTACTAAGGCTCCGCCACTAACTCCAGCAGCAACTTTCTTAGCCTTGTCTTTTCTATCTTCATGCTTTGCAAGGCATCTTAAACAGTACTTATCAGTATCGTCTGGCAACTGTGTATAACAATCTTTGCACACATAAACGAGCGGCCTTCCACATTTCGAGCAGAATACCTCTGATTCTTTGTAAGTAATTTTTTTCTTATGAGCCTCACATGACTCATTGCCACAACCTTTGATTTTTCCCATCACTCGTTCTCCTTTGAAACGCCAAGATAAATCGTCTTTTTTGGCGCATTTAATTGCTTGTTAAACTCTGATACATCAAGCTTCAACTTAGCTCTTGATTTCCATATACCTTTTTCGGTTCCGGTATCTGTTGTATCACATTGTGCAAGCAAGCCTGCGTTCTTCGCTATGGTACCATCAATGAAATGTGAATATTCATTGAGAACAGTTGACATGGCAGTCAATTCACCCTCATTGCAGTAGATTCCAGCTCGAAATATTGTGGCCTGATGAATAAACAAAAATGACTGATTAATGCTATTCATATGACTATCGATTAAACCGACACTTTTTCCTTTACCAATCTTAAAGTCACCATCAGCAAGGTATTTGATATCTGACTGCATTGTAAGGCCAAGTTGGAATGTAGCCTCTGAAAGTGCTCTTAGAGATTGCGCAATTAATGCTTTTTTCATTTCTGAATCATTAACATTTCTTGCCTCTAAGTACAAGGTCAATCCGCTATAATACAGTCCAATTCTGTCATTTTGCTGACCTTGAATTACTTCTCGAACACTATGGTCAATGACAGCGATCTGATTAGCGATTTGCTGAACTTGCTCTTGAAGTGCTTTCATTTGCAGTGCATTAGCCATCTGGACCGGATCAAAACCTTTTGCAAATACGTCTTTCTTAATCGGCAATTTCGATCCATAATGACCATTAGATTCACGTATCTGAGCATACATTTTTCCTGTGTTTTCGGTCGTTAACTTAATCTTGCCACTTTCGATGGATTCCAGTGTGCTTTCAGTTGCATCAACAACGTACCGATAACCCTTCTTCGTTGCTTCATACACTTGTGCTACCATCGGTGATGATTTTGCAACTACCTTATAAACATTCTCGATCACATTTTCTGCTTGAGCTAGTTTGAGTTTAAGTCCACTCGATAACAGCTGTACTGGATATACTGTGTCGTAAGGAGAGAGTTCATCCAATTCCGAACTCATTAAATCCATATAACCATTTTCATTTATTTTGATTTCTTTCACGTTGACTCCTTTGCTGTATCATCCAATTTACTACCCTTCCATATTAACCCCATGACTTTGAAGTAAGTTAACCAGCAATTTCCAGTGTTTCAGGAAAGAGATTTCGTTATTGTTAATACTGGAAATATTACATCACATACAAATTAAAATTTTACTCCTGTAACAATACTATATCTAGTATTTACTTCAATGCGGAGTTTTCGTGCAAACCTTGCTATTGCCATCCGAGTAGAAAATCCATATCAGTTTATCTTTGAAATCAATACCACGCACTCGACATGATACGTCTGCGGGAAGAGATCGAACGGCTGAATGCTTTCCACCCTATAACCGCCATCGACCAGCCGACTGCAATCGCGCGCCAGCGTCGAAGGGTCACAAGATACGTATATGATCTGCCGCGCTGAACTCTCATTTAGATACGCCACTACCCGCTTATCGAGCCCTGCCCTTGGCGGGTCAACGATGACCAGGTCGGGTTTAATCTCAAGCGAAGAGACAATATTCTCAACCTTGCCGATGAAAAGCGACACGTTGTCAAAAGCGTCCAGGTTGAGCGCGAAATCAGTGCACGCGCTCTCTGATAATTCAACCCCCGCCAGCTCCTTGACCCGCGGCGCCAGGAAGGCTGAAAACAACCCCACACCGCAATAAAGATCGAGCACCGTACTGGTTTTTGAAACTTCGCAATTCGCCAATACGTAATTCACCATCGCCTCAGCTTGAGGCAGGTTCACTTGGAAGAATGAGCGCGGCGAGACAGCGAAGTTTACGTCATTGACGGTCATGGTGCTGAAGGCATCACCTGCCATCAGATAATCCTGCTGACTGCCCAGGTAGTGCAGGGAAAGCGGGAAGTCAATCACTAGCTCCGGTGGTTTACCCGGATTGCCCTCCAGCCCCGCCAGCAACTCCCCATCCGATCCGACTCTCAGTAATACACGGTCTATTCCGCTTGCCGGATCGATATCCAGGTTTGGCCACAGTTCACCCAGTTCCGGCTGCGGCAGGTGGCATTCCTGAACTTCCACCACCTCCGTCCCCTTTGTGTCGCGAAAACCCGGGCGCCCGCCTGGAGAAATATGGAATTGCATCGTGTTGCGATAATTCCACTCAGCTGGTGATGGAATGATCGATCTCACAGGCGGGTCCTGCATCTTGCCGATTCGCTGCATCTGATCGATGACGATCTTTTGCTTGATCTCCAGTTGGTGTTCATAGGAAATGTGCTGATAATGACACCCTCCGCACACGCCGAAATGCCGGCAGCGCGGCTCCACCCGCCTGGGCGAAGGCACGAGCACCTCCACCAGTTCGCCAATGTTGTAATCCTTGCGCTCTATTGGTAAACGGACACGCACTTTTTCACCGGGGATTGCAAAAGGCACGAACACGGGTTTTCCATCCTCCATGCGCCCAAATGCGGCGCCCCCGAAGGTGAAATCGAGCACATCCAGGTCGATCACTTGAGTATCGTTTGTGTTCGTCATCCTTTTAAACTCCTTTTGTTACCCTTGAAGGGGGTATGCCACAATGTTATAATCAACACGTTGCCCCGGTAGCTCAATAGGACAGAGCAAAGCACTCCTAACGCTTAGGTTGAGAGTTCGAGTCCCTCCCGGGGCACTTTCTTTTCTCAATTTTACCCCTTGCCAAAACAGATTATTTCCAGTATTATACGAGCAAGAAACATTTGGGTGCCCCCCTCACCCAGATGTTTCTTGCTTTTTAATCCAAAAACCCGGCCATTTTGACCGGGTGGATATGCTGGTTTGTCATTTTCAATTTTCGTCATCCGCGTGCGGGGTGCGCACCCACAAGAAAAGCACCTGTCCTTCGTCAACCTCGCTCGCCCGTGCCGCCAGAATGGGCACTTTCTCTTCCAATCCCATGTCGTTGCGGTAATGCAGGTAGATCGGCTCATTCCTGTGCCACATGCGGTGGCAACGTTCGACCAGCGCCGGACCGTTGAAAGTGCGCAAACGGGTTAACGCCATGCCAGAGCCGGAAGGGCTTTCGTTCAATCCCAATGCCCAGCCATCGTTGATTTGCTCAAAGAGCGGCGGAGGTCCTTCAATGATTGTGATCTTATCGTCCATGTCTCATCTCTACTGGCGGGTATGATACCACAAGTTGTCATCTGGCTCATCAACCAGGGATTAATAAGTTTTTAATATTGTTTTTATTCTTCTCTAATACAGCCAGCCTAAAATAAAGTCATAAATAAAAATAATTATAAGCGTTCAGGAGACATAAAATGACACTTTACTTTAGAAACCCAGAAATGATTGCCGAAAGCCGCCGCAGGATGCTGCGCAAAATGATCGAAGATTCAAACAGTTCAGAGCGCGTGCTCACCTTCCCGATGGAATTGAAAGCAACTGAAAACGATTTCATTTTGAAGGCAATGCTGCCCGGTCTTTCCGCTGAAGAGATCAACATCCAGTTTAACGACAGCGTATTGACCATCGACGGAGAGTACAACTCGATCAGCGAGGAAGGCAAAGAATGCATGTTCTCTGAAATGCCGGTTGGTCGCTTCAGCCGCGCGATTGAGATCAAAGACCCTGTGGTGGTAGAAAAGATCGAAGCCAGCATGAAAGACGGCATTCTCACCATCCACATTCCGAAAGCTGAAGAAGCCAAACCAAAGACCATCAAGATCAACGCTAAGTAAGACGGGGAAAAATCCTTTGATTGACAATAGAAGCGGCTCAGCCCGCTTTTATTGTTTTTAAGAGTAGAATTGAACGGATATGGAAAAGAACCTGCGGCAAGCGCTCGCTGATACCCGCGTAAGTGAAATACGCTATTTCGAGTCGATCGACTCAACCAACGACGAAGCGTTGCGCTGGATCGCGAACGGTGCGCCCGATCTCGCCATTGTCGTCGCTGATGAACAGACCAAAGGCCGCGGACGGTTTGACCGCCGTTGGGTAACCCGTCCTGATACCTCGCTTGCCTTCACCCTCATTCTCACCTCCGCTTTCGCTGAACCTCTCAAAATCCCCCTTTACGCACCGCTGGGGGGTATCGCTGTGCAGGAGGCGGTAAAAAATCTGCTCGGGCTTGACGCCCGCATCAAGTGGCCCAACGATGTTCTGCTCAACAACGAAAAGTTCTGCGGAATCCTGGTTGAAGCCGCCTGGCATGGAACGGATTTGCAGGGTGTGGTAGTGGGGATCGGGATCAACGTCAGCGCGGAGTCCGTTCCCGACCCGGTACAGCAGAATTTTCCCGCCACCAGCCTCGAATCCGCCTGCGGTTTCCCTGTCGATCGATTTGAGCTGCTTAAAAACGTGATCAACGCCTTCAATACCTGGCGGCCCGAATTGGGGTCAGCGCGCTTCATGCACCGCTGGGAGGAGAAACTGGCGTTCAAAGGAGAATGGGTCAGGATTGAACAATCTGAAAAAACATCTATAATTGGAAAAGAAGTCGGGATCGATCCTTCAGGGCGGCTCATCCTCGTCGATGATGACGGGCGAAAAACCCTGATCGAAATCGGAGATGTGCATTTACGCCCGGGTCCCGGCAGAGATACAGGAGGTTCACATGCTGGATGATCTTCGCAATTCAGTTAACGAAGCCTATGAAGAGGAACTTGCCGAGGAGGAAAGGATCCTGGAGGAAAAACGCAGCCGGGTTCCCAAACCCTTCCTTGGACTATCCCCGCTCCAACGTTTCATCATATCTGTGATCTTTTTCTTCATGGTCGCGATCATTGGCATCACACTGCTGATCGTCGCCCAAAAGATCATGCCGCCTCTCAGCTGAATTGGGCTTAACGATAAAAAATCCCAGGATCACCCGGGATTTTTGCTTTTCTTATACTATTTATTCAACTTCGACTTCGGTACTTGTGGCAGCTGTCGTATTAATCCGCGCCACTGAAGCGACAACGTCCTCCGGTCCAAGATCCATCAGCTTGAAACCGCGTGTTGCCCTGCCGCTGGAGGATATGTCTTTCACTTTCAACCGTATAACAATACCCCCGCTGGAGATCAAAGTTACCTCGTCCGTTTCCTGAACAACCCGCGCAGCGACAATATGCCCGATCTTGGAAAGGCTTTTTTGGTCGGTGGTTGTGACCCCGCCAGTACCCCTGCTCTTAGCGGGATACTCGTCCAAGTTGCTGCGCTTTCCATAACCCTGTTCACTCACTACAAGCAACTGACCACCAGGTTCGATCACGTCCATCGAGGCGAGCCTGTCTTTCCCCTTGATTCTGATTCCCCTCACACCAGCCGCCTGCCTGCCCATGCTGCGAATCTGAGTTTCGGCAACACGCAAAGCCTGACCGTTGCGGGTAACAAGGACGATCTCGTCGTTTCCGCTCGTGAGCCGCACCCATCCCAGCTCATCCCCTTCATCGAGCGAGATCGCGATCAGACCGGAGGGTCGCACACTGGCAAACTCTTTCAGTGCAACGCGTTTCACTGTGCCGGAATGAGTTGCCAACGTGAAGTACGATCCCGATTCAAAATTGGGGACAGAAACTGCCGCGGTGATGTGTTCTCCGGTGTCGAGTGAAAGAACATTGACGATCGGGATTCCCCGGTCAGTACGATTGGCATCAGGGATCTGGTACACCTTCTCGGAATAAACCTTGCCCCGATCAGAGAAGAATAGAACGGTGTGCAGTGTGCGCGCCGGGATCAGGAACTCGATCTGGTCTTCACCCCGCACGGTCTGCCCTGAAACGCCGCGCCCGCCCCTTCCTTGAGTACGATAAAGGTTGGCTGCCACACGCTTAATGTATCCTTTTTGTGTGAAGGTGATCAGCACGGATTCATCCGCCACCAGATCCTCCTCCCGCAGTTCCTCGTGGGTTTCGCCAACGATCCGGGTCCGGCGCTCATCGCCGAATTTTTCCGTGAGCGCAGCCAGGTCGTCTTTGATCAAGCCAAGGATCTTAACCGGGTGATCGAGCAGGTCCTCCAGGTAGTTGATCCGCGCCATCACATCACGATGCTCGTCCTCGATCTTTTGGCGTTCCAGCGCCGCCAGCCGCCGCAGCTGCATGTCCAGGATTGCCTGCGCCTGCAGCTCTGACAGGTTGAAGCGATCCATTAAGCGCTCTTTGGCAAACTCCGCGTCTTTTGATTCACGGATGGTCTTGATCACCTCGTCGAGGTTCGCCAGCGCGATTAACAATCCGTCAAGAATATGCGCCCTCGCCCGGGCTTTATCGAGCTCGTATTTCGAGCGGCGGGTGATGATATCCTGCCGGTGCTCAATGTAGATCATCAAGGAACGCTTGAGAGGAAGCAAACGGGGTTCACCATTCACCAGCGCCAGCAGATGCACCGAAAAAGTGGATTGCAGCGGGGTGTATTTATACAACTGGTTGAGTACCTGCTTCGGCTGGGCACCGCGCCGCAATTCAAGCACAATGCTCATACCGCGTTGATCCGACTCATCGCGCAGGTCTGTGATAGCATCCAATTTCCCGCCACGCGCCAGCTCAGCGATGCGTTCGATCAATCCAGTTTTATTCACCTGGTAAGGGATTTCGGTGATGTTGATCTGGTAACGATTTCCCTTCATTTCTTCAATATGCGCCATCCCGCGCACCACCAGGCGACCGCGACCGGTGCTGTAAGCCTGCAGAATGCTGTCGCGACCGACGATCACACCGCCGGTTGGAAAATCAGGTCCCTGCACAAAGTGCATTAATTCTTCGATCGAAACATCTTCACTCGTGTCGTAATGGTCAATCAAATAGGTTATCGCGCCAGTCAGCTCACGTAAATTGTGCGGCGGAATACTAGTCGCCATACCGACCGCGATGCCGCTCGAACCATTGAGCAGCAGGTTCGGCAGCCGTGAGGGCAGCACAACCGGTTCCTGGAGCGAACCATCGAAGTTATCCACAAAATCAACCGTGTTCTTATCAATGTCCAGCAACAACTCTTCAGCGGTCGCGTGCAGCCTGGCTTCTGTGTAACGCATCGCCGCGGGCGGGTCGCCGTCGACTGAACCGAAGTTGCCCTGTCCGTCCACAAGCGGGTAGCGCATCGAGAAATCCTGCGCCATACGCGCCATCGCGTCATAAACCGCCATGTCGCCATGAGGATGATATTTGCCAAGCACTTCACCTACGATACGCGCAGATTTTTTGAACGAGGTATTTGAGCGAATGCCCATGTCTGACATGGCGTATAGAATGCGTCGGTGCACCGGTTTTAGACCATCCCGCGCATCGGGCAGCGCGCGCGAAACGATCACGCTCATCGCGTAATCAAGGTAAGCTGACCGCATTTGCTCATCAATATCAACCTGTTGAATTGTCCCGAAATCCATAGAAACCTTCCTCTGAATAATTAACCTTTGAATTATACCGCATCCCTACCTGCAACTGAGATTAGCGGTAAACACCGGGGTAAGTTTTTTGAGAAGCAGAAAAATTAGAATATAATCTTTACTATGCGGCAATTCGGGTACTTATTCATCATGCTTTCGATATTCCTCTTAATGGGCTGCAGCGCAAAAAATGCCCCCCCGGAGGGATCTGCACCGCCGTCTTCATTCGAATACATCGAGAATAAAGGATCCGATACAATCGTGAACCTCGCGCTGGCATGGGCTGAGCGCTACCAAAATGAGAATCCCGCGGTTAGCATCTCAGTGACTGGCGGCGGTTCAGGCACCGGCATCACCGCGCTCATCAATGGAACCGTAGATATTGCAAACGCCTCGCGGCAGATCAAGAGCGAGGAACTGGAGGCAGCAAGGTCAGCCGGCTATAACCCGCAGGAATTCGTGATCGCTCGCGATGCCATTGCCATCGTGGTGCATCCCTCGAATCCCATCGATCACCTGACGCTGGAGCAACTCGCGATGATCTACAAGGGAGAGATCATCAACTGGAGTGAACTGGGTGGTGAGGACCGCGAGATCGTGCGATTATCGCGCGAAACCAACTCCGGCACGCATGTCTATTTCCTCGAAGCGGTTGTTCGGCTGGGGAGTGATGAAGACAAATCCATCTTTTCAGCCGATACGCTGCTGCTGCCCTCATCCGAGGGAATCATCGCAGAAGTCAGGGATAACCCCAACGCTATCGGCTATGACAGCCTTGGTTACATCACGGACGAGGTGAAACTGGTCGCGGTGTCCTCTTTAGAAAACCCCGGCAATTTCATCCTTCCTTCTCTTGAAACTGTCAATAATGACACGTACCTGATCTCGCGCAATCTGTACATGTACACCCTGGACGTTCCCGCAGGTGCGGTAAAGGAATATATGGACTGGATCTTCTCTATCGACGCGCAGGAGATTGTGAGCGAGCTGGGATTGATCCCGATAATTAATAAGTGAGGTATTTACATGGGTAAAGGAGAAAGAAAAGGCGATCTGGTAATCAACAGCGTGATTCGCATCACGGGTTACTCGAGCATCCTCTTTGTACTCCTGATCCTCTTCTTCCTCTTGCGCGAGGGGATGCCCGCCCTCGCCAGCACACCGTTGAAGACCCTGTTCAGCGCACGCTGGTATCCGATCGAGGGACTTTACGGCATCCTGCCCCTCCTCCTTGGCAGCATCTTAATCACTATCGCGGCGACCCTCATCGCGCTTCCATTTGGGATCGGTACGGCTGTTTTTCTTTCCGAGGTCGCCCCCCCATGGCTGCGGGATATTCTCAAACCGATCATCGAGATCCTGGCGGGGATCCCTTCAGTTGTGCTTGGTTTCATCGGCATCCTCGTTTTTGCGCCTTTCCTTCGCCGCCTACTCGATATTCCCACCGGTCTGACCGCCTTCACCGGCGCCATCTTGCTCGGCTTGATCTCCATTCCCACCATCGTGTCTGTCGCGGAAGACGCGCTCAACACAGTGCCGAATTCCTACCGCCAGGCCGCGCTGGCGCTCGGTGCGACCGAATGGCAGACCATCTGGAACGTCACCCTGCCGGCTGCCAAGAGCGGTGTGCTCACCGCGGTGATGCTCGGTATTGGCCGCTCAATGGGTGAAACCATGGCTGTGATGATGGTCACCGGGAACGCCCCCGTCATGCCGCTGCAGTTGAACTCGCTCTTCAGGCCGGTTAGAACGATGACCGCGACCATCGCTTCTGAAATGGGCGAGGTCGCTTCAGGCAGCCAACATTACGAGGTGCTGTTCTTCATTGGGATTGTCTTATTTCTGCTCTCACTGGTGATCAACATCAGCGCCAGCCTCTTCAGTACACGCGCACGCGGTCGGTCGGAAAGGCTGCTATCCTGATGAGCACAAACCTGGGCAGGTCAAGAACGGTGCAAAAGATCGGGTTCAATATCCTTGGACTGGTCACCGCGCTTACCGCGATCCCGATCATCGGTCTGGTGGTTTACATCGTGATAAAAGGCGCGCCTGCTATCAGCTGGGAGTTCCTCAGCGCAATGCCGTCCAACGGTATGCGCGAGGGAGGCATCCTGCCGGCAATCGTCGGCACGCTCTACCTTACCCTCGGCACTGCGATCTTCTCCGTCCCGCTGGGTGTGCTGGCGGGAATCTACCTGGCCGAGTATGCGGGTGAAAACCTGCTCACGCGCCTCATCCGCATCGCCATCATCAACCTTGCCGGCATCCCCTCCGTGGTCTATGGATTGTTCGGTCTGGGTCTGTTTGTTCTTTTCCTCAAGCTGGGCACCAGCATCCTCGCCGCGTCGCTGACGCTTTCGATTATGACGCTGCCAACCATCATCAGCACCACAGAGGAAGCCCTGCGCAGTGTACCCAATTCTTTCCGCGTTGTTTCAACTTCACTGGGCGCGAGCAAATGGCAGACGGTGCGCCGGATCACACTACCGCAGGCACTGCCCGGCATTGTAACCGGTGTGATACTTGGTCTCGAACGCGCTGCCGGTGAGACCGCCCCCATCCTCTTCACCGGCGCCACGTTTTTCCTCCCGCAGCTCCCCCATTCCCCGCTGGACGCCACGATGGCGCTGCCATATCACATCTTCATCATCTCCACACAGATACCCGGCATGCCGATCCAGATCCAGTATGGGACTGTTGTTGTGCTGCTCATCTTTGTACTAGGTATGAACCTGATCGCCACCCTCATCCGAAACCGTGCGCGCAAGAACAGGCAGTGGTGAAGCGATGAAAGAATTCTTCATCCGCAACCTGTCGGTCAAATACTCCGACGACAATGAAAGCCTGAAAAATATCTCCATTGAGATCGAGGCAAGAGCGATCACCGTTCTTTTCGGACCGGCTGGCGGTGGAAAATCCACCTTTCTGCGAACGCTCAACCGCCTGAACGACCTGGCTGACCTCAAAGAGATGAACGGCGAGGTTCTCTTCCATGGTCAGAATATCCTCGACCCGGATACCGACGTGATCGAATTGCGCCGCAAGATCGGAATGGTTTTCTCTCGCCCAGTCCCGCTGCCGCTTTCGATTTACGATAACGTCGCGTACGGGCTGGTGATGGCAGGCGAAACCGACCGGAAGAAACTGAACTCAGGGGTTGAGAAGGCTTTGAAACAGGCGTTCTTATGGGATGAAGTACACGACCGGCTAAAGGATTCCGCTTACAGCCTTTCAGGCGGGCAGCAGCAGCGGGTTTGCCTGGCGAGAGTGCTGGCGCTCGAACCCGAAGTGATCCTGCTGGATGAACCCACTTCAGCCCTTGATCCCATCGCCACCGCGAACATAGAAGAAATGCTGCGCGAGTTGAAGGAACAATACACGATCATTATCGCGCCCCACAACGTGCAGCAGGCGGCGCGCGTAGCGGATTTTGCCGCGTTCTTCCTGATGGGCGAGCTGGTCGAATACGGCAACGGGATCGATCTTTTCACTGTACCCAAAGACCAGCGAACATCAGATTACGTTACCGGCAGGTTTGGATAAAAAAACAGAGACCCTTCGCCTGAAGGATCTCTGTCATCACGGTTTACCTGTTACTTCCGTTCCTTGATCAGCTTCTGCGCCATCAACGCGCCATCCTTGATCGGTTCGTAGCCGGTGCAGCGGCAAAGGTGTTTATTGAGCGCGTTCTCGATCTCCGGTTGGGAAGCCTCCGGTTTATCTTCCAGCAGTCCATACAGCTCCATAACGATCCCGGGAGTGCAGAAACCGCATTGAATCGCGCCTGACTCCGAAATCGCTTTCTGAATGGGGTGCAGCTGAGTTCCCCTCGCCAGTCCTTCGATCGTCAACACGTCAGCGCCTTCGATCTTCTTCACGGGCAGGTTGCAGCTTTTAACCGCTTTGCCGTTCACCACGATCGTGCAGGTACCGCAGGTTGAATTGTCGCAGCCGTGCTTCGTACCGGTGAGGTTTAACACCTCGCGCAGCACATCAAGGACCATCATGTCGGGTTCCACCTCGACCGTGGTCGGTTTTCCATTAATCGTAAAACTGATTTTCTCTACCATGTTTATTTCTCCTGCCTGGATTCCAGGGCTTTCTTCATAACATCAGGTGTGATGGGGATCTCAAAGAAATCGATGCCAATTGCGTCCTGGATGGCGTTCATGATCGCGGGCGCCGGACCAATGACAGAGTGTTCGCCAACACCGCGGGCGCCAAATGGTCCAACCGCGTCCGGCGTCTCGATAAATTCTATGTCCATCGGAATGGCTTCTTTGTAGGTTGGAATGTGATACTTAAACATGTGCGGGTTCTTAATGCGACCATCTTCGTCGAACTCCAGCTTTTCGTATAACGCCGCGCCTACTGCCATCGTCACCCCGCCCATCACCGACCCCCTAATCTGCCGGGGATTGATGACCTGTCCCACATCAAATACCGATGTGAATTTGTCCACAAAAATTTTGCCGGTCTTCTTTTCTATGCGAATCTCAGCGGCCGTTGCGCCAAAGGTGTAATTCACGCCCAGGCTGCCCTGCCCATTCTCATCCGGATTGGCGTAGCGCGGCAGACGCGCGTCAGCAACCGCGTGAGCGTACTCGCCGATGGTGATGCCGTCTGAGGTGATGTAGCCGCGGCTGAGGTCAGCCACCGCGACGCGGATATCCGGGTCGTTGCGCAGGTAAACGTACTCGCCATTATATTCAAGGTAATCCACATCCGTCTTGAGCACCTGCGCGGCGGTGTTCTTCAATACAGCGATCAGTCTATCCGCGGCGCGGATGATCGCCCGCCCACCCTGCGTGGTGAACATCGAGCCAATTGTCTGCCATTCATAGGGGCTGTATTGCGTGTCAATCTCGGTGTACACGCGGATCTTTTCCGGCGGGATCTGAAGGGCTTCAGCCGCAACTTGCCTTATGACAGTGCGCAATCCCTGTCCCACTTCCGCACCGCCCATACTCACACTCACGCTGCCATCAATGTTCATCTTCATGTAGCAGCCTTTGGTGGAGAACGGCGCGCCCTTGGGGGATTTCATCGCCGCGGCGAAACCGCGCCCGTAATAATAATTCTCATCTTCTTTCGGTTTTGCTGTGCTGAATACCTTTTCTTTAACCATGTTCGAACAGGTCATAATATCGCCGTGAGACTTCCACATACGCTCGCCGAGCGCGTTGACCTTTCCTTCAACCAGATAATTCATCTCACGCAGTTTGATGGGATCCATGTTCAGCTTGTGCGCCAGCAGGTCCATCATTCGCTCACTCGCGATCTGGGCTTCCTGGTGACCATAGCCGCGGTATGCACCCACTGGCGGTGTGTTGGTGTAAACCGTGTACCCCGTGAGATCGCAGTGCTCGAACTCGTAAGGACCGGGCGAATTATGCGTGGCAGCGATGGTGATGTTCACCGCTGTGTCGGCATACGCACCGCCTGAATGAATGACTTCGTTCTGGATTGCCACCAGCTTACCGTCCTTGCGCGCACCGATCTTCATGCGCGAACGGATGCCGTGGGCGATCAGGGTTGAAGTGAAATCCTCCTTGCGGGTCGCCACCCACTTGACCGGGTGACCAGGCACAAAGCTGGCAATCCACGCCACAGTCTGTTCAACAGTGATGTCAGATTTGTAACCAAAACATCCGCCAATATCCGGGATGCGGACGCGCACATCAGAAACCGGTATGCCGTAGGAGTGCGCCAGGTCGTCGCGGATGATGAACGGACAAATGGAGGATGACCAGACTTCAATAGTGTTATCTTCTTTAAACCACACGATCGACCCGTGCGGTTCAATGGCGGCGCAGGATCCATGTGGATAATTGAATTCCGCCTCCACGATCACTTCAGCGTCCTTGAAACCGTCAATGCCCTCACCCTTTTTCAAATGATAAGTGTGGGCGATATTCGTCCCGGGTGTCGGTTTGAGCGTGGGCAGGTGCCAGTAGTCCCCGTTCTCCTTGTGGATCAGCATCGCGTTAGGTTTCATCGCATCGCGGGCGTCAACATAAACGGGCAGCGGTTTATACTCAACCTTAATTTTTTCCAATGCGGCTTCGGCATGCGGCAGGGTGTCAGCGATGACCGCGGCTACCGGCTCGCCGATATAGCGCACCTTATCGATCGCCATCGGCACAAGGTCCTTGATGTTATCTCCATAGTGATATTCGCAACCCTTGCCGGTGACCACTTTGACCACGCCCGGCATCTTTTCAGCCTCCGTGGTATCGATCTTCACGATCTCCGCGTGCGCGTATTCCGGACGCAGGATCGCCGCGTGCAGCATGCCCGGAATGCGAATGTCATCCAGGTAAACTGCCTTGCCAGTTACCTTGCTGATCGCATCGGGTCGATTGTAACTTTTACCGAGATATTTGAACTTCATCCCTTTCTCCTTTTACCAGTAGTGTTGATCAGGGTCTGAGTGTACCTGTCGTTATTTTTGTCCCTATATGGTAACCAATAATCGGCGGAGAATCAAGTGAGATGGGAAATTTATCCTCTAAATCAGGATAGATGGCAGTCATATCTTTAGAACCGCGGGGAAGATTCTCGGTTTCCCAGTACCGGAGTTTGCTATTGACGTTTGATTTGCCTATTTTTGGGGCTAATGTATAATGATTAAGTTGTAGAAGAGGAAAAAAGGTCGACAGGACAGGTTATTGAAAGTTTTCGATCGCAAGCCTCTCAACATGGATAAAGTGCACGTCCCGCACGGTCAGGTATACCTGATCCCCGACCGATGCAAAGGGTGTGAAAAGTGCGTTCATTTCTGCCCCGAAGGCGTTTTGCAGCCTTCAGTGGAGATGAATTCCAAAGGATACCATTTCCCCACGATCGTCCCCGGAAAAGAAAATTCCTGCATTCATTGCGAATTCTGCGCGTTGGTCTGCTCAGAATTCGCGATTTTTACGCTCGCAGTTGATGGAGAACCCTATGTCAGCTGAAATAGCGCACACCGGCCGCCATTTTATGAACGGAGATGAAGCCTGTGCAGAAGGGGCTATCGCCGCCGGCTGCCGTTTTTTCGGCGGTTATCCCATCACCCCGTCAACAGAAATAGCTGAACATCTCGCGCGCCGTCTACCTGAAGTGGACGGCGTTTTCGTACAAATGGAGGATGAACTCGCCAGCATGGCGGTAATCCTCGGGGCGTCTGCCGGTGGAGCACGCGCCATGACAGCCACCTCAGGTCCGGGCTTCAGTCTGATGCTTGAAAACATCGGGCTGGGGATCATGCTCGAATTGCCATGCGTGGTGATCAATGTGCAGCGCGGCTCCCCTTCCACCGGCTTGCCCACCATGCCCGGTCAGTCCGATGTGATGCAGGCGCGCTGGGGTTCTCACGGTGATTACGAGAGCGTGGCGTTCGCGCCGTGGTCGCCCCAGGAAATGTTCGACCTGACGATTCACTGCTTCAACGTGGCGGACCGCTTCCGCATTCCGGTTTTTCTGCTCGCTGACGAAGTGGTCGGTCATATGGTGGAGCGGGTTGTCATCCCGCCCGCGGGAGAGATCGAACGGTGGGAACGAAAACATGCTCAAGTGAAGCCCGGAGAAGAGTTCAAACCATTTCTGATCGAGGACGCTGACCTCATTCCCCCCATCGTACACGCGGGTGAAGGGTATCACATCCATTACACGGGTCTGACCCACGACGCGCGCGGTTACCCTGATATGACCGCCTCCACCCACCACGAACTTGTTACACGCCTGATCGAAAAAGTCCGCGTCAACCGTGAGCAGATAATCCGCACCGAGGGATATGACCTCGAGGACGCTGATGTGGTGGTGATCGCTTATGGATGTACCGCCCGTTCAGCCCGCCACGCCGTACGCGCAGCGCGGCAGGAGGGCATACGTGCCGGTTTGCTGCGTCTGATTTCGATCTGGCCTTTCGCGGAGGAGCAGATCGTCAGCCTTGCCAGCCGGGCACGTTCCGTGATCGTTGCCGAGATGAACCTTGGGCAGATCAGCCGCGAGGTGGAACGCTGCATTCACCGGCCTGTGCGCGGTGTATTTCACGCCGGCGGGGCGATGATTCCGCCCGAGCCGATCCTGCAAGCGATCAGGGAGGAATCAGCATGACATCACCGATCACAGCTGAACACCACCCCCTTGATAAGCTGATCCGCGCAGATCGAATGCCGCATATCTGGTGCCCCGGCTGTGGTATCGGTATCGCCATGCGCTGCTACGCCCAGGCGATCCTCGATTTCACCTTACCGGTGGATGATCACGTCGTGGTTTCCGGCATCGGCTGCTCAGGTCGGGTCGCCGGTTATATGAACCTGGACTCCTATCACACCACCCACGGAAGAGCCATACCATTCGCCATGGGAGTGAAACTGGCAAAGCCGGATTTGATGGTGACTGTCTTCAGCGGTGACGGCGACCTGGTCTCGATCGGCGGGAATCATCTCATCCACGCTGCCCGCCGCAACATCGACCTCAAGGTGATCTGCATCAACAACTTCAATTTCGGCATGACCGGCGGACAATTCGGTCCAACCACTCCGCGGGGTGCAATCGCGACGACCGCACCTTACGGGAACTTTGAACTGCCGTTCAACCTGCCCTATTTGCTGGCAGCCTCCGGCGCTAATTACATCGCCCGCTGGACAACGCTGCACGCCCGACAACTAAAAAACTCAATTCTTGAATCATTTAACAAACCCGGTTTTACGTTTATTGAAGTGCTCGCGCCCTGCCCGATCGGTTTTGGCAAATCGAACAATATTGCTGATGGACTGGAGGAAATGGAGCTCTACCGCGAACGATGCGTGCTCGCACAGGAGGGAGATGTTCACGCGGAGGAGCTGGGCATCGACCTGCGCGAGGACAAGCCCATCATCATCGGAAGGTTTGTTAACCGCAATCGTCCACCTTTTCAGCCTCCGAGAATAGGCGCTTTATGACAGCTATCATAGGAATCACAAGCCATGAGAACTGAAATTCGCATCGCCGGTTTTGGCGGTCAGGGTGTCGCCCTGGCAGGGGTTATCCTGGGCAAAGCGCTGACGATTTACAGCGATTACGAAGCCGTGATGACCCAATCCTACGGGCCGGAAGCCCGCGGAGGTGCTTCAAGCGCGAATTTGATCATTTCCGACGAACCGATCGATTATCCATTTGTTCTCAAACCGGATATCCTGGTCGCCCTTTCACAGGAAGCGTACACCCTTTATCGCCCTGATGCGAAAAAGGGCGCGCTGCTCATTATCGAGGAGGATCTCGTCATACCCAATAACAGTGATACGCCATATTGCATCCCTGCCACCCGCCTGGCTGAAGACCTGGGTCGGCGCGTGGTGACCAACGTGGTGATGGTCGGTTTCTTCACTGCGGTCACCGGTCTGCTCACCCGTGACGCGGTGGAAAGATCCATAGAAGAAACAGTCAAACCGAAGACGCTGCCCTTAAACCTGAAGGCTTTCGAGGTGGGGTTCACCCACCCGGTTCTAACACGCCCGTCAGGAGGCCCCCATGAGTGACACCGTACTGGTGATCGGCGGCGGTATTGCGGGCATCCAGGCTTCACTGGACCTGGCGAAAGGCGGCGCAAAGGTCGTGCTTGTTGAACGCGCTCCCACCATCGGTGGTGTGATGGCGGTGCTCGATAAGAATTTCCCAACACTTGACTGCTCCATCTGCATCGAAGCACCGAAAATGTCCGAGGTTGGGCTCCATCCAAACATTGAAGTTCTCTCTCTCGCGGAGGTCATGAAAGTGGATGGAGAAGCGGGCGACTTTACGGTGACGATCAACCAGAAGACCCGTTTCGTTACGGATGCGTGCACACGCTGCGGCGAGTGCACAGCGGTCTGCCCGGTTGTGCTGCCCAACGAATATGATTCCGGTATGGCTTTTCGCAAGGCGATCTACACGCCCATTCCACAGTCTGTGCCCGGCGCTTACCTGGTGGATATCGACCGCTGCCTGAACGACCCGCCCAACTATCTCCCCTGCGATCACTGTCAGCAGGCTTGCCCGCCAGCGGCAATTGACTTCCTGATACCGCGGACCACCATCCTGCAGCGCAAGGTCAGCGCGATCATACTCGCCACCGGTTACGAAATGCTTGACCCGCGCGCCATGAAGGAATTCGGTTATGGCACTCACCCGGATATCCTCACCGCGCTTGAATTTGAGCGCCTTGTCAATTCGGCTGGTCCAACAGGTGGTGAGATCATCCGGCCTTCCGACCGCAAACACGTTGAAAAGATCCTTTTTGTGCTTTGCGTGGGTTCGCGCGACGAACACCACGAACATCACTGTTCGCGTTTCTGCTGCATGTACTCCATCAAGCACGCCTACCAGGCGATCGATCATGGCATCCAGGATGTCACCGTTCTCTACATGGATGTGCGCGCCTACGGTAAAGGCTTCGACGGTTTCTGGCAGCGCACCACCAGCCAGGGCGCAAAATTCGTCCACGGACGCCCCGCCCGGATCGAAGATGATGGTGACGGTAGAATCTCTGTTGTTTATGAAGATATCGGGCAGAGCGCACGTATAAACGATACGTTCGACATGGTCGTCCTGGCTAACGCGGTCACCCCTCCCGACGGGTTAGATGATCTCGCTGCGCGCCTTGGCATCGCCGTTGACCCCGATGGATTCATCCACGCCAATGAATCAGCGGGTGGGCTGGTGATGACCACGCGCCAGGGTATTTACACTGCCGGTTGTGTATCCGGACCTAAGGACATCCCTGACAGCGTGGCTGAAGGAAGCGGAGCTGCGGGGCTTTCGATGCGCCACCTCACCAGTCGCTACTGGCCGGAAGCTTCCGCGGTGGAGCCCATCCCCAATATCGAGATCCCGCGGGTTGGTGTGTTTGTGTGTCACTGCGGCAGCAATATCGCCGGCGTGGTGGACGTGGAAAGAGTGACGGAATACGCTAAAACCCTGCCGGATGTGATCTACGCCGGTCACCAGATGTTTTCATGCGCCGGCAATACCCAGGCTGAGATCGAGGAGACCATCCGCCGCGAAGGAATTACCCGGGTTGTGATCGCAGCCTGTTCCCCCAAGACCCACGAGTCGATCTTTCGGGATGTGCTCACCAGGGCAGGCTTAAATCCCTATCTGCTTGAAATGTCCAACATCCGCAACATGGATTCGTGGGTGCACAAATACCAGAAGGAAGAAGCCACGATCAAAGCAATGGAAATGGTCGCGATGGCGGTTGAAAAAGCACGCCTGCTCACTCCGCTCATTCCTTCCCACCTTGAGGTGCAGCAAAGCGCGTTGGTGATAGGGGGCGGCATCGCGGGAATGACTGCCGCGGCAGCATTGGCGCAGCAGGGATTTACCACCCACCTCGTTGAAAAGGAAGACCGCCTTGGCGGTTTGTTAAATCATCTCGAGAGTATCGCCCCCGCGGGCATCAGCTCTGCGGATATGATCACCGCGAAGGTGCACGAAGTCGAGATGAGCCACGTTCAGATTCATCTCAACACCAGTGTTGAAACCATCGGCGGTTTAGTGGGTGATTTCTCGGCTCACATAAGCAGCGGCGAAGACCTGCGCGTTGGCGCGGTGGTGGTCGCCACCGGCTCTACCCCCTACCAGCCGGCAGAATTTGACTACGGAAAAGATCCACGGGTGATCACCAACCTGGAACTTGAGAAGTACATCAAGGCGGGCAACCTTACCGCCAAGCGGGTGACCTTTATCTCCTGCATTGGGTCCCGCCAGGGTACCGCGGGCTGTTCACGTTATTGCTGCGCTTCCATGATTCACCAGGCTTTGGAACTTAGGCGACTGGGTAAGCACGTGCGCGTCATCAGCAAAGACATTCGCACCTACAGCCGCAACGCCGAGGAACTCTACAAAGACGCGATGAAAGCCGGCGTGCAATTCTTCCGCTACGCTGACATCCCGCCCCAGGAAGCGCTCACATGGCAGGATGGACAGTTGATCTTCCACGACGAGTTACTCAATCAAAAGCTTCGACTCTCCACTGACCTGCTGGTGCTTGTGGTCGGTTTGGTGCCGGTTGAGGATAACCTCTCCGACCAGTTGAAACTATCACGCAGCGAAGATGGTTTTTACATGGAACTTCACCCCAAGCTCGGCCCGGTTGAAACCGCGGTGCAGGGGGTTTACCTGGCGGGTACAAGCCAGGGTGCCAAGGATATCCGCGAATCGATCGCCGGGGCGCTGGCGACGGCTGGTAAAGCGGGCGCGCTTCTCGCCCGCGGAGAAATCGAAAAAGAGCCGCTTACAGCCAAACTCATCCCGGAGCTTTGCGTGGGGTGCATGCGCTGTGTGAAAGTATGCCCGTTCAACGCCATCGAACAGATCGGGTTGCCCGGTAAGGGCACAGTGATGATCCATGAAGCCGCGTGTATGGGTTGCGGTACATGCGCTGCCGAGTGTAACTTCCACGCCATCGAAATGCCCTACTTCACACGTGAACAGATCCTGGCGCAGGTCGATGCTGCGCTGGCGCAAAACCCGGCCGATAAATGCCTGGTCTTCACCTGCAACTGGTGCTCATACGCTGGCGCTGACCTCGCGGGGATCGAAAAGCGTCAATACCCCGCCTCCGCCCGCGTGATCCGTACCATGTGCTCCGCGCGCTTCGAGGAGGAATTCGTCGCGCGGGCATTCGATAAAGGCGCCGGGGCTGTGCTCATCACGGGCTGCCGGCTCACCGATACCGGATCCGACTGCCACTATAACTACGCCAACCGCCTCACAGACAAGCGCTTCAAAAACTGGCAGCGAAAATTCCAGAACAAAGGTATCGAACCGGAAAGGCTGCAACTACGCTGGATCTCGGCAGCTGAAGGCAAGGAATTCGCTGAAAAGATCGCGGAAATGGACGATGTGATCAGAAAACATGGTCAAGATGATGAATGATGACGGCCTCCTGCTCAATGATGAACTCTGGGAACGCCTGCTGGAACTGACTGAAGGCGATGTAGCCCTTTGTTACCAATGCGGTGAATGCACAGCCGCCTGCCCCTGGGGGCTGGTGCGCGAAAAAGGATTGCCGGTACGTCTCATTTTGCGCCAGGCGCAACTTGGCATTGAACACACCGAACCTGACCTGTGGTTGTGCACCACCTGCGGGCAATGCCAGGCGACCTGCCCGCGCGGTGTGGATATTCCACGGGTCTTCAAATCCTTGCGCCAGCTCGCCTGGGAACAACACAGCGTGGAAAAGGGATTGCCATCCATGTTGTGGTCATTGTATTGGAATGACAATCCGTGGTCGCAGCCGCCTTCACAACGCACCGCCTGGGCTAACAGTCTGCAGTTGGAAGCCTTTGATCCCTCCCGACATGAGGTGCTGCTCTATGTAGGATGCACTTCTTCTTATAACCGGCGTGCGCAGAAGATCGCCCGCGCATTGGTGACCCTGCTGCGTAAAGCCGGGGTATCGTTCGGCTACCTGGGGGAGGAAGAGCCTTGCTGCGGTGAATCTGCATTGAGCGTCGGCAACCGGCCTTACTTCGAAGGGCTTGCCGCGCACGCGAGCCAAGTATTTAAAGAAAAGGGAGTCGGACAGCTCATCACCATCTCACCGCACTGCTACGATGTTTTCAGGAATCACTACCACGAGGTACCCGACGGGTTCACCCCCCGACATTACACGCAGTACCTGGCGGAGCTGCTGGAAAATAAACGCCTGTCATTTACTCGCCCGGTCAACCTCAAGGTAACCTTTCAGGATCCCTGTTACCTGGGACGATTGAACGATGAATACAATGCTCCCAGACAGGTACTGAGCGCAATACCCGGCGTCGAATTGGTCGAAATGAAGGATTCACACCAGGCCGGGCTTTGCTGCGGGGGCGGTGGTGGACGCATGTGGCTGGAAACCCCGGCGGATGAACGGTTCGCCAACATCCGTGTTCAGCAGGCTGCCAACTCAGGCGCCAACCAGCTGGCGACCGCTTGTCCATTCTGCCTTTCATGTCTCGAAGACAGTGCCAGCCAAGTTCAGGGTGGCCTGAACGTACTCGATGTGGCAGAGCTGGCTCTACTATCCGTGGAAAACAAGACAGCTGGAGATTGTTGAAAATGGTCGCGTCTCTCTACGATCCCGTTGATGAAAAGAAAGAGATCTGGGTTTTCCTGGAACAGGAAAATGGCCGATTACTTCCGGTCTCACTTGAATTACTGAGCAAAGGCCGGCAGCTGGCGGATGAAATGGGCTGGGCGCTTTCCGGGTTGCTGGTCGGCACGCGGGTGATTCACCTGGCTGATGAAGCCTTCGAGCTGGGAGCTGACCGCGTTTGGGTGGCAGAGCACGCCCTGCTCAGGCACTTCACGATCGATGCTTACGCCAGGGTCGTTTTCCAGGTATTAACACAGGAAAAACCATCCGTTTTCCTGCTCGGTGCCACGCCCGATGGGCGTGACCTGGCAGCGCGCCTGGCCGTACGATTGCGCACCGGCCTCAACGCCGACTGCACTGACCTGCGTATGGATCCCAAAAATGGGACTCTTATCAGCGAGGTCTCCGGGTTCGGCGGCGGCGTGCTGGCGCTGATCGAAATGAAGCACCACCGCCCGCAAATGGCAACTGTTCGCCCCGGCATTTTCCAGGTGGAGGGCAGGCAGCACGGCAGATCGGGTGACATCATCGACGTGCCGGTCAGTCTTACTCCCGATATGATCCGGACACGCATACTTGAGCGCAGCGTCGGTAAAAGCGTTGACCTCACCCAGGCGGACGTGCTGGTGGCGGGCGGTAGAGGGGTGGGACTTGACTTTAGCGGATTAAAGAAACTGGCAGGGCTATTGGGCGGTGAAGTTGGCGCAACGCGTCCGCCGGTGGACTCCGGCATCATCGATCGCGAACGGCAGGTGGGGCAAACCGGAGTGGTGTGCAGCCCTAAACTTGCCATTTGCTGCGGTGTAAGCGGCGCGTTTCACTTCGTCGTCGGGATCGAAAAAGCCGGCACCGTCATCGCCATCAACGCTGACCCCGAAGCCGAGATATTTGATTACGCTGATTACGCGGTGGTTGGTGATGTGCAACAGATCCTTCCCGCGTTGATCCTAGAGTTACAAAACGGCGGAAAGGGAAACAATGAATAAACCGCGCATCGTGGTTTGCATGAAAGTGGTTCCCAAGCCTGAGGAGGTGAGTGTTAATACGGAAACCCGCTTGCTGGATCGGGCGCACGCGCGCGCCGAGATCAATCCCCCTGATATGAACGCCCTCGAACTCGCGCTGTGCCTGCAAGATCGTTACGGCGGTACAGTCGAAATCGTCACGATGGGACCGCCCTATTTTGAATCCACTCTGCGCGTCGGCCTGGCTGTGGGAGCGGACCACATCACCCTCCTCAGTGACCGCGCGTTTGGCGGAGCGGACACCCTTGCCACCACTTACACCCTCGCCCGGGGAATCCAATCCATGGGAGAGATTGACGTGGTGGTGTGCGGAGAGGAATCATCTGATGGAGCTACTGGGCAGGTACCGCAAGGACTTGCGGAGTGGCTGGATTGGCCGCAACTCACCCTGTTATCCGACATCAGCCTGGACCTCAAAGCCCGCACCGCCCGCGGCAAGCGCTCGATCCGTGGAGGTTACGAGATTCTTGAAGTACCACTGCCTTGCGTAGTATCTGTCAAATCTGCCTGCAATGAACCGCGTTTCATTGACCACCGCTTGAAGGCCAAAGCTGCAGAACCCACCCGCATTACGCTGTGGGATGCAGAGCAGCTCGGCACCGATCCTGATTGCACAGGTCTGGCAGGATCACCCACCACTGTTTCCGGACTGGCTGAAGCCAGCACACGTGAGCGGAAAAAGCAGCGAATCAGCGGAACCCCGCAGGAGATCGCCCGCCAGCTGGCGGAGTTAATCAGGGAAAGCGTCTAAAGGGTTTAATTCAAGATCTACACAAAACAACTCCCCGGATTTTGCCGGGGAGTCGATCATTAAAGCTTCACCTGGGGAAACGCCGGGCTCTCTCTGGTCCAAACAGGGTCGTTCTCCCCTGGGTATCCACGTCTTCCAGCCAGTAGAAATAGAGCACACCTATTCTGGCGGTCGTATCCCGGTAGGTGTAAACCGCCCCACTGAGGCTGCCTGGTGACGCAAGGGAGGGGATGAGCTCACTGTTGATCTTACGCTTGAGACCATCTTTTGTGCGTGAGCGATAAAGATTGAATCCAACCGTGTCCAGTTCACTAGCGGTTTCCCATTCCAGCACGACCGCGTATTTCCTCCTTGTTGCGTTGAAGTCCAGCAGCTCGACCGCGGTGGGTAGAATTTCATCCACAGCCCACCTGGCGTTGACGATCCCGCTCCCGCATGTGGAGGTGCTGCAATCGCTGCCTGAAGGGAATGCCGTTACCGTACTCTGCATGTAGGCAAGGATTTCTGCGGGGGTCGCATTCGGATTGAGCGAGTACAACAACGAAGCGACTCCACTGACGTGCGGCGCGGCCATGCTGGTGCCCTGGTAATACGCATACGCATCAGCTTCCGGACCCTGATCACCTGTGTTGAGCGTTGAAAGAATATAACCATTCGAATCACCACCCGGAGCGCTGATCTCTACAGAAGTGCCGTAATTGCTGTAATACGCACGATCGCCAGGAAGGTTCGTGGCTGCGACCGTGACTACACCGGAGCAATTTGCAGGTGCGAAACCGCTGGCATCCAAGTTGCTGTTCCCCGCGCTGACCACAATGGTCGTACCGGCTGCCACGATCTCGTTAACTGCGGTTTGGAGTGTACTGTCGCATGTACCTTCACCGCCCAGGCTCATGTTGATCACCTTCGCGGGATTCGGATTGGCAGGCACCCCGGTTACAGTCAGTCCAGCCGACCAGCGCATGCCGTCAATGATGTCAGACATATATCCACCACATTTACCCAGCACCCTCACCGGCAGGATCTTCGACTGCCAGTTGATCCCCGTGACACCGGTACCATTATTGCTGGCCGCACCAATTGTTCCAGCTGTGTGTGTCCCATGCCAGGAACTGGGATAGACAGGGCAACCTTTAAAATAACCCTTTATGCTTTCCTGTTGTGTAATCCAATCTCCGGGATCACTTGGGTCGCTATCGCGTCCATCACCATCGTTGGCCGTCAAAGGGTCGTCGATAAAGTCATACCCCGGCAAGGTCCGACCCATGAATTCCACGTGATTTGTTATTCCAGTATCAATGACCGCTACAACAACACCCGGCGAACCGGTAGTAATATCCCATGCGGCGGGAGCGTTTATTCCAAATGTGGTCGAGGTTGGCGCAAAATAATGCCACTGATCGCCATAATAGAAATCGTTTGGTTCCAAATCAGGAACCATGATAAGGTCAGGTTCCACAGAGACCACTTCAGGTAAAGCACCGAGTTGTTGACTAATCCCTCGAATCTCCTGCAAAGATAACCTGCTCGGCAGACGGTAGACAAATCCCCCGCCTGACATCTCACGTTGAAAAGTGAGCTGCACCCCTGCGGTGTCGCTCAACAAATCGGTTAATGCCGCGCCAGAGGGATCTGAAAAATCCTCCTTTACCAACCCGCTGCCGAACCGGACGATCACCTGATCCGTGGCTGGAAAATCTTTTGGCGTCGTGGCGGCATCATCTCGAATTCCTTGAAGAATTTCACCACTCGCGTTCACCCCGGAAACCCCGATAGCACCCATAATCATGACTAAAAGGATCACAAAGGAAATGAGGGGTGTTAGAACCTTCTGACGCTTCTCCGAATTATTCACAACAACCTCCAACCTGTAGTTGATACCTCATTGGTAAAATGCCTGTAATTTAATTATAAGATCATTGACAAGCCAAATGAACCCTACAATTTTGTAAAGAGATTTTTTATGCCTTTTCTACCCGGTTCTATCGTTTGCTGATCCGTCCTTTATCTCCTCAAGCATAGGCACGATCTCCGAAAAACCGAGGTGCAGTAGATGGATGATCTCCGCCAACCCCAGCAGGATCGCAACGGCAACAAACGTTGATGCCCAGCAAATCAGCGCCATAGGGATATTAATGGCAACCACAAGGATCAACGCCGCGATCGTCCCCAGGATGAAGGTGATCCAGGCGACCATTTTCAGCAACTTCGCAACTTCATTTTTCATGGCTCCTCCTTGAACCTTTCTTATAATACCTTTAATCATAGTTACAAAATCATCACAAACCTGAGCCTTGTTAACTTTCGCCCGCTATGATAAAATCGGAGACGTCAAAGCTTTTTCGATGATCGGTTTTGTGTCGGGTACCGTAGTAGACAAAATACGCGAAAATCAGGGGCTTTAGGTACTTTGAGGGCGCGTGGCTCAGTTGGTTAGAGCGCACGGTTCACATCCGTGAGGTCGTGGGTTCGAGTCCCTCCGCGCCCACCTCAGTGAAACCACCCATCCGGGTGGTTTTTCACATCCGTGAAGTCTTTGTCCCGGTAAAAGCAACCGGGATCTCCGCGGTGAAGAACACACCGCTTCGAGGTTCGAGTCTCCGAGCGATCTGCGCGAGTACTGGAGTGATTTTCTCCAGTATAAACGCCCACCTCAGTAAAACCACCCATTCGGGTGGTTTTTCACATCTATCGGTAGTGTCCCGGTAATAATTGCTTGGATTCACACTCGCGAAGTTGCGGTATTTCGATTTTCCACTATGATTAGAGTGAAATTACCTTTCTCTTCAGTGAGTATTAATGCCACGACGTAAAACTCAAAAATATCCTCTCCTTCGTTTTCTTTACTGGATCACATTTGGCTGGATCTTCTGGCTGATTAAGGTGGTTTTCAGCAAGGTTCCCATCCTCCTCACAAAAACATCCAGCTGGCTGCATAAACGGCTCTCTGCTTCCGGTCACACTTACAGCCTGCAAAACGTAAACTCCGCCGTCACATCGGTATTCATCGTGATCGTGCTGGGTATTTGTGGTCTCACCGCGCTGCATAAGGAACAGAAACAGGAATCAAACACCGTACAAACCGCTCAAACAGAGCAAAACTTGCCAAACCAGACGCTCACCTTTACCCCCTCGCTCACTCCCTTCCTCACGCCCACGTTCACCCTGATTCCCCCCACGCCTACTCCGCTTTTTTGGGGGAATCTTTCAGCCAACTGCGTGTCGAAAAACAACCCTGTTGAGATCGCTAGGGTATTACGCGTCACTGATGGCGATACCATTGTGGTTGAAATGGATGGGCAGGAATACCGCGTCCGTTACATTGGCATCGATTCGCCGGAGAATGGCGAGTATTTTGAACCGGAATCCACCCTCATGAATGAGGAATTAGTACTTCACCAAACCGTGTACATGGTCAAAGACGTCTCCGATGTCGATAGTTTTGGCCGTCTCTTGCGCTACGTGTTTGTAGGCGATATTTTTGTCAACTATGAGTTGGTTCGCCAGGGCGCCGCGCTGGTGGGTCATTGGCCGCCCGACACCGCATGTGAAGCCACGTTTACTGGTGCGCAAAACGCTGCAGAAACTACTTTAGCCGGGCTATGGGGTATATCTCCCACAGAGCCTCCCGACACAGATCGCAGCGGTGTTATCCCCATAGACCCGGACCCCACCTCCGCGCCTGTCGGGGGCTGCGACCCATCCTACCCGACTGTTTGCATCCCGCCGCCGCCTCCTGATCTCGATTGTGGTGATATTACATTTCGCCGGTTCCAGGTTATTCCTCCCGATTCTCATAATTTCGATGGTGATGGGAACGGCATTGGTTGTGAATCAGGATAAACGTCAAAGTACTCAACAATGTTATACAGGCAGTGGTAAAAAATCGCAGAACCCAGTTAAATATTGGGAAAAAATTTATATTGCGTGCATTACGGGATCTGCTCAGCCAATCAAAATTGTGGAAGCTGGTTTAGAATGATCTTTTCACCTAACGTAAAAATAATTGTCCGTTCTGATTGGATGGTTGCTATGGTGAGAATTAGTTGTAGAATGAATATAGACTCATTGTACTAACGCCCCCTACAATACTCCACCATCAAAAAAATCCATAGTGCATCATCGTTGCGCGTTAGCTTTCGCATCCATTCACAACAGGGAGGTGATCCTGTGAAAAAGCGAGTATTAATTACCATTTTAATTTGGCTGATGGCCCTCAGCGCTTGCACATTGGACAGATCCGGGGAAGGACCTTACAGACAAATCTGGTTCGAATCACCCATTGAGAGCGAAACCACCGTCAACACGGTCGTGGCGTTGACAGTGCACGCCAACTATAGCTGGTCCGAAATTACGATCGGCTATAACCGCGTGGGACAGTCCAGCATGCCCTACCAGACCATACCCATGATAGGCCGAAGTGCCCACGTTTTCGAAGGTATCACTACCTGGACTCCACGGGAACCCGGTAATTACAACTTCAGGGCATACGCCGCGGATGGAACGATTTCTGAAACCCGGTTTATCAGGGTACTGCCGGAGGTGCTTGAGACCTCTGAGGATGAAATGATATCCGGTACGCCCGAAGCGACTGATACACTGCCATCTGTTGTAGGCGTTGTGCAGTTTTTTGCGGATTCCACGAATATTACCAATGGTGAATGCACCTTCCTCCGTTGGGCAACCGTCTTTGTGGATCGCGCTTATCTGGACGGTGAAGCCGTCGAACTGACGCATAGCCGGCAGGTCTGCCCAACAGAAACCACCACTTACACCCTGCGCGGTGAATACGAAAGTGGAAGCACCGAGCAAACCGTCACCATCATCGTGGAATCAGTTATTCCGACACCAATCTCTCCAACCACCGCTCCAATATTACCCACTCCAACATTTACCAGCACACCACAGCCCAGTGATACCCAGGGACCTTCGATCACCGGGATCACAAAATCTGTCGAAAACGTGTACGACGGCCCGGCATGCGGTGTAACAAGCAACACCATAACCGCCTCCGTGACAGATGCGTCTGGTGTGAGCGAGGTGCTGCTCTGGTACAGGTCAAAACGGACATCCCCTGCAGAAACGGGTGAGTTGCTCAGCATTCCAATGACAAAGACCACCGGTAATGTTTACCAGGCGGTTATCGGCATACCGGAACTGATCAGCAGCCTGACTTATTACACCGACGGGGTCGTGGAGTTCTACATCACTGCCCGTGATAGCAAGGGGAATTCCACCCAGAGTGGAACTCAGGTCTTCAACACACTCATGTGTATCTCTTAACAGGAGGGAAAAATGGAAACAACAACTCGCGAGAAAAATGCGGGAAAGACAATCCTTTGGATTGTAGGCGCGATCCTCCTGCTTCTCATCCTGATCATCGGTGTTCTCTGGCTAATTCACGTTCTGCGCGTTTCCACCAGCCCCTCCATTGAGATCATCTCCCCTGGCGAAAATCACACTGCGCCCGAGTTCACACCCATCAATATCCAGGCTGCCGCGAAAAAACGCATCACCCCGGTCAGCCAGCTTGACTTTTATGCTGATGGGGTCCTCTATGGCAGCATCAGCGGCGCTGGATATTCGATCAGCGGCAACTGGACCTGGACACCCTCATCCAGCGGAACGCACGACCTAACCTTTGTCGCCACCAACACAAAGGGATTGATGAACTTTGCGACACGCACCATTGAGATCAGCCCGGTTGCAGATGCGGATGGCGATGGCATTCCCGATGCAGAAGACGCCTGTCCCGATGAATACGGCTATCCAGCTGAAGAAGGATGTGTGGCTGAAGAAGACGCTGACGCGGATGGTCTGCTGGGAGAAGCTGACGCCTGTCCGGATATTCCCGGTCTTTCCACCGATATGGGCTGTCTTCCGGACTCGCGACCTGACGCTGATGGAGACGGCATACTCGATGCCAGCGATCGCTGCCCGGATGAAAGCGGTTTGCCAGAGTTTGAAGGCTGCCCGCTCACCGCGTGGACGGTCGACCGCGACGGCGATGGCATACCTGACCTGCTTGACCATTGCCCCGACCTGGCAGGTACTGCCGAGAGTTTTGGCTGTCCGGTCATCGGCGTTAGCGATCGTGATGGAGACGGCGTGCCCGATAGCACCGATGCCTGCCCGGATGAACCCGGCATTTCAACCTCATCCGGGTGTCCGCTGGTGGAGGAAGACGACCGTGATGGAGATGGTATACCTGATGATGCAGACAGCTGCCCGGATGAGCCCGGGGTTGGTGCTGCTGATGGATGCCTGCCCGAGGACTGGTTCGCTGATCTTGACATGGACCTGATACCCGACATTTTTGACCGATCACCGATCATCCCCGGTTTGTTTGACCTTCTCGGGCATCCAATGCCGGGAGATGAGGACGGAGATGGCGTGCCGGACGCTGAAGATAGATGTCCCTCTTTGGCTGGTCGCGCGGAGGATGGGGGGTGTCCACTGCTTCCCTTACCCGCGGACGCTTATCGCATCCAAAACACTTTCGAACCCATTCCGCTGCCCGTGAGAGAACCCCCATTTGAACCTGAAGGACTTGAAACCCGGGAGACTGAAGCACAATGGCCCAACGATGCCGATCGGGATGGTGTCGAGGATTCACGCGATCGATGCCCGGAGGACGGTGAGCCTTACCTGGATGGTTGTCCGCCAACTGATGACAACGACCGCGATGGGATTCCAAACAGCATAGACCGCTGTGATGATATACCCGGTTTGTATTGGGGAGAATACACCGATTCGTATATGCTAGGTTGTCCTAAAGATCCTGCTGGAAATTTAAACGTTGAGGTTGAAATTACAGCCATTCGGATCAATCACGAGATGAAAGCTGCTTATTGCTACGCGACACGCTCGCCATCACCAGACGCATTGGCTGACCGTCTCCCGCCAGGAAAACGAATCTACACCGTCTTCCCTGTATCAGGATACGGGTATTACCTCAAACTTAGCGAATACTGGCCCCGTGTTAGTAAAAATTTTTTAGAATCCTCAAGCATCGAACTCTACATCACCTGTTGGGCGCAACCTGATAGCATCTCACTCCCTGCTGTATATCTGGGTGAGATCGTACGTTTACACACCAGTGAGGATTGGGATTCACAAACCCGCTACGCGGCAGCCATCAATGAAGGAAACTTAATGGAAATCTACTATAGCCTTTGCCGGGACCATTGCCCGGGTCGGTAATAGTGCCTCACTTTGAAAAAAGCCGCCGAGCGGTGGCTTTTTTTGGTTGACAACGCCGCTGGCCATGATTTTAAGAAGAATGTCATATTGTGCATTGAGCGGATATGATATAATATATGTAAATAAGCGTATATATGTATATTATCGACAAAATTTGAAGGAGCACTGAATGAGTGATAGTTTGCGCGAAGATGTCTTGAGAATGCACGCCCAGGTGTGCAGCGGTTTGGCAGACCCCAACCGCCTTCTCATCATCTACAGCCTGGCTGAAGGTCCGCGCTGCGTGAACGACATTGCTACCGCGATGGATCTGCCGCAACCGACTGTCTCACGCCACTTGAAGATCCTGCGTGATCGCGGCATCGTGCGCTCTAACCGCGACGGACAGAGTATCAATTATCGTTTGAGCGACATGCGCATTATCCAGGCGCTCGATATCCTTCGGGCTATCCTTGCCGACCAGTTGCGGGAGCAGGTGCTGCTGGCCAGGCAGGTTAATCAAAAGATCACCCCATAAACTTGACACGGAGATGCATTTTATGAAGACATTTTTAATCCTCGGCGCCGGCACCGGCGGAACCATGATGGCAAACAAGCTCGTCAAACGGCTTGACCCCAAAGAGTGGAAGATCATCCTGGTGGACAAGGATGAAGCCCATTACTACCAGCCGGGTTTTCTTTTCCTGCCTTTTGAATATTACAAACCAGAAGAAGTCGTCCAGCCGAAAAAGAGATTTATTCCTTCCGGCGTTGAATTGATCCTCTCGGACATTGAACTCATCGAACCTGAAGCCAGCAAAGTTACCCTCACGAAAGACAAGAAGGTGATCCATTACGATCATCTGCTCATCGCGACCGGCACCGACATCCACCCCGAAGAAACTGAAGGCATGTTGGATGGCTGGCGTAAGAACATCTTTGACTATTACACCTATGAAGGCTCAATGGCGCTGCGGGATCACTTGAAGAACTTCAACGGTGGGCGCGTTGTGCTGAACATCAAGGAAATGCCCATCAAATGCCCGGTCGCTCCGCTCGAGTTCCTTTACCTCGCCGACTATTACTTCACGCAACGCGGCATTCGCGATAAGGTCGATCTTCTTTTCACCACCCCCCTCACCGGCGCTTTCACTAAACCGATTTCATCCAAAATGCTGGGTGACGTGATGGAGAAAAAAGGAATTCGTACCGAAGGTGAATTTGATGTAATGGAAGTGGATTCCGCCAACAATATCATCCGCGGCTACGACGGACGCGAGTTCGAATACGACCTCCTCATCTCCATCCCCACCAACATGGGTTCGGATGTGATCAAACGTTCAGGGATGGGCGATGAACTGTATTTCGTCCCGACCGATAAGGAAACCCTGCGCTCCGAAAAATACGAGAATGTGTGGGTGATCGGCGACGCTGCCAACCTGCCAGCCTCCAAAGCCGGCTCTGTTGTGCATTACTCCGCTGAAATTCTGATCGAGAACATCATGTCCGCGGTCGAAGGTAAACCGTTGACCGCAAAATTTGACGGTCACTCGACCTGCCACATCGTGTCAGGGTTCAACAAGAGCCTGCTCATCGACTTCAGCTACGACTCAGAACCGCTGCCCGGGCTGTATCCCTTCCCCGTGGTTGGTCCTTTCCCGCTGTTGAAGGAAAGCTGGCTCAATTACATCGGTAAGCTATCGTTCAAATGGATCTACTGGAACATCATGCTGCGCGGGATCCCCTTCCCGCTGCCGCCGGAGTACTCAAAAGCCGGCAAGAAACAGGTGACCCTTGCCTGATCCAGGTATTTGGAATCTAAACCAATAAAACAAGTAATAAAAACTCAGGAGGAACAAACAATGGCAACAAAAACAATCGCAGGAATTGAAGTTCAGGTCAATGATGAAGGTTTTCTGACCAACCCGTCTGAATGGACAAAAGAAATCGCTGTCGAGATCGCGAAAGAAGAAGGCATCGCTGAGCTGACCGACGCGCACTGGAAGGTCATTGATTTCTGCCGCTCTTCCGCCGGTGAAAGCGGCGCCGCCCCCACCTTGCGCGCCATCACCAATGGCTCCGGTGTGAGCACCAAGGAACTCTTTGGTCTTTTCCCCAAGGGTCCCGCCAAGAAGGTCGCGCGCATCTCAGGTCTCGGCAAACCCGAAGGCTGCGTCTAATTTCCTGCAACATCAACCACTCTTAAAAAGGATGGAATAAATGTCTGAAGAACCCCGCAAGATCGCGTTTATCTGCTCAAAAGGCAACCTCGACATGGTCTACCCCGCCCTGGTGATGGGCTGGGCTGCCATCGGCAACGGCATCGATGTAACCATCTTCTTCACATTCTGGGGCATGGATATGATCAACAAGGCGCGCATCGACCACCTTGAGATTCCCCCCATCGCCAATTCCAGCATGAAAATGAATATGATGGGCGTCCCCGGTTACATTGGTATTCCCCAGATCTTCGGCATCATCCCTGGTATGACGGCCTTCGCCACAGCGTTGATGAAGAAGAAAATGAAGAAGCTCGGTGTACCTACCGTGCGCGAATATCTCGAAATGCTGGTCGACGCGGGCGCTGATCTGTACGCCTGCAAGCTGTCTGTGGACATGTTCGACCTCAAAAAAGAGGATTTCATCGATGGCGTCAAAGATATCGTCACCGCCGGTGATTTCATGGACATGACCGAAGGTGCTCAGATCGTCTTCATCTAGTCCCGATTGTTGAAGATCACAAGCCGGGACGTTGTTCCCGGCTTTTTCTTTTCCCGTTCGGGGAAGTTTTGTAGATGATGAAAACACTCACCGCTCAGGGTAGAATGACCGTATGACACAATATCAAGTTTACACACCAGTATTTCAAAAACCGGAAAGCCGCAGGAGGAGACACCCCATCCGCACCGGGTTCCTCATACTTCTCGTGTTTTTCCTTTTCTTTACGCCTATGCGCACAAACCTGCTCGTTATCGGCATCGACCGCGTACCCGAAGGTTCAAACGCCGGTCGCAGCGACACCATGATCCTCGCCACGATGCCGCCTTTTATGCCGCAAATGACGCTTTTCTCTATCCCCCGCGACCTGTGGGTGACCATCCCCGGGGTTGGCGAAAACCGCATCAACACCGCGCATTACTTTGCCGAACTTAGCGAACCCGGCACCGGGCTTGACGCTGCCGCAGGAGTGGTGGAAGCCAACTTTGGTATCAATGTCCCGTATGTCATTCGAATCAAGTTTGACGGCATAATCAAAATCGTCGACGCCATGGGTGGGATCACGGTTACGCTCGAGGAACCCACCGCCATGTTCGCGGCGGGAACCCACGAGCTGGACGGCACCCAGGCGCTCGCTTTTGTGCGCGACCGCAGCGGCAGCGATGATTTCTCGCGCCAGAAACACGCCCAGATCTTCATCTCAGCCGCGATCAAATCCATGCTGAACCCGGCGAAATGGCTGCGCATTCCCGCGGTGATGACAGCGACGATCCAGGCGCTCGATACCAACATCCCCTTTTACGCATGGCCGCGCTTGCTTTACGGTATGGCGTTCTCCGCCGTATTCGGCTTTGAAGCGCAAACCCTCGACCGCAACTGGGTGACCCCATGGGTGACCGATCAGGGCGCGCAGGTGCTGATCCCCAATTGGGACCTCATCAACCCGGCGATTGAGGAAATTTTCAAATAATATGGCTGAATGATTTTAGCGTTTACTACGAACTCGCGTGGAGAGCACCAGCAGCAGTGCGACCGCCAGAAAAACCAGCCCTGAGCCATCAAAAATGATAAAGCGCTTTACACTTGCTTCAATCAGCGGGTGGCCTTCAGGCATTCCCAGCAGGATCAATGTTTCACCAGTCACACCGATAAACTGCATGATCACCGCTTCGACCACCGAGATAAAGTGACGCACCGGGTGATAGGCGGCGAACATATAGGGGATATTCCACATCAGGAAGAGCACCCCCATCCCCCGCAGCATCGCCTCCCCTGCGGCTCCGGTCATCTCGAATCCATAAGCGTAATTCTGCGGAGTGAGCATGAATTGAAACGCCGCCTGCACATTCATCACAGTCACCGCCGCTATGAGGATCCTGCTGATCCAGACAACTGACTTGCTCTTTTTTTCCAGCATAAATTAATTATAGAGTCTTTCCGGGTTTTCCTGGCTACTTTTCTTTAGGAAATATCATCGGTATATAAGGGGGGTTTCCAAGTAACAGCCCCCATATCTTTGGTCAATTGCGTGTATATCTGTGGATAAAACCGCAAAAAACACTTGAATTATCTGGAAAAGTTGCTATTATAGTATTGAGTGGTATGACCTCTTACCAATACATCTCACAGGATGCAAAATATGACCAATTGGATTACACCGCAGAAACCGGCCGAATACGCTGAAACCCGCCTGGTTGAGGCAATTCTCGATAATACGTTCCCAATTAATACCCAGCTTCCCCCCGAGCGCGAACTGTCAGAAAGGCTCGGCGTTACCCGCCCCACCCTGCGCGAAGCGCTTCAACGGCTCCAACGCGACGGCTGGCTTGAGATTCGACACGGTCGCGCCACCCGCGTGCGCGATTACTGGAAGGAGGGGAACTTGCTCATCCTTTCCGCGATCGCCCGTTTGCAACAACACCTGCCGCCCGATTTCGTTTCCAACCTGCTGCATATCCGGCTTCTGCTGGCGCCGGAATACACCCGCATGGCGATCCAGAATTCCCCCGCCGACGTCATACGGCTGCTTGAATCGATCCAGAGTCTCCCCGACACTAAAACTGATTTCACCCGTGTAGATTATGAACTCCATTACCGCCTTACCATCCTTTCAGGCAACCCGGTGTTCACGCTGATCTTCAACGGGTTTACCGACCTGTACCAATCAATGGGACTGATCTATTTCGAAGATAGCCAAGCGAGGGATCATTCACGTTCGTTTTACAAGAAATTGCTCTCAGCTGCCCTGTCAAACGACATCTTTATGGCTGAAGATGTGACACGCAGCGTGATGCGCGAGAGCATGGTGCTTTGGAAGACCGCTTTGAATAGAAGAGCTTGAGTTAACAAGGAGGCCTAAATGTGGAAAAATAATTGGCGACAGCAAGCCTGGGATCAACTGGACAGCGAGTGGGATATCCTGATCATCGGTGGTGGCATCACCGCCGCGGGTATCCTGCGCCGTTCCGTGCAGGAAGGATACAAGACGCTCCTCGTCGAAGCCGCGGATTTCTCGTCCGGCACTTCAAGCAGGTCCTCAAAGCTAATCCACGGCGGATTCCGCTATCTGCGCAATAAGCAATTTAAGGTGACCCGCGAATCCGTGCACGAACGGGAATGGCTTCTCAAGGAAGCCCGCGACCTTGTTACTCCCCTGGGTTTTATCATGCCCTGCCCGCAGGATGCCGCCGTCGCGCGCCAGTATGGAATTGGCGTCATAATCTACGACCTGCTTGCACCCAAGTGGAAACACTCCCACCTGACCCGGGAGGAAATCCTGCAGAGAAGCCCTGAACTGAGTTCTGAGAATTTGAACAGTGGTTACCTGTATTACGACGCTGCCATGGACGACTCGCGCGTGGTCTTGCGCCTCCTGAGCGAAGCGGTTGCCGCGGGTGGCGTTGCCCTCAATTACACGCCGGCCATCCGTCTGCTGAAAGATGCGAACGGCGTCGTGCGCGGCGCGGTGATCTCCGATCGTTCTTCCGCCGGACTGGGCGAACGCGAAGTGCAGGCCCGGGTGGTAATCAATGCCACCGGTCCATGGAGCGATGACCTGCGCGCCAAAGTGGATGCACCTGCGCGCCTGAGAAAACTGCGCGGGTCGCACCTCATCTTTTCACGCGAACGACTGAACCTGCAGCAGGCAGTCACTCTCCAGCACCCGGTTGATCACCGTGCCATGTTTGCCATCCCCTGGGAAGGCGTGACGATAGTCGGCACAACCGATCTTGACCACACCTACCCGCTGGCGCAGGTCGAACCCTTCACAACACCGCAGGAGATCGACTACATCCTCGAAGCCGCCAGGTCTACCTTTCCCACCCTCAAACTTGAAGAGACGGATATTCTATCCTCATTCTCCGGGTTGCGCCCGGTGATCAATACCGGTCTGGCTGACCCCTCAAAGGAGTCCCGCGCGCACGTGGTGTGGGAGGAAAACGGGCTTATCACGATCACCGGCGGCAAGTACACAACTTTCCGCCTGATGGGAGAACAGGCGCTGCGCCACGCGATGCCCAACCTGCCACACCCTGCGAACCTGTCCAGGCGCAAACGCTATTTTGCCCCTCAACCAAACGGAGCGTTCCCTGCCGGGATCAGCGAGACCCGGTACCGTTATCTTTTGGGGCGATACGGAGTAGAAACCGGGCAAATGTTCGCCGGCGTTGATACCGCAGAACTGCAACCCATCCACAACCTCCCCAACATCTGGGCTGAGCTGCGCTGGGCAGCCTCAACGGGCGCGGTCGAACATCTGGATGATCTGCTGCTGCGGCGCGTTCGCCTGGGATTGCTCCTGCCGGATGGCGCCCGCGCGGATATGGAAAAGATACGCTCGCTGGTTCAATCCCCACTAGGGTGGAATGATGCGCGCTGGCAGGCGGAACAGGACAGGTACTTTGATATCTACGCGAAGGCATACAGCCCTTCCCCAACCGGTTTCTAATACAAGGAGGAACAATGGCTTCAAGAAAAAAAGTGATTCCCAACTGGTACTCAGACCCCACACCTACCGGTACCTGGCGATCCCTGTTCAAATGGGGCGATCCGGCAGCCTTCAAACACCCGAACAGCGGCCTGGTTCGGCTGATCATGGATACCTTTGATCTCACGGAGGAACAACTGAAACATCCATTGGACCTGGGGTTGGGTCGCGTGGACATTGATGCGCCGGTCACGCTTGACCCCCAACACATACAGACGCTGACCGCGATCTGCGGTGAGGAAAACATCAGCACCGACGTGTACACCCGCATCAAAGGCTCTTACGGCTACGGCATGATCGATGCGCTGCGCCTGCGGAAACACATCGTCGAAAATTTGCCCGACCTGGTGATTGCACCGCGCTCCGGCGAGGAGATCCAGCAGATCGTTGATTATTGCGATCAAAACAACATTGCCCTCTACATTCATGGCGGCGGATCCACTGTGACCCGGGGCAAGGAAGCGGTCAAAGGCGGCGTCACGTTGGATATGAGCAGGCACATGAATCAGGTTGTCTCGTTCAATGAGACAGACCAGACGATCACCGTGGAGGCCGGGATGACCGGTCCGCAGCTGGAGGAAGTGCTCAATAACGCACCGGAACGGCTGGGCGCGCAACGCCGTTACACCTGCGGTCATTTTCCACAATCGTTCGAATATTCCAGCGTCGGCGGCTGGGTGGTCACCCGCGGCGCCGGGCAGAACTCAACCTATTATGGCAAGATCGAAGATATCGTCATCGCGCAGGAGTACGCCACCCCGCGCGGCACGTTCAAAACCTGCCCGCACCCGCGCAGTGCAAACGGACCTGATTTCGACCAGATCATGATGGGCAGCGAAGGCACCTTTGGCGTACTGGTGAATGTCACGCTTAAGGTATTCCGTTGGATGCCTAACAACCGCCGCCGCTATAGCTACATGTTCAAAACCTGGCAGGATGCAATGGACGCCTGCCGCGAGATCATGCAATGCGAATGCGGCTACCCGTCGGTCTTCCGGCTCTCCGATCCCGAAGAGACGGATGTGGCAATGAAGCTTTATCATATCGAAGGCACACCAGCTGATAGTTTCCTCAAGCTGACTGGTTACCAGCCGATGCAAAAGTGTCTCCTCCTCGGTCTGACCGACGGTGAGCGGGGGTACGCGCGGAACGTGAACCGAAAAATCCGCCAGATCTGCCGCAAGCATGGCGCTTTCAACCTGAGTATCGCCCCGGTTACGCAAAATTGGGAAAAGGGGCGCTTCCGCGACCCCTACATGCGCGAAGACCTCGAAGATTTCGGCATCCTGCTGGACACACTCGAATGCGCGGTCACCTGGTCGCAGATGGAGGAAGTGCACGCCAAAGTGCGCGGTTTTGTGAAGAGCCGCCCCGATACCATCTGCATGACCCATATTTCCCACGCCTACCCCCAGGGCGGCAACCTCTATTTCATCTTCATCGGAAAAATGGCTACAATAAAGGAGTACCTCGACCTGCAATATGGGATCCTGGCTGCTATTCAGCAAAGCGGTGCCGCGATCAGCCATCACCATGGTGTCGGCAAGCAAACTGCGCCCTGGCTGGAGGGACAGATCGGAACACCGCAAATGGACATGATCCGCGCCCTCAAGCAGCACTTCGATCCGCAAAATATTATGAATCCCGGCGGCACGCTCGGGTTGGATATGTCACCCGATCAGCGGGAGATGCGCTGGAGTAAAGACTTGGAGGAATGAGATGAGCGCTGAGCACTTACTGGCAATTGATGTCGGCACGCAGTCCACGCGCGCGCTGGTGTTCGATCTGCGCGGGAACCTGGTGGCAAAGGCAAGGGTGACGATCGAACCGTATTATTCCACCGCCCCCGGGCTCGCAGAGCAGGACCCGGAGGTCTTTTGGAACGCGCTTTGCGACGCTTGCCGGCAGGTGCTGGTAATGCCCGGCGTGGACCGGCAGAACATCGCCGGGGTTGCGCTTACCACCCAGCGCTCCACATTGATTAACGTGGACAAGGCAGGCAAGCCGCTTCGTCCCGCCATCCACTGGCTGGATCAGCGGCGCACGCCGGGGGTAAAACCAGTAGGCGGGTTGTGGGGCCTTCTGTTCGCCGTTGCCGGGATGAAGGAAACCGTCGCTTACCTTCAGGCAGAGGCAGAGTGTAATTGGCTGCAAAAGTATCAGCCGGAGATCTGGAATAGCACACACAAATTCCTTCTCCTCTCCGGTTATCTTACCCTGCGACTCACCGGACTCTTTGCCGACTCAGTCGGCTGCACCGTGGCCTATCTGCCCTTCGACTATAAAAAACAGGAATGGAGCGGTAAGTTCGACTGGAAGTGGCAAGCGGTGCCTGTTAAACAGGAAATGCTACCTGACCTTTTCAAGCCCACTGAACAAATCGGGGTAATCACCGCTGAAGCAGCAGAAGCCACCGGTATACCGGAAGGATTACCTCTTATCGCCGCCGCGGCTGATAAAGCCTGCGAGGTGATTGGCGCCGGCTGTCTTGAGCCGGATATTCCATGCCTTTCTTATGGCACCACCGCCACAGTCAACACAACGCTCAACAAATATGTTGAGGTCATCCCGCTCATTCCACCCTACCCGGCGGCTGTTCCCGGATGGTATTCGCTTGAGATTCAAATCTACCGCGGATTCTGGATGGTCTCCTGGTTCAAACGCGAGTTCGGGATGAACGAGGAACGCCTTGCAATGCAGCGCAACGTACCCGCAGAAGAGTTGTTCGACGACCTGGTGAACGCAGTTCCGCCCGGCTCGCTCGGCCTTACACTGCAGCCCTACTGGTCGCCCGGTCTCAAAGTGCCCGGACCCGAAGCGAAAGGCGCGATCATCGGGTTTGGCGACGTGCACACCCGCGCCCACCTCTACCGCTCCATCCTGGAAGGGTTGGCGTACGGGCTGCGCGAAGGTGCTGAACGCACCAGCCGGCACACCCGCGTCCCCATCAAAGAGGTACGGGTAAGCGGCGGCGGCAGCCAGAGCAAAGCCGCCATGCAGCTCACAGCCGATATCTTCGGTCTGCCTGCTACCAACCCGCACATCTACGAAACCAGCGGATTGGGCGCTGCGATTGACCTGGCAGTCGGGTTGAAGCTACACCCGAATTTCACGACAGCAGTTAAGGAAATGACCCGCAAAGGTCAAACTTTCGAGCCAATCTCGGAAAACCACCAGATTTACAACGATTTGTATCAGCGGGTTTACCTCAAGATGTACAAACGCCTCAAACCCCTCTACGATGAGATCCGCGATATCACCGGCTACCCGCCGCGTGATTGAACGGAAAATAGTTAATAGACTTACAACAGGCAGCCCCATATTGGTACAGAGCTGCCTGTTTTCTTTTTGGTTGAGATAAAGCTAAATCAGTATAGAATTAATCATAAAAAATCACAGAGAGTATATCAATGGAGATTCAATTATGATACAGATCGCGGGTAGTAGTTTCATCGACGAACATAACCGCGTACTGATGCTGCGCGGGGTGAACCTGGGTGGCAGCAGCAAGGTACCTTTCACACCCGATGGTTCCACCTATCGCTCAGAGGGATTTTTCAATCACCGCGATGTCTCTTTCGTGGGGCGTCCTTTCTTGCTCGAAGACGCGGATGAGCACTACAGCCGCCTTCGCGCCTGGGGATTTAACACCCTGCGTTTCCTCGTCACCTGGGAGGCTATTGAGCACGCCGGTCCCGGAATTCTCGACACAGAATACCTGGATTATCTATACAAAGTCGTGCGCAAAGCGGGTGAACACGGGTTCATGGTATTCATCGATCCACATCAGGATGTGTGGTCCCGCTTCAGCGGTGGTGATGGCGCGCCCGGCTGGACCTTCGAGACTGTCGGGCTGGATATCACGAAATTTAAATCCACAGCCGCTGCCATCGTTCACCAGACTCATGGCGATCCCTTCCCGCGTATGATCTGGCCTACCAACGCCACAAAACTCGCGGCTGCCACAATGTTCACGCTCTTTTTTGCAGGTAACGTGTTTGCACCAGCCACCCTCGTCGATGGAGTGCCGGTACAGGATTACCTGCAATCGCACTACCTGGCTGCCGTTCGCAAAGTAGCTGAACGACTGGCAGATCTGGATTGCGTGATCGGTTATGACGTGTTCAACGAACCGCAAAAAGGCTTTGTGGGTGTGAAAGATTTGCGCGGCAACGTTGAAACCTGGAAAATGGGCATTACACCTACACCCTGGCAAGCGATCCAACTCGCTGCGGGTTACGCCCAACGCGTCCCCGTTTATCCTTATAACCTCCTCAGCTTGCAAGTCAAAAAACACTTGTTTATTGACCCGGGCGGAGAGAGAGCCTGGCTGCCCGATAGAAACTGTGTGTGGCGGGAGAACGGCGTTTGGGACTTGGATGAGAGTGGGGTTCCACGCCTGCTGCGTCCGGATCACTTTGCCAAGGCAGGGAATCGCACGGCTGATTATTCCCGCGATCATCTCCTTCCCTTCACGCAAAAATTTGCCGAAACCATACACTCGGTCGCTCCCGGCGCACTGATCTTCATGGAAAACGAAGTTGACGACCCTTCACCAGCCTGGCGGGAAGCACCGCGACACAAGATCGTTTACGCGCCGCACTGGTACGATGGGATTACCCTGATTACAAAACGGTTATTCCCCGCGCTGGGATCTCACGCCCGCCGGCGTTCGCCTGTAATTGGAAAACGCAATATCAAGCGTTCCTACGCCAATCAACTGGCAGAATTAAAAGAGGAAGCCCGTCAAAAACTGGGGAATGTGCCGGTGTTGATCGGAGAGATCGGCATCCCCTACGATATGCATAACAGACAGGCCTATATAGACGGGGATTTTTACCTCCAGGCAAAAGCCATGGACCGCAGCATGCGCCCGATCGAGGAGAACCTCCTCAATTGCACATTGTGGAATTACACCGCTGATAACATCAATGCGCATGGCGACCGCTGGAATGATGAGGACCTCTCCATCTATAGTCCCGATCAGAGAGTTGACCATCTTGACATTAATTCCGGCGGCAGAGCGCTCGAAGCAGTTATCAGACCATATCCAATTGCCACAGCCGGGGTGCCGCAGAGTCTATCATTTGAATACGTATCAAAAGTCTTTGAGTACACTTTCAAAGGAAAGGTGGAATCAACATCCTCCCCCACTATCCTCTACATTCCGAGTATTCAATATCCTTTCGGGATGAATATCCAAATTTCTGACGGGGAGTATCGCTATCACGCCGACAAACAATTGCTGGAATATTACCCTGGAAACCTGGAGTCGCATATAATTAGATTAAGTCCGGGTCAACAACAAACATAAAGCATTCTTTACCAGTGGAGGTACCGCATGGCTCATTTACCAACCGATCATAGCGATGTCCCAATCCGATTATTCAAATCCGATTTCCTCGAATTTTTTTCACACATCAGTCCTGTTGCTGTTGTGGTCATTTGGCTGCCGATTGCGCTGTTTTTCCTCATCCGCGCTATCGTGCAAGCCCCTGCCGGCGGTTTTCCGGCTTCCATCCCGCTCGGTTTTCTACTCGGGCTTTTCCTGTGGACGATCTCAGAGTACCTGCTGCACCGCTTTCTGTTTCACATGCCGGTGAAAGGTCAAAAAGCCGAGCGCATTGTGTTCCTTTTCCATGGGGTTCACCACGCCCAACCCCAAATGAAAACGCGCCTGGTGATGCCGCCCGTGGTCTCCATCCCCCTGGCAGCCATTTTCTTCGGTCTCTTCCATGTGATCTTTGCCTTGCTATTCCAGGCTCCCCAGTGGGTCTCACCCGTTTTCTCCGGCTTTATAATCGGTTATCTGATCTATGATCTCACCCACTACGCCACCCATCACTTCCCGATGCGCAGTGGATACCTAAAGTTCATCAAACGTTACCATATGCAGCACCACTACAAAACACCCAATAAACGTTTCGGTGTGAGTTCACCCATCTGGGACAAAGTCTTCAACACGTACGCGCAATAAGAACACAGTCTAAACTCGTCACCAATACAGAAAGCTTTTTCACTGGATTTATCCTCATGGACAAGTGGGGAAAAGTTGTATTTAAGCTTTCACGGGCTGTGGATGTTTCAAACTCAAAAGACCTGTTTATCCGACACATCCGCCATCCCTTATAATAAAGGCATGAAATTGAGAATATCCATGAAACTTTACTGGTCAAGGTTATGAGAGCTCAAAACCTCGCCTTGCGTAATGGCAACCTTCCCCTGCCAGCGTTTCTACCGGATGCTACCTGGGGTGTGGTTCGCACTGTCGACGCCGCTGATCTGGAAAGATGCGGTGTCGACGCGCTCGTGATGAACACTTTCCACCTCTCGCAAAAACCCGGCTCTTCAACCATCCAGGCGCTTGGTGGTTTGCATCAGATGACCGGGTGGAATAAAACGATCACAACCGATTCAGGAGGGTTCCAGGCATATTCGCTCATCCGTCAGAATTCAAAGTACGGACAGATCCATTCCAAAGGCATCACTTTCTACCCTGAAGGCAGCAGGCGCAAGTACCAGTTCACACCGGAGAAAGTGGTCCAGATTCAGCTCGGTTTTGGCTCCGACATCATCATTTGCCTGGATGACTGCACGCACGTGGATGAAGGATACGACGCGCAGCGGATCGCCGTTGACCGCACCATCACATGGGCGCGGCAGAGCAAGAAAGAATACAACAAATTACTGGAACAGAAAAAGATTCCTCCAGGAGAACGCCCATTCATTTTCGCCGTCATCCAGGGTGGTGGTTATAAAGATTTGCGTCAACGCTGCGCGGAAGCGCTTTTGGATATCGGCTTCGACGGATTTGGTTTCGGCGGCTGGCCGCTGGATAAGGATAACCAGCTGCTGACGGATATCATCGGTTATTCCCGTGAGGTGATCCCGCTCGAGTTTCCCATGCACGCCCTCGGCATCGGGCATCCTGAAAACGTGCTGCGCGCTTATCAGCTCGGCTACGACCTCTTTGACAGCGCCATGCCCACCCGTGACGCCCGCCATGGCCGGCTTTATAAATTTAATGATTCCTCTGAATCCGAAGACTCGGGGTTAACCGACGACTGGTTTTCCTTCGTCTATGCCGATAACGAACGCAATATCCGCAGCAGTGCTCCGGTGAGCGAATTCTGCGATTGTCCTTTATGCAGCCGTTATTCGCTCGGCTACCTCCATCATCTCTTCAAGCAGGGTGATCCCCTGTTCATGCGCCTTGCTACCCTTCACAACCTGCGTTTTATGGTTCAATTGACCGAACACATCCGCAAACAGGTTCCCCATGCCTGACGCACAACTACTTGATGAACTCTTGCAGCAGGTGCAGCAGAATGAAAAATATCGATACATTTCCCCACAGCTGATCAAAGACCTGCTAATCATCGAACTGGCAAAGCGCACGAATCAGCGGGAGGCAGTAAAAGCCGTACGCAACAAGTTGCATCAGGTGGGCAACGCCTATCAAGAGAAAGCGCTGCCCTATAAAGCCTGGTGTGAAGAACTAACATACCTGCCAACTGACCCGGATCACCCGATGGTAAAAGCCTTCATCGAGCGTGTCCTACCGGCGCACGCTTCGACCCGTGAACGGGTGAATATTCTGCCGCGTTTCTTTCACGAGTGCCTCGATGAACTGGGGCAGGTTGGATCGGTGCTCGACATCGCCAGCGGGCTCAATCCTCTGTGTATTCCATGGATGCCGCTCAAGCCGGGGTTCACTTATACAGCCTGTGACATTTACAGCGACATGGTGGAATTCCTCAACGCGTTCTTCCACCACTTTGGCATCTCCGGCTCCGCGCTTGTTGCAGACGTGACGCGGTCCGTACCGCAAGTCGAAGCGGAAGTGGCGTTCGTGCTCAAGACCATCCCCTGCCTCGAACAACTGGACAAGAATGCCGGTCGAACAATCCTCGCCGGTATCGCCGCTCCGAATGTACTGGTCTCATTTCCTGCCCGATCACTCGGTGGAAGATCAAAGGGAATGGTCCAATTTTATGAACAACACTTCCGTGACCTCACAAAAGATCAATCATGGCAGATCACCCGCGTTGAGTTTCCCGGTGAGCTTGCCTTCCTGATCCGGAAATGATACGGCCATGATCAGAGTATATTTGCCTGTCATCAACCCGATCGAAAAAGCCGCGCAAAGCTGCCCGTCAATGCGCCATTCCCTGCTCGATGAGGATCACCGCCGGGTTAACACCTCGCACTCCGGGCAGTCATGGCATATGGAAATGTTAAAATTTTCTTTGGATCTCACATTGAGCATCCGGGTAACCGCATGAAGCGCAAACAGAAAAAATCACAGCAATCCTCGCCGCCGCGCGTTGACCCGGTGGTCGAAGCCGCGAATTATCGCGATCTTCTGTCACCGCAGGAATACGACCTGCTGCTCAACGAAATACAACATGATTTACCACCCGCGATCCGTATCAACCCACTTAAGACTTCCACCGGTTTTGCTCAGCATCTGGGTCAAAAATACCGCTGGGAGCTTGCCCCGGTCGATTTCTGCCCCACAGGCTTTCGCGTGTTGAACGCCGCGGTTTCTGATGTCAGCGCCGCATTGGAGCATCACCTCGGGATGTATTACATCCAGGAGGTCGCTTCAATGCTGCCCGCTGAATTGTTCACCCCACCGCACACTTCGGATTTGATCCTCGACATGGCTGCTTCGCCGGGCGGAAAAACCACTCACCTCATCAGCCGCAGTGGTGATCAGGGGCTGGTCATCGCCAATGATTCAAGCCAAAGCCGCATTCAGGCGCTGCGCTCAGTGCTGCAGAACTGGGGCGCGGTGAACTACGCGGTCACACGCTTTCCCGCTGAAAGGTACGGCGAATGGTTCCCGGACACATTTGACAGGATCTTGCTGGACGCCCCTTGCAGCATGCAGGGTTTACGCACGGCTGAGTCTCACCCCAGCCGATCGGTCAGTGAGAAAGAAAGCCTCCAGTTGTCCCGTCGACAACGCGCCATGCTATCCAGCGCCATTCGCGCGCTGCGCGTTGGAGGTGAGGTGGTGTACTCCACCTGCACCCTTCTTCCGGAAGAAGACGAAGTGGTCATCGACGCCGTCCTGCGCGAATTTGCAGGAAAGATCGAGGTGAGCGAGACACATCGCACGCTGCCCACGCCCACTCCAGGTCTATCGCGTTATAAAGACCAGGTCTTCGTGGATGATGTGGAAAAGAGCATCCGGTTATGGCCTCACCGCTACCAAACCGCCGGTTTCTTCGCCTGCCACCTGCGCAAAATTGACGTCACACCGGGATCGGAATCTGAACCACCATTCCGTCCGCTTGAAGCAGTCAACTACCAGGTCCTTTCACGCCAAGACGAAAGCGAATTTTGTCAAACCTTCACAGAACTATACGGGTATGATCTGGCGGAGGACCTGATTGCGAATCACAGGACGCTTGTGCGCCACTTCGACAAGGTTTTCATTTTCCCTGTAATCCTGCTGGAACGCTTCGCCGGTCTACCGGTCCAGGCTGCGGGCATTTTGTTGGGCGAACAAACCCCTGACGGCTTTTTACCCTCGCAATCCTGGGTCAGCCGCTTCGGACCCTATTGCACACGTGGAATGATCCGGCTCAATGAGCTTGAGAGTGCAGAATGGGTTCAGGGGAAAAGCCTGGATCATACTCCCACCGGCAGCCTGCCCGATCAAAAATATCTCATCGTGCTGGATCATCAAGGCTATGCGCTCGGCAGAGCTGCCTTCATCGGAAATGGATTAAAAAACCTGCTGCGAAAACGCCTGGCTTAATTCACTCGAGTTCATGCAGTATCAACGCTGCGCTGACAACTGCCGCGGTTTCCATGCGCAGGATGCGCCTGCCAAGCGTTACGGGTTGAAACCCTGCTTCCACTGCGCAAGGCACTTCCTCTACAGCAAACCCGCCTTCCGGTCCGATCAGCACCGCCACCGGTTGGTTTTTCCGCCCACTTAGCAGGGATTTCAGGCTCACCTGTTTCTCCTCTTCCCAGGGAATGAGTCGTAGCGCGTAATCAGATCCCACGGACTGGACAGCCTTTTCCAACCTCAATGCCGGCAGCAGTACCGGAATGGCTCCCCGTCCGCTCTGTTCCGCCGCTTCCCGCAGAATGCCCTCCCAGCGGGTGTATTTATTTCGCAATTCCCCCTCATCCTGGATTAGCGATCTTTGGCTGATCACCGGCAAAAACCCCGCTGCGCCAACTTCTGTACACTTCTGCAGCATCCACTCGAACTTCTCGCGTTGTGTCAGGCTCAGCAGCATCAACAACCGGACTGCCGGTTCCTCTGCCGCGCGTTTTTCTACGATCCGGGCTCTGCAGATTTCCGGACTTACTTCATCCAGAATAACCATGTACTCGCTGCCGCGATTATCCAACACCACGCATTGATCTCCCGTCTTCAAACGCAGCACCCGGGCGATCTGCCTGGCGATATTTCCGCTCAGATGAGCGACACCATCTTGAATATCCTGTGGGGGTATAAAAAACCGATGCATGAATTCTCCGGATAAGTCGATCCTCGATTATACTAAGGGCGCAACAATATAAATAGTATATCCGAGTATGTAATGAACACAGCTTCCAACCGTGCTTTCCGCTATCTTGACCTTGTCATGGCGCTTTTCATCACCGTCCTGATCGTCAGCAACATCGCCTCCTCGGCGAAGATCGTGGATTGGGGAATTTCCATCGGCTCCTTACCGCTCGCTTTCGACGCCGGCACTATCCTCTTTCCGATCAGTTACATCTTCGGCGATGTCCTCACCGAGGTCTACGGTTTCCGCCGCTCCCGCCGCGTTATCTGGACAGGTTTTGGCTGTCTGGCCATCACGGCTTTCGTGCTTTGGCTGGTGCGTCTCATGCCCGGCGAAGCCACCTGGCTGCAGCAGACCGGTCAGCCCGCTTACGATGCCATCCTGGGCGGCCTCACTTCAGGCGGGATCGTGTTAGCAAGCCTTGTCGCCTACCTGGCGGGTGAGTTCATGAACTCTGTAGTGCTGGCAAAGATGAAGGTCGCAACCCGCGGCAAATGGTTATGGCTGCGCACGATCTCCAGCACCCTCGTCGGAGAAGGCGTTGACTCGTTTGTGTTCGTTGGTATCGCCTGCCTCACCGGTGTTTTTCCCTGGAGTCTCTTCTGGGTTCTTGCAGTAACCAATTACATCTTCAAGACATTCGTTGAAGTCATCATGACCCCCGTTACCTACATAGTGGTCAACTGGTTAAAGAATGCCGAGAATGAAGATTACTTCGACACTCACACAAAATTCAAGATTGTTGGGGAATAAAAGCAGGACTAGGCTTCTGCTCCGGCAATTACGACCGAATATTCACCGCGCAATGGTTCCTTCTTCAGCTCTACCATAACCGAACTGATCGAACCGCGATAAATGGTTTCGAATTTTTTCGTCAGGTCATTGGCAACGGCGCATTTACGATCGCCAAAGACTTCGAGCGCGTCTTCCAGAAATGCCATTATCCTGTAAGGGCTTTCATAAAATATCAACGTGTGCGGCGACATACCATCGATCTCAAGCCAGCGTTTACGGGCGCCGCTTTTACGCGGTGGAAATCCGCGAAAAGTGAAACTATGCACGGGCAACCCCGATAGTACTAGCGCCATGATCAGCGCGGTCGGACCGGGAATGGCAGTGATAGGAATGTCGTTCGCGAGGGCGCTGCGAACCAGTGTAAAACCGGGGTCTGAGATCGCCGGGGTTCCAGCATCAGTGACTAGCGCAACGTTCTTCCCGAGCTCAAGGAATTCCATCACCTTTGGCAGAGCCCTGTCTTCGTTATCCTCCCGGAAGGAGATCTGCGGTTTTTTGATCTCGAAGTGATTGAGCAGGAACCCAGTCTTCCGGGTATCCTCGCTGACCACCACATCCGCCGCCTCCAGTGCCGCGAGCGCGCGCTGCGAAATGTCCCCCAGGTTTCCAATTGGAGTAGCTACCAAGATCAGCATAAAGGATTTTCCTCCTCGGGAGTATAACACGAGTTAGCCCCTTCATTTTACAGCCTGTTAACAAATTGTCAGAAAAAGCGCTTCTTTTGATATAATGATTTACCTGAATATATTTATTAACTAACCAGTATTGAACCAACAGTAATCGAGCACTGATCTTGAGACCCTTACGTCGACGATAATGTCTGGAGCATGAATGCAAGAAATCACTAAGCAAACCACTACTTTGTCACCTGTTGGCATGAAAACGGGAATCGATCTTGATGCGCAACTGCAATTAACCCAAAAACGCGTGCTTGTGATCGATGATGACCCGGCAAGCGTTAATTTGATCAAACGAATATTCATGGAAAACGGCTACAACGTATCCGGTGCAACCAGTGGACAGGAAGGGCTTAAAAAACTGGTTGATATCCACCCCTCGCTGGTGATTCTTGATCTACTGATGCCGGAAATGGACGGTGAAGACACACTCAAGGCAATCCGCGTTGAAATGAATGTACCTGTCATGATCATCTCCGCCATTGATGACAAAAAAGTGATTATCCACCTCCTTCAGGCAGGCGCAGATGATTACCTGGTAAAGCCCTTTGACGAGTCGGTTCTCCTTGCGCGGGCGCAGGCAGTTCTCCGCAGGGCTGAAAGATTTAGCCCCAATCACGTATTTTCTTTCCCCGAGATCGGGCTCAGCCTGGACATGGACACTTATGAGGTTATCTACCAGAATACCCGCATTCATCTGACCGGAAAGATGTTCGACGTGCTTGCACTGCTCGTCCGCAACGCACCCAGGGTTGTCAACTACCAGGATTTAACAATGAAGGTCTGGGGCGAGAATACGCCGGCGGTTCGCAACCGTTTAAAATATCTCGTATATCTCTTGCGCAAGGAATTCATGGCGGTCGATCCCTCAGTCGAGGTTTTCGAAAATATTGATCGCCTCGGCTATCGATTGTGTTCTAATGGACAGAATCCACCTGTATAAAATTACCGTGATTATGTATAATTAGTGCAATCAGAAACCACATTGCCAACCGGGGGATGCAGATCACTGTGAACTCAAATTAACTGTGGCATTAAAGTCGTGGAGGGGATTATGGATAAAGACAACATTGAAACGGGCATAGACCTGGATACCGTGCGCGATGAAGATCGCGCCAGGGTACTGATCATTGACGATGAACCGGATACCGTAACCCTGTTGAAGTTGATCTTTCAGCGGGAAGGATTTAATGTTGCGGGAGCAGTGAGTGGACCGGAAGCGCTGGAGAAACTGGAAACCGTGCAACCCGCGCTTATCCTCCTTGACCTAATGATGCCGGATATGGATGGCTGGGCAACTTTTGAACGCCTGCGTCAAGTAACGGAAGCCCCGGTGATTGTGATCTCCGCCCTTGGGCAATCCGAGCACATCGTCAGGGCGCTCAAAATGGGTGTCGACGACTATGTGACCAAACCCTTTAACAATGCCGAAGTGATCGCCCGCTCACAGGCTCTCTTACGCCGCACCGGCGAAGTGAAGGAGATCAAGCGGATGGTGTTTCCCGCCATCGAGATGGTGCTCGATCTGGATACACAGGAGGCTTTCTATCGCGGTCATCGAATTCAATTGACCGGTAAAATGTTCGAAGTGATGTTGATCCTCGCCAAAAGCGCACCCAGGGTTGTTTCCTACGATGACATCACCACAGAGATTTGGGGAGAAACCGGTGCCGGTGTTCGCAACCGATTAAAATACCTGATCTACCTTTTGCGCCAGGAATTCGACGCGGCAGATGGCGGAAAAGGCATCATCAAAAATGTCGACCGGCTGGGGTACAAACTCCTCTCGGAATAAAAACCTGCTCTTCCCGCTTCACCTCATCCTCCATTTCGACTCCTTAGAGCGGGTATAATAGCCCCGAGGAGTCAATATGCCATCTGAACCCACCCGTGATCGCGTCGATCCGCAAACCTATAACACCAAACCTAAACGCCGGCCTGAGTGGATCAAGGTCAGTGTTCCGCACGGCGATAACTACGAGCATCTTCAGCATCTCATGCACGACTCCTCCCTGCACACTGTCTGCCAGGAAGCCGGCTGCCCGAACGTTGGAGAGTGCTGGGGCAGCGGCACGGCTACTTTCCTCATTCTCGGCGACATCTGCACCCGCGCCTGCCGGTTTTGCGATATCAAGCACGGAAAACCGGATCCGATTGACTGGGAGGAGCCGGAGCGCGTTGCCCACGCAGTTCAGACCATGGGGTTGAAACACGCTGTCATCACTTCGGTCAACCGCGACGAACGCGAAGACGGCGGTGCGCCGATCTTTGCCGCTGTGATCCGCCGCATTCGCGAATTGCAGCCGGCCTGCTCGGTAGAGGTGTTGATCCCTGACTTCAAGGGCAGCATTGACGCACTGAAGATCGTGATGGATGCCCGCCCCGAGATCCTCAACCACAATGTTGAAACCGTTCCGTCATTGTTCAAAAAAGTTCAGCCGCAGGATCATTACGAATGGTCTGAAGCGGTGCTGCGCAACGCCAAGAAGCTCGACCCCGAAACGCTGACCAAGTCCGGCATCATGCTGGGTTTGGGTGAGACGATCGACGAGGTAAAAGCCGTGATGCGCGACCTGCGCGCTTGGGACGTGGATATTCTGACGATCGGGCAATACCTGCAGCCCAGCCGCCGCCACCTACCCATCGAACGCTACTACACACCGGAAGAGTTTGCCGAACTCAAAACGTACGGTCTCGAGATCGGTTTCAAGTGGGTCGAAAGCGCCCCCCTGGTGCGCTCCTCTTACCACGCAGCCGAGCAGGTGCGCGCGTTGAGTATCATCCACCGCTCGCTGAATCCCCAATAGACTGTTTGCTTAGAAAGAAACTTACAGCTTCAGCACCGCTTTCACTGCCAGCTCGAACATCATCCGGCGCGAGTCGCCCCGCCCCGGCCAGCCCCGCAGATCCCAGCCGTCCGGGTGCACCAGGTCGCCGCCGTACACGATCTGCCCCAATTTGACTTCTCGGAACTGCGCGACCGCGAAGAATGTCGCCGCTTCCATCTCCACCACATCGCAGCCCTCCGCCAGCCTCATCTTGCGTTTGCCCGGGGTTTCACGGTAAAAGGCATCAGTGGTCCAGGTCTTCCCCAGGCGGTATTCAACACCCGATTCCCGGCAGGTTTCTTCCAGCACCTCCACCCCGCGCGGGTGCGCTTTAATCTCGCGCGAGGGGGGAATGTAGTGATAGGACGTGCCCTCGTCCCGCACCGCCGCAGTGAGCACCACCGGGTAGCCGGGGTCGATCTTCTTGTCCAGCACGCCGCAGCCGCCGCACACGATATACTTCGTCACGCCCACCGCAATCAGCTCCTCCATGAAAGCCGCCGCCAGCGGAGCACCGACCCCCGGGTGAAAGACCGTGACCGCTTCCTTCTCACCGTTGTAGCGGTACACCGGGTGCCTGCCGATCTCAGAACGCAGGTCGCCGAGGTGGGTCAGCTTTTCCTCGCTCTTCAATTGCTCGATCACATCCTGGAAGAAACACAGAACCCCGCGCGCGGGAATATTGGTCCCGACGCCGATCTTGAACGGATCCGGCATCGTGATCGAGGTGCGGTCTTCGTCAAATTCGAGAATGGGGTATCTGGTCGTCATGTTCTCGTTATCCTTTTAGTCGGTTTTGGATTGTATTTCGATCCACTCGATGTCCTGTCGTTCCTTGAACCTCTCCCTCATCACTGTCAGCGCCTGCGGGTTGTCATCCACCAGGATGAAATCGCGCCCAAGCTCGAGGCAGGCCGCGCCGGTGGTGCCGCTGCCAGCGAAGAAATCCAGCACCGTGTCGCCAGGGTTTGACGAGGCCGCGATGATGCGCCGCATGATCCCCAGCGGCTTTTGCGTCGGGTAGCCGGTCTTCTCGCGCCCATTGGTCGGGACGATGGTATGCCACCAGGTATCGGTCGGCAGTTTACCGCGCGACGCTTTCTCCGGTCCTACGAGCCCCGGCGCCATGTACGGAATGCGCTCGATGGCTTCGTAATTGAAAGTGTAATCAGCGGGGTCTTTGGCGTACCACAGGATATTATCGTGTTTTGCCGGCCATTTTCGCTTTGTGCGGGCGCCGTAATCGTAGGCCCAGATGATCTCGTTGATGAAACTCGACCTGCCGAAGATCCGGTCAAGCAGAACCTTGCAGTAATGCACTTCGCGATAATCGATGTGAAAATACAGGCTGCCATTCGCTGTCAGTACGCGGCGTGCTTCCACCAGGCGCGGCTCAAGGAACGCCAGGAAGTCATCGAAAATGTCCTGGTACGCCAGTTCACCCAGCTTGATGGTCTCGTAGCGCTTTCCCTGGAACCCCACCCGGTCGCCCTCTTCCGCGCGCAGTGTGCGCAGGCTTTTCCGCGTCTGCGCTTTGCCCGTGTTAAACGGCGGGTCGATGTAGATCAACGCCGCGCTCTCGTCAGGCAGATCGCGCAACACAGCCAGGTTATCGCCGAAATAGACCCTGTTCATCCCACACCTTCACTCAACGTGAGCGAAAGTTCACTCACCAATGATCTTCACCAGCACGCGCTTTGAGCGCCTGCCGTCGAATTCTCCGTAGAAAATCTGCTCCCACGTGCCGAAGTCCAGCCGCCCGTTCGTCACCGCCACCACCACCTCGCGCCCCATGATCTGGCGCTTGATGTGCGCGTCGGCGTTGTCCTCGCCGGTATCATTGTGGCGATAGTGTGACACCGGCTCGTGCGGCGCGATCTTCTCCAGCCAGGCGTCGTAATCGCGGTGCAGCCCGCTTTCATCATCGTTGATGAACACGGACGCTGTGATGTGCATCGGGTTGACCAGCACCAACCCCTCCGTGATACCGCTCTCGCGCAGGCAGGCGTTCACCTGCGGCGTGATGTTCACAAACCCGCGCCTTGAGGGGATATTCATCACCAGTTCTTTGCGATAACTTTTCATCTCATTCTCTCCTCACCGCTTGATTTTACACTAAAGCCGGGGTTGCAACCGCTGCGGACAGAAAAACGCGGAGCGCCATGGCACTCCGCGTCAGATCATCACCGGGTGTGCGCTACTGCGCCGGGTTCTCCCAGAATTTCATCTCGTCAAACTTGACCGTGTAGCGGGGTGTCGTCACCGAGCGCACAAACACGCCGAAGAAGCCGGCCTTGAAACTGCTGTCAGAAACGGTTCCCTGCGGCACGCCATTCATGTAAATGGTGAACTGGTTGCCCACCGCCATCACGCCCAGGCGGTTGACCTGGTTGGCGCCGGTGTTCACATCCTCCGATTCCTTCCAGTTGATGAGGATATCCGCCTCGCCCTTGGGTTGAATGTTCCCGTTCCACTCCCACAGGCGCAGGTAGCCGTCGCAGGTCACTTCGTACAGGTAGCCCTGGGTGGGTTCCTTGAACACCGGTACGCGGTAGATGATGCCGTAGGAATCCTTCTCCGCGCACGCGCCTGAGTTGACCGTCAGCTCGATGTAGCTGTTGGTCTGCTGCGAGATCATGGGCAAGCGCCAGCCTGCCATCGTGGTCAGACCGGTCATCTGCATGAATCCGTCCTTGAAAGCGATCGCGATGAAATCATCAGAATCCGTCGGCCAGGTCCACTTCTCGTAGCTGTCGAAGGGATCGCTGCCGCTGGGTGTGCCAAGCGTACGCGCCGGATCGGTGTCCGGCATATCTGCGGTGGGCGCAGCGGTGGGTTCTTCCGTTGCCTCGGGGGTTTCATCACCCTCGCCGGGGTCGTCCGTCGGCTCAGTGGTCTCCGCCGGCTCCTCGGTGGCGAGCACAGGCGTTGGCTCCGCTGGCGGCTCGGTCGGCTGCGGGGTTGGCGGCATCATTGTTGCTGTCGGCGGGAACGCGATCTCCGTCGTGGGGGTGGTCATCGTCGCCAGCAGTTCCGCCACACGGGTCGCCATTTCAGCGTCAGTGATGGCTTCATCGCCGCCGCCCAGCGGGAAATTCGCGCAGGCGGTCAGCACAAGGCTAAACACGATCAATACCGGGATGAGTTTTTTCATTTTCAGCTCCTTATCACCAGGCGCGGGTAGGTCCTACCCTGCCTTATATCCAATCTTACGCAAAAAATCCTTGCGCCACTGCACATCCGCTGGGCTCTCAAAACCCTTCGGCGCTTCGCCTTCCACCACGCCCACGATCCCGCGCCCGCGCCTGTTGTCGTAAACGACCACTTCGGTGGCGTTGGCTGTGGCGCAGAAGATGCCGCACACTTCAGGGACGTTCTTCACGGCGTTCAGCACATTGATCGGGAAAAACCCCTCGCCGAGCAGGATGATAAAGCTATGCCCCGCGCCGATGTTCATGGCGTTCTCACGCGCCAGCTCCACCAGCTGCTGGTCGGTGCCGGATGAGCGGATCAGGCAGGCGCCCGAAGCCTCGCAGAACGCCAACCCGAACTTGATGCCCGGCACAGCGCCAACCAGCGTTTCGTGGAGATCCTCGACTGTCTTGATGAAATGTGACTGACCGAGAATGAAATTGATGTCTTCCGGTTTCCTGATTACGATGCTCTCAAATTCCATCTTGATCCTTCCTTTCCACCGGGTGAGTCACCCGGCAGGCCATGTTAAAATCCAACCGTCCCTATTGCATTGCAAGCTCTGTGCCATTTTCCGCATGGGGGCGGCGCGGCAAGTTGGGGTAAAATAGGAAGACACACTGAAAGGACCACGCCATTGTTCGAGATCATCTTCCTCGGTACCTCTGCCTCCGCTCCCTCTCCAAAACGCAACCTGCCCGCCTACCTTGTGCAGCACGACGAGTACCGCTTCCTGGTGGATTGCGGTGAAGGCACCCAGCGCCAGATCCTGCAATCCGGCATCGGCTTCAAGCGCCTCAACCGCATCCTCATCACGCACGGTCACCTCGATCATATCCTCGGGCTGGGCGGTCTGCTCTCCACCTTCATGCGCTGGGAGAGCATCGACGAACTCGAGATCTACGGAGGCGCAAGCGCCCTCGATCGCATCAACGATCTCATCTATTCCGTCGTGCTGCGCGGCGCGCGCCCGCCCATGCCGGTTTCCCTCATCCCCATCAAACCGGGTCTGATCTTCGACGCGCCGGACTTCTCGATCACCGCTTTTTCCGTCAATCACCGCGGACCGGACTGCTACGGGTATCTCTTCGAGGAGAAGGGGCGCCAGCCCTTCCTCGCGGAAAAGGCCGAAGCCCTCGGCATCCCCAACGGACCGCTGCGCGGTAAACTCGTCAATGGCGAGGCGATCACCCTCGAGGATGGGCGTGTGATCACCCCGCAAATGGTCACCGGCGAGTTCCGGCCCGGCACCCGCCTGGCTGCCATCGGCGACCTGGGCGAGACCGACAGCCTGGTTGACCTGCTGCGCGGGGTGGACGGGCTGGTGATCGAATCCACCTACCTTGAGGAGGAGCGCGACATGGCGAAGCAGTTCGCGCACCTCACCGCCCGCCAGGCTGCTGAATTCGCCAAAAGCATCGGCACCGGCAAATTGATGCTCACCCACCTCAGCCGCCGCTACCGCGAGAAGGATGTGCTGGCGGAGGCGCAGGTAATTTTCGAGAACACCTCCGTCGCGCGCGACTTCGACACCTTCACCATCAAGCGGGAAAGCTGACGTCGATCATCATTTCAGCTCTCCTTGAAATTCGCGCCTGACCCCGGCATGTTCAAAAAAATTTAAGGTTCTACCCGCTTTTCACGGGGTTGCGTTTGTGGTATCGTATAAGTGCGAAGAGAAATCTATTTACTTTATAATTAAAGAAATGTTGTTTTAGGGGCGCGTTTTTCCTGTGTGCCAGAGGGACATGCAACTGTATTAACCGGATCACCAACTTATGAAGACGCTTAGCGGTAATTCCTCCAAACCTGGTTCTGACAACACGCCATTCACGTACACGTGCCCGTTCCTTGGCATGGCGGATGATCCCACCACGGTCACACTCTTCCCTTCCGATTCCAATTACTGTTTCCACTGCAAACCTCCTGCGGTGCCGGACGCCATTCACCAAGCCCGCTACTGCCTCACGCAGAGCTTCGATGCGTGTACGCTCAAACAGGAATTTTCGCCGGGAAGAATGCCCGCCAAATATCGCTGGCACAAGACCCCCGCGATCACACGCGCCACCCTGCTCAAAGCCGGCGCCGGCGCGGGTATTGCGCTCTTCCTCGCGCTCTTCTTCATCCTGTGGATGCCCGGCATCATCACCGACGTGTTGATGAGCTTCGCGCCCACACCAGCGTCAGGCGGGACATGGCCCACGCTGACCCCCAGCGCTACCAGCGAATCCACAACGGCCGCACCCCCGCCCGCCACTGCCACGCCCGGCTTTACCGCCACCGGGGCGTACACTTTCACGCCCATCGCTTTCCCCGATTTCTTCAAAGTCACCGTCATCGCCGATGGTCTCTCCTGCCGCGCGGGTCTCACTGATGACTCCCCCAGGATCGCGCTCTGGGAACTGGGTGAAGAGCTGGCAGCGTTCGCGCGCGATGAGAGCGGCGCGTTTCTCTTTGTGCGCAAGCCGGATTCCGGCATTGCAGACTGCTGGATCAAGAGCCAGTACACGATCTCCCAGGGAGACACCGCCTCCCTGCCGGTCTTCACCCCCGTACCCGGCTCATACACTTCACCGGTCAGCACGCGCACGCCCACCTTCACCTCCACACCGGTCCGCGACGACCCCACCGCCGTCCCGACCAAAAAACCAACGAAAACACCCACCAGCACGCCCACAGTGACGCCCACGCCTACGGATACCCCGACCCCGACAGCGACATATGAGATTGTCACGCTAGGTCCACCCTAAACCGGACCACCCATTCCCTTCCCGCACTGATCCACACTCATCCGCGCCACCGCGCACCCCTCCACTCGAGCCGCTTTCGCGCGCCCGGATATGACCTTTTTCCCCCTCTTTAATATGACCCTCGGTATTTGACATCACTCCGCCGCTGTGATAAACTTTTTTCAACTTAATAGCCCCAACACGGCACTTCTATCCAGAGAGGCGGAGGGACCGGCCCGATGATGCCTCGGCAACCAGACTAATTTCGTCATGGTGCCAATTCCGACAGAGGATCTGGAAGATAGAGGGCAGCCGAAAGCGACCTTGCCCCTCGAGTCTACCGGAACGGGGCAATTTATATTAAAAGGAGACTCTTGTTATGTCAGCAACCTCTTTCATGGATAGTCCCAGCTTCAAATTCACTTCCGAGTCGGTCACCGAAGGTCACCCCGATAAGCTTTGCGACCTGGTCAGCGACTCCATCCTTGACGCCTGCCTCGAGCAGGACCCGCGCTCGCGCGTGGCGTGCGAAACCGCCGCCAAGACCGGGTACGTGATGATCCTCGGCGAGATCACCACCACCGCCTTCGTCAACTTTGACGAGCTCGTGCGCAAGGTGGTCCGCGGTATCGGCTACGACAGCTCCGAGAAGGGCTTCGACGGCGACACCTGCGGCGTTCTCTCTGCCATTTCCGCCCAGTCGCCCGATATCGCGCTCGGCGTCAATAAATCGCTCGAGGCGAAGAGCGGCGAGGTCACCGAAGAAGAGCTCGAGACCATCGGCGCCGGCGACCAGGGGATGATGTTCGGCTACGCCTGCGACGAAACTCCCGTACTGATGCCCATGCCCATTTACCTGGCGCACCAGCTCACGCTGCGCCTTTCGGAGGTGCGCAAAGCCGGCATCCTGCCATGGCTGCGCCCCGACGGCAAGAGCCAGGTGACGGTTGAGTACGCCTACGGCAAGCCGGTGCGCGTCGATACCGTCCTTGTGAGCACCCAGCACGCCGACACGATCGAGCACGCGGATATCTACGCGGGCATCCTGGAGCACGTCATCAACCCGGTCATCCCCGAAAGCCTGCGCGATGAGCGGATGAAGGTCTACGTCAACCCCACCGGGCGCTTCGTCATCGGCGGACCGATGGGCGACGCGGGCGTCACCGGGCGCAAGATCATCGTCGATACCTACGGCGGGATGGGCCGCCATGGCGGCGGCGCTTTCTCCGGGAAGGACCCCACGAAGGTGGACCGCTCCGCCGCTTACGCCGCGCGCTGGGCTGCGAAGAACGTGGTCGCCGCAGGACTGGCCACACGCTGCGAGATCCAGGTGGCTTACGCCATCGGCGTGGCGCGCCCCATCTCGGTGAACGTTGAGACCTTCGGCACCGGCGTCATCCCCGAAGATCAGATCGCCACCCTGGTGAATGAGCACTTTGACCTGCGCCCCGGCGCGATCATCCGCGACCTCGACCTGCGCCGCCCCATCTACCACCTCACCTCCAACTACGGTCACTTCGGGCGCGAACTGCCCGAGTTCACCTGGGAGCGCATCGACAAGTCGCTCGAGTTGAGGAAAGCCGCCGGGCTGTAAGCACCCGGACGGGCGGATCGCGATCCGCATCAACTTTGTGCATTAGAAACCCGGGGTCCGGCAAATGGCTCCGGGTTTTTGCGTTGATGAAGAATTGTGCTCGATGTTTACATCACATGGCTGTCGAGGGGAGCGGGAAATAGAGCCCGAGGGGGCCGGGCGGATCGTAAATCGCGATGGGTTTTTTAATCGGCGATTTATACAAATACCGTTTTCCATTCCAGGTTGCAGGGGAGGTCAAGAACCTCCCCGTTTTTTCGCATCGAACCTTTGAGTTCACACAATAAAAAAATCAGTACTTCCTCTTGCATTGCGAAAAAGCACTTAATGCATTGTACTCTGCGAGTACCCTCGGATTAATCCCTTCAGCCGTAAAGGTACTAATACCGTTTTTAAAACTAACGCCAATCACATTTATAAGATCAGCAACATGCCATCTGCTCATATTGAATCTTTAGAAGAATTCTTATGATCTCCACCTATCCTTTTTTACTAATGCCTTGGACTATTGAGGAAAAAACCATATTTACAATGAACCTTTTGATAAGCTAAAATTGACGTAATTTATTACCCAATCAATCTAAAAATTTCTAAACAAAGACTCAAGAAGTTACAATATTTTGATGAACCTTATTATGTAGATTGGTATGAAATTCTAACAAGATTAAGCTTACGTTGTTAATTATCATTTATAGATTGAAGAAACGTTTATCAACCCCTATTGAAACTAGAAGAAGACAATCGAAATTATTTACTTGTAGAGTTTCACTAGATTATCAATCTATACTTCACGTTATTTATCGAAATTTCAGATTGATATGTAAAGTAGTCATAATGGTCAAAAATGATCACAAAATTCTTCCTAGATAAATCATCAATAAAATCAAAAAGCTTACTGATAAATTCTAACGATTTATCAGAAGGTATAACCTTTCGCCATAAATATAGTAGTTTTTCTTCGTTGATTTTTCCATCATCATCGATATTTAAATAATAAACTTTATCGCCTGGAGATTTATAGATCTTATTTGTTTTCTTCGATAGATTGTTCTGCCTACGCATGAGGTAAGACACTGGATGTTCATGCCCGATTCTTGTAGCGAATATCATATCGCTTTTTATAAGCTTGTTTTCTTTACAAAATTGGGTTACATCAACGATAATCTTTTTCCAATTATCATTTTTCTGAATTTCATTAAGATTCATTGAACATGACAAAGAAAAAGCCCTCAGAGCGAGCAATGAGAATAACACAATTTTTTCCTTATCATTCAATGGTTCTGTGGAAACTGAAAATTCTAAATGCTTCTCTTGAAAAAATTCAAGCAGTTTATTCGTATTAATTAAACCATTCGTACTTTCGTACTCCCAAAGACCTTTAATAGTCAGAACATAAGCTTTTCTTTGATCAATGATTTCTTCCAACAATCTAATATATTCATTTTGTTCTGCCCATTGAAGATCCTCAATAGCTATTTCATTTGCATTTAAAGATGAATTTACTAATACATTGAAGACAGAATTGGATTTAGCATTTAATAAAGTAGTTAATACCGACTCTTCTACTTTACACTTAAGAATTTCATTAGTTTCAATTCTCAATTTTTCGTACATTGATTTAAGTAGTTCATTATTATTCATGAGAGATTCTCGTATGAGATAGTTTCATCCTTCTGAACAATTATTGCTAGTAATAATCTGCGTTGATTATAAAGATCTCGCAATTTATCTTTAATTGGTTGCAATGACATTTCGTCCATCATTGCTACCTCATCGAACAGAGCGATAATTTTTTTCTCCGTGTGTATGTTGAGTTTAGTCGCTAGATACGCCGCTTGACTTTGACCTGAACTTATGGTGCTAAATTTTATGCTCTTTTTATCTTTTGTAACAATATTTTTATTTATTACATCAACTTTTTCAATCTCGAACACATCCTTAATAAAACGCAAGGTGCCCATTTTCTTACCTAAAAATAACGACAGCAACTCGAAATATCTCATTTCTTCTGAGTTTTTCGTATCTATATCGGGATTTTCTGATGTTGCTTTAGAAATATAGGAAGAATAGGGGGTTGAAAATTTTTTTTCCAATTTTAACAATTTTGAGTATTGGAACTCAAGAAAAGCCAAGTGGGCAAATAACGAATGGGGTTCTTTTTTCTCCAATCTTTCTAATTCAGCTTTAGTTTGGATTAGTTTTACTTCGATTTCTTTTCCCCTTTCTTTTTTCTTTTTAATTTTTTCTTTTTCTGTATCAATTTTTTCCACCAACTGCTTTTCAGAAGAATTGAGAAAATTCTCTAAGCTAGGGGATCTAAACAGTAAATCATAATAGTTTGGTATATCTTTACTGGTTGCGACCTTTAAGTTCCTTTCAATTTCAGATTGTATTTCTATATTATTGCTAATAGAATTTTCAATATCCTCTAATCGTTTTATTGTCTCTTCGTACGAGATTATGGTTTGTTCAGGCTCTTTTGATAACGTTTTAATTTCTTCCGCTAACAAAATCGAAGATGTGATTAATTTTTCAAGCTCATCTAATTTATCCGCACAATACTTGTAATTTTGTAAATGTGATAGCTGATCTTGGTATTTTGCTTTTTCATTCCGAATAATATTAATAAATTCCTTAACGGGTTGATTGAGACCTGGGATTGGTGTATCTTTATAACGGAAACTATCCAACGCTTGGAGAAGCGTATTGTATAAAGCAGTTTTTTCGATTAGTTCAGTGGATTCTATTCTTAATCTTTCATACTTTTCTTCAAGCTGATCTCGTAGATGTTTTGACCCAAATCGAATCTCATTATTATGATCAGGATAATAAACCTCCTTTTCTATGTCACATTTATCCCATTGATCATAGATATTCTTATAAGTCTTAGGTACCACATCTTTCAAGGAGAATCTGATACTTCTTCTTAGCTCATTTCCCTCAACAATCCTTTTCTCCAATTCTTGTCTTTTGGAAAACTTTCCATGGATACTTTTTTTTGTGTCTTTCTTGGCAGAATTTAATTCTCGTTGTAGTCGTTGTTTTTCATTTTTTTCATGTTCCAATACATCATTTAGCTCAATCCATTTTTTTGCTAAATGAAATTGAGAGATATTTACTAGATCTGACTCAAGAATTTTTAATTCCTCACTAATTTGATTTTTCTGGTATTCGATTTCCTTAACTTTATTTTTAAGAATACGGATCTGGTTGGGGTCCTTTGATTCTTTAATATCCTTTAAGATATCCTGAAGATAATAGCGGAAATTGGTAATTCTCTTCCCTACTTCATTCTGAGAACTTCTAAAATCAGTTAGTAAAGTCGGCAATCTTACTAATGGATCAATTGGAATATCATATATTAGCTTATATTCAGCGTTTAACAGATCGCTAGAAACAGGTTTCTTAATATTATTTTCATAACGATAAGCTTGGATTTCCTTATTTTCTGGATTATTTTTTTCTATGACGATGAGATCATTTGTAATTTCGTTACTAATCTCTATTGAGAATGTTAGTTGTTGTTGATTTGTATCTAACAAATCTTCTAATCTTGCTCTTAATTGCTTAGCCATTTCATCGTCGTTCATCCTGTGCCCATGAAACCCCAAAGCAATAATGTTTAGCAAAGTGCTTTTACCAATTGCGTTTGGGCCTTTTACATACACACAATTAGGAAGATTGGTTAGTTCTGGAAGAGGGTAAAATTGATCTTTATGGTCTTTAAAATCCCTAATTAATGAATAATCATACTTAATCATTGCTCCCTACCTTATTGCTAGCTATTAATTCTTGAATAACTTCTTCTTGTGATCGCTTCTTATCAATTATTAGCATCAGTAGTTTTTTTTCGTCTTCATCTGAAATTAGCGTCATAAAAAAATCTAATTGATCCGTATCCATTCCAAACCTCCCTTATTGGTTGCTACACCTTAATTAACTCCACATAAAGCCAAGGGGAATTTTACGACTTTTATTTTTGATAGGTTATGAATACTTGATGCTGCATAACCGGCCTTTAGTGATTGAATTTCCTCACTCAAAATTCCGAAATTATTCCCAAATGTGCTATCTGATCTAAAAAAGATCTTTGTATTAATAACACTCGTCAAGTCCCTGGGTAGATCAGTTTGATTCTGGCTAGCAAAAACAACTCCGATTTCTAAGCTTCTCCCAGTTCTACAAATCGTATCAAGGTCTCCTAATGCTTCTTTTGAACTCTCGGTATTATAAAATTGGTGAACTTCGTCTATCACAACTAATATCGGCACTTCGCTCTCTTTCATGGTTTTTGCATAGACAATTCTGCTTAATAAGTGCCTTAAAAGAATTGAACCAAATTGCGTACCATTGCGACCTGTTACGTTTATTACAGATAATTTCCCTTTACTAAGGATATCAGGATAATCCAAAACCTTTGATTCAGTATTGTCAAAAAAAGTTAATGCTGAGTGAAGGTTTCGTTCTATGTTTCCATATGTACCCTTGTGTAAGGTAATTTCAGCTAGGTCTCCCCTTGTTGATAAAGTTTTAAAAGTAGGATTTGTGGAGCCGGTCTGAAAATACTCTAGGAAATCGAAAAAGTTTCCTTTACCTTCAGCTTGTTTTTGCCAAAATCGGAAAATATCTGGGAAGTGCATTGCCCCAGCTTCAGAGATATTTTGAAGCAGTCCTATTAATGAATCCGGATCAATTTTATTTACATCCAAAGTTATTGATTTTGTTTTTTCAAGTGTTATACCTTTATAAGAGTGTAATGAAGTATTTGCTGGATAATATATAGAATAATCCTCAATTCCATGGGGGGTTAGGTTCAGATGGTCCCATTCATTATTTATCTGGGAATCAATAGCTCGCGAAGGTTTATCCATCGTTAGTAAATCGATATCTTTTACATTAACGGCTAGGACTGCACCGTTCATCTTCTCAATAAAATATTGGATTAGATATTTTATTGCAACAGTTTTCCCACTTCCTGTTTTTCCACAAATTTGCATCTGATGAAAAAACATGTCTTCAGGTAAACATGCAGTGATGTAATTCTTTTTTTCATCAATCAGAATCTGATTTTGACCACTATGGATTGTGGCAAGGAAAACTCTTGGTCCAGCATTCACTGAATCCAATGCTAGATCTATTTCTTCTTGAGTTGATCTCCTAGCAATTGATTGCGGCGGAATGTAATCAATCTTACCATCGCTTCGATTATTGATGTCTTTTACACGATAAGCTTTAATTATATTCTGACATTTGATGTCGCCCATCAAACCCGACAAATCCATGTCAACGATTAATGGGGACGGAGAATAAGGTTCATATTGGATACTATCATCCACTCTCAAGATAAATTTTGATCCAGTATCAGTTTTGTCAATAGTCAGGAACGACCCTTTTGGTAATATTCCAGGCAGTTCATTTCTTGAATGGGTTTTTGATACAAGTTTTATCTTGCCTTTATCTTCTCCAATTACAATCCATGCCATGATTATTCTCCAAATCTAGTTTGATTAATCGTGGGAGTTATCCCAGTACTCTTCATGAATGAGTATGGATTAATAAGCCCCAAGACTTCTCTTGCATATTTTTCTGCAATTGCCACCGGTCTAATTTGTGGATTCTTGTTATCCCCATGCAATAAAAACAGGTAATATAGCACATCATATAATGTTGGTAAAACATCAGCATGCTTCTCGTAAGTACTCAGATGAAACTCAATTCTCTGGGGGCTTATTCGATCAAATGGTTTTATATAGAAAAATACTTTTGTGTTTTCCTTATTGTAGTGATCCTCATAGAGAAATAATGACGTCCGATGTCCTGGTTTTAATGTTGTGTAAGCCCAATGCAAATCCGAGTGATATTTGTTTTTTAAAACACCAATATTGTCTGTCACTAAATTACTATCACTATTTTTTACGATAAATATCGGAGTTACATTTTTGCTCTCAAGTTTTTTTACTAACTTAACCGTATAACTCGATAAATTCCCTCCAATTAAAGGACCGTCGATTAGTAATAACGAATCATTGATCGAGTACTCATCTAATAATACACTTCGATCTATTGCATAGTCCCTATTCTCTTCCATTTTTGGATCTTTTGTAGTTTTAAAATACTTAGAATTGGCAAATAGTTGTTCAGATCTACTATAAAAATAAAAACTTAAATACGTGATAGGTAGGATATCATCATTTGCATAACATACCATTGCATGTGAAACAAAAGACGCAACTCCTTCAAGAGTTAAGAACTCCAATTTTGACTCATCATACCCACTAATAACCATTTGCTTTGCGTTTTCGTTCCCGAATTTTGGGTCGAGTTTATAACTTGCAATTTTTTCTAGGGACCTCAGGACGCCTTTGGAGTTATCGGTAGTGGTAATATCCACTTCCTGAATTTTTGGATTAGCTGTTAACGTTACTTTGATTTTCTTTATTTCTTCTAAACGGGATTGGAAATTTTCTTGGAAAAGGAATTTATTCAATGTTCCAAGTTTACTTTCATCAATAGTTGTTGATAGATTAGTTGTTTTCATATAATTCAGGCCAAATAATTTCATTAGGAGTTATTATCAATTCTTTGCCATTCTTCACCTTATGTGCATGATGACTAATGTTAAATTGGTGAACATTAAACTCATTATACAATTCTTGAATAAATTCGGAATTATCGTAACTTAGCACCCACCTCAAATGCTTTTTATTAATCAGATACTCTCTCAATTCTCTATGGTTCTCATCGCGGTAATATGATCGATATAGTGAATCCCCATTTTTGTAATATGGAGGATCCAAATAAAACAGTGGTTTTGTGTCAGTTTTGTTCGAACTATCATACATTTCTATGAGATCTATTGCATCTAGATTGTGTAATGAGATTTGCTTCTTTTTTGAAGCAATGTACCGGATTTTTTCGATAATAGTCTCTTTATTAAACCTTACATCGATTTTCCATTTGCTGTTTTGTTTTTTTCCACCTATTGGTCCGACATCACTCCGAATAATTCCAGATCGATTACATCGATTTAAAAACAAAGCAGCAAAACCAATTTCAAAAAAAGTAGATTTCATTAATACATCTGAATTAGTAATTAATTGCCGTTGTTTTTCCCACTCCTCAACGTTAATAGAAGTAGCGATTATTTTTTTTATTAATTCATCAGTGTTAAAGAATACAGAATGCCACATTTTGTAAATAAATTCGTCTTTGTCATTAATTACCAAATGATTAATAATGCTTTTGTCAAGTAACCAAAGACCCAACCCAGCTCCACCAGCATAAGCCTCTATAAAAGTGTCTATTGGCTGATTTTCCGTAATAACTGCTTGGATCATTTTTCGAATCCGTGTTTTGCCACCAGGGTATCGTAGCGGGCTTAGTGTTTTCATTACATTTAACGGACATCCTTTTCACTATTATTTATACTCAATAATTCATAATATATTAAATTTTATGATAACCTGTCCTAAACATCTCATTTTTTTAATTTTTACCCCCCTTTCTTCTTGAACACAAAAATATACTCGTGCTTGAAGACGTAGTACCCGCCCGCCAGGGCGCGGTAGCGCCACAGCTCCTTCTGGTTCGCTTTGCCCTTCGTTTCCTCGAAGTTCTTGACAATGATCGACTTCAGCTGAAAGCCGCGCTGCAAGAACCCGTTCATCGTTAAAAAGCCCAGCGGGATCCACTCACCGGCGCTGTACTTGTCGCCGATCACGAGCGCGCAGTACCTGCCCTCCTCGAGCACCTCGTACACCTTCTCCGCGAGCCGGTTCATCTTCGCCAGAAAGCCATCGAGGCCGCAGGCGTTGGAGAGGTCGCGGGGGTCGCCGCTGAACCTGATGATATCCCAGTAGGGCGGGTGCATGATCACGAACTGGCAGTCTTTCCGCCTGTGCCTGCTGAGCGCCGCCGCGTAATCCACTTCCAGGCAGTCCCCGGTCACGATCTCCGCCACCGTTTCGCCGGGGTGCGGGTCGGCTTCCTTATCCACATTTGCCGCCGCCAGCGCCGCAACCTCCGGCTGCAGCTCGATGCCGATGCCGTTGCGCCCCAGGCGCTTGCACTCGATCAGCGTGGTGCCGCTGCCCAGGAAGGTGTCGAGCACCCAGTCGCCCTTTTTGGTGTAGCGCAGCAGCAGCTGGTGCGGGATCTGCGGGATGAAGTTGCCCCAGTAGCCGGCGTTGTGCGCGCCCGAGCTGTCGCGCCTGTCGATCACCCACAGGCTGTCGGTGAGAATCCCGTCGTACTCCTTCCAGCGGTTCAGGTTGATGTCGTTCACCGCGCTCGTCTTTGTTTCTGACAAGCCCTTTATCAACCGCTCGAGGTAATACTGCGCCCGTTCGATCGTATGCGCCTCGTAGATCTGCCGCAGGTCGTCAGCGATGTAATCCGCCCGCGTCCTGGCTACGCTCCGATCCCCATCCCCCGCGGGGTCCTGCGCCCCGGCAGAGGCGCGGCCGGGCAGATCGCGCATCAACGCCTCGACGGCGCGGCGCAGCGCCTCGGGGTGATCCTCGTCCCGCAGCCTGATCAGTTTTTGCGTCAAATCCGCGCTGTCAAAATCCATCACCAATTCCTGCCGCCTGGTATCTGTGTCCATTTTAGCACGCCCGTGAATTTCCGCCTCCCCTGCGGGCGGTCGAATTTGACCGTGGCCGCGACTGCGGGCGGGGCGGACGGCAATCTCCTTCTCATGGATATTGACAAATTAAATGACCTGAACTATGCTTAATTCAGCATCAGGAACGTCCGCCATAAGCGGACTGGCAACCGGCCCGGAGACGGCAGCGGTGCCTCGAGGTGAAAACCTCGATGCGCGGGACGACCGAAGTCCCGAAAGATAGGCTCCATTTTTGTTTTAAACGTCTCCGACCACACCCGCACATGCCGGGTGTGCGGCAACCCTATCAGCGAGTTTTCCGGATCGCTCACCCCCTCCTGGTGCCCGCCCGCAATCCGGGCGACCGGCAGCCTCAAAGGCTGACCACAAATGCATCACAATAAAAGGAGGAACATCATGAAACAGCAGCGAATCTATGTAAGACCCGACCCCGACCTGACCAGGGAGGAAGGCATCAACGAGGTCGTGGACGCCTTTATGAGGTTCTTTGCCGACCAGCTGGAACGCGACGGCAAGCTCGAGCAGGCACAGCGCTTCCGCGAGAAGATCGGTAAAGAGAACCGGCGTGAAGATCAAGATGAGTAATGAGTACAAGTGCTTTACATCGTGATAACACCTGTACACTGCACGTGGCACGTATCGCTTCGGCTAATCCGTACCCCGCCTGTTCGTATCGCTTGAATTTATTATACGGATTCGCCAGATCGGGTGGTATAGATCTGGTATAGAAAACGGGAAAATATGCAATAATGTGTTTGATCAACGGAGGGAATGCATGCACCTGAAACTGGATGAACTAACGCGCGAAGCCGTGCTGGGGCAGAGCCTGCTGTCTATTGTGCTGAAAGCCATCTTCATCGCCCTGGTCAGTTTCGGCGCGCCGGCGGGCGTGCTGGCAGCGTTCGCCCCGCGCTTCTTCTTCGGACTCACCGAGGGCGTCATCTGCCCGCGCGGCAGCGAGATGGCCTACGAAGAATGGTACGACGGCGAGTCCACCCAGTTCCGCGTCGGCTGCGTTGATCCCTCCGGCGGTGAAACACAGGGTAAAACCTTTCTGGCGCTCCTCGTCTACCTCGGGATGTGGTTTTTGGGCATCTTCTACATCGCGTTTACGGTGATGCTCATCAGACGCGCCATCATCAAACGCAAATACGGCGTTGAAACCTGAGCGGCTTACTCGACCGGCACGATCAGAAAATTGAACTCAATTGTGGAGCCGGCTGGTCGGGTGCGTTCGCCATCAAAGACATCCCTGGTGAGGGTGTATCCGTAACGCACCGCGTACTCTTCACCCAGCTGCATGTCCTCCAGCACGATGCCAAGTGTTTTCCCCACGAGCAATGATGAAGGATCCGCGTGACTCTGCATGAATTTCAGGTCGACTATCGCGTCTTCGAACCGGTCCTCACCGTTCAATTCAAAGAAAAAGTCCATGAATGGTTCGGTCTGAGATCTGTAAACCTCTTCATCCAATAAGAAACCAGTCCTGAGCAGCAGCGGCTTTCCGGATGGCACCTCCACCCTGGTCATATCGTCCGATAACAACTGGTCTGCACTCAGGTAATCAAAGAGATCCACCGCATCGGGACAATCTTCAACGATAGGACACCCGTAGTAGATCATTCCCTGCGAGGGGCAGCCGCCATCCGGGCAAACACTGAAAATCCGCTCAGATGAATGACCTGCCGCAACATCGCCCCAGCCATCATTGATCGCCTCGTTGACCACAAACCCAAGGCGGAAGGTATGCGGCTCCTGCGGCACCCACCCGGAGACCACAACATTGAGGAAAAACGCGGCGTTCATTTTGTCCGGCGACTCCTCATCAGGCAGAAAGACCGTGTTTGTGAAAAGGTCGGTGTCATACTCCTCGCCGTCCACCTCAAGGAAGAAATCCATGTGAGCCAGGTTCTTATCCAGCGTTCCGATGTCAATGGCGCGCCAACCGAAGCTCATGCGGAGCTCTGTCGAAGAGGGAACATCAAACTTGTATCGTCTGGCAACGGTATTTCCGTAAAACTCGCCCGCCTGCACAGCGGAGGGGCAGTCTTCGGCACGATCAGGGCAGGGCAGCACGATGAGACCGGGGGGTTCAGGGGTGAGCGTCGGCGCCATCTCCGGAGTCAGCGTCAGCTGCGGCGTGATAATAATATATTCAACTACCGCGGTGGGTGGAGTCTCCGCGTCGCCGGATCCACTGAGAGTGTTCGTCAGGTTGCAGCTCATAACCGCGAGAGAAAGAATGATGACCAGAATGAAGCGAAAGGCAGTTGACCGAATCATGGCGTACCCCTCCCTGAATAAAGTTGTGAGTCGGAGCGATGAAGCGGCGGCGATGGCTGGAAAATGTTAATAAATTATACAATGCCCTGCTGATATTTATCCTAACGATCAGCCGGCAGCGCCTTATTTGGAGTTTTTTGGGGAAATAGATTAATCAGCGATCGATTCAGGTTCAGCAGCCGGGGGGATGAGGTCCCGCTTTTCGCGTCTGTCGATCTCGGCGCGCATCTCTTTGGTCAGCGTGCGCAGGTGGAGGATGTGAATCGTCGCCCAGACCGCGATCCCGATCAGCGGCAGGCGCATCCACCAGTTGTCCAGCACGAAGATCACCGAGTAACCGATGGTGATGTAAAGGAAGATCAGCGCGAACAGCTTGGTGCTCAGGGGCACCGCCCGGTACAGGCGGTAATTGCGGATGAAGGGACCCAGGTAGCGGTGATTCGTCAGCCAGAGATACAACTTGCCGCTGCTGCGCAGGAACAGGCCGGCCGCGATCAACAGGAACGGCGTGGTGGGCACTATGGGCAGCACAATACCAATCGCGCCAAGCGCGACGAAGAAAAACCCGGCGATGATATAGAACTTGTTTTTGAGGTCGGTTCGATCTTTCATACCCCGCCATTATACCTTACCCGACCGGGCTGTCTTTGCCAAAGGTCAAATGAGGGTATACCGGAGGAAGTCAGGGGCGTGGTGGTGGTTTACGCCAGCCGTCTATGAGATGCAGAATCGCGAGTGCGGGGTGCCGGAGCAGCATGCGCGGACCGGCGTAGCGCATCACCCGGCGCACACGCTCACGCATGTCCGGTTTATAGCAATGGATGGGGCAGTTGGCGCAGGTGGGTTTTTGCCACCCGAACGGGCACTTGTCAATGCGCTCCAGCGCGTATGCCTCCAGCTCCGCGCAATCAGCACACAACCTGCCTTCAGGCTGGTGATGCGCCCGGCAATACATTTGGATCATGATTGAGATAGTTTTCCGTTCACGCGTGATGCGCTTCTCAGCTTTGTTCATGAAGTGGATTTTACCACTTTCACTATGAGGGGAAAAAGCGCGCTCAACCCAAATGGAATTCATGGCGCAGCGCGCTTTGCGCCGCATGATAACCGCACATCCCGTGCACACCACCCCCAGGCGGCGTGGCAGAAGAACACAGGTAAAGCCCTTTCAGCGGTGTCGCATACGGATCCCAACGCGCAACCGGGCGGGTAAATAGCTGCCGCAGGTCCTGCACACCGGAGTTGATGTCGCCACCCACGTAATTGGGGTTGTACACCTCGTATTGCTGCGCGTTCATCGTGCTGGCGGCGAGGATGGTCTCGCGGAAACCCGGGGCGAAGCGCTCCACCTGCGCTTCGATGATTGCGCGCATATCGCGGGTGGAACCGGAAGGCACATGACAGTACGCCCAGGCAGTGTGGCTGCCTGCCGGAGCACGCGCCGCGTCAAACAGGCTGGGCTGCACCAGCAGTACATAAGGTTTATCCGGGTGCTCACCCATGCCAACGGCGCGCTCTGAAGCGCTAATCTCCTCCAGCGTACCGCCCAGGTGAACGGTCGCGCTGCGGGCGATCTCAGTGTTCGTCCATGGGATGGGAGCTGAAAGCGCCCAATCGACTTTGAAGACACCCGCTCCGTAACGATAGCGGGAAAGGCGGTCGCGGTAAGCGCGGGGCAGCCTGTTTCCAGCGATCTTCAGCAGGTCGCGCGGAGACACGTCCAGCAGAACCGCACGCGAGGAAGGCAGTTCTGCAAGATCGCTCACCATCTGACCGGTGACGATCTCTCCGCCCAGCGAACGCAGGACCGCCGCCATGGCATCAACAATACGCTGGGAACCGCCCTTCACCACCGGCCAGCCGACAGCATGAGCGGAGAGCGCCAGCACCAGCCCGAACGAGGCGGAGCCCTTCTGCTCGAGCGGTAACATGCCATGGGCAGCCATTCCCGCGAACACGGCGCGCGCCTCCTCGCCGCGGAACCGGGTTCGCGCCAGTCCGGCAGCGCTGCGGACCGCTGACAGACCAAAGCGTGCCAGCAATAGCGGTGATTGTGGAAGTCGAAGATTGCTGAGCAGGTATTGCATCAGGCGCGGATAACGATCAACCAGCGGTTGGTACAGACGGCAGTAGGTTTCAGCATCAGCCCCCATCTGAGTGGCAGTCATTGCCACTGACTGGTGCACAAACACTGCACGTCCGCCATCCAGCGGATGAGCCAGCGAAACTGGCGGCATACACCACTCCACCCCATGCGCGGTGAGATCGAGCGACCGGAAAAAGGGCGAGGTTAGCGCAAGCGGGTGTACAGCGGAACAAACATCGTGCGTAAAGCCGGGCAGCGTGAGCTCCGCTGAACGGGAACCTCCGCCAATGGTAGCGCTGCCTTCGACCACCAGTACACGCAAACCATGTCGAGCCAGAGTAATCGCTGCTGCCAAACCATTAGGGCCGCTGCCGACGAAAACTGTATCAAATGCAGGATTTACGATCTTGGATGTATTCAAACGGTTCCCGGATGCTGCCTTTTCAGGATCTTATCAAATGACCTGCCATAATAATTGAAGAAAGAACGGACGCCGGCATTGTACCAGATATTGCCGAAATACCGCCACTGGAGATGCCTGCTAATCGTACGGTTCTCCTGCTTCACGGGGGCATGGACACCGAACAGACGGGCAGTGCTGGTCATGACAGAATGCCAGAATTGATCTTCACCGCGTTGACCGAAGCCGAGGCGGAAAATGAGTTCGTACAAAGGATCACCCGGACTGACCAACGCCTGGGTCTGGAGAACTGGATCAACCCCGTCAGCGGTCACGCTAAAGGTGATCAAACCAGCAAACATGTGCCCCAGCAGGGTTTCCAGCGTCAACGACACACTGTCCCGATAGACAACCCTCGCGCCAGTGACGATGCGCATGCCTGCCGGCATGGATAACAGGATGGCAGCGGTCACACCAGGTTCTACTACCGGGGTACAGGGGATAAAATGATTTCCGGCCGGCCAGGACGCCGGGAAGTTTTCCATCCACCTGGAGAAGATCTGTGCGGAGGAGAGCGCTACACCGGACAGAGGAACACTGTAAGTGCGCATGTACTGTCCGCCGAACCCTTCAAAAGGCGCCCGCGGTAGACGGTTGCGCAGGAGATTCAAAATACCAGGAGGGAGGGAAGGACAATCTTCAAAAGCCCTGCCATCATCCCAGCCCGGTAAGCTGCTGTCGGGGTCCTCACCCATCGCTGCCATCCATCAACCCCAGCGCTTGATATTCATTTTCACAGGTTCTCAGGAGGTTATCCAGGCGCATGAGGGAGAAAATCTGACGCAGTTCTTGGTTCACCCCATACGCGGCAAGCTTGCGGTTCAACTTGCGCATAATTGTGCAGAACACCAGCAAGTGTTTCAGACCCAACCCATCGATGCCCTTTACCCCAGAGAAATTGATTACCACATTGGGGGCGACGAGATTGTGCAGACTACCGGAAATTACCTCAAATGACCTGGCAAATGAGGCGTTAACAAATCCGCATAGATCCAAAATTACATACTCAGGAGAGGGCTGCCTCATTGTTATGGCATGTGTTTGATCACACATTTTTACTCCGATCTCATATAAAAGGACATTTTGATGGAGCAGCAGTGTTATATAAGATATATTATATCTTAATTATCAAGTAACTATTACAAATCAGGAAGATTCTTCTTCGGGTGTTTCCTCAACCGCCTCTTCACCATAATCGAGCACCTCACGCACCTGCAAACCGGGTTCCTGCGGACCAATGATCTTCTGCTCCTCGAGCGTGTCGATCAGGCGGGCGGCGCGGTTGTAGCCAATGCGCAGCCGGCGCTGCAGCATGGAAATCGACGCCTTTCCTTCCTTGCGCACCGTATCGATCGCCTGGTTCAGAATCGGGTCGCCACGGTCAGAATCATCGCCGAAGAATGAACCCTGTTTGAGCGGTGAGCCGGATGGAATCACATCGAAGGTCGCGTTCAACAACTCGGGTGAGCCTTCCGCACGGCGGTTGGCGGAAATCAGCCGCCAGGCGTCTACAAGCCGCTGGATCTCGGGATCAGAAACATAAACACCCTGCAGACGGACAGGTGCTGGCGCATCCGGCGCCTGGTAGAGCATATCACCACGGCCAAGCAGGGCTTCAGCGCCCGGTTTGTCGAGGATCACACGGCTATCGGTACCGGAAGCGACCATAAAGGCAACGCGAGCGGGGAAATTGGCTTTGATCACACCGGTCACAACATCGACCGATGGGCGCTGGGTGGAAATGATGAGATGAATGCCGGTGGCGCGTGACAGCTGGGCAAGGCGGGTAATACTGCGTTCGGTTTCCTCCGGTGCAAGCATCATCAGGTCAGCCAGCTCATCGATAACGACTACGATGTATGGGAGATATTCATCCCCTTTCATGTTGTAATCAACGATATTCCGCGCACCAGCTTTTGAGAATCTTTTGTAGCGTGAATCCATTTCGCGCAGCACCCACTGCAGCGCCGCTCCCACCCGGTCGGCATCCACAACAACAGGCGCGAGAAGATGCGGTATTCCGTTATAACCTGTCAGCTCCACGCGCTTCGGATCGACCAGCACAAAACGCAGGTCCAGAGGGGAATTATTGAGCAGCAGGCTGGTTAAAATAGCGTTGACCAGAACGGATTTACCGGAGTTGGTGGTACCGGCGATCAACAAATGGGGCATGGCGGTCAGATCAGCGCAAATGGGCTTTCCCGCCACGTCCTTTCCAAATGCGAAACGCAGGTTGGATTTTACTTTTTTGAACGCGTCGGTTTCCAGCAATTCACGCAGAGAAACAAGGGATAGTTCCGAATTCGGCACCTCGATGCCCACATACGCCTTGCCGGGCACAGGCGCCTGGATGCGTATGCTGGGGGCTGAAAGCGCAAGGGCAAGGTCGTCCGCCAGGTTGACGATTTTCGCCACCCTCACGCGCGTGCGCCCGGTGCGAGTCTCTATGAACTCAGGTTCGACACCATACTGGGTGACAGCTGGACCACGATGAATTTCAATAATACGCACTGGAGCGCCAAAAGACGCTAGCGTTTCCTCGATGATACGCGCGCGGTCTCTATCGTAATGCGATTGAACACCCGTCGGGCTTGCAGGGTCGAGGATATCCGCGACCTCCGGTATCGGCCAGGGCGCGATTGGTGCGGTCACGTGCGTACGAATCACCGGTTGAGTGGAAGGAGTTCCTCCCGCCGGATGAGCGGTTGAACGTCCAGACGGTCCTGATCGACCTGTAATTTTCTCTTTATCCACCGACCTTCCGCTTCCCCCTGTTACCCCCTCCTCCACCAGGTCGAGCGGCGTGAAACCACCCGGTAGATCGGGCTGTTTTTCCCGCTTTGGGTGATAGGTTTTAGCTTTGCCAAAGTCAAACACCGGTTGGCGTACAGACGTGGCGGTTGTTTTTTCAACCCGCTTAAACCGCGCAATCATTGCGCTGATTCGCCGCGCCAATTCGGCCAGCGGCAGGTTGATAATGAAAAGGATTGCCACAAGCGACCACGCGACGAGAAAGACTGCTTCACCAGCCCGACCGAGCGAGTTATCGAGCACACGGTCAAAGAAAGCGCCTACAAATCCGCCGCCCAGCCCTTGCATGGCTGAGGCATAACCGCCTTCTTCAAAGAAGTGGAACCAACTAAGGACGTTCAGGAACAAAAGCACCAGGCCTAAAACGCGCCAGGTGGATATGCGCGGAAGCTTTTCGTAATGACGGAACAGAAGCGTTAACCCGCCAATAACCATGGCCAGCGGAAGGATAATCCCTCCCCAACCAGCAATGCGACCCGCGGTTTGTGAGAGCCAACTGGTGATCGGACCGGTTTCTTTGGCAAATAGCGCGACAATACCCAAGACACCCAGCAATACGATCACACCCCCAATGAAATTTAAACGCTGGTCAACAGTTAAGGATGAGCGTGAATACGCCTGATTGCGGCGCGAAGAAGAACGGGATTTCTTGGGAGCGCGCACATATGATTTTCGCGATGTAGTCTTTTTTGCCATGATTAAGATAACCTGTATCGAATTTGTTGCACGTTCCATACCATTTTATCACCGTCCATCAAGTATGGCTGGCAATAAAACCAAGTTGGGATCAAGCAGAGGGGATTAATCGAGAGAAGCGCGCGCTTTATCCAATAACCGCTGAGTGGATTCAAAAGCAAGCGGCGGTAATTCATCCAGAGAGAACCAACCAGCCTCGTCAGCATCGTCTGAGGGGTTCAATGTACCGCTTAACACATTTGCACGATAAACGAGCAAGATGTCCGATCCACGGCTGTGCTCACGACCCGTGAGAATGTCAAACAGACCATCCAACTCGACGGTCAACCCGGTTTCCTCACGGCATTCGCGCAATGCTGCAGCAGCGGGATCTTCGAATGCGTTGACAAAACCCGCCGGAATACTCCAATGAGCCAGGAAGGGTTCAAAAATGCGGCGTACCAGCAGGACTTCGCGCGCCCGCAAGATCAAGACCCCAACCGCAACCTTGGGATCTTCGTAGTGCACCCAACCGCAAGCCGGGCAAGCCATGCGCTTTTCTCCAAGGACCAACTTCTCCTCAAGAGGAGAAGCACAACGCGGGCAAAACCGGAAATCTTCGTGATTGTGCAATTAGAACCTGCGCAGGAGAATGGCTGTGACACCAGCCAGCACGGCGATGGTGCCGGAAATGATCATGATTGGAATAACGGGGAGACCTGTCCGGCTCTCATGCTCCATCTCTGCCTGGTCAGCTGCCGAAGGTAGTATCTCACCCTGACTTTCTTCCCCGGGTACACCAAGGATCAGGGTTGATAGATCATCCCCCTCGATTGTTTTGAGGGTTGGATCCTCACTCTCAGGCACTGCCAAAGCAGTAAGGGGAGCTTCTTCATCAACGGGCTCCTCCGGCAAGAGATCAGGTTCTGCGGGTAATTCTTCAGCCGGTGCCAGTTCGCTTTCAACATCCGAGGCGGTTACATCCCATCCCGGACCGCCTGCGCCACCGATACCACCAGCATATGTATCATCTCCACCACCGCCCATTCCAAGCATCGGGTTCCAGTTTATGATGGGAGGAGTGGTAACTTCAGCGGAATCTTTCATTGCGCGTAATTCAGCTGCCTGGGGAGCTGCCGCAGGAGCTGCGTTTTTTGCACCTCCCAGTAAATACGAGGAGGTAAAAACAACAACCAGCATCACGGCAGCCGCCACGGAGACAAAGCTCAGCGCGGGCTGCAACCATGGGGTTCGGCGCGGCGATCCGGCAAAATCAGCGGAAAGGGTAAAGTTACGCGGGGCGCGCTTCTTCGGCAACGCCTGCAAAAGCCTACGTGTGTATGTTAATTCGGTGAATAATTCTTTAAACGCCGGATCAGTCTCCAGGCGGGTTTCCACTTTTGTTTTCTCAGCCGTTGAAAGTCTCAAATCGATGTAGGCTGAGAGTTGTTCCACATCCCTATTTAAATACCGGTCATTCATCAGTAATCTCCACCATCAAGACGAAATTGTGAGGGTAGAAGTTCCTGAAATTGCTGTAAACAATCACGCAACTTCAAACGGGCGCGGGCAAGGCGGCTCTTAACAGTGCCAAGTGGGACTTTAACGGAATGAGATACTTCCTCGTAATCCATCCCCTGGACATCCACGAGCACAACGACCGCGCGAAAATCCATTGGCAGGGACTCCAGGCAATGCTGCAGGGCGTGTTCCAGCTCGGCGGTATCAAAGGCATCTTCCGGTGAGGGGTCGTCAGACCGCAGCCATTCCGCGGACTCCATCTCTTCGCCATCTTCGCGGTTGACCGGCTCAAGCGCAACGGTGGGACGGCGTTTCTGACGACGCAGCTCGTCATAACAGCCATTTGTGACCATCCGCATCACCCACGCTTTGAAGGATCCGCCGCGATAATTGCGCAGATTTTTATACGCAGAGATGAACGCGTTCTGCACCGCATCGGCAGCCAGATCTTCATCGGTGAGCATGCGATACGCAACATTGAACGCCAGGTCCTGGTATGCCAAAACCAGGCGATTGAAAGCATCCAAATCACCCTTTATCGCATCCGAAATCAGTGTCTGTTCGTCCATAGCCAATTTATTGTATCGCAAATATGAACTGATGGTTCAATCATTTATTGCCTGAGCACCATTAATCTACCTCACAGCATCAACCGCGCTGCTTGACATGTTTTCCCGGCAAGGTATAATCTAAACACAAAACCCGCCCGGGAAAAGATGCCCGGCAGAACCTCACAGAGAGCTGCTGAACGGTGCGAAGCAGCAGGTTTACCAGGCATCATCCAACCCGACGCCCTTATGGGGCAGGTCGTTTCCGCAGGGGTCAAGTGACCGTAAGGAAACCGGCAGCACCGTTATCGCGACAAAGAGGCTCTGATCGATCGAGCGAATGCAGGTGGCACCACGAGCGCGCCCCTCGTCCTGCAAATGGAGGAGGGTGCTATTTATTAAAGGAGAGAGAGATGCTTGATCTAAATTTCATCCGGGAACAACCTGATGTACTGCGCACCGCGCTCGCAGACCGCCAGATGGATAGCGATGTGGTGGAAACCCTCCTTTTGCTGGATACTAAACGCCGCGCCCTGTTGGTCAAAGTGGAAAGCCTCAAGGCGCAGCGCAACACGGTCTCAAAAGAGATCAGCCAGACAAAGGATGCCGACCAAAAACAGGAAAAGATCCTGGCGATGCGAACAGTGGGCGACGAGATCGCCGCGCTGGACGAGAAGACCCGCCAGGTGGATGAGAAACTGACTTCACTGCTGGCGAATATTCCTAACATTCCCGACCCATCAACCCCCGTTGGCAAGGACGAGAACGAGAATGTTGTTTTGCGCACAATGGGAGAATTACCCAAATTTGACTTTACCCCACTGCCTCACTGGGAGCTCGGACCAAAGATCGGGATCATCGATTTTGACCGCGGCGTCAAGCTTACCGGCTCTCGTTTTTATATCCTAAACGGCGCAGGCGCTCGTTTGCAGCGCTCTCTCATTGCCTGGATGCTCGACCTGCACATTCGCCAGGGTTACGAGGAGCGATACACACCATTCATGGTGAAGGCGGACACACTTTTTTCCGCCGGTCAGCTGCCGAAATTTGTGGACAATCTCTATCACGACATCGAGGAAGACCTGTGGATGGTACCCACAGCAGAAGTACCGCTCACCGGGATGTATCGCGACGAAGTGCTGGAGGAAAGCACCCTTCCGCAGCGTTTCACCGCTTACACACCCTGCTTCCGGCGTGAAAAGATGAGCGCCGGAAGGGATGTACGCGGCATTAAGCGGGGCCACCAGTTTGACAAGGTGGAAATGTATATCTACTGCAGGCCTGAAGATTCGATGCGTGAATTGGAAAAGATGCTGGCAGACGCTGAAGAAACCTGCAAATTACTGGGGCTGCCTTACCGGGTGAAGCAATTATGCACAGGTGACCTGGGTTTCAATTCGATCATCACCTATGACATAGAGGTCTGGGCAGCGGGTTGTGACGAGTGGCTGGAAGTATCTTCCGTTTCCAACGTTGGTGACTTTCAGGCGAGAAGGGCAAATATCAAATACAAACCAGCTGAGGCGGGAAAAAATCGCCTTGTCCACACCTTAAATGGCTCCGGTTTGGGTATGCCCCGCACACTGATCTCCGTGCTGGAAAACAACCAGCAGGCGGATGGCTCGATCATCGTGCCGGAGGTTTTACGCCCCTGGATGGGCGGCGTGGAAGTGATCAGGTAAATTGATGGAAAACATCGCAAATTCCGCTTGGTTCGTTCCGGTTTTAGCAGTGATCATGGGGGTCGGTCTGCTCGGTCTGCTTTTCTACATCATTCCAGGGCTGACCATTATCTGGCTGGCAGTGCTGGTTTACGGCATCGTTGCCGGATTCAATGTCTGGTCCGGCATCCTGTTCGGCGTTATTACCCTGCTTATGTTAGGGGGAAACCTGATCGACAACTTATTTATGGGAGCGCAGGCAAAGAAAACCGGCGCGAGCTGGCTGTCGATCATCGTCGCACTGGTTGCAGGTATCGCCGGAACCTTCATTCTGCCCCCTTTCGGCGGCCTGATTTTCGCGGCTGTGGGCATTCTGGTCGTGGAATGGATTCGAAAAAAGGATCTAACCGAAGGAGCTAAATCTGCCGGCGGCATCCTGAAGGGCTGCGGGCTGGCTGTTGTAATCCGTTTTGGAATTGGGATCCTGATGATCGGGTTGTGGGTCGTTTGGGTGATCTGGCTATAACATCAAATTCAAATCAACAAACCCGTTGTCAACTTCGGCAACGGGTTTGTTATTTTAGGGTGTGATCCATAGATATTCCAGAGATATCAGATAAAATTAGTTTGATTTTGAAGCGATTTCTTCACAAGTTCTTCACAACCTGTGATTAAACTAAAGATATTAAATTTGACTGTGGAGACGGATATGAAAAAGCCCTTCTTTTCGCGACTTTGGACAAAGATCATCCTCGGGGTGGTCCTTTTGGCAATCTTGGGTGGTGCGATTTATCTAATACAAAACCGTAACAATACCCCGGAAGACGAAACCCCTGCATTACAGACCACGAAGGTGAGAAAGGGCGACCTGGTGATCAGCGCGAATGGAACCGGGAGCGTCTATCCGGAAGCGCAGGTGCAACTGGGATTTAAGAACAGCGGCGTGATCGCCGAAGTCTATGTAGTTCCCAACCAGAAGGTGAGCGAGGGAGATTTGCTGGCCATGCTTGAAAACGGCTCCCAACAGGCTGCTTTCGCTGAAGCTGAAGCAAATTTATCGAACCTCTTTTCGCCCGCAGGGGTCGCGGCATACCAGATCGAGGTGATCAACGCGGAAATCGAATACTCCGATGCGGTTGGGCAATCCTATACACTGGGTCGGGCGATCGGGTCATCAAACGACATCGCAATTCTTCAAGCATCATACGCGAACGCACAGGAGAAGGTAACACTGGCAGAAGAAACACTTGCACTGTACAGCGGGTATCCGGACGATGACATCAATAAGATCAGGGCAATTGCCGCATTGGCAGAAGCAAGAGAGGAATTATCAACTGCCAGTGCAAGCTTGAATTACTATAAAAGCACACCCGATGAGTTAACCGCTGCCACGATCAAAGCCAATATTGAAATAGCGAAAGCCAGGCTGGAGGACGCCAAAAAAGCGCTCGAAATCCTGCAAAGCGGAGACAAGGAAAGACTTTCAGAATCACTATCAGCTGCCGACAATTCACTTCTCGCTAGTTTGAAGAATATCTACCTGGATTACGAGAATGCGCGAATCGCTTTAGAAAATACCTATATGATCGCTCCCTTTGACGGCGTGGTGGTGAACCTCGATATGGTACCCGGTCAACAGGTAAGCGGCACCAACCTGCTTACGCTATCCGCGCTCGACACACTCCAGGTAAGGTTCTACATGGATGAAACAGATCTCGCGGGATTAAAAGTAGGCAACAAAGTTGTCTACACCTTCAACGCCTACCCTGAATCCAATATCTCCGGCGAGGTTACCTTGATCGAAAGCGTTCTGGAAAATGTAGATGGCTCACCTGCGGCAGTAGTGTGGGGATCGATCCTGGAAGATTCATCATTTGAGATCCTGGCAGGGATGACCGTGGATGTAGAGATAATCGCGGGAGAAGTCGAAGACGGTTTGATCATCCCCATCCAGGCGCTGCGTGAACTCACACCGGGATCTTACGCGGTATTTCTTGTCAAGCCTGATGGCACACTTGAACTTACTCCAGTGACTGTCGGATTGCGTGACTTTGCCAACGCGGAGATCACCAGCGGATTAAAGGCGGGCGATTTAGTCAGTACCGGCACGATCGAGACCAGTGATGGAAACTAATACGCCGATCACCACAGCCATCATCGATATTGATGGCATCACAAAGGTTTACGGTGAAGCCGAGGCTGAGGTACACGCCCTGGCAGGCGTGAACCTGCAAGTAGACCGGGGTGAATTTATCGCCATCATGGGACCTTCCGGCTCTGGAAAATCCACCCTGATGAATATTCTTGGATGTCTCGACCGCCCGACGAGCGGCACTTATTTTCTGGATGGAGAAGACGTCAGCAAATTAAGCAGAGATCAACTCGCAGTGATCCGGAATCGAAAACTGGGGTTTATCTTCCAATCCTTCAACCTTCTTCCCCGGCTGTCAGCCAAGGCAAATGTAATGTTACCCATGCTCTACAATCCGGTGGAAGACATTAAAACCAACGATGCCGAGTCCCGCGCTATCGCCGCACTCGAGTCAGTTGGACTCAAAGATCGGATCAATCACCGACCCAACCAGCTTTCGGGGGGTCAACAACAAAGGGTCGCGATCGCGCGCGCGTTGGTGAACAACCCCGCGGTTATCTTCGCGGACGAGCCAACCGGAAACCTGGACTCAAAGTCCAGCATCGAAATCCTCGATATTCTGCATCAATTGCATGCAGAAGGCGCGACCATTGTGATGGTCACCCACGAGCCAAAGATCGCGCAGCAGGCGAGCCGCGTAGTGTGTGTAATGGACGGATTGATCCTGGATGGTGAAGAAAACAAAGGCACTCCCTGCATTGAGAATAGGGAGGAAGCATGAGTCTATCGAAGGTACTGAAAACCGCCTGGGAAGGCTTGATGCTCAACAAAGTGAGGTCGTTCCTCACCACGCTTGGCGTCATTATCGGCGTTGCCTCCGTGATTATCATGCTCGCAGTCAGCGCCGGGGCAGAAGCAGCAATCGCCGACCAGATCAATGCCCTCGGGGCTAATCTCATCATTGTCTCACCACCGCGCGGGGTCCCCGGAGGAGCCAGAACATTAGTAATTGAAGACGCGTACGCCATCGGCGAGAGTGTGGTTGGAATCACCGGCTTCTCAGCTGAGCAGGCTCCACCATCACAGAATATCAAAGCCAACAATATCAATCTTGAAGAAATCAATGTGATCGGTACTACGGCAGATTTTCCCCAGGTCAGGGATTACTACGTCGCGTCAGGGCGCTACTTTACAGCAGATGAAGATGACCGAAACGCCAAAGTAGCCGTGCTGGGTGCGGGTATTGCAAGTGACCTATTCGGAGAGCAGGACCCACTCGGTCAGAGTATCACGGTGGGTTCGACCAAGCTGACAATCATTGGCGTTATGGAATCCAAAGGCATCGTCTCAGACGTAGATTATGACGGACGCGTCTACATGCCCATCAGCCTGGTCTTCCAGAAATATATGAGCACCAGCAACCTGCGTGGTGACCGGGTGCGCACCATTTATGTAAAAGCTGAAAGCCAGGAAAAAATTGACAGTGTAATTGATCAGATCACCGTTGTACTGGCAACCCGGCACGACGTGGAGGTAAGCAGCCCGGATTTCACTATCCAGACTCAACAGGACATTATCAGCGCCCAGGAAGCCACAACAGAAGCTTTTCGTGATCTGCTGGCATGGGTGGCTGCCGTTTCACTCGTTGTTGGTGGTATAGGGATCATGAACATCATGCTGGTCAGCGTCACGGAACGCACGCGTGAGATCGGGTTAAGGCAGGCGCTCGGTGCACGACCCAAGGATGTACTAATGCAATTCCTTTTCGAAGCGATCTTCCTTAGTCTCGTGGGCGGGCTGGCAGGTGTGTTGATCGGTATAGGTGGATCGTACCTGTTTGGATTAATCGGCGATATGCCGATGAAGATCGTTCCGGCATCAATCCCGCTCGCGTTTGGCGCTGCCGCCGCGGTGGGTATTTTCTTTGGTTACTACCCAGCCACGCGCGCTGCGCGGTTGGATCCTATCGTCGCGCTGCGACATGAATAAACTATCGAGGTAAAAATGAAATACACAAAGATCGTCATAATCGCTTTGCTTCTCACACTGGTTTTAACAGCCTGTGGAAACACCCCCACGCAACAAAGCCCAACCGAAGCTGTGCTTACGGAAGGTGAAACCGCAGAGGCAGCCGCACCCCAACTAACAGAAACCCCTCCGCCGCCAGCTTCTGCCGACATTACGCTGGACACCAGCTACGAGGACGCATTGTCTACGCGGCTGGTTTTAGCACTGGGAATATTAAGATTGGAAGAGACTGAGAACCCTATTACTGCTGAACAGGCGCCAACCCTGCTGATGCTATGGCAGGGGCTTGTGAACCTGACAAACTCAGGCACCAGCGCAGAAGCGGAAGTAACTGCGCTGCTGACTCAGATCGAATCAACACTAACTCCTGATCAGATCCAGTTGATCAACCTGATGAAACTTACCCAAATCGATACCCAGGCATGGGCCCAGGAAACCGGCTTGACGCTTGGCACTGGTACCGGAACCGGTACAGGTCAGGGTCAGGGTCAGGGCAGCAATTTGAGCGAAGAAGAGAAAGCCACCCGTCAGGCAGCCAATAATCCGACCGGGGATAGCGCAAACCGCGAGAACAGCTTATCGAACGCGCTAACCCAGGCGCTGATCGAATACCTGCAAAGCAAAAGCGAGTAAATTATTGTATTGAGAGAAATCACGGCGCTGCAAGGTTTACAAGCGCGCACTTCTGATTGCTAAGACAAGATTCTGAATCGAATATCAGAATCTTGTTTTCATTTGTATTTATATAAGATCAGTAACCCAAATTCAACGCCCGGGCTGATCCTTTTTCAAACCTGCCAGGAAACCCACCAGTAAGCCGATCACAATGATGATGATGTAAAAAGAAAAACCCCACAATGCAAAAACGCGCTTACTCAGGAAAACAAAGAAAACAAGTGCCAGGGCGAGAAATGCTACGATGCCCACTTTGCTCGGTCGGCTGATGTGCACCTTACGGGAGAGATAAAACCCGACTACGATGAGAAGAATGAAGAGGAAAACACGAAATAACACTAACCGACCTTCCCTTTTTGCCTTGCCATTAAAACCTGGTAAAGCACAATTGAGCCGGCTACGGCAGCGTTTAGTGATTCAATGTTTCCACGCATCGGCAGGCTGAGGATAAAATCGCAGGATTTTCGCACAAGTGGTCTGATCCCCTCTCCTTCATTGCCCACCACAATTACGATTGGACCCGAAAGCGGTATACCGCCGCCTGAGCTCTCATCATTTTCACCGGCCAAACCAACCACCCAAGCGCCAGCCTGTTTGAGCTGGTCGATCGCGCGGTTGATATTGAGCTGTGTCACCAGCATATGCTCAGATGCCCCGGCAGAGGCGCTCACCACCGCAGGTGTAATGCCCGCTGCGCGGTGTTGCGGGAGCACCACCCCGTGCACACCCGCGGCTTCGGCAGTGCGCAGCAGTGTGCCGAGGTTTTGGGGGTTTTGGATAAGATCAAGAACCAGCACAAAAAGATCCTCGCCTGTTTTTTCAGCGTGGTCCAAAATATCCATCAGATCCACATAAGGGAATTCGCTCACTTCTAATGCCACGCCCTGGGGGTTTTCACCCATGCGGTCAATCCGGTCACGGTTGACCCTTTCGACCGGGATCTTGAGGCTTTTAGCTATGCGCAACATTTCCGCAACACGCCCCTTTTCCTCAACACCCGTGGCAAGAAGCAGTTTGAAAACCTGGCGGCGCTTCGCCTTAAGCGTCTCCATAACCGGGTTTCGACCCGTAATCCATTCTTTCATAGGGAGATCATTTCCAATGCCAGGAGGTACCTTCTTTGCTGTCTTCCAGCACTACACCCAATTCAGCCAGGCGGTCGCGCACCTTGTCTGATAACTCCCACAGCTTGTTTGCGCGCAGGTCTTTGCGGATTTCGATCAGCAGATCAATAAAGCCATCCGCTGCGTGCCCGGTTTCTTCAGTTTTTTGCAGCGTTAAACCCAGCACCCCCGTCAGATCGAGCAGCTTCTGTTGAGCAGTGGACAGTTGTTCATCAGTTGCGCCGTCGGCGCGTGCCTGGTTGATCACGCGCACAAGTTCAAATAAGGATGCCAACGCACCCGACGAGTTGAAATCATCATCCATGGATTGGATAAAGCCTTGTTCGCTCGCAATCACCTGCTTCGATAAGACTTCAACACCTTCCCGGCTGATACCTGCCGCCCCAGGAAGCGCCGGCTTCAAACTGGAACGCAAGCGGTCAATAGCGCGCTCCGCCTGGGTAAGAATCTCTTCTGAGTAAGAAAGCGGGTTGCGGTAGCCTGAATTGAGCACGAGCATGCGCAGTGTATCCGCGGAGTGATTAGCAAGGAACTCTTCGATCGAGATCAGGTTGCCGATGGATTTTGACATTTTTTCGCCGCTCAACTGGAGCATGCCGTTGTGAATCCAATAACGGGCGAACTGCTTTCCGGTGAAGCTCTCACTCTGTGCGATCTCATTTTCGTGATGCGGGAAAATCAGATCATTGCCGCCGCCGTGAATATCGATTTGCTCACCCAGGTGGTTTAGATTCATCGCGGAGCATTCGATATGCCAGCCAGGGCGGCCTTTTCCCCAGGGGCTGTCCCAGGCGGGTTCACCGGGTTTAGCAGCTTTCCAAAGCGCAAAATCCATGGGGTGTTCTTTGCGCGCGTCCACATCGATGCGATAGCCTGATTGCATGTCATCGATCCTGCGACCTGAAAGTATGCCGTAACCGCGGTCTTTGGTCACGCGAAAATAGACGTCCCCATCCACAGGGTAGGCAAATCCCTTTTCGATCAAACCGCTGATCATTTTGATGATCTGGTCCATCTCCCGGGTGGCGCGGGGGTTAACAGTAGCAGGAAGGATATTAAAGGCTATTAAGTGTTCTTCAAATTCACGGATGTACATTTCGCCCAGGGCGAAGGGATCCATCCTTTTTTCCCTGGCGCGGAGGATGATCTTGTCATCCACATCAGTGAAATTCATCACGTGGTTCACTTCGTAGCCCTTGAATTCCAGGTAGCGGCGGATAATATCGAAAACCAGGGCGGACATGGCGTGTCCGATGTGCGCCTTGGCATAAACGGTCGGTCCGCAAACATACATGCTTACCCTGCCGGGCTGCAGGGTCGTGAATTCCTCGATGGAACGCGATAACGTGTTATAAACTTTCATCATTCACCTACTAAGAATTAATTCATTTCTTCCGGACGGGCAAAGATCATGCGTCCGGCAGCGGTCTGCAGGACTTTGGTGACCACAACCGGTATCGCCCGGTCCATGTAATCGCGACCGTTTTCAACCACCACCATCGTTCCGTCATCCATGTAAGCCACTCCCTGCCCCGATTCCCGCCCTTCCTGAATGACCTGGATGGTCATCATCTCTCCAGGGATGAGAACTGATTTTACCGCGTTGGCGAGTTCATTGACATTCAGAACAGTAACGCCCTGTAACTCCGCCACGCGGTTAAGGTTGAAATCATTGGTGAGGATCGGACAGCGCATCTGGCGGGCAAGCACCACCAGTTTATCGTCCACCTCCCGCACACCGTCTACATCTATATCACTAATCCGCACCGGGATGCCGGGTTCTTTTTGCAAAGCAGAAAGGACCTCCATCCCACGCCTGCCTCGCTGCCGGCGCAGGTTGTCTGGTGAATCAGCGATGTACTGCAACTCGTTCAACACAAAACGCGGGATGAGCAGCGACCCCGGTAGGAAGCCGGTTCGGGAAATATCCGCGATACGCCCGTCTATGATCACACTGGTGTCCAGCAAAATGGTGCGTGAGTCTGCCCAAGTGGAACCTCCAGCTTCATCCTTCTCAGATGATCGCGCCACGCGAACACTCGCGAAAAAGTTGAATATGTCGGTCTGCCGCATCCGGAAGATCGAAATGCCCAGGTATGCAAACAGGACGGCGGCAACAAATGGAAGAATGCTGCCAAAAGGTTCCGGTAACAGCGATATTGGGAAAGAAAACAAAGCGGCCACGATCAAACCCACCACCAATCCACCCATGGAGGCTAAAAGGCTTTGGGTTGTTGCCCTTGCCAGTCCGTTGCGGATCGCCCTGGCTGGTTTCGTGGTGAAGTATGGGGTTAAAATCAAACCGATCAACGCGCCCAACAAACCGAAAAGGAAACGGTACTGTTCAACCGGCATCGTGCCCGGCGAGGGATCAATATTTAAGGAAGAACCGATACGCTGCCCCCAGATACTGCCAACAATTGCCATCAAAACCATGCCAAACAAACGAAAAATAAATTCAGCCGACATAATAATTGCTCCTGAATAAGTCCAAATTTCATTTATTAATGAACAGAATGAACGAATAATTGCTATAAAGATAATAGCATTCTAAAGCCTGTTCGTCAATCAGGAAAGCTCACATCTGGTGACCAGTTTTTCCAATTCCGTTTTTCAAATTTCGTTGACACTGAAATATCGTCGTGATAAAATCCTTGCACTCGCCCCCATCGTCTAGTGGCCCAGGACGTGGCCCTCTCAAGGCCAAAACAGGGATTCGAATTCCCTTGGGGGCACTGATTTTTTTAATTTTCCGAAGACCACACAGCACACATCCGTAACCAAAGGTTTAGCATATGCTAAGACAGGTGTCCCCAATTGGGACGCTGTTCGCACTCTTCGAATGTCGTGAAATTCCCTTGTCCTTCACAGGATGCTGCGCGACGGGCACTAACCTGCCACATTACCCTAAACTTGACCAGGTAATTTTAGTTAAATCCCCTAACTATTTAATCAAACGGTTAATTAAATTATTTTCCCTTCGCCAGCCAATCAGGAAAATACCTTGCAATTATGCGGATGGCTTCAGCCTGTAAACGGTCAGGCACCGAAAAGGTCACATTGACCTTTCCTCCGGAAAACACCCCCGCAGATCGAGCCCCGGGGCTGCGCACAGGTATTCCCGCTTTCCTCAGTTCTTCTACAAGGTCAAACGCGGCTCCCGGGGAGACCTTTTTCAGCGGCGCTAATTCAGACCACTTTTCATTCGGATCAACGGATGGTTCTGGTGCAGAGGCTGCCATTCGCTGACCGCCTTTGGTTTCATCCATCTGTGTTCGTAGCCTTTGCCACTCATCGTTGCTCATTCCCGGTTCATCGTTTCCCATCTTTTCCTCCTCTCTTTTGACGTCATAAGACACCTTACTCTCAAGAACAGACAAAATCCCATGAGCCAATCATTTTCATTATTGCACAATCGTGATCAAAGACAAATATACAATCCAGAAATCAAACATCAGTGGTTCATTGATCTAGTGAAAAACATTTCGTAAACGGCAATCAATATAGCTATAATATGAGAAACGGATGAATTTGAAGGAAAAAAAGTTCAGTAAAGCGGGGTGATATGAGCCCAAGGGGATGGAAATGATGGAAAAGCCCAAAAGATCAAGGTTCTTTCAACGCCCGGGAACAAAAACGGGCTGGTGGGCAGCGGGGCTGACGATTCTGTCGATTGTGATGCTTACAATCAACAATCTGGGGTTAAACCCTTTTGAAAAGCTGATGGATGTGAATCCCATTCCTTTGCGCATTTACGATTTTATGATGATGGGAAGTCTTCTGGGCGGAATTATTCTGGGAATCATTGCTTTAACCTCCAAAAGAGAACGCTCCTGGATGATATGGCTATTCATGATCCCCCTTTTGTTTTTCGGGATATTCCTGATTGTGGCGTTATTTGAACGTCTTACCTATGACACCCGTGTTGATGTGGCACCCACACCGGATTTGTCCATTGAGCGTGTGCCAGTGATTTTTGATGACGACGGGAGCCCGGATGGAACAAGTGCCTTACTTTACTTATTGAGTAATCCGTATGTTGACCTCCAAATGGTAAGTGTGTCTTACGGAGAAGCGCACCCCCGGGTGTTCATCCAGCACCTGGGTCGGGTATTGGAGCAATATGGCTACGGCGATGTACCGTTGGGAGCCGGGCAGGATGCGCCACTCTCAGGCAATAACGCCTTCCCGGATTTTGTGCGCGAGGGATCCAATGGATTCTGGGGGTTCGGACCGGAAGAACCGGAGCAAAAATATGTGGCTCAAGACAGCGCGAAACTAATGGTTCAACTAATCAATCAAACCGATGAGCCGATAACAATTCTTGCCACCGGCGCGCTCACCAACCTGGCGCAAGCATTGCGTTTAGATCCGGATATTACCGAGAATATTGCTGCGGTTTACATCATGGGTGGGGCTGTGAATGTGCCGGGCAATCTAAATGATCTGGTTCCTTATACAGAAAACACGTTCGCCGAATGGAATATCTACGCCGACCCGCTCGCAGCCAGCGAAGTGTTTAATTCCGGATTAAATCTGTATCTGGTGCCCCTGGATGCCACAAACTCGATACAAGTTAACGCCAATGATATTGCTCAATGGCGAAAGGGTGGAAATATCCCCGACTTTGCGGCAGATATTTATGACTCTCTCATGGAAGCATGGGGGGTGGACGAGGTCGAGATGTGGGACCTGGTGACTGCGGAGATCATGATGAACCCGGAACATTGCACCTTCACACCGCTGGCTTTAGAGGTAGTGATCGAGGATGGTCAGACAGAGGGGCAGACCAGGGTAATTGAAGGAGCGGCGAATGTTAACGTTTGCCTGGACCCGGACGAAGAAGCAATCAAGCAGACACTTTCGCAGGTATTCGTCTCAAGAAAGTGACAAACCAGTCGATCATGGCTTCCATGCCCGGTCCTCAGGCAAGGAATTGCCCCCATCCACCACGATCAATTGACCGGTGATGTATGTCGCCTTTGGATCTGCCAGGAAGCGCACCGCGTGGGCGACTTCCTCCGGTGTGCCAGAGCGCTTCATAGGACAAAGCTCCCCCGCAAGCACTTCACTCTCCAGCTGCGAGGCGGTGGCGATCCAGCCCGGAGCAACAGCATTCACGGTTATTCCATCAGCGGCGGTTTCAAGCGCACAGGCGCGTGTGAACCCCCACATCCCCGCCTTGGCTGAGTGATACGCCGCGTCTCCCACAAAAACCTGAACTGGCCCGCTGGTCGAGGCGATATTGATGATCCTGCCATATTTTTGCGCGCGCATTAGCGGCAGCACACCGCGTGTCACCAGAAAGCAAGTGGTCAGGTTGCGCTCCAGCGACAGGTGCCATTCTTCAAGAGGAATCTCATCCACAGGGGATTCGAACTGGGTCTCACCCACCACAGTCATCCCGGCATTATTGACACAGATATCCAGGCGGCCGAAGCGGTTACTGATTTCATCGATGATCCCTTTTACTTCATCAGGTTTCGTGAGGTCAGCAGCAAATCCGGCAGCCGATATGCCATGCTGTTTAAGTTCCGCTGCCCGGTCGTGAATGCGCGCAGTTGTGCTGACGAGAATCACCGTTGCGCCATCCTCTCCCAGTGATTTTGCGCTGGCAAACCCAATCCCCTGCGGACTGCCCGCACCGGTGACAAGAGCGATTTGGCCTTCAAGTGATTTTCTCATGATACGGTCTCCGGAAACAACAAATGGTCATGAATGACCAGATTATTTTCGCATGAAAATGCACGACCTACAACAAAGAAATGCAAAAAGAAATAGATCCACAGTAATTCAATGGCATCACTAAAGACATCCTGGTATGGCGAATCATTGTGCTTAAAACTACTACCACAAAGATCATTCCTGTCCTTTATATGTTCAAGGAAGGCATTCGTTGACGGATTTTCTTTTTTTGGGGAATTTCTGAAAAACGGAAACCTGTAACTGTTGAACTTTAATCCTTGCGGTTTTCCTCATAAAAGTACAAGCCGGAAGAGCGCAGCTTCTGGTCGAGATTACATTGCGTTTTAATTGAACAGCCGGAACACGAGCCTTCGCAGGGCTGATACTTTTTAATGAGATTGGCGCTTTCGAGGTGCGCCAGCATCGCCCGAATCATGGCTGGCGTTGTGTTCAACTTTAACGCCAGATCCTCGATACTAGATGTACTACCTGCCTTAACTTCCTTTAATAATTTTTCAAGCATCTCACAACCCCAATGCCACAGCCAGGTGGTATACAATGACCCCGAAAATGAGGGAGATGAGCAACATCAGCGCACTGCTGAACGCCACCCAACGCCACGAGTGGGTTTCCTGCCGCATCGCCGCGACTGTCCCGGCGCAGGGGATAAAGAGCACAGACACCACCAGAAACGATAGCGCGCTGGCGGGCGTATAGATCGAAGCTAACAGCGTAGCAAGCCCGGTCTCAGCTGAACTGCCATACAAGACGCCCAGCGTCGCGATAATATTTTCCTTTGCCGGGAAGCTGGACAGCAGCGCGATCATCATCCGCCAGTCGAACCCCATCCATTTGCCAACGGGCTCAATCGCGTAACCCAGGCGCGCCAGGTAACTGGTCTCCAACACGCCGCCCGGTAGAAACGAAAACAACCAGATAATCATAGAAATGATAAGAATAGAGGTTCCAGCTTTCCTGATGAATGAAACCGTTCTCTGCCATACCAGGATTGAAATCGTGCGTATATTTGGCGCGTGGTAGAGCGGAATCTCCATGATAAACGCGGAGCGGTCGCCCTTGAAGATCGTCCGGTTCAGGATGGCGCCGATGATAAAAAGAAGAATCAGTGAGAGTGCAACAATCCCCCATGTCACCAGGAAGGCATACCGTCCAAAAAACGCAGGGGCGATGAATGCCACAACCGCCAGGCGTGCGGTACAGGGAACCAGAGGGGCGATCAGTATGGTCAAAAGCCTGGCTGGCCACGAATCGATCACACGTGTACCAATGATAGCGGGTACATTGCAGCCAAAACCGAGGAATAATGGCAAAAAGGACTTTCCATGAAGCCCCATAGCGTGCATGAAATTATCCATCACATACGCGGCGCGCGCCATGTACCCGATATCTTCGAGAATGGCGAATGCTGCGAAGAAAATGATCAGAACCGGAAGGAATGTAATGACCGCACCAACCCCGCCTATCACCCCATCAACCAGAAGACCACGCAGCCATGCCGGAGAAGAAGCGAGCGCTTGAGCGGTCCAATCAGACAGCCCCCCGATCACCGCCTGGTCAATCCATTGCTGGATTGGTGCGCTGATGGTGAAGACCAGCCAAAACATCAGACCCAGTACGCCCGCCAGAATGATCAAGCCCACAAAGGGATGGGTCGCCCAACGGTCGATCCGACTGGTAATCCCGATCTGACCCACCCTGGGGTGAGTTACCACGGACTGGATGATGCGCCCGATCCACTCGTAGCGGGCAGATGCCACTGCCACAAAAGCGTCGTCGTGATCCCGCAGCGTCTCGTGCACAGCTTCCCAGGAATTCTCCGGCAAGCGGTTCTGCATCATCCGGGTGATTTCCGAATCCCCTTCGAGTATCTTAAGCGCGATCCAATCCTGCGGATATTCTGCAGGGACATACGCTGAAACAAGTTCCTCAATTTGAAAGAGTACGGCTTCGTGATCCTCCCTGATTTTCGGGAGGTCCGGGTGGAATTCCAGCCGGGCGTTGATCATGTCGTCGACCACTTTTAATAATTCATGAACCCCTATTGCTTTCGAAGCAATGATCGGAACGACCGGTAAACCCAGTTGCGCTGCCAGACGCTGGGCATCAACCGCGATGCCTTCCTGTTCCGCGACATCGAGCATATTCAAGGCAACGACCATGGGCGAATTCAAGGCCGCCAACTCAGCAACGAGGTACAAACTTCGCTCGAGGTTTGCCGCGCTGACAACTGCAATGGTCACCACGGGTTTTTCGCGCAAAATATACTCGCGCGCGATAACCTCCTCGGGTGAGTTCGCAGTCAGGCTGTATGTTCCAGGTAGGTCGACCAGGGTTACATCGCGGCCATTTAAACGAAAATGTCCTTCACGGCGCTCAACCGTCTTGCCAGGCCAGTTGCCAACATGCTGATTCAAACCGGTGAGCAGGTTGAATAAAGTTGACTTGCCCATATTCGGTTGACCGGCAAGCGCGATTATCGGCGTTGCCATGTCCACATTCTTGAGAGAATTGCCATTCTGCGTGGCGTTGAACTCACGCATGAGCTTATTTTTGTACTTCGATCTTGGAAGCTTCGCCCCGGCCCAATGCGACCTGGGTTCCGCGCACAATTACAATCAAAGGTCCGTACCCATAATTCCGCATCATCTGCACCTGAACACCCGGTGTGAAACCAAGTGAAACCAGGCGACTGTTTACCAACTTTCCGATTTTGACGCGGACTATGGTACCCTGTGCACCCGGTGGTAAATCGGTTAATCTTAAGTTTGCTTGCCCTTCAACCATTCATTCTCCATGGAACGAAAAGATATAATTTCTCCAGTTCGTACAGGGTTATTATATACTAATATGGAAATTTAGCATATAATAAATGATGGTAATAAAAATGACAAAAGTCACTGAACCTGAAACCTTAGATCTGAGCGCAACGATCCAGGATTATCTATCGCTGATCTATGTCATGGAACGCGATGAGGAACCGGTGATCGGTTCACACCTGGCGGAATTGTTGGGGGTCAAACCCCCTACCGTGACCAATACACTGAAAAGAATGGTGCGGGACGGGTTGATCACAATGAACGACAATGGCACCCATCTTACTTCAAGGGGGTGGGCAGCCGCCAAAGTGGTCATGCGCCGTCACATGTTGATGGAATGGATGATGAATAACACGCTCCCATGGTCACAGTTGCACAGCGAGGCGCACAACCTTGAACACGCAATTTCTGCCATGGCTGAGACCGCGCTGATGGAACAACTTGGTAGACCACAAACATGCCCGCACGGCAACCCGCTGCCCGGTTATGAAGACGCTGTAGCCGCCTGGGTACCGTTGCTAAATCTGAATGTCGGTGAGACAGTAACGATCCGTCGTGTTCACGAACTGGCTGAGGAAAATACGGAGCTGCTCGGTTTCCTTGAGAAAAATCATGTTATGCCCGGCATGCAGGCTACAGTCCTTGAAACCCTACCATTCAACCAAACGATGACGATCTCGATTGAAGATAAAAAAGTGACCTTAGGAAACGCGGTGGCGCGATATATCTTTGCTGAACGAACCGATTAAAATCTTTCTCCACCCTCAACATTTTCCTTAATTAATTGACCCGGCAGCGCCAAATACCAAGGGGGACTTTTCTGCTTAAACCCGCGTATTAATAAAGTGAGCACGGTTTTTCGATTCGTCACTTATAATAGACGCCATGGCATATCTCAACGGCTCAGAACGCGAGAAATTTGTCAACAAGACTTTCACCGATGTCGCATCGCGCTATGTCTTCATGAACCACCTGATGACCGGGGGGATGGATATTGTGCTGCGCAAGGAGACCATCCGCGTCGCGGGGTTAAACAACGGCGAAAGTGTGCTGGACCTAGGCACAGGAACAGGCGACCTTGCGCGTGAAGCACGACGAAAATGCCCGGGCGTAAAGATCACGGCGAGTGATTTCAACCTGGCGATGATGACAGCGACCAGGGATTGGAAAAACATCAACCGGTCAACTGCCGACGCGTTGAATCTTCCATTTTCTACTTCAAGTTTTGACGTCGTCATAAGCGGCTACCTCGTGCGCAATGTCTCCAGCCTGGAAACCGCGCTGGCTGAACAGTTCAGGGTGCTGCGCCCCGGCGGACGCCTGGTTATTTTGGATACAACCAGGCCGCGCAAGAATTTTTTTACTCCCTTTATCAACTTCTATTTCAAGCGCATCATTCCATTCCTCGGGTTGATCTTCAACCGCAACCGCGAGGCGTATACCTACCTAACCCAATCGACGCAAAATTTCATCAGCGCTGAAAACCTGGCTGACGCATTGCGAAGCACCGGATTTGTGAACATCCGGTTTCGTGTTCGCATGTTCGGCACAATGGCGATCCACAACGCACTAAAGCCTGAACAATAATCCAGCTGATCCAATTCTAGAAATTTCAGATATATGTAATAATTTAATTAAGATATATTACATCCTAATTATCTTATATTGATTGTATAATAAACGAAACAATATTGAACACGAAAGGAACTAAATGTCCAAATTCTTTGGTCCCTCAAACTTGCAAGACGCTCCGCTGATCAAATTTTTATTCAGCAATGCCAAAATGGCATGGTTATGGCTGATCGTTCGGGTTTATGTTGGATATCAATGGGTGAATGCCAGCCTGCATAAACTATCAGCGCCGGAATGGATGCAAACAGGCGCTGCGATAAAGGGCTATTGGGAAAACGCCGTCCGTATCCCGGAACCTCCTGCCAAAGCGCCCATTCACTTCGACTGGTACCGTGCATTCCTGCAGTCGATGCTTGACAGCGAATCGTATGTTTGGTTCGGCAAACTGATCGCAATTGGTGAATTTCTGGTTGGGATCGCGTTGATCCTCGGATTATTTGTTGGACTGGCGGCATTTTTCGGGTCAACGATGAACTTCAGCTTCCTTCTTGCAGGCTCATTAAGCTCAGGTCCGCTGCTTTTGGTTCTGCAAATACTATTGATGATCGCCTGGAAAATTGCCGGTCACCTGGGTGTCAATTATTTCATCCACAAACGCTTTGGCACATTCTGGCAACCCGCATCAAGGAAATAATAAAGATTCAAAGAGGACTGAAAAAAGCGCCCCTACGGGGCGCTTTTTATTTCAGCTTGAGACGTTTTAATCCCCAATAGATCAAGCCAACCAACAAAAGCACAAAACTTCCACCCACAGCCAGCCACTTTACCGGTGTAAAAATTGGAGCCAGCAACTCACCGGGCGGACAATGCTTTGGATAACGCGCCATTACCAGCGACGTCGCGCTGTTTTCCAACAGGTCAAACGCGAATGCTGCCAACGGTATAAGATTAAGCAAACGCCAACGCGAGCCGGATGGTATCAAACGATTCAAAGTCCAGCTAATGGATGTAATAAGGAAAAATGAATAAACAAAGGGAAACGCCAGGTCGAACGTCCAGCGCGCTTTAAGATAAGCCGCGCGCCCAGCTTCACCATAAACTTCCACGAGTGAATACAGCTCTTCACCACTGTAAAACAACGAGGTATCCGGTGAACCCCTCCCCTGCGAGTAGGAATCCGCGAGTTCATTTTGTTCAGGCAGGGTAAGGGCGCTGAACACAATAAATACCAGGAAGGCAAACCATGCCACCCATCCCCTGGAAATCCTGTATAGCAAAGCAGAAGTTTTAACCATCCGATTAGCCTACTTCAGAAATGTGGTGATGAACTCCAATAACTTTTCAACATCGGTGAAATTACTCACCGGACCAACAGAAATTCGCACAGCCCCTGAGGCTTTTGAGTTGATACACAGGCGGAACTCATCGTAAGTTAATCGTTGGGCATGTTCCGGGTGATTAAAACAGGCGGTAAGTTCCTCAGGTTGGATATGCAGCGCCAGCTCGCCCGCGCCCGGATTGCAGAAACACCCTGTGCGCAGCGAGATCCCGCGCGCGCTTGCCTGCTGCTCTATCCAGCGGTGATCGATCACCGCGCCTTCAGGGGTGAAAAAGTTCGTTGAAATCGCACCCCCGCGTTTTTTGGTGTCTACAGGACCATAGATCTTAATAAGTGGCTTTCCATTCGAGTGTTTTAACTCTTTCAAATTGATCAACAACCACCCCGTCAGACACCGCACCCGTTCATGCACCAGGTCCAGGTTTAGCGCTTCCATCTGTTCCAAACCGATACTGATCGCGGGTATGTTGAGGAAATCAGGTGTACCGTCTTCAAAAGCTGCCGGTGCCTCAGCGAGGTAATGTTTTTCACCCTGCACCGATGCAACCGTGATCGTTCCCCCTGCAAACCAGGGACGATGCAGCTTTTTCAGCACCGATCGTCGCGCGATTAGCGCACCCACTCCGGTCGGGTAGCCAAACATTTTATAAAATGAAATCGGGACAAAATCTGCCGGATAGATTGAAAGATCCAGCCGATTGGTTGGCGCGAAAGCCGCTGCATCCAGCAGAACATCCCATCCCGCGGCGTGAGCCTTGTGAATCCACTCCAGCGGATGGTGAACAGAAGAAAAGTTGGATTGCGCAGGATAAGCAAACAGATTGTTGCACGAACCGCGGGCTTGCTCAAGGTACTCTTCAAGCCTGTTCTCCGGCACTCGCAGCCGGGGCGGCAGCATAGGCAGGTACTTTACGCGCGCCCCTTTTGCAACGGCGTATTCCCTTATCCCATTAACCGAATTATGGTTGTCAAATGTCAGCAAATAGGTGCATTGTTCACCAAATGGATAGGCTTCACCCACCAGTTTCAAAGCGCCGCTGGCATTGGATGTGAAAATGACAACATACTCATCGGGGGAAGCGTTGAAAAAGCGATGCACCGCGGTGCGCGCCTGCTCTACCATCTCAGTCGAAGAGCTGGAAGTGGGATTGATGGAATGGGGGTTGCCAAAAACCCCATCCAGCAGCATGCGCTGATGGCGCTGCACCTGTGACTCAGCGTAAAGACCGGAACCGGTGTAATCCAGGTAGACTTGCCCTAAACGGTCTAACCGTGCGTATTCCAACTCGCGCATCCGGTCGAGGCTGGATGTCGATGCATATTCAGGAAATTTTTCAAGAAACCGGGAAAACGAGGAGTTTGTCATAGCTGGATTAAACCATATTTTTGCAAACAGGTTTACCTTAGTCAACTATAATTTAGATATGCATGAAATTGAACAACTGGCGAAAAGGTTGGCGGGGGTTCGGCACTTCAACAATATCCCGCTGCAGGAGATCACCGCAATCATCTCAAAGGGCACCCTGCGAAATTATCCGCATGGCTCGATCATTTTTCATGAAGATGACCCATGCGCCGGAATGTTCGTATTGATTCAGGGAAGGATCACCCTGAATAAATTCGGACCCGAAGGACAACAAGGGGTTTTAAACACACTTGAACCTGTCATCATGTTTAATGAAGTCCCTGCCTTGGACGGCGAACCCAACCCGGTAAGCGCTGTAGCCCAGACAGATAGCCGTTTGTGGCTTATCAGCCGCGACAGCCTGCAGCAGATCATCCTGCAGTATCCACAGATCGGTCTCAGTCTGCTGGGTATACTCGCGCAGCGCAACCGGCAACTGGTAAATTATTACAGTGATCTCTCGTTCCTCAACATGCACGCACGCCTGGCGAAACTTTTACTCGAATTAAGTCATCACGGTACCCAGCCCATCGATCGTCGTGAAAATCCGATCAAACTCATGGCAGCGCGCATTATCACCTCGCCTGAAGCGATCAGCCGGACGCTCAAAACATTCTGCACAGCCGGTCTGATCAACTACACCAGGATGGAGATCAGCGTGACCAACCCTGAAAAACTGGAAAATACGGTTCAGTTCAAATTCTAATCTTGCAGCAGAGTCCTGTTGAATTGATTAAAATCAAAGACAATTTCATCACGATTTGTTATCCTGTAGTGTAGTAAATTACCTTACAGGAGGATTAATATGACGTGGATTGGTAACAGATTGAAGTTCCTCTTTCGGTCAACGAAAGGGTTAATCCTGGTTGCCATTGCTTTTGCCGCGCTGATCTCCGCTTTTTTTGGACTTCTCTCAGGGCCAATGGCGGATTACGGCATAAAGGATGTGGTGGTAAGAGCCCTAAACATCGACCTACAGCCGGCTGAAAGAGAAGGCCGCCTGATCATCCTCTATCACACACTCGCAATGATCACAATTGCGGTGGAAGTGTACATCATCACCGATCTGTTGAAGATGAAAGAAAGTCAACGATTGTCAATCAACGGCACCATTACAGTTGGTTACCTGATGGTAATGTTTGGCGGGCTTCCCTTCGCTTACTGGGGGCACAACTGGGTGCTGCACGGTATCTACATTGCCGGATTGTCGATCATCTTTTTCGCAGGTTGCATGCTGCTCGTAGCCTTATGGCCGTGGCAAAAAGACCTGGTGCTCGAAGATAAAGAATACGCTCACACAAAAAAGGGATACGACATGGAACGGGTAGCGTTCTTTTTTGTCGCCCTCGTAACATTGATTTCCGCCATATTTGGTGCGGTGCCCGGGTCTTTCTACGGCAACGGATTTGAAACCTTTTTGGCAGAGAATGTCGTGCGAGTGCCGCACAAAACGGCTCTTGATCTCTCGATCATTGGACATTTGCATATTATGCTGGCGCTCATCGCTGTTATGTGCGCGTTGATCATCGGCAGGTGGATGGATTTCAAGGGTATTTTGCATAAAATCGCAATGCCTTTATACATTGTCGGTTCGATCGTGCTTTCAATGGGTACCTGGCTGGTTGTGAAATTTGAAAACATCGCCCATGCCATCATTTATGGCGGCTCAACCATTGCAATGCTTGGTGCTCTTTTACTGGTGATCTTTTCCTGGAAAAAACTTATTCGTGAAGGTTTGCAGGAAAAAGGCATACGCAAAGGTAACTTCTTCCAGGCTGTCGCCGCGTTAATGAGAGATCCTATAAAATTCGGTCCCACCTGGCAAATGGTCTTTATGAATTTTACAGTCAGCGGCATCGGCATTTTCACCGCTGTAAAGCTCGATGAGATCTTTCGTAAGTGGCAATTCATGGATGAACGCACTTTGTTAACCGGTCATTGGCACATACTGGCAACACTAACTGCAACCATTCTTTTGCTTTATTACGCGGACCTGGCTGGAATTAAAGGCAAAGCCCGCAAGTGGTTTGGCTGGCTTGTGATCATTTTCTCAGATGTCGCGTTTGGTGCAGTAACAATCTATGAAATGAAGCGGCTCATCGTTTCAGAAGGTGCCCAACAGCCTCTTGTTAACCGTGCAGTGTTGGCGGGCGACATTGGCGTCATCACACTTTTAGTCGCGCTCGCAGCCCTGATGGGGTGGCGTTTGGTCGACCTCTTCAAGAAGAAAGGCAGGTGGACAGTTGAAACTGACCACAGGCTCGAGAAAAAAGAGGAGGTGCAAAAATGAAAAAAATCATCGTTTTACTCGCTATCGGTCTTCTCATCAGCGCTTGTCAGCCTGTAGATTTCAATGAAAAACCACCCGTCTTTGAGACAGGGGTCGACCCCAATAGCTGGGCATATGTTCCTGAGGGAGAATTTCTGCAGGGGCAGTTCAACAAAGAGGCGAACCTTGATCACGGATTTGAGATGATGGTAACGCCTGTGACAGTCGCCCAGTATGCCGACTATCTGAATGAAGCGCTTGCGGAAGGGACGATCAAGATCGTGGACGACCAGATCGTGGGCTTTTACGAAGGTGAACCATTCTACTCATGGCGCCACGAAGAGGAATTTCCCGCGGGCGATTACCTGCACATTCCGTTGAATGACGAGTTCTTGCGTTTGAATTACAACGATGGAAAATTTTCCGCCAAAGAGGGTTGGGATAATCATCCAATGACCGTGGTTTCCTGGTTTGGCGCAAACGCTTACTGCGAATATTACGGCTGGCGCTTACCAACCGAAATGGAATGGGAAAAAGCCGCGCGTGGAACCGATGGCCGCGTGTTCCCGTGGGGAGATGAAATTGAACGCAACTATGCCAATTTCTACTTCAGCCGTGACCCGTTCGAAAATATGAAAACCTTTGGTTCGCGCACAACACCAGTTGGTTTTTACAACGGTTCAGTGTATGATGGATATGCAACTCATGATTCAGCCAGCCCGTACGGAATCTATGACATGGCGGGGAATGTGTGGCAGTGGATGGGAGATGATTACGAAGCCCAACACTACCGCCACATGCGAGGCGGAAGCAAGGACGTGTATGAATTGAACCTGCGCACATGGGCTCTTAATAACGCCACTCCCGTCTTTACCAGCCCGGGAGCGGGTTTCAGATGCGTAAGGGATGGCAACCAGGAGTAAGAGGTGAACTACATCTGGATTAAGATCAAGCATTATTGGCCATTGATCAAAAGCATGCAGACTGCGCTGCTGACGGTTACCGGTATTGCCGGATACATGAGTGCGCGCTGCCCCTTTACGCACTGGACAACGATGACCGGTCTGGTTGCCAGTCTGCTGCTTTCCATCAGCGGGAGCACCGTGCTCAACATGTGGTACGACCGCGACATCGACAGTGTGATGAATCGCACCCACCACCGCCCCATTGGGAGCGGGATCGTGACCCCCAGGGAAGCACTCCTGCTCGGGATCATCCTATCGATCGCCGGTGTCGGATTGGCAGCGCTACTCTCACCTCTTTACGGCTTGCTGATCTTTGGCGGTATCTTCTTTGATGTAGCCATCTATACTATCCTGCTAAAACGACGCACCTGCTGGTCAGTTGTATGGGGGGGGATCGCCGGTGGGATGCCCATCCTCGCCGGGCGGGCGCTCGGTATGGGGCACATAGATGGCATCGGGATCATGTTGGCGCTGGCAATTCTATTCTGGATTCCCACCCACATCTTAACCTTCAGTATGCGCTATCGTGAGGATTACGCTGCTGCGGGAATCCCAACCTTCCCATCTACTTACGGTGATCAATACACAAGGGTGGTCATTGCAATCGCAAGCGTTCTGGCAGCCGGGTTGATGGGTGGAGCCGCTGTCATGATCGGCGTCAGGCAGGGCGCGCTTCACCTTTTGGGAATTTTGTCAGGCGGGTTATTGGTGATGGCGGTGTTGATGCTGCTTAAGCCAAACTCGCGCCTCAATTTTCATTTGTTTAAATACGCCTCAGTTTATATGCTCGCATCGATGCTGCTGCTGGCGATTTAAAAATCCAATTAAGGAGAGGAACAATTAATGAAACCTGAAAGCGGACTGGCGAAATTCTTAAGGTTCATCGGTATTTTGTTCATGGGGCTTACAGCCGTTGTGACTGTTCTGGCTGGGGTGGGAACCTCCTGTGTTGCTTTTGCCCCCACAAACTGGGGTGAAAGTATGGCAAAGATTGCCCCAATGCAATGGCTTTACATCTTGTACGTCATTGTAACCATTGCGATCGGCGTCCTGGGCATCAGGGCTGTGGTGCTGCTGGCAAAAGGCAGGCAGGGCGCGTATAAAGCGGCTTTGCTCGCGCTGGTGCTGGGACTCATTGTTGGAGTGATCCACATGATCACCTCGCGCAACCTGAGAGGCTCATCCATGCCCGTGGATGGGATTGTATACATCACTGTACTCACCCTCATCATCTTCCTCGTCTTCCGCATTCCCACCATCTGGAGTGGGGTTGATTACAGCAAAGCACCGCGCCGTGAAGGAAAGAAATCAGGCGGCGCAGCGGCGATCGTAGCCGGGGTGTTATGTCTCACCATCCAGTTTTTCATGGCGCCGACACATACATTGAATGGCATTAACTACGCCGACGCGTTTCACGCGACCCTGTCAATTGTTGGCGGGCTTTTGGTCATCAGCGGAATCAGCCTGATCTCAAGCTACCATCTGGCGCTCAAAGTGATGCGGACAAAAAAAGATCCAATTGCATAATCTAGGAGGGAATCATGAACCTGTTTACGCTGGATAACCTGTTTCTTTTGCTCACCGGCCTAACGGCCATTTACCTGCTCTGGCGATTCTATGGACGCTGGAAAAAGGAAAAACAGCTTTACGACGTTTATTACATGATCGGCTTCGCGGTACTGCTCGTATCAGGACTGCTGCTCATCTTCCTGGGATTGGGTATCTTAAAAGCACCTATGGTATTGACAGTGGCAAGTCTCATACCGCTGGGTATTTCAATGGGTTTGATGGAACAATTTTGCCCGAAATACAAAAAAGCCTTCAAGTATTTTGCGCTGGTTGGTATCCTGGCGATCGCCATCTCATCATTTGCCGGGTTGGATTTGCTCAAGAAGATTTCCGTGCCGGTGTTCCATGGGGTCGCGGGGCTGATCATCTTCCTGCTGCCCTTCCTGGTTAAAAACGCCGCAAAAGGATTCTTCTGGGTGGGAATTGGCGGATTGTTGATCGGCCTGGGCGGCATCGCGCTGGCGTTTATTTCAGCGGGAGCACAACTGCTGTTCTTCAGCCCGGAATTTGTTATGACCATACTCACACCGCTGCTCCTCCTGATGACCCTCGCTTTCACCTGGGGCTTTGTAAAAGATATCAAGAAATAGTTGGATTTTAAATACACAAAAAGCCGGCATATGCCGGCTTTTTGTTATTACGTGAAGCTTACTCAGGGAGCAGTACTGTGTCAATTACGTGGATCACACCGTTGCTCGTTTCAATATCGGTGAGGATGACCATAACCGTGTCATTCAGGTACACGTTGCCATCTTCAACTTTGATGCTGATCGATTGACCAAGGACGGTATCAGCGCTGGTGAGTGTAACAACATCAGCTGCCATCACCTTGCCGGAAACCACGTGGTACAGAAGGATGTTCTTCAACTGCTCGAGGTTCTCAGGCAGCAGCAGGCTGTCAACAGTACCAGCAGGAAGCTTGGCAAAGGCATCATCGGTTGGGGCGAAGACTGTGAAGGGACCTTCACTCTTCAGCGTGTCAACCAATCCGGCGGCTTCAACAGCAGCAACAAGGGTGGTGAAGCGACCATCAGCAACCGCGGTGTCAACGATGTCCATCATATCGGCGGGCGGGAGGAGTACTGTGTCAATCACGTGGATCACACCATTGGAGGTTTCGATATCGGTGATGACAACTTTTGATTCGTTGATGTAGACATCACCCATATCAACTTTTACTGCAAGATCTTTACCGAGCAGGGTGGGCGCGGAGGTGAGACCAACCACATCAGCTGCCATCACTTTGCCTTCAACGACGTGGTAGAGGAGGATCGACTTCAATTGTTCAATGTTCTCAGCCTGAAGAAGGGATTCAACAGTTCCTTCCGGAAGCTTGGCGAAAGAATCATCGGTGGGGGCGAACACGGTGAAGGGTCCTTCACCTTTCAGGGCATCAACCAAACCAGCAGCCTGTACGGCGGTCACCAGGGTGGTGAAGCGGCCGTCAGCAACAGCGGTGTCGACAATGTCTGAGAGGTCAGCGGGAGGAAGAAGTACAGCATCGATCACGTGAATGACGCCGTTGGAGGTCTCAATATCGGTGATGATGACCTTGGACTCGTTGATATAGACTTCGCCCATATCCACTTTGACAGCAAGATCTTTCCCTAAAAGGGTGCCAGCAGAGCTCAAATTGACCACATCGGCAGCCATCACTTTGCCTTCAACAACGTGGTAGAGCAGGATGGATTTCAACTGCTCAACGTTCTCCGCCAGCAGAAGGGATTCTACCGTACCTTCCGGTAACAGCGCAAACGCGTCATCGGTTGGGGCAAAAACGGTGAAAGGTCCTTCGCCTTTAAGTGCATCAACCAGGCCGGCTGCCTGAACAGCGGTGACCAGGGTGGTGAAGCGTCCATCAGCAACAGCGGTATCGACAATGTCCATCATTTCCGGTGTCGGTTCAACGGTGGGCGCGGGGGTGGGTGTGGCCTGCGGGGCACAGGCGCTTATCGCGAAGATCGCGACTAACAATAAGGTTACGGGGGCTAACAGTTTCATTTTTTCTCCTATTTTGTACAATTTTTGTATATCGTTGAATAGATAATATCAACGAATATAACAAAAATAAAGATATTGTATAATGTTTGTATATAGTTTTAATGGTTAGATATTGCATTCATGAAGGCAATACCGCCAGTGGTGAATATGGTAAGATTGTCCCGCCTGACCATTCTTACTACTGGAGACTGAGTGTTTCTGTTATTTATCGTTTCATTAATATGGGCATTTTCATTTGGACTGATCAAAGGGACCCTGACCGGCGTAGATTCAACATTTGTCGCGTTTGCGCGGCTCTTCATCGCCGCACTGGTATTCCTCCCTTTTATGCGGGTGAAAAAACTCAATATCAAAACTGCGCTCAAACTGGGTCTGACCGGCCTGGTGCAATTCGGGTTAATGTATATTTTCTACCTGGCAGCCTTTCAAACACTGCAAGCCTACGAAGTGGCGTTATTCACCATATTCACCCCCGTTTTTGTCACGCTGATCGATGATGCGTTCAATCGGCGCGTCAATTCGCTGCATTTGATCGTAGCAATTATCACGATTGCAGGAACCTGGGTCATCAAAGGCGACGCCCTGCAATCCAGGGAAATACTAAACGGATTCCTGCTCGTACAGGCATCCAATTTATGCTACGCTTTCGGGCAGATCTACTACAGGCGGTTGATGGCGCAAAATCCGGATCTGAAAGATCGCCAGGTGTTCGGCGTCCTTTATTTAGGCGGGTTGCTCATCACTGCCGCGGCAACTCTTATTACAGTGCCCCTTTCCACCATCACGCTCACCACTCAACAGTGGCTAACCCTGTTCTACCTGGGCGCAATCGCTTCAGGCTTGAGTTTCTTCCTGTGGAATATCGGAGCGCGCCGGGTGAACGCGGGAACGCTGGCAGTATTCAACGATCTAAAGATCCCGCTGGCAGTAGCGGTTTCGCTGGTGTTTTTCGGAGAGCAAACCGATCTTATCCGGCTCGTGATCGGCGGCGGCATCATCCTGGCCGCGCTCACGCTCAACGAAATCTTGAGCAAAAGGCAAAGACAAAATCAGATCCTTTAAACAGAAACCCCGCTCGATCGAGCGGGGTCGGTTTTTACAAATCCCTATTTGTTTGCAGACATTTCAATGATCTTGAGGATCACATCCACTGAGCGCTCAAGCGACCGCGTTGGCAGGGTTTCATATTTACCGTGAAAATATAGACCGCCGGTGAAAATGTTTGGGGTCGGCAGCCCCATGAAAGACAGGCGCGATCCATCTGTGCCGCCTCTTACCGGCAAAATAACCGGTTCGATGCCAAGCGCAAGCATCGCCTGGCGGGCATTTTCAACGATATGGAAGACCGGTTCGATCTTCTCGCGCATGTTGTAATACTGATCCTTGATCTCCAGCGCTACATGACCCTCTCCCAGTCGGCGGTTGAGCAGCGTAGCAGCATTAACCATATATTGCTTGCGCTTTTCCATCAGGTTACGGTCATGGTCGCGAATGATGTAAATCATCTTCGTGGACTCAACGGTGCCGGAGACGTGGAAGAGATGAATGAAGCCCTCCCTGCCCTCGGTGTACTCAGGCCGCTCGTTGACCGGCAGCATGGCGTTGAATTCCATCGCCAGCAGCAATGAGTTGATCATCTTATTCTTTGCCACACCGGGGTGAACGTTACGTCCGTGAATCACAACAGTAGCCGAGGCAGCGTTAAAAGTTTCATATTCCAGTTCCCCCAACTCCCCGCCATCGAGAGTATAGGCGTATTCAGCCCCGAATTTTTCAACATCGAAAAGATCCGCCCCCCTGCCAATCTCCTCATCAGGGGTGAAACCAACCCGTATCTTCCCGTGCTTGATCTCAGGATGAGCAGCCAGATGCGCCATCGCAGAAATAATGGCTGCCACGCCAGCTTTATCATCCGCGCCCAGGAGAGTCGTCCCATCAGTCGTGATCAACTCCTGCCCGACGTACTTTTTCAATTCCGGAAATTCAGCCGGGCTCATGCGAATATCAAGTTCCTTGTTCAGCACGATCTCACCGCCATCGTATTCGGCGATGATCTGCGGGTTCACGTTTTCGCCACTCATGTCCGGGCTTGTATCCATATGCGCGATAAACCCAATCGTTGGAATGGGTTCATCTGTGTTAGCCGGAAGAGTTGCCATAAGATAACAATTCTCATCCAGCGCTACATCCTCCAGACCAATCTCCATCAACTCGGCTTGCAGCTCTCTTGCCAGATCGAATTGAGCCATGCTACTGGGGCAGGTTTCAGAATCGCGGTCTGAAGTGGTGTTGATCCTAACGTACTTTAAGAATCTTTCTTTTACAGTCGGCATAGTTCCTCCATAATTTCGATACCTAATTATATTACGATGACGGAAAGTCAGTTTTCCAATCACTTTTACCGTATAATGTTAATCTAATCTTATAATGGAATAATATTTATGAATAGTGATAAGCCGCGCTACCGTATTAAAACCGCTGCGATCAAAACCGGAATCCCCCCCATCACCCTGCGCGCCTGGGAACGCAGGTATCAGATCCTGACCCCCAACCGCGAGGATAACCGTTACCGTTTGTATTCAGACGCGGACATTGAAATATTAAAGTGGCTGAAATTTCAGGTGGATTCCGGCGTTCAAATAAGCCAACTGGCGCATGAACTGAAAGAAATGAGCGCCCTTGGCAAAACCCCCGCGCTCACAAAAGAGGATCTGTTTGAACCAAAATTAAAAGCAGACTCATTCCCCTTACCCGAAACGATCGATCGTTTATATCAGCACCTCAAAAAACATGATGAGCGCAGCGCAGCCGCCGTCTGCGAAAAGGCAACGCGTTCATTACCATTGATCCAATTGTTCGAGCAGCTGCTCATACCCATTCTCGTCCGCATTGGAGAAGATTGGTACAACGGCAGGATTATGGTTGCCACAGAGCATTTTGCCAGCAGCTTTATACGCGCCCGATTGATGACAATTTTCCAAAAACTGCCGCCTAAAAGCAAAGGACCGCGCATTCTGATTGGCTGCGCCCCAGAGGATTTACACGAATTGGGTGCACTCATGCTGGCGATTCTGATCCGTGAAGCAGGTTTCGCAATCGAATACATTGGACCCGACATCCCCCTTGACGACCTTGCAGAGTACGCAGCGGAAGAAAAAATTGACCTCATCATTCTATCTGCTACCACCGTGGAATCTGCTGAATTACTGAGCGGTTTCAAAAAGGCGCTAGATCGCCAAAAACGCCCGCCGCTATTTGCTTATGGGGGTGCTGCCTTCTCCTACAAACCAGACCTGTTGGAAAAAACTCCGGGGATATACCTGGGGAAAACGTTGTCACAGTCTCTTAAGAACGTGCAAGGATTATTCACCCCGGGTAGATAACCCCCATCATTACTCCACCTGCTGACCGGCCTTGATCTGCATTTCACGACGTATCCGCCGATATTCAATGATCGGCTTGTCGGCCGGGATCAATTTTTCATCCATATAAAGCGATGACTTTATCGGGTCCTGCGTTAGAACGACACGTTTGTCCTGATTAAGGATGACGCGGTTGGAGGGATTGAAAAACCAGGTGACCAGGTTCTTTAAAACTGGCACCCGCATAAATCGCTGGTAACTGCGCAAATAAAGCAGGCAGTTCTCTTCATCAATGGGAGTGAAACATACCGTTATGCGCACATCATCCGAGATCCGGTTCATCCAGAAGTGCGGGAACATGAACTTGAGAAATGGCTCGCGATTCGGGGGTGGAAGCGTTGATCCGCGCCGGGCGGTTGTGTTGCCGTCATCCGCACGGTTATAGACCCATATCTGCATCAATTTATCCTCCACAACGATCACCGGACCATCAGAAACGGTTCGTCCGCCCCTGCCGATCGTTGTGTTGTGCACGAAAGGCAGGTGAAAAACGTCCAGCTGATTTTCGATCGCGCGGGAATAATGCACCGCCCAGTGATCTTTCATCTCGACAGTGCTGAAAGACGCATCAAGATCTTCAAACCACGGTAGATCGGGGTATACCGCCCTTTCCTCACCCCACCAAATGTAGATATACCCATGCGCTTCACGCGCAGGAAAGGTTTTCACTTTCATCGCGCGCGGCGGATCTGAAGCCAATCCGTTCGCGGGTATAAACGTGCACCGGCCGCTGGAATCGAACTCAAACCCGTGAAATGGACATTGAATATGATCCCCAACCTTGCGCCCCGCGCTGAGCGCGGCTCCACGATGCGGGCAGATATCCACCTGGCAGACCGGTTCTCCGGCAGAATTGCGCCAGAAAACCATCTTTTCCCCTAACCGGGTCACCCCGATCGGATTTTCGCGCGGGAGTTCCTTTGATTGTAAAACAACGTACCATTGATCCCGAATCATGAATACTTCCCTCCATCGGTGATGCTTCCTTAATTAAACCACAGAGCCGCCATTGAGACGGCTCCGGGGGTTGGGCGCTGCGGCTTCCCTAATCAATCGCGAGGAGGGATGCCGCAGCGCTGTGTTCAAAACTAGTACACATCGTAGACATCACCTCCTCATCGTTAGGATGGCATCGTAATACATTAATAAGTTAATCATAGTTCAACCTGAAAGTCAAGCGAAAGCAACTTGCAACTGCCGGCACTACACCTTATAATGCTCTCCATGTCAGCCCTTGAGCCGCACCACAAACCCGGAAAAACAATCAATCTCGTATTGATCATTCTCGCTTTAATCGTTCTTTCTGTGTGGTTGTTCCTCACTCCCCCAGGCCTGGACGGGAAATTGCACGCCGCGGGCTACTCGGTGTGCCACCAGATGGATGAACATTCTTACATGATCGGTGGTAAAGTACTGCCGCTTTGTGCACGATGTACCGGGACATTTCTTGGTTTATTCATTTCACTGCTCTACCTTTACTCTCGGAAAAAGAACAGCGGGTTTCCTTCCAAGTTAAAAATCGCTGTTTTGATCGCGTTCTTCCTCTTATTCGCCGTGGACGGCATTAATTCCGCGCTTGGCTTCATCCCGGGGCTTGGCTCGCTGTACTCATCCTCAAATCTTATGCGGTTGATCAGCGGACTCCTGATGGGAATTGCCCTCGCCAACCTGGTTATGGTCCTGTGGAATCAGACGTTATGGGTTAACCCGAACCCGGCACCGGTCTTGCGAACCTGGAGGCAATTGGGAATCCTCATTCTTTTATGCGCTGCTGCTGGCGCATTGATCGTCGCGGATATCCCGATCTTGTATTACCCGGTTGCCATCCTTTCGATCTCAGGCATTTTCCTGGTACTATCCATGATCTATACGCTGCTTTGGAGCATCATTCTGAAAAGAGAAAATACTTTGCACCTTTTCAAGGATGGTTTGCGTATATTTATTGTGGGAATTATCACCGCGATCGCGCAAGTTGGGGCGATGGACCTGCTCCGTTATTTACTCAGCGGATCCTGGTAAAAAAAAGGAAAATACATAAATGGACATTTTCAATATCTTCACCGCTTTCGGACTCTCCGCCAGCGCCGGGTTGAACGCGTACATCCCGTTGCTCACGGTGGCGTTGCTGTCCCGATTCACCAATCTGATCAATCTACAGGAACCGTGGAATCTGCTCAGTTCCTGGTGGGTGATCGGTGTGCTGGCAGTGCTCACCATCGTGGAAATTTTGGCGGACATGTTCCCGGGCGTCAATCACGTGAACGACATCATTCAGTCATTCATACGCCCCACTGCTGGTGCGATTGTCTTTGCGGCAACCTCCAGCCAGGTGGGCGATGTGGACCCGTTGCTTGGTTTGATCGCCGGTCTGCTGGTTTCAGGCGGCGTTCACGCGGTAAAAGCCCTCGCGGTTCGTCCGGCGGTCAACGCGGCGACAGGAGGTTTGGGGAACGTTCCCGCGTCAATTGGTGAACAGGCGACCTCGACAGTAGTGTCTGTCCTTTCCGTCCTCATCCCGGTGATCATTGCCATTATCCTTGTTCTGGTCATGGCGATCATCATTATCTGGGCAAGAAATCGCAAAAAGCGAATCCGTGAAGCTGAGTGATCCCGCAACCGAATCCAACCCCTGAAGAAGAAAAAGAAGGGATCGTCGCAAAGCGACAGGCTCAATTATGGCTTATCGCGATCACGATGATCCTTTCGTTCTGCATCGGAACGACTATCGTTTTCTTTATATTGTGGCTAATCCTTAGATAACCCCCTATCACCTGTTCGATCCAGACTTTAAAACATCCCGGTATTGTTAGCCTTGCAGTAGAAGCAAATCTCCTTTTTTAAGAACGACGCTGATCTGGTCGCCTGCCGTTACCTGCCGGGTGGCAACCAGGTCCAGGTGTATGTCAGCGCATAAGCGCAATTTCACATTGTAACGATCACCCAGGAAAAGTACTTCTTCTGCAACGCCGGTCAAGGTATCATCAGCTGTTTCCGCCGATTCCGTTTCAAGGGCAACCGGTTTGACCAACAGGGTGACCAACTCACCAACAACGGGCGGGCTTGTGTGGGGTATTAGCTGCGGGTGCAACTCGCCGCAAGCGGTTTGAACCATGAGCGGATTCCGGGCAGTTACCTTGCCTTCAATCAACCCTGTCATCCCTAAAAATCCCGCCACCCAGCGGTTAACGGGGTAACGATAAACATCTTCGGTTATCCCGCTTTGTACGATCCTGCCGGCGTGCAGCAGTGCCAGCCGGTCTCCAAGCAAAATCGCTTCCTCCTGGTCATGGGTCACATAGATCGCGGGGATGCCGGTCTGATGCAAAAGGGTGCGCAGTTCCTCCTGTAATTCGACCCGTAAACTACGGTCAAGCGCCGCGAGGGGCTCGTCAAGCATCAACAACCGCGGCGACGGCGCGAGCGCTCGCGCTAGAGCGATACGCTGCTGCTCACCGCCGGAGAGATCTGTTACCCGGCGTTCTGCGAAGGAATTCATATTCACCCGTTCGAGCGCTGATTTCACCTTGCCCGCGATCTCCGCTTTTGGAACGTTCTGCATGCGCAGACCAAACGCCACGTTATCAAAAACATTCAGGTGCGGAAATAAAGCGTAATCCTGGAACATCAATCCAAAATTGCGGCGAAAAACCGGCACCGATGTGGTATCGCGGTCATTCCAGTGTATCTGCCCCGAATCGGGTGTCTCGATGCCCGCGATGATGCGCAGGATCGTGCTCTTGCCGCTGCCCGAACTACCCAAAAGACAAAGCGTTTCACCTGTCTCAACGTGAAAATTTACGCCTTGCAGGAGGGGTTGACCCTCATAATTTTTATACAGATCGATTACATCCAGGCGGTCCATGAGGCTCCATTAATCCGTACCGGTAAAGGCACGGCTGAGGTTTTCCAATAAAGCGATCGAAATTGCGCACACCAGGATCAGGATGGTGGCCATCGCCATCGCCTGCCCGTAATTCATAGCTCCCGGCTGCCCAAGGTAACGGAAGATCGCCACTGGCAGCGTGGGGTTGTCAGGGCGGGCAATAAATGAGGTCGCGCCAAACTCTCCCAGAGAAATGGTAAAGGAAAAAAGCGCTGCAGAGATCATTGCCCTGCTGATCAACTTCATCTCCACCTCCCACCAAACACGCAGCGGAGATGCCCCCAAAACCGCGGCCGATTGTCCCAGGGAAACCGGTATGGCTGCCAGGGCGGGTTGCACCGCGCGCAGGACGAATGGCATCGCGATGAGACTGTGAGCCAGCGGGATGAGCCAGGGGAAAGAGCTGCCCGTGAGCCTTGTGCCGGAGAACGCTACGATGAAACCCAAGCCCAGGGTAACCGCGGAGGCGCCAAATGGCAGCATCACGACCGCATCCAACCAGCGGCGCGCAGACTGTTTTTTTACCATGGCATACGCCAGCAGCGTTCCAGCCACCGTGGAAATCACAGTCGTGATTCCCGCGTAACGCAGAGAATTACCCACCGCCACAGCAGGCGGTACATAAAAAACACTCTGGTTCGAATTCACAAACAACTCGCGATAAAAATCAAGAGTTAAACCTGTCCGCACTTCTTCGCGCTGCCCGCGGTCCGCCTCCAGGCGGGTGACCGATCGTGTTGCCAGCGCGACAAGCGGCAGCACCTGCAGCAATAAAAGAAAGGCCACGGTAAGAAAAACGATCAACCTTTCGTTCCACGTACGAGGTTTGCGCACCCCTTCCCCGCGCAGGCGTGGAAAAAGCGGCACAGACTTGCCACGATTCACATAACCATAAAGCAAAGTTACGCCCAGTGTGCACCCCAGCTGGAAGATGGATAGCAAACCGGCCATGGGTAAGTTTAGAAAATGTAAGGCTTGGGTGTAAACGGCCACTTCCAGTGTCTGAAAAGCCGGTCCGCCTAACATCAGGATGACCCCGAAACTGGCGAAATCAAACAGGAAGACCAGCAGCGCAGCCGAGAGGATAGGGCGGCGCAACAAGGGGAGTGTGACAGTCTTAAAGGCGCGAAAGGGTGAGGCTCCCAGCACGCGGGCTGTCTGCTCCAGTCGCGGATCCAATTGCCCCCATGCGCTGCCCACCACCCTGATCGCAATGGCGATGTTATAGAAAACATGGGCAACAAGTATCGCGGTAAAGGTGTTTAGAAAAACAATTGGCGGTGAAACATCACCGCTCACGCGCATTAGAAAGACGTTAATCCAACCACGCGGACCGAGAAGGGCATTGAAAGCGGCAGCGGTAACCACCGTTGGCAGAATAAATGGAAGCAGAGTAAGCGTTTGCAGTAATCGCTTGCCGGCAAAATTAAAACGGGCAAACACAAACGCGACCGGCAGCCCAAATACCATGGTCAACAGGGTTGAAAGCAGCGCCTGGTAAAAGGTAAAAAACAGTGGCTGCCAGATGCCGGAACTGTAAATCTCCCCGCTACGCGAAAACATCACGATCAGTATGGTGATCAACGGGTAAAAGAAAAACACTGCAAACAGTGCAAGCGGCAGCGCCCAGAGAAGCAGCCCTGACCGGTTAATTAATGACCTCGCGCCATGTAGCAGACTCACTTGAGGATTACCTCACTCCACTCTCGAATCCACTTATCGCGATTATTGGCGATCAGAACCGGGTCCAGCGTGGCCGGTTCCTCCGCAATCATGGCATAACGCTCGAATTCTTCGGGTAGAACCGCCTGCGGGTTGACCGGGTAAACGAACATCTGCAGGGGCATATCCTCCTGGAAGCGCGGGCTGAGCATAAAGTCGATGAAGCGTTTAGACAGCTCAAGTTGCTGTGTTCCTTTCAAAATACCGGCGTATTCAACCTGGCGGAAACAGGTGTTAGCTGCAATTATGGACGCAGTAGGAGCTTCAGTCAGCGGCTCGCTGGCATAGATCACTTCCGCGGCAGGGCTGGAGGCGTAGGAAACGACCATGGGCTGCAATCCCTGACCTGATGAGGCTGAAAAATTCGTGTAATACGCAGTTTCCCAGTCATTGACAATGACCAGTCCGTTGTCTTTGAGCGCCCGCCAGTAATCCAGGTAGCCATCCTCGCCGTACTCAGCGATGGTAGCCAGAAGAAACGCGAGCCCCGGTGAAGAGGTAGCGGGGTTCTCCACCACCAGCAAACCCTCGCCTGCTTCACCGCCATACGTTGGTTTTGTCAGATCCTCCAGGCTGCCCGGTACGGCAAGGTCGTTGGCAGTAAACCATGCCCGATCATAATTGATGCAAACATCTCCAAAATCAATGGGGGTTACCACCCCGGCAAGCCCGCGCGTGAATTCTTCGGGAATCTCAGCCAGCAGGGTTGAGGTATACGCCTCAAAAATTCTTTCCTGCACCGCTCTTGAAAGGAATGTGTTATCCACGCCATAGAAGATATCCGCTTCAGGATCATTCCTGGTTAGAATCGCGCGGTTCAAAGCAGCACCGGTATCACCGGATTTCAGAAAGACCAGTTTAGCCCCGTACTCGATTTCAAACGCTTTCACCACTTCTTCTGATACCGCGAAAGAATCGTGCGTCATAACAGTAAGAGTGACAGGTCCCGGTTCATCCGTGGGAGTTGGTGAAGGAGAACAAGCGGTGATAATAAACAGTACGGTTAAAAGTAATAACAGGATTTTTTTACTCATTTACTGTCATCCTTTCGTTCATGCATGCAGATCAGAATACCAGACTGGAATTCGATGCGCGCTTTGTCGCCCGTCATCTGGTTGCTGATACCGCGGCTGTGATAAAAGATCATACTTGCGTCCTCCAGGGGATACTTGAGGCCGGTTGTCGTGATTCCGCGCACGATGGGCGAAAGAGGGAGCAGCGAGACCAGTTCACCCTCCTGCCCGATCAGGTCAATCGATTCCCGCACGAGAATCACCTCCTGTTGACCATCATCGATACGTACATCCATATTCGCCAGGGCAGGAAGATTGAGAAGAAAAATATTGGAAAGCGTCTGATCGAGTCGACCGCCTAAAGCCGCAACAATGAGAATGCGGCTGGTACCGGTTTCAGCAGCAGCCATCAGAGCCAGCTCCAGATCGGTCTCATCCTTATCCGGCGAAAAACGCCGAACCTCGGCACCTTGTTCTTCAGCCCAGCGCACCTGCTCAGGCGTTACAGAATCGAGGTCTCCAATTAACAGGTTGGGAACCAACCCAAGCGCTTGAACATGAACCAACCCGCCATCAGCGGCAATAATCTGTTTGGCTTGCGTTGCCATTTGTTTGATCTTGGCGGGATTCTGCAAATCTCCATTAGCAAAGATCATTACAGTTTTATCAGGCATAAAAAAACCCTCCACCGGGGAGGGGCGAGCATTAATTCTCCTATCCCTCCGCCGGTATGATCCGGATCAGGTAATGCGGGTCAAGGGTAACTCCCTACTCTCAGCCCAAATAACGGGCTCCCCGTGTATCAATCGTTAATTTAGTATAGGCTTCTACTGCGCGGCTGTCAAGGATTGCCCCATGTAAGAAAAAGGGGGTGAATCATTCACCCGTGATTGTCAAAACTTAATAGGAGAGCCTCAAGCCTTTTTTGATTCCATCTCAAAGCCGGGAATGACCGTTTTGCGTTCCAGGTATTTCAATCCCCAGTTGAGAATAAAAACCATCACAAGGTAAACCACCGCTACCGCCAGGTAACTGCCGATCGGGTCATAGGTAGCAGTGGCAGCTCGCTTGGCTTTCGCCATCAGATCCTGCACTGCGATGAGAAATACCACGGCGGTCGTCTTGAGCAGCGAAATCGGTTCGTTAGACCAGGCAGGGATCATCAAACGCAGCGCCTGCGGCAGGATCACATACCAGATCGTCTTCCAGCGCGAAAGGCCGATCGCCCGCCCGGCGGTCATTTGTGAAGAACCGATCGCCTGAATGGAACCGCGGAAATACTCCGCCTGGTATGCAGCGCTGTTTAGCCCCAGCGCCAGGTAGGCTGAAATTGTCTGAGAAAGGGTGATTCCAACCGAGGGCAAACCATAGTATATGAGAAAAAGCTGAACCAATAGCGGCGTTCCACGGAATATTTCAATATACCCGATTGCGAGGGCTTTCAACCACTTTGGACCGTAAGCGCGAGCCAGCGCAAGAACAAGACCGAGCACAAACCCGATCACCAGCCCGACCGCGGTCAATTCCAGGGTAACCCCGGCACCTTTGATGAAATCAGGCAGGAAACGCTGGAAAAGCTTCAGCCAATCCACAGTTATTCACCTTCCGCTTTCTTACCGTAAAGCTCGGTGATCTTCCACAAAAACTCCCGTGTGCGCTCGTTTTTGGGACGATAGAACAATTCATCCGGCGAGCCTTCCTCAACAATGCTGCCCTTCTCAAGAAAAACGATCCGGTCAGCAACCTCACGAGCAAACCCCATCTCGTGAGTCACAACAAGCATGGTCATGCCTTCCAGCGCCAGTTTGCGCATCACTTCCAGTACCTCGCCGATCAACTCCGGATCGAGGGCGGAGGTGGGTTCGTCGAACAACATGATGCGCGGGTCCATCGCCAGCGCGCGCGCAATCGCCACCCGCTGCTGCTGCCCGCCCGAAAGCTGCCCCGGGTAATGGTCGGCGCGATCGGCAAGCCCGACCCGGTTCAGCTCATGCATCGCTTTTTCCTTCGCCGCGTCCGCTTTCATGCGCTTGACCTTTGTGAGACCAAGCATGACGTTATCCAGCGCGGTGAGGTGGTTGAACAATAAGAAGTTCTGAAAAACCATTCCAATATGCTGACGCACCCGATCCTCATCACACCCTTTTGCAGTGATCTCCATATCGTCGAGCCATATCTGCCCCTCGTTTGCATAGGTTAGCAGGTTAACGCAGCGCAAGAGCGTGCTTTTGCCCGTTCCACTCGGACCAATAATGACGATCGTGTCGCCTTCATTCACGGTCAGATCGATGTTATGGAAGACAGCATTTTCGCCATATTTCTTGGTCAGGTTCTTGATCGTCAGGATCGGTTTAGCCATAAGATTCTCCAGGTTATGGATTTGCCGGAATCCGCAACTGCAGTTCCAGTCTATCCAATAATCGGCTGGTAATGAATACGAGGATAAAGTAAATCACAGCAGCTGCAGCGTAAGCCAGGAAAGGCTCCTGGGTGCTGGCGCTGATGAGCTGTGCGCGGCGCAGGATCTCGGGAACACCAAGCGCATACACGAGGGATGAATCTTTGATTACGATTGCCGCCTCGTTCGACCATGGCGGGATAGCCAGGCGCAAAGTCTGCGGCAGGATGACACCACGAATCGCCTGCTGCTTGCTCATTCCAATTGCGCGGGCTGCCATCATCTGTCCACCGCTCACAGACAAGATCGCGCCGCGCACGATTTCCATCTGGTACGCGCTGCTGACGATCCCCAATGAAATTGAACCGGCCAGGAAAGGAGATAGATTGACGCTGCCAGAGACAACGAAGTAAAGGATAAACAACAGGACAATGGGTGGAATACCGCGCATCACCGTGCTGTACAGGCTCGTCAGCCACTTTGTAACCTTGCCTGAGTAGACATTCAGCAAGGCGAGCAGTGTACCCAGCAGTAGACCCGAGGGCAGGGCAATGAGTGTAACCCCAACCGTGTAGGCTGTCCCTGAAGCGATGTATTGCAGGAACTTCGCAACGTCCAACGCCCGTTACTCCTCGTGCATTCTAAATTTTCTTATCCCCCTGGTTTTTTTCAAAAAAACCAGGGGGATATGATGTCGCGTGTTCTTACTCGCTGAAGTATTTTACAGCGAGTTGCGCTACAAAGCCTTCATCCTGTAGTTCTTTCAGGACGCGGTTGAATTCTTCCTGTAAACTGGTATCGCCCTCAGGAACAACGATGTTCAACGGCCCCGTGGAGAGGACGCCTGTGTAGACAATCGTCATACCGCCAAATTGGTTGACAACCGCCTGGGCAGGAACATAATCCGCCATCAGGACCTCGATGCGGCCAGCCTGAAGATCCAGGGCTGCCTGGTCGACACGCTCATAGCGAAAATAATTATCCTCAGGGAGTAAGCCGGGAGTAACCAGGTTGTCGGTAATCCATCCATCCTGAACAGTGCCTGACTGTGCGCCCACAATGTAATTGGCGAGGCTCATCGGGTCACTCAGGTCTCCGCTGAATCCATCAAGCACCGTGAATGAATCTTCGGTGGTGTAATAGGCGTCAGTGAAATCCACAGATTCGTCACGTTCCGGGTCATAATTAAAAGCCGCGATGGAGGCATCGATCTTTCCTTCCTGAACCGCAGCGATAAGGCTGTCAAACGGCATATCAACCCATTCAACGGTCACACCCATTCGTTTTGCGATCTCGTTCATCAGCTCAACGTCAAAACCAGTGGTAACCCCGGCTTCATCCACGAACTCGAAAGGCGGGTAATCCGCAGATGTGCCCACTACGATCTTTCCCGCATCTTTGATCGAGGCAAGATGGTCCGCGGTCGATGCACAACCCGCAATGCCGAACATGAGAACGAGCGCGGTAACAAGCAAAATCAGGCGTTTCATTTAATCCTCCGTGAAATCATGAACTTGAGATAACGATAAAATTATTATATATCAGAAGACCATTAACCATACACACTGTGAGCGCTGGTAATTTTCTCCAGTATAATACCCGTAAGTACCAACAACACAGCAGCACGGAGCAGGTTTTGCCTCCTTTAATTGAGTTTAACCACGTAACCTACCGCCATCCCGGCAGTAATTTATCAGTTCCCCCAGCGCTCAATGACATTTCAATCCAAATCGAACAGGGTGAATGGGTCGCCATTGTAGGCGCAAACGGGTCTGGAAAGACCACCTTCGCCCGTCACTGCAACGCCCTTTTGCTGCCAACCGCAGGCCAGGTGTTGATAGATGGAAATGACACCACCCAATCCACTCATCTGCCGCTGATTCGGGCGCGCATCGGGATGGTCTTCCAGAACCCGGAGGATCAGATCGTCGCGACATTGATCGAAGAAGATACCGCTTTTGGTCCCGAGAACCTAGCAGTTCCTCCGGCTGAGATCCGTGAGCGGGTTCAATCGGCATTGGAAACGGTCAAAATGGATAGCAAAAAAGATCGCCCGCCGCACCTGCTTTCTGCCGGGCAAAAACAGCGCGTCGCGCTGGCTGGCGTTCTGGCAATGCAGCCTGAGTGCGTCATCTTTGACGAATCGACAGCGATGCTCGATCCCCGCGGTCGGCTGGACGTGCTGGCGGAAATGCAGAGCCTGCATGAACGCGGCATCACAGTTCTTTTCATCACACATTTCATGGAGGAAGCCGCCAGGGCTGACCGCGTTATTACCCTCAATGGCGGCGACCTGGTTTTTGACGGTACCCCGCGCGACCTTTTCGCTGACCATGAGTTGTTAAACCGGTGCGGACTTGAACAACCTTCCACAATATTGCTGCTCAACGAAATTCGCGTTTTGAATCCACAGCTTGCTGAAATTTCTTCTGACTTTGAGCAAGCCTTGCTGCAAATACCCGCCTACAACGGCAGCTTTGTCTACAAAGAAAAGATCAACCCTCCGCCTGACTCTGAAACACTCATCGCGGTCGAAAACCTGGACCATTTTTACCTGCGCAACACACCGCTGGAACAACAATCGCTGTTCAATATCAACCTGGAAGTGAAGAGCGGTCTGGCGCACGGTTTTTGCGGTGCGACAGGATCCGGTAAATCCACCCTGCTGCAGCACTTCAACGGGTTGTATCGACCGCAGCACGGAGAGGTGCGCATCGGGTCTTTCCGGCTTTCCGACCCGGACATTAACATCAAACAGGTCCGGCAATTCGCGGGGCTGGTATTTCAGAACCCGGAGATCTACTTCTTTGAGCAATACGTTGGCGATGAAATCGCGTACGGACCTAAGATGCTTTACGGCAGGGAAGGTCTGGCAAAACGAGTGCGCGACGCGATGGAACTTGTAGGGCTTGACTTTGAAAAATTCAAGGACCGTGTTACCTATACCCTCAGCGGCGGAGAGAAGCGCAAAGTCGCACTAGCGGCCGTGCTGGCGTTGCAGCCCAGGCTGCTCATTCTCGATGAACCCACTGCCGGGCTTGACCCGGCATCAAGGCGGCATCTACACACAATCCTGCAACACTCACAGGACAAAGGCACAGAATTGATCCTCAGCTCCCACAGCATGGGAGATATCACCGAACTGACCCAGAATCTAACCATCCTATCCAATGGTCGTTCACTGCGCACAGGCAACACAGCCGATCTATTCAATGACGCTCAACTCATCAACGAGGCGTCGCTTGGGCAACCGTCAGTGGTCAGGCTGGCAGTACGAATGCGTGAACGCGGCTGGCCCATCCCGCAGCGGGTTGTCAAGGCTGAACAGCTGTTCACCGCGCTGCAAGCGGTAAAAGGAGGACAGGCTCATGGATGAGTTTGACTTCCTCTCCCGCGTGCCGCTGGGGCAGTATGTGCCAACCAATTCGATCCTTCACCGGCTATCGCCTCTGACCAAGATCGTCATCTTCGGAGCGCTGCTGATCGCGGTCACCTTCACGCCTTCCCGCATCGGTCTTTTCATTGGCGTAGCTGTCGTTCTATTCGCGCTGGGATTATCCAGGGTAAACATGGGGTTTGCCCTCAAAGGGCTCCTTCCCCCTCTGCCCTTCCTGTTGATCATCGCCATCATCCAGGTTTTCCTGTATTCCTCCAAGCTCGATCCCAACAGCCTGGTGAGCATCGGCTGGTTCCACATCACAATGAACGGTTTATGGGCAGGAATCATGCTATTGATCCGTTTTAGCGCGCTGATTTTGCTGCTTAGCTTGGGCAGCTTTGTGATCTCAACATCTGAATTACTGCAGGGACTTACCCTCATGCTCAGCCCGCTCAACCGCATCGGTATCCGCACAATGGATTTCATCATGATCATCCAGGTCACGCTGCGCTTTCTCCCCTTCCTGGCGCAAAGCGCTGAACGAATCGCCAAAGCCCAGGCTTCGCGCGGGTCTGACTGGGGGGTGAAGAAAAAGGGATTAATTAGTCGCGTCAGGCAGGTTGTGCCAATGATCATCCCGCTTTTCATCACCAGCCTGCGCCGTTCTGAAAACCTGGCACTGGCAATGGACGCCCGCGCTTATGGTGTTATGAACAAACGCACCAGTATGAAGGAAAATCGATTCACACTATCTGACGGGGTCGCCATCCTGTTAAGCATAATGGTCTCACTGGCGATTTTCATCGTGTGAGACCATTAAAATCAATTGTAAGTCTGATTATTCGAGATCTGAACCTTTGCGCTTGCCGACAGTGAACTGGCGGTAAGCGGCTACCACAAGCAGCGTGATGACGGCTGATACTCCTGCTTCAGGCAGCCCTGATGTCACCGCGATGCCTGCCAGGGCTTTCCAAAGCCCCGCGCCGAACACCTGGACGATCAGATCAGCTTTACTGAAGAATAATCCCAGCGCTCCCAGAACCAGAACCGTATTGGTCAGACTCCCGGCGATGCCGCTGGCGATCAAACCAACCACCGGCCATCGTTTCAGCCCGGTCCATACCAGCCAGGCAACAGGACCAATGAATAGGCGCGGTAGCACAGAAAGCAGCGGGTTAACGAACAACGGGTCCAGCACACCGGTTGGAGCGACAGCCGCCTGCAGCATACTGAAAAGACCAAAGATCAACCCAATGCCAAGCCCCACAACGGGGCCTTCCAGAATGGCGCCAATTATTACCGGAACGTGCATGATGGTGAGAGAAATTCCGCCAAACCAGGGGATGAACCCCCAATGAGTGAGACCGAGGAGAATCGTGATCGCACCCAGGGCTGCGGTTACTACGATCTTGCGGGTTCTTTCTTGTGCCATTTAACTCTCCCAATTCGATTATTTTGAGTCGTTACTCATCGATTGCCCATAAATTTTAGCACACCCAGCCCGGTATTGCTTTGTGAGATTTGCGGACTTCCGTAGTATTCGATCATTCCGGCGCCTGAAATGCTGGCGTTGAGGGTTTCTTTTGCCCACACCGTGGCGGTACCCACACCACTTAAACGAACATCTGTGCGGGTTGTTTCCAGGCGGGCAGCGCGAAACGCCCCGGCACCGCTCAGGGTCAGGTTCAACTCATCCGCCATCCCGGCGACATCGACAGAACCCACACCTGAAAGCGCGACATCCAATTTGCCTGTTTTGAGGGTGCCCAATGTGAGCAACCCGGGACCGGTGATCGCCAGTGTAAGATTGGGCGCATCCAAACGCGGACAGTCGAGGCTGCACACGCCGGAAATGGAAAGTGCGCTGATCTCGCGCATCATCAGGCGGAAGCGGATCTTGTCGCCACTCAACGTGCGGATCCCGCTCCAGTCCTTCCAATCCTCGGCGTAATCGATCACGAGCGTATTGTCTGCTGCCGTGGTCTGAATCCTTGACCGGATCTCAGGCAGGGCTTCGATCACCAGTTCCTCATGGTCGCCCTGAACCAGATCCACCCTGCCCATCCCTTTGAACACAAGAGCGGTAAAACCGCTGACTTCACGTCTCTCTTCGTTTGAAAACTGGTCGCTCATTTTTTCCTCCGAATAACCGATTTACTCAATATACGTAATTTCATCATTCTGGATTCACGAAGCACCCTTATTCTATTCCGTTTTCACTTATAATCAATACAGATCATTTAAATAAGGAGAATCCATGGCCACACAAACTCCCCCACGATGGGACCTGACTAACGTGTATCCCTCGCTTTCCTCAAAGGAATTCGCTGCTGATACCGAAAAATTGACCCGACTGATCACTGAGATGGAAGCTTTTCTCAGAGAAAAAGCCGTCGCTATGAGCGGAACGGAAGAAATTCATCAACTCACCTCGCTTGCCCTGACACTGGTCGACAGTTTCAATGAGCTACTCCTAACAACCGGAACCCTGGGTGCGTACATCCATTCCTTCATCGCTACCGACAGCTACAACAAGGAAGCCTTACGCAAGGAATCAGAATTTGACCAGGTGGCTGTCAAGATCGAGCAGTTGCAGGTGCTTGTTCTCACCTGGATAGGCAAAGTGGCGGGAAGATTGCCTGAAATGTTCAAGGCTGAACCCAAGCTCGAAGCACACCGCTACTTTATTGAGGAATCAGCCCGTCAGAGTAAATACCTGATGTCGGAAAACGAAGAGATGCTGGCATCGGAGCTCAGCCTCACCGGCTCTACCGCCTGGAGTAAATTGCAAGGTATGATCACATCGCAGGCTAGCGCTGAGTTGGAGGTGGATGGCGAGATGAAACGACTGCCCTCGCCTGCTCTGATCAACCTGCGTTCGCACCCGGACGGCGAAGTTCGGCGGCGCGGTTATGAAGCTGAAGACAAACTGTGGACTTCGATCAAGGTACCGCTGGCTGCTGCAATAAACGGCATCAAGGGTGAGGTAAATATACTCAACCGCCGCCGCGGACGCGAGGACGCGCTGCACAGCGCGATCGACATGGCGCACATCGACCGCCAGACCCTGGAAGCGATGCTGGGCGCAATGCAGGATTCTTTCCCTATGTTTAGGCGCTACATGCAAGCCAAGGCTAAGTTACTGGGTAAGGAAAAACTGCCCTGGTGGGACATCTTTGCCCCGGTCGGCGAGATCAAGTCTGATTACACATTCGACGAAGCCAAAGAGGTGATTCTCACCAATTTCGGTAATTTCGCGCCCGAGTTAAGGTCCTTTGCTCAGAACGCTTTTGAGCACAACTGGATCGACGCGGAACAGCGAGATGGCAAACGCGGCGGCGCCTTCTGCATGGACGTGCCGGGTGTGGGCGAGAGCCGAATTCTCGCCAACTTCGACGGCAGCTTTGACCAGATTTCAACACTTGCGCACGAGCTGGGACACGGTTTCCATAACGACTGCGCGGTCAAAGCCGGCAAGACCGAGATCCAGAAGTTCACTCCGATGACCCTGGCGGAAACTGCCTCGATCATGTGTGAAACCATCGTAACCTCCGCGTTGATGAAAGAGGTGAAGAACCCGCAGGAGGAACTCGCCATTCTTGAAAGCCAGCTCAACGGCGACTCACAGGTGATCGTGGACATCTATTCACGCTACCTGTTCGAAAAAGAGGTCTTTGAGCGGCGAGAACAGGCGGAACTGAATGCTGACGAACTTTGCGAGATCATGGAGAACGCGCAAAAAGCGACTTATGGCGATGGACTGGACGAACGCTACCTGCAAAAGTGGATGTGGACCTGGAAGCCGCATTATTACTCTGCGGGTCTGTCGTTCTACAACTTCCCGTACGCCTTCGGATTGCTGTTCGCGACCGGGCTTTACGCCATCTACCAGCAGCGCGGTCCATCCTTCGTTAAGGATTACATGGACCTGCTGGCGAGCACGGGTGAAGCCCCCGCGGCTGACCTGGCGGAGCGCTTCGGCATCGACATTCGCACGCGCAAGTTCTGGGAAGATAGCCTGAAGATTGCAGAAAAGCGGGTCGACCGCTACTGCGAACTGGTTGGATAGTTGGACCTGCCGGGGAGGAGTGATCCTCCCCGTTTACTTTAACTTGCCCATTCCAAAACTGTGGTTTATAATGCTGGACGACAAGCGGGCGTCGCCAAGTGGTAAGGCGTCAGCCTTCCAAGCTGATATTCGTGGGTTCGAGTCCCATCGCCCGCTCTAAAAGACTCTTACGAGTCTTTTTATATTCTTGCGTACCATCGAGGTATGATATTCGAGTCCCATCGCCCGCTCTAGAACAATTTTTAGTTCGTGTTGGGAGATTGTGCCGGGTTTTACAATCACAGCATGAGATTTTAGGTTCTTAAGACTAATCGAATAAAAAGACGCGTTGCGCATCATTTGTGATATGCTATCAAATAATTCTCTGTTTCCAGGTGAAAAAGCGATGGGGATAAAACCGGTCTTCAAACTAGTTGCTTTTCTTTTACTGATCATCATAACAATTGTTATTGGATTCAGCTTGCTCACCCGGGTCACTGTTAATGGTATCGGGTTAACACCAGATTCTGTGGTCTACATCTCAGCTGCGAAAAGCCTGCTGGAAGGACGGGGATTATTTGTAGGCAGCGAACCTATGACTCACTTCCCTCCGGTTTATTCGCTGCTAATCTCATTTAGCGGATTGTTCACAGACAATCTCGTTTCTTCCACCCGCATTTTACATACCTTTTTTTACTGCGGAAATGCCATTCTATTCGGGTTTTGCATCTTCATCAGCACCCGTCGTAATTTTCTCGCGATGGTCGCGGGAATATTGCTTTTCTTCACTCTACCGGCTGTACTGAAGGTTCATGCCGACGCTGTGTCAGAATCTCCATTCATCTTCTTTTCCCTGCTCACTTTCCTGTTGCTATACCGCTACTTAGTTACCGATCGCAAAATCTACCTGTGGTTTTCTGCGCTGATAATGGGTCTGGCGATCGCCACGCGATATGTGGGCATCGCGCTCCTGCCGCCGCTTGTCATCGGGATTTTTCTGTTCAACAAGTCTTCGATCAAGACTAAATTGCTTACCTCGCTCTGGTCGGTAGCAGTCGCGATCGTCCCCATAACTGCATGGGTAATTCGCAACCTAATACTCACAAGTTCTGCCGTCAACCGTACCATCACTTTTCACCCGATCGATATCAAAAGAATCAAGTCGATGATCGACACATTGCACAACTTCATTTTTCCATCCCTTGAAAACCGTTGGTTCAACGCAATTGAGCTGGTACTGGTAACGATGGTCTTTCTCTACCTTGCAATTGTCGTGATCCGAAAGCGTAGTGAGTACAGCATAGACAACAACCAGGTCTGGTTCTTCGCTTCCATGGGATCTGCTTTCTTTATCTCATTCATTCTGGTGCTGATTTCTTCCATCTCGTTCATCGACGCGTCGACATCCATGAACGAGCGCATCCTCCTTCCTGCATTCTTACCACTGCTTATTTCAGCTTTCGCGCTTGTGGACCTATTTGCACAACTCACAAAAAGCCGACTCGTGATCCCCATATTTCTGGTGTGCATGGTTTTTATCACCAGAATGAAGATACCAGAAACAATTCAAACTGCGAAGCGTATGCAAAATAACGGGATGGGATTTAATGCCGTCCGCTGGAACGAATCCCTCACGATCAATGAGATTAAGAAATTAACTTCGGAAACTAAGATTTATTCAAATGGATTCGATGCCATCAACATCAAAACCGGACGAAGGTCTTTCTCATTCCCTAGAAAATTCAACCCTGTTTCCACCCTTATGAACAAGGATTATCCCGTGGAAATGGACGCCATGTGCCGTGAAGTGAATAACGGAACAGCATTGATCATCTATTTAGACGAGGTTGATTGGCGCGAATACCTGCCTGATGAGGCTGAAGTTATCCAGGCTTGCGTACCGGCGCTCATTATGGATACTAGCGATGGTGCAATCTATGCCGCTAGAAAATGAACCTCTAATCTAGATCGATGATCGCTAATGAAAAGCTATTGAAATATGTTAAATCAACCTGTCACGATATTCGTTCCAGAACTTCACAAAACTCAAAAAATTCCGATCTCGATATATACCGATGGGGTAATAGGCATTGTTGTTTATCGAAGCAACCCCAGCCCAACGGATGCCCGCTGATGCGCTGATTCTGACACCTTGATATGACTCCGCTGTGAATTTGAAGTTACTACTTCTTACGAGACACGGCGATGCTGACCAACCCAAGAACCCCAATTGCGATGATCGCGCCGATGTTGACCTCCGAAAAAAGATAGAGCAAGACTGCGATGACAACCAGCGCTAAACCGACAATAAAACGTGAACGGTTCACAATAACTCTCCTTCTCCAGTAGTGAAAGACAACTGGTTCTGGTTCATTCGCTTGCGATATTCAATATACTCCCTGCTGCGGTGCATGCCGCAGCGCTCATAGAAGCTGATCGCGTTCTCATTCACCGCCGCCACTCCCAGCCCCACCGATGCCGCGCCTCGCTGCTGGAACAGGGTGAACATGTGTCGCAACAGGAGGGATCCCAAACCCCGCCCGCGGTAATCCCTGTCAAATGCCAGCTGGCGGATCCAGCCGCTACCTTCCTCGTCGTAGGCGAGCGCTGCGCCGACCAGCTTGCCCTCATCCCTTATCAGCACGAAGAGCCGAGGTTCAAACCTCCCCCCGCGGAAAACAAGGTTGCGCCACAGCTCGATCGGTGTGTCCTTGTGCCCCTCCCAGTCGAATGCCCGCTGGATAAAGGTATACAACTCATGCTCATCCTCCGGGCGATAATCTGCCAGATGGAAGTTGGACGGCCATTCCGGCGGGGATACCGGTGAGGTGAGATCGATCTGCATGCGGAAGTGATAAGTGTGCCGCTCAAAGCCGGATTTTTCATAAACCTGCTGTAAACGCAAGTTCAGTGAACTCGCGTAACCAGTTAGAAATGCTTGGGTCTCCCTTGTTGGATCAACAAGCCTTCGCCCGGCACGCTCGATGCACAGACGCATCAGGTCGTCCTCAATCCCGGCTGGTGTACACGTCGGGTGGATATAAATATCCATTTGATCACCTTCGCCCGCGTCCGACACATTGGCGTAACCAACAACGCGCCGCTGCTCGTCACGGACGATCCACGCGTCCTGCGCAAGGTCAATTTCGCTCCATAACTGCTCCATATCCTCGCGACTGGTATCTTCTTCACCAAATTCGTCTATATCGCATTGATTCATAAAATTCAATACTTCATCAATTTCGTGTGGTTTCGGGTTAATAATATTCATTAAAGTTTCTCTTTTTCAATCCCTGTCGAATGTTGACTTTAGCTCATTGACCAGGCGCGCCATGTACAGCCAGGTTTTTATGTTGATGGCTTCCACCTTGAATGGCAAACTGTAACCCCTCTCTGTGAACAACCTGTATACGAGGCCATCACGAAACGAGGGCAGCGTCGGGACCGCGCTGGCTCCCATTTGACCATGCCTCGGCATTAAAGCTTCCTCACGGTACGCCGTGGTGCCCTCGCGGGTATTCATGTATGCAACCAGTGCGTCAGCCTGTTCGCTCGAAAAAGTATCCTTCGCTTGTGACACGAACAGCGTCCAACCTGTGGCTTCGGGGTTTATTCTAATTTCACCCAACAGCGCACGACTTTCTTCTTCTGACATATCAGGCTGGTAGGTGATGATTTGCATCACACCGGATTTTCCACGGCGGCTGTGATAGGCGATCCGGGCGCGAACGTTGAACCTCCCGGGCCATCTGTTGCTTTGCGGATGTCGGGCGCGCATTATTTCACTCGATTCTGGCATACCCACTCTCTGCAATCAATCTCCACTCAACACAAGTTTACAGTATTGCGATGGTTTTTAGTGATTGAATATGCTATCATGATTACGTTAATCAAGGAGGAGAACACATGTCGCATAAAACTGTAAGCCTGATCATGATTATTGGGGGAGGTTTAGTCTTTCTGGCTTCATTGACAGCAGACTGGATCAACATCGGTTCCTACCCGGGATTCAATTACGCCCAATACGGGGGAATGGCTATCGGTCTTGTCTTTCTGGCATACGGTCTGCAAAAGATCAGGGCAAAAAACAAAAGCAAATAGAGCCACTCTCAATCGAGATCTTATCCTGTTAAATGAAAATCTCAATAACACCTGCTCAAGAATAACGGGTTGGTCCTGAATTGGTGCCAACCCGTTGACTATCGATACTAGCTTACTCTTTCATCACGCAGCGCCTCGAATTAAGTAATCCAAAATGATGTATCCACTGGCTGATGTCAGAATGAATCCGAGGACCAGACCAACAATTCCCAACCAGGCTCCTTTATACTGCCCTTTGTGCTTCTGATGCCGCACCAGTGCAATGATGCCGAACACGAGCATAACAATTCCGATCGTGAAGATCCCAATAATGTGAATTACCAGTGTCGTGATCGTGTTAGAACGCAGAAGGAAAATTCGGTACCAGGGGATCAAGAGCAAAGGGAATACCAACAGGAATGCGAGAGCGCTGATCAAGCCAAATAAGTTCAGCCTCTTTTTTTGATTTTTATCAGTGTTTTTATTCATAGGTAACTCCAGGAGATCGCAATATTTCGGCATTATATCACCGTAAGATTGACTTTTTTGTGTATCATTAATAAAACTTCAATGAGGCAATGATATGGCAGAACTCACCCCCGGATATTTGTTGAAATCCCGTTACAAGATCATCTCCCAACTGGGAAAAGGCGGTATGGGAGAAGTCTACCTGGCAGAGGACCAGAGCCTGGCCAACCAGGTTGCTGTGAAAGTAAACCACAACCTCAGCCCGCATGCCAGCGCTCAATTCATTCGAGAAGCACGTCTGCTGGCATCGCTCAAGCATCCCAACCTGCCGCGGGTCATTGATTATTTCACGGAAGATGGAAGCGAATACCTGGTAATGGATTTTGTTCCCGGCGAAAACCTGAAAACGATCGTGGATCAAAAAACCCCTCTATCCACGACCATGATCCTGCAATGGGCGGAGCAGTTGGGCAACGCGTTAACCTACCTTCACACACAAAACCCACCGATTTACCACCGGGACGTTAAACCCACCAACATCAAGATCACCCCTTCCGGGGAGGTAACACTGGTGGATTTCGGCATTGCCAAAACAGGCGACGCCTCGCAGGAAACCCAATCAGGCGCGTGGGGATACACGCCCGGCTACGCTCCCCCTGAACAGGTGAGTGGTTTACGCACCGGCCCCTATTCCGATCAGTTCAGCCTGGCGGCTACCCTTTATTTCCTTTTCACCGGCGTGCCCCCGGCCGACAGCGCCCAGCGAATGATCGGCGAACAGGAGCTGGTTCCTGTCAATGAATTGAACGCGAGTATTCCCTTGCACGCTGCCAACGCGGTGCACAAGGCGATGGCGATCAAGCCGGATGAGCGATTTTCCACAGTGGCAGATTTCATCGCTGCGTTATGCAACACCTCCCCGATTCCTGACCCGGCATCAGCTCAGCGCACAGTGATGCGCTCTTCGCGTGCAACTCCCCCTCTACCGCCATCTGCCCAAACTCCCGTTCCTGCTGCAGCACCGGTCGTGCCGGCTCCACCGGTCGAGACGAGGAAAAAGCCATCTCCCATCGGCTGGATATTGGGAATTATCGCTGTAGCAGCCATCGGTGTGGGCGCATTCTTCTTTTTATCGAATCGCGGACCATCTGCGCCGGCAAATAATGCCGCAGTTCCAAGCAGCACAACAGAAATTCTCGTCATCACAACCACGCCGGTTGCTACCGCTCCCGCTGCCGCGCAGCCCACGACTGAGCCAACAGCAGAGCCCACCGAACCCCCTGCGCCAACAGAAACCCCTGCCCCTGTTTACACGGCCATCGGTCGCGGCGGTAAAGTGGCGTTTGTCAGCAACCGTCAGGCAGACGGATACGATCAGATCTGGCTCATGGATGTTGTGCAGGATGAACAGGGCGCACTTTTGGGTGTCAACCCGGTTCAACTGACCTTCAACGAGGGGGATAAATCCAATCCCGCGTGGTCGCCGGACGGCACAAAACTGCTATACAGCGGTTGGAGCACAGGCGTCACTGCCAACGGCAACCCGATGGCGAATGACATCTGGCTGCTCGACCTCGCCGTCCCGGGCGCAGAACCGGTTAACCTTACTCAAAGGCAGCGGGACGATAAATACGCCGCCTGGTCCCCATTGGGAGATAAGATCGTTTTCACCAGCTATTATCGCGACGACGGTATCCCGCAGCTCTTTATGATGAACCCCGATGGTTCAGAGCAAACACGATTGAGCGAGCGGTTCGCGGAATCTTACGCCACATGGACCCCCAACGCCGAGTTCATCATGTTCGTTCAAACCACCGGCAATCTTAATGTGGTGTACATGCGCGACAAATACAGCCAGTACACGAATGGTGAGCAAAAATTTGACCGCTCGACAGATGAAGGTCGGCTGGGTTCAGTTTCGGAACCAAACCTCAGCCCGGATGGCGCGGTGCTGGCGTACACACGAACTTTTAGCGGGGATAAAACGAACATCTATATTGCGCCGTACGTGGATCGCGGCAAAACGGTCATCCCCCTGACCGAAACCGGAATGGATCATTCCCCATTCTGGTCGCCGGATGGAAACTGGCTTGTGTTCACATCCGAACGGGATGGAAACTCCGAGATCTACATCATCGATAGCGAAGGCGGCCAGGTGACCAACCTGACCGATTTGGCCAGCCAGGATAAAGACCCCGCCTGGCAGCCTGTGGCATATCCTTTGCCATAAAAAAAAACTCCCGGAAATCCGGGAGTGATCATTCTGGTTGTGTCGGTCGCTGCACCTTGGGTTTGGCGCGGGTTTTTGCCCGTTTAACACGTACCGGGTTTGTGGTCTTTCCAGCGTTAGGGCTCAATAAGAGCGTCAACCGTGTCAGGGCGTTTTCATCGTATTCACAACGACCACAAATATCACATACCCAAGCCGGGAAATCCGGTACTGCGATCAGCTCATCACCCAGCCAGGTGAAATAAGCGATGTAGTCACGATGCATATGCCCAGCCTGGCATTCGCGGCACGGAAACACTGGGTCATGATTGGGTAAGGTACTCTCACTCATCATTTTGAACTCTCAACCATAAGATTATCATAAATCCAAAAACTGTGTGGGTATTTTTCCATTAATTATTTGTTAAAATCAGCCGCTGCGGTATTGGCTTGATGATGCGTAACCACCTTGATCTCATCCAGGGGCCAGTAAACGATTAACGCCTTTCCAACGACATCCGTTAGCGGTACGAATCCCCAACTATGCGAATCGGATGATTGGTTGCGATTATCACCCAGAACAAAAATCGAGTTGTCAGGCACCTGCCAGGTGCCCGCATAACCGGGTTCAGAGGCAATGTACGGCTCATCCAGTTCATTTCCATTCACATATACTTCGCCATTTTTCACAACCACGAGGTCTCCCGGTTTTCCGATCAGACGCTTGATAAAGTCTTCCTCTGGATTGTGCGGGTCGTGAAAGATCACCACATCACCCGTTTGCAAATCGCTGAATTTGTAAGCCAGCTTGTTCACCAGAACAATGTTGCCTTCGTAAAGCGTCGGCTGCATGCTGATATTGAGGACACGGACGCGGGCAAAAACCGCGTCGATGGCAAAATATAACAGCGCGGCAAGCAGAATTGTTTGCAGCAGTTCTGAGAAGAAAGATTTTCCGGGAGAAACCGGTTTAACCGGTTGGTTGGAAATATCCTCCTGTTGATCAGATTGAGGTGTCGGTGTGAGATCTAAAGTCATTGGATCAACAAATACCTTTTCATTCTTATTCGTGGCGCGGTTTGAGCACCAGACGGATCGGAGTACCTGTGTAAGGGTATTCCTTGCGGATCTGGTTCTCGAGGAAGCGCAGATAAGTAAAATGTGCCAATTGCGGATTATTGCAGTAGATCATGAATGTGGGCGGGTCAGTGCGCACCTGGGTTCCATAGTAGAGCCTGATATTCGTGCCGGTGCGCGAGGTGGGTGAATGCTGATCCTGAGCTTTTTGCAGAATGCGATTGAGAGCTCCGGTTGTGATGCGCGCCAGCCTTTCCTCCTGCGCCCTCAGGGCAAGCGGCAACACCTGCTCAACACGCTGACCTGTCTTGGCGGAGATAAAAAGCAACGGGACGTAATCCATGAAATTTAGTTCCTGGCGAATGCGATCGGTATAGTTCTGCATGGAATAATTATCCTTTTCCACGGCATCCCACTTATTCACGATCACCACAGCGCTCTTCCACTCATCCTTCACATACCCGGCGATGTGAGCATCCTGCGCGGTGATTCCCTCAACCGCATCGATCATCAATAGAGCAACATCACAGCGTTCGATTGCCCGCATGGATCGCACTACGCTGAATTTTTCTACCCCGGGGTCAACCTTTCCCCGACGACGGATTCCAGCAGTATCAATGAGAGTAACAGGAATTCCTTCGTATTCGATCTTCGTGTCCACAGCGTCGCGGGTGGTTCCCGGAATGTCACTGACAATGGAGCGGGCTTCACCTGCCAGGCGGTTCAATAGACTGGATTTTCCAACATTGGGTTTGCCAACGATAGCAATCTTAACCGAATCATCCTCGACAGCTTCATCCTCCTGCGGTAATAGCTGCAACAGTTCATCCAGCATATCGCCGGTGCCTGTGCCATGAACCGCAGAGATCGGGTATGGATCACCCAGACCCAACTCATAAAATTCATTCACCATTTCGCGCTGCCGACTGCTATCCGCCTTATTGACCACAAGTAGTATTGGCGGGCGGGGAACCCCATCGACCATTTTTTGGGTTTTCCGCAATATATCGGCCACTTCCCTATCGGCGGGTGTTACGCCACTAATTCCATCGACGAGCAGCAGCACTGCATCTGCCTCTGAAACCGCGATGACCGCCTGCGATCTGATCTCTTCGATAAAATCCGCTGACCCGACAGAAAGCGGGGTTCTGCGGCTCCCTGCTGAGGGATCGATACCACCCGTATCGACGACATCAAAAGTACGACCGCTCCATTCAGCCTCACCAAATATCCTGTCGCGGGTCGTACCGGGTGTATCGTCGACGATAGCAATCCTCTCTCCGCAAAGGCGGTTAAAGAGGGTGCTTTTTCCAACGTTGGGTCTTCCGACCAGGGCAACAACCGGTTTCGTCATAAGGAAAATTCCCGAATGAGTATTGTACCCCCTTTTCCAACATGCGGAAAAACCTGATACTGATCGCTCAGTTCGCAGCGGAAATGGTTACTTCAAAAGTTTCAGGTGAGATGCTTTCGATGGTGAGACCGGGAATATTCAATGACAATATCGGGTCAGTGATCGAATATGTACCGGGTAGATATCCGGTCAAATCGATCATTACCCTCACATCACTGACAAACAAGGTATCCAGGGCCGGTAACGGTCCAGTGATGATAATATTCGCTTTTTCAGGTAGAAAATCAGCGGTGAGATTTGAAGCAAGTCCGATCTCTTCCAGCAATATATCAGACAACGCGATGCTGCTGACCACTGGTTCAATGTCCACATTCACTTCAACCTGTGAGCTGCCGATCACTTGCAGGTTCGGCGGGAGGTTCAACTCCACAGTTTCAGCAAAATCCTCCTGGCGATCGACCAGGCTGATCACCCGTGTTTCAATTGAACCTGGCAGAGAGTCAACAAGCGAAGTGTCAGTGGAGTAGACCGTGACGGTGGGCGGGTTTACGGTAATGCTGCTTAAACGATAACCCTGTCGAACCTGTCCTTCGGTCACAACAATGACCACAACATTGCGGTAACCTCCACGTTGAGAAACCGACTGCACCAGCGTGATCTCCTCAGGTGTAACGGTAACATCGCGGACGAGCAGTCCATTCACATCCACCGGTTGGAGTGTGATCGTTTGATTGATATCAGAACGCACCTGCGAAAGGTCCACCAAAGCGCGTACTTCCGCTACCTGTGCCACACGGGATTCCGCTCCGCTTACCACAGCTTCTGTAAGGGACAACTGGGGTTCAGCGGTCTGGTAACCAACTGGCAACGCTCCGCGCGTTACCACCATTATGTCGAACTGCTTGCTGCTGAGCGGTTCCAAAACAAGTTCAACCTGCTGGGGTGAAAACGAAACGATCTCCACAGGTTTTATGCCAACCTGAACCTGGACAGGGACTGAAGTCTCACCTGAAGTTACGCTGGACAGGTCAATAAATGCCCTTACATTCCCCTTGCCTTCGTTTAGCGAATCCCAAATCGAATTGGGTGCGCGTAAGTTCAGGGTAACGGTGTCAGGCAGATCATTCGTCACAACAAGGTTGGTGGACTGCCCAATGATCTCGATCGGTACGGGACGTGCGTATTGGCGGGTCTCTGAGGGATCAGAAGAGGTAACCGCCAGAATCCAGACGGCAAGGGCCACGATAATTGATATCAGGATCAGGGGGAACATTTTGGTAAAGGAACGCAAACGAGACAGCATCATTCCTCGCGTTTCGGTACGGTCAGGATCTTTTTAAGCCAGTCCATCGGTTTCAATTTGAACATTGAAATTTCTGCTGGCTGGTAGAACGCCAGAAGGATATTTTCCAGTCTTTCACTATCCAGCCGGCGAATCATTCGCCCATTGTGCGCGATCGAGATAGAACCCGTTTCCTCGGACACTACCACAGTGATGGCATCCACCGCCTCGGAAGTGCCAAGCGCAGCCCGATGCCGCAACCCCATCTGTCGTTCGGGCGAACGGGTAAGGATACCGCTTGATGAGAGGGGCATCACACATGATCCAGCAATGATGCGGTTATTTGAAACGATCACAGCGCCATCATGCAGCGGAGTATTGGGATAAAAGATTTGCAGCAACAACTCCGGCGTTACTTCCGCGTTCATGCGCACGCCGGTGCGCGCATATTCCTCCAGGCTATCCGAGCGCTGCATCACGATAAGCGCGCCATGTTCACGGGCTGATAGACGCGATGCTGCAGTCACAATAGCGTGGATGGTGTTTTCCATCAATTGCACCTGGGTTTCCGTCTGGCGCACGAGCAACTGGCTCGAGCCCGCCCGCCCCAGTTTCTCCAGCCCGCGTCGAATCTCAGGGGCAAAGATGACAGGAATGGCAAACAATAACGCCGGCACTATTGTGTTCACCAGCCAGGTAAACGCCGGAAGATTGATAAAGGTCGTCAACAACACAAGCAGGATGATGATGAGGATGACCCCGCGCAGCAGGATCATGATCTGGGTGTCCCGCAACAGGATCAGAACAGCAAAAACCACGACCGCCACCAGGAAGACATCCAGGATGCTCAGCCAGTTCATGCGTTGAAAGATGTATACGATCTCACTCCACAGGTCAGTCATCTTATCCTATTTTACCCTGTGCTTCCCGGTAACCGGGAAGATTAAATCGGGCGAAGAACCCTGTCCGGGCGAAGTTTTTTGAAGAAAAGGATCGAGCCCGGTTGCATGGATTCAATCGCTGCCTCCTGCCACGCAAGCACTTCCAGGTCCACCGGTTTCTTTTCAGTGTACCCCAGGCTGATCCACAATGGGTCATAACGTGAGAGATGCGGCGGGACAAATAACAGCGAAATTTCGCATTGCAGTTGATTTGAAGCGTGCTCCATTTCGCGAATCAGAATGGGGAGGTATTCCGCGGCAGGGATCGCCGGATCGAGCAGGATTTCAGTCGTTCGCGCGACCAGATTTTCCACCTGCCAGCCCAAGAAACCGCGTGTGTTGTTTTCGATCTTGAGCAGCAGGTAAGCCTTTTCACCAAAGGCTGTCATCACGTCTTTTGGTGTGTACGTGACCCTGCCTTCATATACATTATTGTAAACCTGGACGATCTCATCAATTTGCCGGGGACCTGCGCGCTGCACATTCACTTCACCCAGGGGAAGCTTTACCGGCTTGGAAACCGGGAATACGCCTTCTGCTCTGACCGGTACATATCGCTGCCAGGCTGTAGCAACCTGCTGCCAGGTATCTTCAAATGTGCCGACATTCTTGATGATCGTGGTCGCGCGGTTGAAGCGGCTTTCCTGTGGTATTTGTGAACTGATGCGCTGACGAGCTTCCTTTTCCGTCATTTTCCGGTGCTGCATCAAACGCGTCATTTGGAGTTCCGGCGGGGTATACACAACCCAAATCCCTTCACACATATCCGCCAGGCTCGTTTCAAGCAGCTTAATCGCTTCGACAACGACCACCTTATGCGGCGAGCGCCGGATCAACAGATCAACAGCCTGCAGCACGAGAGGATGAATGATCGCCTCAAGAGCGGCAAGCGCCTGTGGATCATTGAAGACAATCCGGCTAAGTTTTACGCGATCGATCTGCCCATCCGCGGTCAGCAGGAAGCGTCCAAAGGTGTTGAGCACAGCTTCATAACCTGGAGCTCCTTTTGCCATGGCGCGATGACCCAGCGCATCCGCGTCGATCCCGTACGCGCCAAGGTGTTCGAGCATCCGGCGGACAACGCTTTTACCGGTGCCAATACCGCCCGTCAATCCAATGATGTGCTTATCTTTCCAATTGCTCAATGCGCTCCCTGAAACTTGCGTAAAAATAGCGTGAATACTACCATTTTATTCACCGCCTCGCGTGTTGTCAAACCATTCCTGATTACCGCTTATTGAACTACCCTACTATAATATCTTAAATTCGATCAATCTGGTTCAAGGAGTTGTTATGAGTGAACTGCGCGGTCTTTTTCCAAAAATTGACGCCTTCAAAACCGGAATGTTGAAGGTCTCTGACCTGCATACCCTTTACTACGAAGAGGCAGGCAATCCCGCCGGGGTACCGGTGATTTTTCTGCACGGCGGTCCGGGTGTGGGGGTGCAACCGATCTACCGTCGATACTTCGATCCCCAGCGCTTTCACGTGATCCTTTTAAGCCAGCGCGGGGCTGGAAAAAGCACCCCTTCGGGTGAGCTGCGGGAAAACAATACATGGGAATTGGTAAAGGATATTGAAAAGCTGCGCGATGAATTGGGTATCGAAAACTGGTTTGTGTTTGGCGGTTCCTGGGGCAGCACCCTTGCGCTCACCTACGCGCAACAACATCCTGAGCGGGTACGCGGGTTGGTATTGCGCGGCATCTTCCTGGGGAGACGCACGGAGCTGCAATGGGAGTACGTTGACGGTGCATCGCGCATCTTCCCCGAAGCGTGGGAACGGTTCATTCAACACATTCCCCCTGTTGAACGCGTGAACCTGCCCGGAGCGTATTACAAGCGTCTTACCTCCCCTCAACGCGAGGTTCAACTCGCGGCTGCCAATCAATGGTACGACTGGGAGGCTGGCATCGGCACCCTTCTCCCGCGCGAGTCACCCAGGATGGCAGTAGATGATCTGCTCGCCTTCACACGCATTGAATGCCACTACATGGTTAACAATCTCTTCTATCCAGAGGATAATTATTTATTGAATAACATGGACATGATCACCGACATCCCATGTTGGATCGCGCAGGGAAGGTACGATATTATCTGCCCGGTATTCACCGCCTATGAGTTAAGCAAGGTGCTGCCCAAAGCCGAACTCCACATCGTGCCTGATGCCGGGCATTCCATCGCAGAACCCGGGATCGTGGACTGCCTGATCCGGGGAATCGAAAAGTTTGCAAGTCTTTACTGATAATGTCACAATAAAGTAGAATTTACATCTAATTATCAATATCTGAATCAGAGGAAAAACATGGCTCATAAAAAGACTGGTTCCAACCAAAAACCCAAATCGCATCAGAAAACACCGCCGAAACAGGCAAATGTGAATAAGAAAAAAGCCGCACAAGCTCAGAGATCGAAACTTACCTGGATCATACCCCTTACGATCATTGTGATCGGTCTCATCGTTGGTGCGGTATTTCTTCTGAATCAGAACAGCTCGGCCAGCGCCGTCAGACTGCCAACAAGCATCAGCGTCAGTAACGCGGCAGAACGGTTTGAAGCGGGCGCCTTCCTGCTGGATGTGCGAACGCAGCAAGAATGGAACGAGCAACACATTGATGGTGCGGTGCTGATTCCGCTGGATGAACTTCCCTCCCGCATCAGCGAGGTGCCTGCCGATCAGGATGTTTTAATCATCTGCCGCAGCGGCAACCGCAGCGCTGAAGCACGCAACATCCTGCGTTCCGCCGGTCTACCGCGCACCACCAGCATCAGCGGGGGTATCACCGCCTGGATGAATGCGGGATTACCGGTGGTTTCCGGCCCCTAATCCCACTTCCTCTGATTATTCTGAAACTCATTCAAGCCCGGACTGCAAAGCCCGGGCGATTTCTTCTGTAATCCCCTTCACGGTGAGCAACTCTTCAAGCGATGCATTGCGAATCCCTTCAACATCACCGAACTTTTCCAGTAATGATTTACGCCGGGCCGGGCCGATACCCGGGATGGCGTCGAGCCTTGATGCTACGCCAATTCTTCCGCGTGCTTTACGGTGCGCGGTGATCGCAAAGCGGTGTGCTTCATCGCGAATTCTCTGCAGCAGGTAGAGCCCCTGTGAATGTCGCGGCAGGATAACCGAATCCTTCCGCCCCGGTTGAAACAACTCCTCCTGCTGCTTCGCCAACCCAACCAGCGGTACCACATCGCTCAGATCGAATTGCTGCAGTACATTCACCCCCCTGCCAAGCTGCCCTTTGCCGCCATCCACGATGAGCAGGTCTGGTAATTTCGCAAAGGAGGGATCAGGTTTCGCTCCCACCTGCTGTTTTTCCTGGGCTGCCTGCCAGCGCTTGAACCGGCGGGTGAGCACCTCCTCCATACTGGCGAAATCGTCAGGACCAACGACGGTTTTGATGTTGAAATGACGGTAAAGACCGCGGCTGGGCGTACCCTGCTCAAACACCACCATGCTTCCGACGGAAGCTGTGCCCTGTGTGTTCGAAATATCGTAACACTCGATGCGGTTGGGAGGTTCAGCCAGCCCCAGCGCCTGTTGAATCTCTGCTAGCGCCTGGGTCTGTTTGTTCTTGTCCGCTTCCCACTGGGTGCGCAATGCTTGAAGGGTTTCCACTGCGTTCTCGGTCGCCATCGCCACCAGGTCGCGCGAGGTTCCCCTGCGCGGTACTTTGAGTTCCACCTTGCTGCCGCCCCGCCTGGCATTCAACCATTGACGGATGATCTGCGCTTCCTCCACCTCGTTAGGCAGCAAAACCCTGTCCGGGATCACCGCGGCTTCTGTGTAGAATTGCTTGATGAATTCACCCATCACTTCATCGTCAGGGATATCCTCAGTGCCTTCCATGACAAAGTACTCGCGACCCATCAGACGACCATTGCGAATGAAAAAAACCTGGATACACGCTTCGTTATCAGCACGAGCGATCGCCAGCACATCCGAGTTGCCTTCCTCGCTGGTGATGACCTTCTGTTTTTCCACCACCCTTTCGATCGATTGAAGCTGGTCGCGCAGCTGGGCGGCCTTTTCGAAATTGAGACCCTCCGCTGCGTCAGCCATCTCCCGCTGCATCCGATTTACAATCGGCTCGGTCCTGCCGTCCAGAAAAGCGCACAAATCGTTAATTAACTGGGCGTATCCTGCCTGATCAATGGCACCGATGCATGGACCGCTGCACAACTTGATGTCGTAATAAAGGCAGGGGCGCGCATCCTGCCCGGTGATCTCGCGATCGCACGTGAGGTAAGGGAAAATCCGGCGCAACAGGTCGAGCGTCTGGTGCACCGCCCAAACACTGGTGTACGGTCCAAAATAGCGCGACCCATCTTTGACCATCTGGCGGGTAACAGTGACCTTTGGGAACGGAGTGGCGAGATGCACTTTGATATACGGATAGCGCTTATCATCTTTGAGACGCACATTGAAGCGCGGCCGGTGTTTTTTGATCAGGTTCATTTCGAGGATGAGCGCTTCGAGTTCAGACCCCACCACGATCCACTCCAGGTCAACTACCTGGGAGACCAGTTTGCCGGTCTTGCGGTCCTGGTCAGCTCGCTCCTGGAAGTAAGACCGTACGCGGCTGCGCAGGTTGATCGCTTTGCCGACGTAAATAACGTCGCCGGAAGCGTTCTTCATAATGTAGCAGCCGGGTTTTACGGGCAGGGTATCAAGAATACCTTTAAGATGATCCGACAAATCGACCATATTCAGATTTTAACACAGGGGAAATAAATGACTGAAAAGAAAAGGTGGAATCAGCAGATCGTGATACCAGCGCCTTCAACAACTTCGCCCACACGCCAGGCTTGCTCGTTCTTATCTGCCATACCGGCTTCAAAATCAGCGCACCGGTCTTTGGGCACAACCATCAGCAGACCGCCACTGGTTTGCGGGTCGTACAGAAGCATCTGAAGATCTTCGCCGAGATCCCTTTCGAGCACAACCCTCTTTTCAAAGTACATCCGGTTATCGTACGCGCCGCCCGGGAAGATGAATTTCGAGGCGTACTCATACGCGTTTTCCAGCACCGGAATCTGGTCAAAGACAAACCTGAAACCCACTTTACCGGCTTCCGCCATTTCAAGCGCATGACCAAGGAAGGAGTAACCGGTGACGTCGGTTGCCGAACGCACGCCGCAAGCTGTACCCACCTGAGAGGCGCTTCGATTAAGCCGCACCATCCATTTCACCGCTGCCTGCAGATCTTCCTCCCGCACGCGCTGCTGCTTGAGAGCAGTGGTGATAGTGCCAAAACCAAGCGGCTTCGTCAGATAAAGGCAATCTCCCGGTTGCGCGCCTTTCTTGCTGAACATCTTTTGCGGATCAACCAACCCCGCTATGACCATACCGTATTTTGGTTCCATGTCCTGTATGGAATGACCACCCGCGATCACCACACCAGCTTCACGCGCCATTACTGCACCGCCGAGGAAGATCATACGACCTACACCGTCATCCAGATTGGGCGGAAGCGCCGCGATATTCAGCGCGAGGAAAGGGGTTCCACCCATGGCATAAACATCCGACATGCTATTGGCGGCGGCGATGCGCCCGTAATCGTACGGGTCATCGACCACCGGTGTAAAAAAGTCGGTGGTTAAAACCAGGGCGCGGTTCTCGTCGAGCTTCCAGACCGCTGCGTCGTCAGGTGAACTTAACCCGGCGAGCAGCTCAGGTGTATTGGCGGGATCGAACATCTCCTGCATGGGGCGCAGCACCTGCGCCAGCGCTTCAGCGCTCAGTTTGGATGCTCAACCAGCGCAGCTGGAGAGGCTCGTCAGGCGGATCTGTTTGCCCGAAGGACGTGGAGCTTCTTTTTCCATACCAAGGATTATACCGCTTAGTGGATTTCAGAAAACGGGATGGAAATCACAATTATTGCGTGAGTGTCACAAGGAATTTTTGTCACAATTTCAGCGATGAATCGTCTACGGCTTTCGCAATGAGAACGAGGACTTTGTCAATCTTGTTTTCGACTTCAGAATTCCAGAAACGCAACACCCGGATCCCATTTTCTGCAAGGATGCGAGAGCGCTCCAGATCATACTCCCTTGTTTCTTTGTCTTTGTGAATTTCACCGTCTACCTCAATAGCCAGGTTCGCTTCAGGACAGAAAAAATCGAGGATGAAGCCGGCTACTGGATGCTGACGGCGGAACTTGTACCCGTTCAATTGCCGGTTGCGCAGGCGTGCCCACAAAATGACTTCGGCTTTTGTTTAAGTTTTGCGTAATTCACGGCAGGCAGCAATGAGTTCAGAGGGTTTCAAAATTTCACCCCTTTCCCTGTCACCTCTCTCAAGGTAGATAGCGATGACAAAGAAGGTATATTGCTATTAATTTTACACTTTATCCCTCTCCCCCGTCCCCTCTCCAAAAGTGTAGAGATTTCGATAATGAGAAAGGTTCTTAATATTTCATCCCTCTCCCCCGTCCCTTCTCCAAAAGTGTAGAGATTGCGACAACGAGAAAGGTTCGTGATACTTTATCTCTCTCCCCCGCCACCTCTCCCAAAGTGTAGAGATTGCGATAATGAGAAAGGTTCTTAATATTTCATCCCTCTCCCCCGCCCCCTCTCCCAAAGCTTTGGGAGAGGGGTGTAGGGGTGAGGGTAAAAACAAACGGATCAAATCTGTTATTACATCTCCATCAAGATCGTAACCAGGCCATCGTTCTCGAGAGCCACAAGCCTGTGCGCCGCGAACTCTCCTGTTTGGGTTGTGATGCCATACGATCAGAGTTGAGCAGCAAAATAGTCCACCAGAGGAACAAAAAAAAATACCTGACAGAAAATTTACCGTCTGCCATTCGATCAATATTCAATCACAATCAATTTTGAAAATCGAAAAACATCAACGAAGGTGGAACTGAGTGATTCCTAAAACCCCCAATATTAATCCTTGAGACCATCCAAATTCCATACCTTGAAATTATCTAAAGTGACATCAGAGCCTGGAAGAAAAACAACTTGACCTGGTTCCCACATCGCAGTCAAATAATTTCCATAATAAACCGGTTGATCATTGATAAAAATAGCTACCGACGAGTCTTTTACGATAATCATCGTGTGGTTCATGGACGTTGAGGGCGTAAAATAATAATCGCGCTCGGGTGCGTTTGAACTTATGTCCTTGACATGCTGATTGTAAAATTTAATTTTTGTTTCTCCTCCTTTGGTCGACCAATCCCAATCGCAACGGCTACACCGCCAATCAAACTCCATAACAAGATTTGAGTAAAAAAAGGTTGTGAAAACAAAATTACCTGCCTTGAGTATCAGCTGCTCATTTACATATTCACCAATATTTGAAACCTCATGAAGTCCTGTCAGCCAACTTGCCTGACCTGACGAAAAATCATCCGTCAGGTTTGGGGTATGTTCCTCAACAAGCGACAGGATCGGTTCCGCAAACTCACTTACCCAGGGCGGTTGCGTTGGAGTGGGTTGGCGTGTCTTGGTTGATGTTGGTTTGACCGTGTTGGTCGGAGCAGGAGACGCGGTGATTGTATTGGTGGTGTCAGGGGTATTTGCAGAAATTGAGTCTGTGGTGGTGGTTGGAAACCCAACGGCTGACGATTGTTGTGTATAGGGATTCTCTTTGTTGCCGAACCAAAGGATCGCAGCGACAACCAGGGCAGCAAAAAAGACCACGGCGGACGCGCCGATCCACATTTTCTTCGGATTGATTCCGGTTATTTGTAAAAAGTTCTTTTTCTTATCCGCATCATCCGATATGACTTCTACTGGTTTTGGCAACTTCGCCGCGCTGCCTGATATATGTTCTTTCTGTTCCGCATCACCATGTACAACTTTATCCGACTTGGGCTTTGCTAATACACTGTCTGGAAGATGCTCTTCTGCTTCCACGTCATCCAGCGAAATTCTCTCCGGCTTTAGTCCCTCGGTTACGCTGCCTGGAACTGTTTCGGTTGATTGCGCTTCGTCCCTCACTCTAGCCCGGGTAGTCTCTTTGAGGGTTGTAACCAGTTTTGTTCTTCTGCGCTTCGGAAGGAAAGCTAGCACCGCCGTGACCAGGTTTTCAATCTGCTCCTGGGTGGGGGGATTCATGGCATCCAGCCAGTGGGTGCGCGCAAGGTAATAAAGCTTCCCGGGTTCGGGGGTAACGTTCTCGATCTTAAAAGGAACAATAACCAGGTTATTATTCGCCGCCAATATCAATTCACGACCAACATCCTCAGATCTGTTGGCATTACCGGAAAAGATGAGAACAAATACCCGGCTGCCAGCTAAAGCGGTTGAGATAGCGGTAGGCCAGTCTACACCCGGCTCGATATCCCTTGGCGCGATCCAGCAGCGAATCCCGTTGGATTCAAGCATGGCACACACGGCGTCAGCAATGGCTTTGTCTTTGTGCGAATGTGAAATGAACACATCATGCGCCATGTGGTTTTTCCCTCCGTGACTATTATACAGAATTTATTATCCTTGGGCTACAAAAAGTCATCTCAGGTAACATAACCCATATAAAAAATAATTCGATCAGGTCCATGAAAGGTTGTACGATAACGAGTTACAGGAATGGAATATTCTCCAGGAATGAGGGGGCTTCCTCATTACCGGGAAAATCGTACAAATTATTTGCCCGGGGATTTAACCACACCCCCGATAAATTGCATACAAATAGAATTGAGGGGTGCATCGATTGGGCTGTAATCCTCTTTTCTGTGCCTTGATCTTGAGAATGGAAATGAGCACAGGAGATGAGGAAATAATTACCTCTACATCTCCATCCAGATCGTCACCGGGCCGTCGTTCTCGAGCGCCACAAGCATGTGCGCCCCGAACTTTCCTGTCTGGGTAGTGATGCCATACGACCGGAGTTGGGCAACAAAATGATCGACCAGGGGGCTGGCAATATCAGGCGGCGCTGCGCCGATAAAAGAGGGACGATTGCCTTTGCGGGTATCTGCGAAAAGGGTGAACTGAGAGACCACCACCACCGAACCGCCCGTATCGAGCACAGACAGGTTCATCTTGCCATCGCAATCTTCCATGATGCGCAGTTGTGCGATCTTTTTTGCCAGCGAAGCTGATTTCTCCTCAGTATCGTCCGGACCCACCCCCAGCAGGATGACCAGACCTCTGCCGATATCCGCTGTGACCCGTCCATCAATGGTCACACGCCCGTAGTTCACCCGCTGCACAACAGCGCGCATAAGCCCTCTACTCCCCGCTCATCGCGGGCAATCCAACCGCTTCGCGCACGCTGGTCATTGTTTCTTCCGCGATCACACTGGCGCGCTCAGCACCCTCGCGCAGCATGTCCCATGTACCGGCAGGGTCTTTTTCAATCTCACGGCGGCGTTCACGCAGCGGTGCAAAATACGCATTCATATTGGCTGCCAGTATCTTTTTGCAATCCACGCAGCCGATTCCAGCGCGGCGGCATTCTACGTTGATCTCTTCGACCTTCTCAGCCGGGGTGAAGATCTTGTGCATCGAGAAGACATTGCATACATCCGGGTTCCCGGGGTCACTGCGGCGCTGGCGCTGCGGGTCGGTGACCATCTGCATCACCTTCGCTGACGTTTCTTCAGCTGTGGCAGCTAACTCGATATCATTGTTCAAACTCTTGCTCATCTTGTTCACGCCATCGATTCCCATGATCTTGGGGAACTCGGTGAACTTTTCTTTTGGCTCGATCAGGGCGTTCGTGTTATAGCGATAATTAAAGGAGCGCACCGTTTCACGAGCGAACTCAATGTGAGGCGCCTGGTCCACACCCACCGGCACGAGATCAGCACGGTACAGCAGGATATCCGCTGACATCAGCACCGGGTAACCCACCAGACCGTAATTGACATTTTTCGGGTTCTCGCGCACCTTTTCCTTGAAAGTGGGCAGGTCGGTCAGCTTGCCAAGCGGGGTGACCATCGAAAGGATCGTATGCAACTCGGTCACCTGGCGCACCATGGATTGGACAAAGATGATGGATTTTTCAGGATCCATACCTGCTGCAAGCCAGTCCCATGCCATCTCGAGGGTGTTCTGGCGCAGATCAAGCGTGGTCTCTAACGTGGTCAGGGCGTGCAGATCCACGATGCAATACACGCAGTCGTACTCTTCCTGAAGGCGCACGTAATTGCTGATCGCGCCGAAATAGTTGCCGATGTGCTGGCGTCCGGTTGGCCTCGCGCCTGAGAATACACGTCCTTTTTTGATCATAGCTAAACTCCCTTAATTTGCACGATATTGGGCTGATATGTTAGATTAATAAACAACCAATTTCTGGACTATGAATTATAAATTCGAGTGTATTATAACTTATCGCTTCTGTTAGATTGGTTAGTCGAAAATGATATATATTGTTACGAAAGAGATTGATTGTGACGTATACGCTCCAGAAAGTAAATCTGAATAATCCCCGGGATGTTTGGGATTTCATCAACCTTCATCATAGAATTTACCGGGGCGACAAGCAATGGATCCCACCGTTGCGTTTTGAAATGAGGCACCTATTAAGCAAAAGAAGGAATCCATTTTTTGCTCATTCCGATGCAGGTTTTTTCATTGTCAGAGACCAATCAGGTAAAACTGTAAGTCGTTTGGCATGCTTAAATAACTCGAGATTTAACGCTCACAACAAAGAATCCACCGCTTTCTTTTACCTGTTTGAATCAGAGAACATCCCAGAAGCTTCAACCATGGTTTTTGAAGGTGCTGCGGATTGGGCGCGTAAACAGGGGCTAAGTACAATAATCGGTCCAAAAGGTTTCACGCCATTGGATGGGTTGGGTTTGCTAACCGAGGGTTTTAACCAACCGCAAGTTTTCGGGATTCCATACAATCCTCCATATTATCCTGCGCTAATTGAGGAAGCAGGTTTTACCTCCACAAACAGGATTTTATCCGGAACGGTTGATCGTCAAACGAGTATAAATCCCAAAATTGAGCAAATAGCCAGGCGGGTGCGGGAGAGAATTGGATTAGAAATAATTACATTGAAGACGAAAAAACAAATTCGGGATTACTGGCCGATTGTACTGGAGCTCTACAATAAAGCGATCAAGGGAACTGCTGGAAATTATCCCATCGATGCCAGAGAGGCGAAAGAACTGACAAGATGGATCTCCTGGATTGCCGATCCAAAGCTGATCAAAATCATTACCAAGAATTCAATCCCGGTAGGTTTTCTAATTGTCTACCCGGATGTTTCTGAAGCAGTAAGAAGAAACAAAGGACAATTATTACCTTTAGGCTGGCTCGATATCTTAAGCTACTCTCGCCGCACCAAAACCGTAAACATAAATGGAATGGGGATCGCCGAGGAATATCGCGGGTTAGGCGTGACCGCAGTGCTTTTTTCCGAGATAATCAAATCAATTTACGAGAGTCGCTACACGAAGGGTGAGTTAATACAGGTGGATATGGACAATGAAAAAATGTTAATGGAATTAAGAAACATCGGCGTTAAGTATCACAAGAAACACCAACTATATTTAAAGCATCTTTAAACCATAAAAACTGATCAGAAGATTCAATCTACCGGATTTAACCAATCAAACTGACAAAAAATGATCAAACTACACCAAATTCACAAAACCTATCATCGCGGTAAAGCTACTATTGAAGCAATTCGTGGAATCGACCTTGAGATCCAGCGGGGAGGGTTCATCGTCCTACTCGGACCAAGTGGAGGGGGAAAAACAACCCTCCTAAACCTCATCGGAGGAATTGACAGACCAACGATGGGCTCAATTCTGATTAATGATTTTCGCCTGGATACTGCCAGTGAAGAACAACTGACAAAATTTCGCCGCGATCACATTGGTTTCGTTTTCCAGTTTTATAACCTCATCGCATCAATAAATGCTGTTGAAAATGTTGCTCTTCCACTTTTAGCAAAAGGGATCCCAGCCAAACGCGCCAGAGAAAACGCTATAAATATTCTCAACCTTATGGGACTTAAAAACCGCCTGGATCACCTGCCCGGTGAGTTGTCAGGAGGCGAGCAGCAGCGCGTGGCAATTGCACGATCACTGATTTCGGAGCCGGAATTAGTGGTGGCAGACGAGCCAACCGGCGATCTTGATTCAAGCACGGCTAACGAAATCATTGAACTGATGCATCAGATGAATAAACTAATGGGCGTGACCTTCATTGTGGCTACGCACAATACTGATCTAATTGATGGGGCAGATGAAGTTTATGAACTGAATGACGGGAGATTGAGCCGGAGTGAAGATGTCAAATCCTGGTGAGGTAATCCGGCTTTTGGGCAAGGACCTCAAACACGACAGATGGCGAACAATAATCACCATACTGAATCTCCTGGTATTTTTTTGTTGTTTTTTTTCTCTATCTGCGCTGGCGCAGACAGGCGAAAAATTCGGAAATCAACCCACTGATAGATCCGCCCTGCTCATTACATCGCGAAACACCCTTGATCCATCAGACAGCATTGTCACAGAAAAAGAGTTCATTCCAGTAGAAGAACTTATGCCTGAGTACGTGGCAAGTGCAACTCCATTGATTTTTAAGATCATTAAGATTAATGAATATCTACTCCAATTGCGCGCTGCCAGACTCGAAGATATGCAAGGCATTCATTCACTTGAACTAATGCAAGGACGATGGCCGACGAATGAAAATGAAGTTCTGATCGGTGAAGGAACGACTCATTTGAACGGTTGGAAAGTGGGGGATATTCTGCACATCTACGGCAGCGATTTCACCATATCGGGAGTAGTTCTGGCACCAGGCACAAAGTTCAGCTCAGTTTGGATGACCCTGGAAACTGCTGAAGCGCTATTTGACCTTCAAGGGATTTATCAATTTGTGTGGATCCAATTACAACCCGGGACAGATGCAGAATATGTTCAGAATCTTCTCCGGAATGACGCCAGATTGCTTAACCGTTTTGAAGTATATCAAGCGGACAATCTATACCAGGAATACACAGAAGCTTTGGCCAACTTACGCGGGGTTAGCAGTATTATGGTCTTACTTGCTCTATTTGCTGTGATGCTTGGAACTTATGGCAGCATTTTTCTGATTTTGTCGGAGCGTAATCGAGAAATCACAATACTGAGGGCATGCGGCATCAACTCCACTAACATTCGAGGGTTAATTATCATTCGAACACTGTTACAGCTCCTTGTAGCTTATGTCGCTGCTTATGGAATTACAGCCCTTATTCTTTTAATTTTGAACCAGATCAATCCATTAACGCTCCACTCAATTCCATTGCCGGTAGTAATTTCTCCGGGTATCTTTTGGACAGGGTTGCTATTAGCGATCGTATTCGGGTTGGTGGGAGTATGGATACCAACCATTCATCTTGAACAAAAAACCGTTGCCAGGATGATAAATAGTTAAAACGATGTTTACAGTAATCAAAGTTGCCCTGCTCGATCTAAAAAAGCGTAAAGCCCTTGCGTTGGTACTGTCCATTCTTTTCGGAGTTTCCTTCGCCAGCTACCTCTCTCTTGTAACCTATCAAAAATCGCTAACAAAGACTTATTTTTCACTTAATGATAACTGGCTTGTCGTGCAGCAGAGCTTCGGCAGTGGAGAAATTCATGGAAGTCGATTGACCAAAGAGGTAAAGGATGTGTTGGTCAACAAGGGTTACGATCCAATCCCGGAAATACACCAGGTAGTAGGCACTTCCCTCTCAAATGGAATCATGATTCGGGGTGTCAAACCTGAAGATCTGCATAAAGTGATTCCATTTCGCTTAATAAAAGGTCACTCCATAACAATTGATGGACCCTCACGTATCGCTATGGTCGGTATTCGTCTTGCGGAGCGATTAAAGATTTATCCAGGAGACCCAATTACATTGCGGGGAAGAGAGTTCACGGTAGCAGGAATTTTTTCAACCGGATCCTACGAAGACAACCAGGCATGGATCACTTTGGAGGACGCGCAGAAGTTGCTGAATTATGGGGACGATGTGTCCATCTACTTCATTCCCGATGATGGCACGCTCCTCGAAGGTACAAGCCTGGAAACCGGTATTTCAATCGGACGCAGGGGAGATACAGGCTACATGTATGGCAGGGAGGTAATGGATTTCTTTAATTTTCTTGGATTAATCGCAAGCTTTTCAGGCATCGCCACAATGGTCACCCTTGCGAATATTCTTTGGCGACTGTCGTGGCTTCATCGGCGCGAATTCGGAATTCTCCGCACACTGGGCTTTGGTAGGTTTACAGTCGGACTTTACACCCTTTCACAAGCTGGGGTGATTATGCTTAGCGGAGTTACTTTGGGTACCCTTTTTGCGGTTACAGCTGTTTTTCCGCAAATACGCGAGTTTTCTGCGTTTGGAATATCGTTGAACCCGGTTTGGGATTTGAAAACTATATGTATAATTGTTATCATAACCCTAATGATCACACTGGCTGGCATTATTTTGCCGACACGTCAAATCAATAAAAATTCCATACCCAGCTTACTAGGTAGAGAATAAGCCAAATATTCAATTAACTGGAGGTTCTCTTGAATTACAAGCATCGGAAAGTATTAATTATCATAAGCATTCTATTACTCATCAGTCTGTCTTGTAACCTGCCATTCAACTTGTTTGGCGATAAGGATGAAAAGCCGCAATCATTGGATTCAGATCCTGCAACAGAAGAGCAATCACCTCAAATCATCATTGTTGAGCAAACAACCCCTGAACCCAAACCCGTATCCTTTCAGGAGGGATTCGGAAGCCTGGATAGCTACAAGTTCAAGGTCTTGATCGAAACATCAAGTTCAGATGGATCATTAACGATTATGGACCAGTATGTTGAATCATCAGTAATTGATGAGAAGAATCATTCCATTACCAAAACTACCAGCCGCGAAGCAGGCGAACTGGAATCGTACACAGATACAATGGAAACTTACAATATTGGCACAGTCACCTGCTCGTATTCTGACGGATATTGGGAATATTCAGAGAAATCCAGTTACGAAAAAGAGTTGATGGACATTTTTTCGCAAATGGTTGATTTTGTCCCCATAATCGATAATCCGGTATTCATTGGCGAAGAAACCATTAATGGTATCCAGACAAATCATTTCCAATTTTCAGTTTCCGGAATTGGAAGCAAGTCCGGAGCAGTCGCTACTTTTAATCAGGGAGAATATTTCCTGGCTGTTGATGGGCAGTATCTAGTCAGATACAAGCTTGAATTAATGGTTCAATCCGCCCCTGAAACAGATCCTGATGCTGAAGTTTACGGTATGCTAATTTACTTCGATTTGAATGATGTAAATGTACCAATTGCCCTGGAGCAACCGGCAGAGTGTGTACCTATGGATGATGAAGATTGGTAACTAAACTAAAAGGCTGATATGCAAGACTTCAAACGCCTTTTCGATCTCGTCATCAGCCTGCTCATGCTCATCCTGTTATCGCCGGTGATGCTGGTGATCGCAATACTGGTGCGCGCCAGGTTGGGGAAGCCCGTGCTCTTCAGCCAGGAGAGACCGGGACGGCACGGCAGGCTTTTCAGGCTTTACAAGTTTCGCACGATGCGAGACTTATTTGACGCGGAAGGCAAAACCCTTCCGGACGAAGAGCGTCTAACGCCGTTCGGGCGTTTTTTGCGCGCATCAAGCCTCGACGAGCTGCCGGAGTTGTTAAACGTAATGAAGGGAGAGATGAGCCTTGTGGGTCCGCGACCGCTGCTTGTGGCATACCTCGACCGCTACACACCCGAGCAGGCGCGACGGCACGAAGTTCTGCCCGGTATCACCGGCTGGGCGCAGGTGAACGGACGCAACGCGCTTTCATGGGAGGACAAGTTCAGGCTGGATGTGTGGTACGTGGACCACCAGTCTTTTTGGCTGGACTTGAAGATCCTCTTTTTAACCCTGTGGAAAGCAATAAAACGCGAGGGTATCAACGCCCCGGGGAGCGCTACCGCTCCCGAGTTCATGGGATCAGATACGAACAATCCCGCGTAGAATTCATACATCAATAAGCAAAAAACCGGAGTTACAAACTCCGGTTTTAAGTCTGTAAAAGCTGTCTCTACGGAATACTCAATGGAATGATAATGCCCGCCGCCAGGTCAGCCGCAACACGATTAAAGTTATCCGTCTTGGCTAAGGTGACCACCTGATCATCATTGTTAACGACGATCTTCACACGCGCGTTCACGATTTGCCCGCCGGTGCCGGATAAAGCTTGCGGTATTACCTGCTCCAGGGCTGGGAGGATATCAAACCCGAGAAGGGCGGTGAAAGAATCAGCGGTTGATTGAACCGATCCTATGAGGTTGACATCATTGTAGATGTATTCCTCCAAGCCCTTTAATCGCTCCAGAATCTCCGGTGTGGCGATAGCGGGATCGACAAAATAACTATTGACATAATGCTGCGCGAAATTCGTGATCTGCGCGTCCCAGGCAGCATCGTCCGCCTGAGCAGGTTCCTGCCCGATCAACGGGAAGTAAACAATGGGGGTGTAGTAGGGTGTACACTGACCGCAAACATAGCGCGCGCCGTTTTCGAATGCGTTGGCTTTTTCCATCGCTTTGACAGCGTCCGATGGGATTAATGCCCCGGCGCGCCAATCCCACGCGATCTGCATGGTGAGAAATCCGCCCATGAACGCCAGGTCTTTACCGGCAGTACGGATCACGGAAAGATTGGGCATCTCAGGTATATCAACATCACCTGAGACGATGAACTGTGTAGATGGTGATGCTGAAACAATCTCAGCAAGGTTGGCAGGTTCAGAAAGAAATACAACTACTTTTGTTTCCTGCCCCTGGGGAGGAAGCTCTGGAGAAGTCACGGTTTCCAGCACGAGTCCTTCCTCAGTCGTTATGGTGTTGAGATAGGAAAGGATTTCATCATTCGCGAGGTTTCCTATGTCAACCAGCACCAGCTTTGCCGGTGGAGAGGTGGGTTCAGCAGGAATTTGAGTAGCAGTTGGGGTATTAACCGGAGGCACCGGGGGGGCATCAGTAGGCTGACTGCAGCCGGTGAGCGCGAACAATAAACTCGCTGCCAACAACAGTAGTAATCGGTGTTTGTGAATTCCAATCGAGGTCAACATGCGCCAATTTTACCTTAGTTGCCCTTAATAATGAGTGTATTATAATAATGTCATGATTATCTGCTCAATTCCCGGCCGCGGAACACTTGAGATTAACCACCTCGTGTTTGATGTGAACGGAACGCTCACCCTCGATGGCAAATTATTGCCCGGGATCGCGGAGGCTTTAGAGCAGTTGAAAGATCACGTGACCATCCACCTGGTGACAGCGGACACGTTGGGCAGGCTGGTTGATCTGGAAAAAACACTCGCGTCCTGCGTGAGCAGGTTCCATCGTCTTACCCCCGGCAGTGAAGCGGAACAGAAACTCGAGTATATTGAATCGTTAAACGACCCCGGTGTAGCAGCGATCGGACAGGGCACCAACGACCGTCTGATGCTAAAAGAAGCCGGGCTGGGTATATGTATACTTTCTGCTGAAGGGTGTGCAACTGAAACATTGTTGAACGCTGATATCGTGGTTCCGGACATCCACGCCGCGATAGACCTGCTGATGAATCCAAACCGATTGAAAGCGACCCTGCGCCAATGAGCGATTTCCCGCAAGCACCCGTCCCTGGGACGGGTAGAAGCCGCATAGATGAATCACGCCGCAAGCGGCGTCAGCGATTGCTTATCCCAAGCGGTAAAAGTGAACGCACCCTGTATCTGAACGAAATTGCCAAACGCCTGGTGCCCGGGGTTGAGTATTTTGCTTTCTCGCTGGTTGCCGGGTTGGTGATCGCGATCGGAATTCTGGTTGACAGCCCCGCGCTGCTGGTGTTGGGCGCGCTGCTTGCTCCTTTTATGTCGCCCGCGGTTGGTCTTGGATTTTCCACCGTAATCGGTTCACTCTCGTTTTTTCTTCGCTCCACCGGCGCGCTGCTTATCGGCGCGCTGCTGGTATTTGGAAGCGGCGCCCTGGCCGGCGGGATCTCGAACTTATTCCTTGACATTCCGTTAACTGAAGCAGAACGATTTACGAGATTCACCATACCGGACTTTCTGTTGCTCACCATCGGCACAGTGCTTGCCATTTATCTCACCATTCGCGTACCAAAGCAGCGCTCACTGGTGGCGAGTGTACCGCTGGCTTACGAGCTTTATGTACCCATTGCCGTGGCAGGCTTCGGTCTGGCATCCGGCGCTGGCAACCTTTTCCCCGGTGCGCTGTGGACCGCGTTGATCAACATTGCCTGGGTAATCCTGGTGGGGACGATCACCCTGGCAGTTTTGAAACTTCGACCCTTCAAGTTCTTTGGTTATATGCTTACAGCCGTGATCATTGCTGGCGCGCTTTACGGTCTCTACGTCACCAGCGCGATTGGTTCTGCCGTGAAGAGACAGATCGAACCTTTCATCACCCTCACCCAGCAGACCACAGCAATCGCCCCGATAACAACACCAAGCCTCACCCTTCAGGCAGCCACACCTGAATTCACACCACTTTCCAGCGAAACACCTCAACCTACCAACACTCTCGCGCCCAGTCTCACGCCAACCCTCACCATCACCACCAAACCAACACCTGTGTGGGCAAAAGTGTACAGCGCAACCTACACCGGGGTGCTGGTGAGAAAAACACCCGGCTTTGATGGCGAGTACCTGACCAGTGTGGAGAACGAATCGCTTATCCAGGTGCTGCCGGAGGTTGAACTGGTGGATGGCGTGTATTGGGCGCATGTGCTGCTCGAAGACGGGCGGGATGGGTGGATGGTACGCAACCTGCTGCTGACTGCCACACCCGCACCCGACTGGTAATCCCAATTTTTTACACCGGAGAATGAATTATGACAATCCATTTTGGTACTGATGGCTGGCGCGCAGTGATGTCAGACACATTTACCTTTACGAATTTACGCCTAGTCGCACAGGCGATTGCTGATGCGGTAGCCTCTCCCGAGTGGATTAATGGCGCATCCACTGTAATTAAACCGGATCCAAAGAAAATGGTGGTCGGGTTTGACACGCGCTTCCTTTCCGATCGTTACGCCAGTGAAGTGGCACGCGTACTCGCCGCGAACGGCTTCACCGTGCTGCTTGCCCAGTCAGACGCCCCCACCCCGGTGATATCACACGCCGTGCGCGAAAATAACGCCATTGGCGGTGTGATGATCACAGCATCACACAATGCCCCGCGCTATAACGGCATCAAATTGAAATCCGCTTCCGGTGGTTCAGCCTTACCCGAACAGTGCCGCCGGGTCGAAATTTACCTGAACGACAACGAGGAACGCGGACGCGGTCCGAACCTGATGGATGTCGACCAGGCGCGGGAACTGAAATTGATCCAGCGCTTCAACCCCATTCCCGCATATTACGATCACCTCAGGACCCTGATCGATTGCGACATCATCGCCGAAAACCCGCAGCGCTTTGTGATCGACTCAATGTACGGTTCAGGTCGCGGTGTCATACGCGGCTTTCTGCAGGGCACCGGCTGCGAAATCACCGAGATCCGCGGGGAAATGAACCCCGGGTTCGGCGGTGTGCACCCCGAACCGATCCGCCATTACCTTGGCACGCTGGCTGGCGCGATTGGAGCGGGAATGGGGAGTTTCGGCATTGCGACCGATGGCGACGCGGATCGCATTGGCGCGATGGACGAACGCAGTAATTTTGTTGATCCCCACAAGATCATGTCGCTCGCGCTGCGTTACCTGGTGGAAAAACGCGGCCTTACCGGTTCAGTTGTACGCACGGTTTCGACAACCCGTATGATCGACCGGCTGGCGAAAAAATATGGGCTCACCTTACATGAGACCCCGGTCGGCTTTAACCACATCGCGGATTACATGCTGAAAGAAAATGTGCTCATTGGCGGAGAAGAATCCGGAGGTATCGGGTTCACCGGTCATATCCCTGAGGGGGATGGTGTACTGATGGGATTGTTGATCATTGAAATGGTCGCTGATTCCGGTGTGACGCTGTACGAGATGGTCGAAGACCTGCAAAAAGAGGTGGGGCCTGTATTTTACGACCGCATTGATCTGCGTCTTAAATACCCGGTGTCAAAGGAAAAAATGGTCGCCATGCTGGTCAATCAGCCCCCCGCGAGCATTGGCGGTGAGAGCCTGGCAGAAGTCACCACCATGGATGGCGTCAAGTACATTTTCAAAGATGATTCATGGCTATTAATACGTCCCTCCGGCACCGAACCGGTTTTGCGGGTCTACGCCGAGGGCAGGTCAGAAGACATGGTCAAGGAACTTCTCACTTTTGGACGCTCAATTGCCGATCGCGTTTCGTAATTAGTAAACCCTTAAATTAAAAATCCGGGGTTGGGTTTCAACCCCGGATGTGTTTTTAATACTCGCCGCTACCTGGAGGAAAGGCGCAAGTTACGACTGAACACGATGATGATGATCAACAGCACCGCAATGCCCGCCATTGTTGGCAAACCGATGTCATCCATCAAACCGGTGTCGGGTAATTCGGTCGGGGTCGCGGCAGCAGTCGTGGGCACAATGGGTACAACGGTGCCCCCCGCCGCCATCTGAGTCTGCAGCGCGGCGATCGTTGCCATCTCTTCAGCCGAAAGGTCGGTCCCCGCTACCACCGGTGTGTGTGTGGCAACAGCAATAACCGGTGTGTTGGTGGGGGCTGCCGTAGGGGTCAGCGCGATCGCTGTGAGAGCTTGCTGCGTATTCAATTGATCCTGCTGCGCAACAACCGCCATCGCGGTGGCAGTGTTTGCCGCATTGATCAACGCCGCCTCCTGCATTTGCGCTTCACGCTGGCTCGCAATATATTTTGGCGCAAAGATCACCAGTGCCAGCAATGCAACCAGAAAGATCAACCCGAGAACAATGATCACCGTGAGAAAGGTGCGATTGCCTGATTTCTTTTCCGGTTCCGGGGTGTATTCCTCCTGGAAATCTTCCCGGTCAAAAGGATCCTGATCGTAATTGTTAAGTGCCATGTTGTTCCTCCTCCATCATCAATTGCGGTGGATTAATTGACTAGTTGAATAATATCCAGGTTCACCAGTGGGAAAACCTCACTGGATCGCTGGTCGAACCTGACCATTGCAGCGCTCGTGCGCAGACCACTGGGTAGTTGAGAAATACCCGGCATAATCTTATCAATACTGCCGACTCTCCCGGCGTATGCACCGGAATGAATACGAACCTTCTGACCGACCGAATATGCATTTTCCGTTTTGGTCGGCTCACCTTCCGCCGGCAGAGGAATATAGACCTCCGGCCGGTCACCGGTTAATCGATTCCATCTGACCGCATTGATCGAGACTTCACGCCCGGCATTGGTACCCAAAATCCGGCGTGACGTTTCATCAAGACCCATCCGTCCAAAACCGCTCAAGAGAATAACAGGGAAAGGCAACACCTGAACTGTCGGGATAAACGCAGCAGGCATCGAGCCAAGGATCATACCGCCGATCTCCATCGAGGATGCCAGAGCAAACATTTCTTCTGATGCACACACACTCGCGAGAATGATTGTGCCGCGGGCGGTGACCCCCAATCCAGAACTGGTCAGCTCAGCTTCCAGGCTTTTTTCATCTACTGACAAGGGGCCGCACCCGATCCGTCCATTTCCCCACACACCCTGCACCAGAGCACCGTAAGTTTCGATCGAAACACCCCTGTCTGCGATGACCCTGCTGATGTGACCGGAAATACCAGCTTTAAGCCTGATCTCTTCGCTTTCGGCTTCGATCAACACCCTGCCTTTGTGAATGGACACGATCCTTCCCGGACCCGGCGTACGGATCACCCGGGAAAACGCACCACCCGTCTCAGCGATGATGTCATTCTTTTCCAGCATATCACCCGGCTTGCGCGTGATCAGCTTATCAGCCGAACCAGCGCTGGATGCGCCCAACACCCGGTTGACATCAACCAGGTAATGGCGCGAAGGGATGGAAGCCTGGGCAACAACATCACCAGGATTTACCTTCTGACCCGGGCGAACATTGATCTCGCCCGGCACCGGCAGCAACCGGTTGCGACTAATTAAGGTCAATGGATGAATCTGAGTCACCTGAGGATACATATGTACTCCTGCGCTTTATGTTGCAATATATGTACCAGATTTTTATTTTGTACCCAGCAGGTTTTCCCATTCTTTCATGCGGGCTCTGCGAACATCTTCCTTTGCAGAAAACTTTACCGGTCTCCCCCTCGCATCCAGCACTAACCCGCAAACACCACCCTTTACCTTCACGGGTTCGCTTGTAATCGCAACATCTTCAATTTCACCCCGCCGCAACATACGGATTTCAAATTCACCGCTCATACCCTGAGCAAGCGGCAACGAAGTTATCGAGCCCTGCTTTACCTCAGCGTCCAGGTAGCTGCCATCAGGATAGTGCAAACGGGCATTCATTACCGTGACCCCGTAACGCGCTTTACTATCGATATTAACCACAGTTGCTAGGTTGGTAAAAGCTGTCGATTCCAGAACCTGTACCGCCAGCAATGGATTGAACTCCGCGATCGCCCCGAGAACGGGCAATACTCCGTGTTTATCCAGTATCAGCGGACATATTCCCAAAGGCTGAATCCCATCAAGAATGGTCAATAAAGATTGTACCGGTGTGACTGTTCTATTGAGAGCGGAACCGCTGATGATAATCGGTTCAAACCCTGTTGGGGGTAATATCGTCCGAGTGTTGAGATCATACATCGCAAGGCGCAATAACTGCCGGAGCGCAGCCAGTTCCAGTGATAATTCTTCCTTTGTTCTGGCAATGTTTTGAGGATAAAGCGAGCGCTGCCAGAGATAATCACGCGCCTCCTCGTCGTTTATGGGTTCATGCAGCCAGCGTGTGATATCCTGGATCTTTGTGCGATCCATCAGCGCGGCTATTCCTTCCCCCAATCCATAATTGAATGTATTTAAGATTGAGGAATCCCGACCGGCGTAAGAGGCAACCGTAAAAGATGCGCCGAGATCAATACCAAGCACGCCCTTGGCGGGGTCGCACTGCTGACCGAGAAACCGGATCACCCGATGAAACGCCTGGTTGGAGAGCCGCGGGGGCACACTGCAAAGGGCAGCAATCCGTTGAAGTCCGCCCACTTTTTCATAGATCTTCTCCATGGTCAACGCGCCGAGCTCCTCCATCGCTGGTTCAAGAATTTCCCGGTCCAATGATGGACGAATATTCTGCGCTATACGTACGCCTGTGAAACGGTCAATCGACTCCACAATCTTGCCGGCAAGGGTTGAATTACCGCAATAAAGCACCTTAGGTCTGCGCTCTCGCGGCATCAGTTGAAGCGCGCTTACGATCAGTTCAGAAGTACGCTCCATTGAGCGCTTTGCGCCGCTTTCCGCACCGCCTGTAAAGACCATCAAATCCGGCTTCGCTCCCAGGACGGCGTCTAATTGAATGTTCAACGGACGGCGATCGTTAATCCCGATCGCTTCGACCAATCGCGCATAAGTGGAATATGCCAGTCTCTTCCCCGATTCAAGCGACACCTCATTCAATAAACCAAAAACGACGATGTTCAGATCAGAAACACAGGAGGTCGTGATCACAAAACGATCGATCCCCTCACCGTTTGGTTGTGAAGGCATCATCAGGTTGGCAGCATGATCAAAAAACACCCTGCCTGTCACTTCTTCAAGCCGTGTGACAACTTCAAATATTCCATCACCAACATCGAAAGCCGGGTCTGTGAATGTGGAAGGCGCAATTGCGGAAGCGATGAGACGATAATTATCTTCAACAACGTCGAAAAGGAAGGCGCGGGTATTTACCGATCCAATCTCCACCCCGAGAACTGACATGATCTGCAAACTATCAGACATCCTGCCTACCTTATCCACGCGGTAATGGTGCTAACGATGAAATCGGCGCGCTCAACCAGAGCGGTAAACGCTGCGCTCAACACACCGGCAAAAACCGCCCCCAGTGTGATCGCGATAAAAACCTGGCCGATCGAAGCAAATATAGCCGCCAGATCACCGCGACCCAACTCACGCCTGCGCTTTTCGCGCGCGCTGAAGTTGAAATAAGCCAAGGTGGCGAGAGTACCGACAAGGAAGAAGAGACCCTCTGCGATTCGCAATAAGGGCGATGTGATTCCACCTTCGCCTGATTCAAAGAATGTTAAAGCGCCTTTTACCTGCCCAAAGAGCGTCCCTAAAACAGCGCCACCAACCGCCACAGCCGCCCCAACCCCTACCAGCAGCGCCATTGAAATATTCCCCAGTGATGTAAGACGGGGAGACAACTTCATCAAAAGCAATCCTGATAACAGAACCGGAATCATCGCCAGTGTCGACCCCTGCGCCGCCGGCACGATCAGCCGCGCAATTAACACCTGGTAAACGATCACCACTGTAAAATACCCGGCTGTTATGCCGATGAAAAGAGCGGAAACAAAGCGGAATAGCGGGTTATCCCCCAGCAGATAGCTGAACACCAGCAGGGTAAGGAAAAAACTCACAAGAGTCCAGATAATTTCACTGTCAATGCGCATCAGTGTTCTGACTCCTTCTTCGCTGATGATGTTGAATCTGTAATGACGTAATAAATTCCGCCCGTTAGTATGATCACAGCCGCGACGAGCAAAGCCACCTGGTAAACATTAAACCTGACCGCAGCGCTGCCGGGCTGTTCCCGTAACATCTCGTAGGATAATGCGCCCGCCATACCAGATACATAACCGCCAATCTGCCCGCTCTCATAGTACGGCTGCAGGAGAGGTGCGGCTTGCGCGCTGACCACAGCCAGCGTTCTGATCGAAATCCCTGCGCGATCGATCTGCTCCACCCATGAACGGGCAAATTCCGGATTGTCCGTGATCAGTATCAGGGCGCCAAAATCCGCGAGGGAACCAACACCTTGCAGGATTTCAACCTCACCAACCGGCAGAATATCTGTCGTGAACGGCAGCGCCTCAAACGGATCACTGACCAGGGCGCCAAGCCCGATCGCGCCGCCAGGCAGGTAGCCCAGGTCGACTACTTTTTCTGCAATCGAATAACCTGATCCCTCGCCTACCGATTGGCTGACGAGCTCCTGCAGCATCGCGAAACCAATAACATTGGTTGAAGTTAGCACAATGGGAATATCACGTGAAACAAGGTGTTTTAGAACCGGTTGTGCGCTCCATTTCATCTCACCTGCCAACCCGGCTTCAAAATGCGCGGCAACTAGAACCGGTTTATCAGCGGGCAAGTCCCGCATTAAGCCCAGTGAACTGACCACTTCAGCTGGATAAAGGACGGGTACTACACCGGTAAACGAAGACGAAAGGATGGGAATAATCACAGCCAGCAGCACTAAAACGGTAACCAGCAGGCGGGTTACCCTGTTGACACCCCCAACTGCTTTTAGATCACCTGCTTCGTCAGATGAAAGGTTTTCAGGATGCAGAAGATTATGAAAGAGCTCGGCGTTCTTTCGCTGCAGCGGTGATGCGCGCAGCTCGCTGCCAGACACATTAGGCAAGGTCACCTGTTGGGGCAGATCCCCACCAGGCAAGGTTCCCCGAATACCAGCCAGAAAGCCCTGACCGCTTCGAGCCGGCTGGGCTCCAGCCGTTGATGAACCCTGGATCACAGACTGAATGGGGCGCAATGAAGCGAGCCAGGCGGGAAGATGCGCTTTCTCCAGCTTCTTTTCCAGTCCCCGCTTATTTTCGGCTTCACTTGTGTCGAATTCTTCCTGTACGTCACCTGCGACCTTTTCATCGGCGAGCCATTCGGGCAGCTCCTCAACCGGGATCGGAAAAGCCATTGCTGGCGCTGATTCCTCTTGAGGTGTTAAAACTTCAGGTTCTTCATCTGCCAGTGCAGCGGTTGATCCTTGAGTCCCTGTTTCCTGTTCTGCAGTCAGAAAAGACCAATCCGTTATCTGTCCGGGTTCAGGTTCCTCTTCTGCCAAAATTTCCGCAAGAAAGTCTTCCTTGAAAGGCGCTACTTGATCTGAAGAGGTATTCGCAGAAAAGTCTTCCTGTTCTGGACTCTGCGCCAGTGGCTCCTCTACCACCCCAGAAGGGGACTCATCCATGTCCGATGAGACTTTATCCGGATCGCTTTGCTGAGCAGCGATTTCCGGATGTTGATGCGTACCCTCAGCCAGGCTGCGCAGCCAATCCGGTTGTTCCTCTTCAACCCAGTCACGCTGCTGCTCGTCACTAGTCTGTTTCTCCTCTTGCTTTAATTTACGGATGCGCGCCAGCCACTCGGGTATCTCCTTCTGTTCCGGTGTAAGAGATGAAGATTCAGCCTGATCTTCAGACGGGAGTTGTGGTTCCTCGTTGAGTGATTGGGAATTCTTGCTCTGCAGGTTTGCAAGTTTTTCCCGCTCCTGCTCGGTCAGTTCACTGCTTGGTTTTGGTAAAAGCGTGTTGCAATACCAGCAGCGCTCAGCGCTGGCATCGTTCAATCGATTACAAATTAAACACCTAATATCAGCCATGCTTACCCGTTATATGGACGGTCTGAACCGATCAATACGCGAATACCCGTAACAATACTGCCAAGTGCCACTCCCAGAAGGATACCGCGAGCGCCAGCAACCGGAATCTGGTGAAACGCGGAAAGGAGATCACGCAGGATGGGTATCTCGGAAGTGAAGGCAAGTACACCGCTATTCAACACCAGGAACAGGATAACAGACACAAAGAAAACGAACCCCATCCAATTGCGATGACGCTGCAGGATCTTCAAGGAAGCTATCACCAGTGTGATGGCAAGTATCGCCATCAGGCTGGATTCAATTGGCACCTGCACAGCTGTGACAAGCTTTTGAAAACCCGGGTTTGATGGACCCAGGAAGATGCCCGCCACAAAAGTGACTCCAAAAGCAATGATGATGATCAGACTGGTGCCTTTACGCGGGTGTTTATCGCGCACCCGCTTCCAGTGCACGCTGAAGATGAGATTCAAGATTGCAACAAGACCCGCGACACCACTGAGAACAAGCGCACAATTGAGCAAAGAACCACGCAAATTCTCCAGACCGGGGATCTTGAAGAAATAACCGAGCAAAACAATTATTCCCGCTGCCAGCGCTACGATAACGTTGACAATCTTCATATCAACCCCAGGCCTTTCAAGAACGCCCCGATCAGCAGCGCTCCCCCGGTGAGTATGCGTAGAATATCCTGCACACGCAGGCTGGCGATATGCGCCGGTCGATAAGCGAGGTAGGCGGGAACAGCGTAAAGTTCTTCACCGATCAAAACATCGCGGCTGGTGGCCATGAAAATTGATTGAGCAACAATGGAGTCGCTGGCGGCCAGGGTAAAAGGCGCCCGATCCCCGGCGCTGGTGGCCAGTAAACCCGCCTCCACGCCAAAATTGCCAATGAACACATTGGTCTTTACCCCGCTTTCATCGATGACATCCATCGCACCAAGCGCGAAAGAGAATGGCGTGGCACCGGTCAGGTAACCCAGGTCGGGATCATAGTAATCGCGTGTATTTGTTTCAACCGCCGTGGCGCGCAGCACGTCCTTGCTGAGAAGCGCAAATCCCCCATTCCCGCTGGTACTGACAGGTGGTTGATCGCTGTTTATGCTAAGCTGACCGATCGCGTGTAGCGCGCTCAACCCCACCAGCGCCGATGTATTGGCAACATCCGTCAGGTCGGCGTTACCCAATGTGACGTGCACACGGCTTCCATCTTCAACCGAATGTCCGATGGCGTGCTTTAAGCGGGTTATCGCAGGAATTTTACGGAAAAGCGCCGGGTACCTGGCGCGCACTTTTTTTGAGGAAAAGATGATGATCCCCGCAGCCGCTGCCAGGACGAGCAAAAAACCGATCAGGTTCCAGCCAGTCATGCGTCTCCTCTGCGCAAATAATCCCTGAACATATCGCTTTCATTCGGGTCTTCCAGCATCGAGGCAAACGCAACCCATGAGGACTTTCCGGTAGATGCGATGAAAGGAGAGAAAGCCAGCATTCCCTGTGCAAGCACCATCTTTAGGGGTTCTAATGCATCCAGAATGGTCAGAACAACGGGGGTGAAATGTCCCCGCTGAAATTTTCCTGCCCAGTCAGACCAGTATTGCGAATCCATCGCTAAAAGTATAGCATAACCTTATTCAGGGGTGTATGCAATGCTGGTAATTTGAATTTTTCGCACAGAACGGAGATATTTCGATGTAAAATTAGATCATCATCAAAAATGAGCATCCCGGGAAGGAGCAACAATGTCGTTACTGGATCTATTCAAAAAGCCCTATCCTCAAGCCAACGCGCAGGAGGTAAATCGCCTGCTGGAGGAGCTTATCAGGATTGGTATTCAGGATGACTATCTTTCCGAATTTCCCGGTCGCAGATTCAACGCGCAGTGCCGGCACATCCGTGCGCGTGAGATCGGCACCCGTTTCCACCAGGTCGGCGGGCAGGAGCTAATGTCATACGCTTACCGCAAAGTGCGCAAGCAGGCGGGGAAATCACCCGCCTCACACCTGGAATATGCCTGGAAAGACATCGGCGATTGGCAGCCATAATTGACATAAAAATCCCGGTTTCTTAGAAAACCGGGATTTTATTTAACCGATGGTAGCGCACCTGCAGCGATAATAATCCTCTTCATCCTCTCTTTCCAATCATAAGCCCCCACGCTGGTGCGGGCTGCAACCGCGTAGCGGCTGCGCAGGGCATTGTTCGAAATAAGAGAAGAGAATTTCACGCACAAATCCTCAAAATTCTCCGGCTGATAAAAACACGCGTTCTTTTCAGTCAATACTTCCCTCAGCACAGGGATATCGCTCGCGAGAATAGCGCGCCCGCTGGCGAGGTATTCAAACATCTTTAACGGGCTGCTCACACGCGCGATGTCCCCGCCGCCGCTGCCGCCAAAACTGCTGCTGTAAGGCATCAACAACACGTCAGCCGCGGCCTGATAGAGCGGCAGCCGGCTGTTTTGGACAAACCCGGTGAGAAGCACGTTCCTCACATCTTTTGAATCCAGGCGCTTGCGCCAGGTGGTTACCTGTTCTTCGTTTCCGCCTATCCACAGAAACTGCACCTGTGGGAAAGCCTGCGCCAACGGCTCCAGTATTTCCAGTCCACGACCTTCGTAAAACCCGCCTGTGTAAACCGCGGTCAAAGTTTCCTGCAACCCCAGGGTTGAACGCGCCTTTACGGGGTTGGGAAGTCCCTCGAACCGCTCCAGGTCAACCCCATCCGGTGCGATCAGGTATTCACCATCCCTGGCACGGGCTTTCATAGATTTATCAGCGAGTTCCTTCAAAGCCAAAGTGATGTAGACCGTCAAACCAGGTTTGCGCGCGCGCAGGTACCACCTGTAAACCATTGGACCCATTCGACCGGTAGGAATGTCATGCATCTCAAGCACGGTCTTGAACCCTGCCATTCGCGAAATCAACGCCGTCCACACCATGCGGGTATAGACCAGGTCGGCTCCCTCTTCACGTGCACGCAGCAGACAGGCAATGGTGAAATCAAACCGCCGCAAAAAAGCGCGCGAGGGGAAGCGAATGATCGGGAAGCGCTGTGTCAAACCATACATTTCTTCCAGTTGCTCCCACGTTGCGCTGTGGTCATCGGGCAGATAGAGCTGCACCTGTTCGCCAAGCTGTACCAGCGCCTGGCACACCTTCATGACCTGCAGGCTGTTCGCGCGGGAGGAAGGGACTTCGGCTGTGGATATGTAAACAATTTTCAATTCAAGCCGCCTCTCCGGTTTCTGCCGCGGCATTTTTGATCATACGCAGCCCGATATAGACTAACACACCAGTGGAAATGACCAGGTAACCGGTCAGTAATAATCCTTCTCCGATGATACCCATTCGCGGAACAATCCAGAAGGCCAAAGCGGTTTTGATCACAGCGGCGATCAATAGCACGTAGAGCGGTATGTTTGCCTTTCCAAACGACAGCAGCAGCGACCGATTCCAGAAAAAGATGTTGGCAACACCAAAACCGATCAACAGAATCATCGTTGCCGGGTATGCCGGTACAAATTCGCTGCCGTAGAAAAGTTTGATCAGCCACCTGCCCAGCACGAGCATCACCAGCCACACCAATCCTGTCCACCCCGCGGAGAGCAGGGTGACTCTCCTGAGCAGCTTTCGCAGCTGGTCCCAGGTTTTCGCAACAATGCTGCGCGTCATTTCAGGGAAGGTTGTGGAAATGAAGGGAGTGATGGGCATCATCAGAGGATTCACGATTGAAAGCGCTAACTTATAAAGCCCGACGGCTTGCTGGTCCAGGAAATAGCCCAAAAGCAGGGGTTCACTTTCACTCGCGACCATCTTCACGGTTCCACTCAAATTGGTAGACAGTGTGTAGAGCGCGATCTCTTTGAAGGGCGGGAGCACGGAAAGCGGCGTTTTCCACCAGCCGCGGCCAAGCTGCCCGGGCAGATAATACAGCGCCAGGATAACCGGGCTGACACCGAGGATGATCTTTCCAACCAGGTAGGCGGTCAATACGAAGTAAATACTGCCATCCACCAGGAAAGCGATAAAGATCAACAACGCAGTGATCACACTTTGCGCCAGGTTTATAACCGCCTGGATGCGAAAACGGTTGGTGATCTGCAGGACGCCGATCGCAGTCTCTGAGAACATCTTTGCCAGGATCGAAAAACCGTACAACTGGATCAAGGGCAGCGCCTGGATGTCCTTGGCAAAATACTTCGCGCCAACCGGTGCCAACAGCATCAATACAATAAAAGCAACGATGGATGTCGCGCCTTCGATCATCATCGCGATCTTCACCACCGCGCCGGCTTTTTGCCGGTTCTCCCCGGTCAGTTCCTTGCCCAGATACCGGACAATGAATTCTCCCATTCGAAAGGAAAACAGGCGGCTAACATTGCTCACAAAGGTTGTAAGAATTCCGATCAACCCAAAAGCTGCCACGCCCAGCAGACGAGCAGCAAATATACTCTGCACCAGCGAGAGCAGCAGCCCGATCGTTGTGGAACTGAAAAGATAGCCCGTGTTCTTTAACACGCGGCCAAAAACACGGTCTTCAGATAAAAATCGTTTAATCCTGGATATCAGGGCTTTCATGGAATCAGAATATCGCGCGCCCAATCCCGCTGTTCGAGGTACCAGTTCACCAGTTGAGCAAGACCCTCATCCAGTGAAACTTTCGGCTCCCAACCCAGCAATTTTCGCGCCTTGGTTACATCCGCCCAATTGGCATCCACATCCGCGGGGTGCCGTGGAATGTAGCGAACATTGGCTTTCCTGCCAACCAGCGTTTCGATGCGTTTGAGAAGATCATTAATGGTGATCGTCTCGTGCCCGCCCAGGTTGATGATCTCATAACCCACCGGCTTTAGCGCTTTGATCACACCGTCCGCGATGTCATCGACATAGGTAAAACCGCGCATCTGCTCTCCATCGCCGGTGATCTCCACGGTGTCGCCCTCGGCGATCCAGCGGGTAAAGCGGAACATCACCATATCCGGACGTCCGGCAGGACCGTAAACGGTGAAGAATCGTACCACTGTCGTATCCAGCCCAAAAAGATGGTTGTATGTATACGCCATCACCTCTGCGGCTTTTTTGCTCGCAGCGTAGATCTGCAGCGGGTGGCAGGAGTCGGCTTCTTCCGGTGTGGGCAGAGGCGGGTTGGCGCCGTAGATCGACGAGGTGGATGCCAGCACCAGTTTGTTCGTTCCGCTTTTGCGGGACCATTCCAGCAAATTTAGCGTCCCAGCCGCGTTCGTCTGCAGATAAACCTCGGGGATTTCCACCGCCTGGCGAACACCAGCCCTGGCTGCCAGGTGTATGGCAGCCTGGAACGATGAATATTTTTCGCTTAGAGTGGTGAAGAAACCGGGACGGCAGATATCGTCTTTGATGAAAGTGAATTGTGGAAGTCGATTTAGCTGCCGTAATCGCCATTCCTTTAGGCGTGGGTCGTACGAGTCATTAAGGTTATCCACCCCCACGATCTCGTGACCGTCGGCAGCCAGCCTCTCGATCACTGCCCGGGCGATGAAACCTGCCGCTCCTGTGACCAGGTAGCGCGCCATTAAAGCCTTACCACCTTGGGAGAAGTCCTTCCCAATTTTCCGAGTGCGTTGCGGGTATCTACGATCAATTGCGCCTGGTTGAGGATTTTTTCATAGTCATAAACCTTGTGGTTTGTAACGATCACCACACAGTCTGCCGATTTGACCGCCTGATCCAGGTCGGTCACCGAGTCGATCTCCCACCCATCTTCTTTAATGTGAGGAATATACGGATCGTGATAAGAAACACGGGCGCCCTTCTGTTGCAGCAACCGGATCACATCAATGGCGGGTGACTCCCGCAGATCATCGATGTCAGGTTTGTAAGCGGTTCCCAACACCAGCACATTGCTGCCCTTGATGGCTTTTTCATGGTCATTTAGCGCGTCCTGCACCTTGCCAACGACAAAACGCGGCATCGAGGTGTTGATCTCTGAAGCCAGCTCAATGAAGCGGGTGGTGTAGTTGAGCGAACGCATTTTCCAGGAGAGATACATCGGATCAATGGGGATGCAATGACCACCCAAGCCGGGACCGGGGTTGAAGCGCATGAATCCAAAAGGCTTGGTTGCGGCTGCATCGATCACTTCCCAAACGTCCATACCCAACCGATCGCAAATGAGCGTGAGCTCATTCACAAAACCGATATTGATCATGCGAAAAGTGTTTTCAAGCAGCTTCGCCATTTCAGCGACTTCGGTGGTGGATACTGGCACAACAGAATCCAGCGCCTGGCTGTACCACGCAGAAGCGACTTCGGTGCATTTTTCGGTCATCCCGCCGACCACTTTGGGAGTGTTCTTGGTGGTCCAATCTGTGCGTCCGGGGTCAACACGTTCCGGCGAGAAGGCGAGGAAAAGCTCTTCGCCGATCATTAAACCGCTTTTTTCCGTCAACGTTGGCAGTACCAGCTCGCGGGTTGTGCCCGGATAGGTGCTGGATTCCAACACAACGACCATGCCAGCGTGCACGTACGGGGCTATCCCCTCCGCCGCGCTTATGATGAAGGAAAGGTCGGGGTCACCCGTATGCCTCAGAGGTGTAGGAACGCAGATGGCAACCGCATCTATATCTTTCAAGACAGAATAATCCGTTGTTCCGCGCAACCTGCCGGAAGCAACCAGGTCTTTTACTGTCTCAGTCGGTACGTCAAGAATATAACTTTCACCTTTGTTGACCATATCCATTTTTTCCGCCACGGGATCGATCCCGGTGACATCAAATCCGGCAGAGGCAAACACCGTGGCAAAAGGCAGTCCAACATATCCCATTCCAAGCACCGCCACCTTCGCGGTTTTCTGATTGAACTTCTCGATCAGTTGATTGGCGTAATCCATAGTCTTCCTCGAAATATTAGAATAATGACAATTGCTCAGGGTTGTCGTCTCTGGTCTTTTCTTCCTTATCGATAACCGCAGGCTGGCTCTGAATATTCCTGCCGGCAGCTCTAGCGCTGGCAATTGCCGCGGGCAGCGATTTAAAATCCGCTATGATGACGGGTTTTAATGATGGCTGATGCAAAGCCGCAGCGGGGTGGTACATGGGCACGATCAAACGGTCGTTTACCCAAATTGAATTGCCGTGGATCTCGCTAATGCGCGCATTGGGCAGGAATTTCCCCATTGAAATGCGCCCGAGTGTGACAATCACACCAGGGTTGATCGTCTCAATCTGGCGATCGAGGTAGCGGCTGCAGGAAGCGAGTTCTTCTGGAAGCGGATCACGGTTGCCCGGTGGGCGGCATTTGACGACGTTGGCAATAAATACCTCTTCCCTTGTGTAACCAGCTTCTGCCAGCAACTCATCCAGGAATTTGCCAGCCTGACCCACAAAAGGACGCCCCTGCTCATTTTCGTGAAAACCCGGGGCTTCGCCAATAAACATGATCTCCGCTCTCGGGCTCCCCTCACCCGGGACGGCGTTCTTTCGGGAAAAATGAAGTGCGCAAGCCTGGCAGACCGCCACCTGCGCGCTAATCTCTCGAAGAATTTCCTCCGGATTCATCAGTTACCCTCCATGCAGTGTAAGCTGAAATTATACGCTTTATTTTACCTTACTGCAGGCTTAACAATTGCGCCAGGTTGAGTGGGTCGAGGTCCATCAGAACAGCATCCTCCCCATTATCCTGGTAATACTTATGGCGTACTCCCACCTCACGGTATCCAAATTGCTTGTACATCGAGATGGCAGGATCATTACCGCGGCGAACCTCAAGTAAGGATTTAACCGCCCCGGCGTGGTACGCGTCAACCAGGGTAAAAGCCAACAGGCGTTGAGCGATCTTCTGCCGCCGATAGTCAGGGTGGACTGCGATCGTCGCCACATGCGCCTCATCAACGATCAGCCAGATAACGACCATCGCCACCAGAATGGTTGCCCCATCCGGAGATTCGGTTTCAGCCACCCAACAACGCGACAGCTCATTGCTCTCGATCTCAAACCTGAAGGAACTTTCAGGCCAGGGTAGAGCGAACGAACGCTGGTCGAGCGCGATCACTGCCGGCAGGTCTTCAAGACGCATCTGCCGGATGTGAATTGGAATTAGTGGTTCAGTTGGATTCACTCCCGGATCATCCCGGCAATGTGCAAATAAATGGGAGAAAGTTGGATCGGGTCATCCACCTGCCCCGCTTTCCAGCGCTTCCACGCGAGTTCCGCCAGCACAGCGGGGCGCCGCATGCCGAGCGTAGGCGGGGCAATCATCGCGTTCTTCCATTTCCGTCCGATTATCTGACGTTCATTCACATTCATCTCACCACATATCAGGGTTGGTCCTTCGATGCGGTTTGAGATCTCTTCGGTTGTCATCACCTGCGGCTCATCGACAGGCTCCCACTTGCCGTCCATTGCTGAAAACTCCTGCACCGCCATGCGCGAACGACCAGCCGGGATAATTGTGAGCAACGGCACTTCACTTATCGGTTGCGAGGCCGCCTGGTATTCAAATGTGGGAATGCCGATCAAGGGAATTCGCAGCGAGAGCGCCATACCTTTGGCGAGCGCGAGGCTGATGCGCAGGCTGGTGAAGGAACCGGGGCCGAGCGCAACCGCGATGGCTTTCAGGTCAGTTGGCGCTATCGAACAGCGCTGCAACAGGTTATCAACAGCAGGCGCCAATTCAACGGTATGGTGGTTGGCTGTGCGCCACTGCATTTCCCCGATGATCATCGGATCGTCATAAATGGCAATCCCGCAGGTAAGGGTGGAAGTATCCATAGCAAGCAGCATTTTACCCTCCGAAGGCGAGACGCCTGAAATCCTGCAGTAGTTTTTCGTATCGAGTTCCGCACGGTGTAAAGAGCAGGCTGCGGTGTTCATCCGCCACCCATGACATATCCACCTGCAGATGTTCAGCCGGAAGCGCCTGCATAATACGATCAGACCATTCGACCACCAGAGGTCCATTGATCAGCAGCGCGTCAATGTCAAGATCCTCAGCTTCGAGAACCGAGTCGAGTCGGTAGGCATCCAGGTGGGCAAACTGATTTCCGTTCGGCTGGCGATACTGGTTGACCAGCACAAAGGTCGGGCTTGAAACAGCGTCGACCGATCCCCACCCTTTCGCCAGTCCCTGTACAAACGTAGTTTTTCCAGAACCCAGGTCACCGACGAGGCAAATCACATCACCGGGTTTCAGCAGCGCGCCCAGGCGTATTCCAAGACGCCTCGTCTGCTCAGGGCTGCGACTGATAAAATCAACATTATTGGAAGTAAAAATAGGCATTTATGAAATTATATTCCCGTGAAGGCTGGTAAACAAGTGAATTATGCCTTACCCTGCTTCATCAGTTCCCGTTGAATCAACAGGTGTGTGCTCTTTCAAGCGCCGGGCGAGTTCACGGCGGGTCAGCAGCACCCGGTGAGAACAAGTTTCGCACTCCAGACCGATATCCGCGCCCAGGCGCACGATCTTCCATGTGTATCCGCCGCAAGGGTGAGGTTTGCGCAGTTTTACCCGGTCTCCAAGCTTCAGGTCTGGCAGCATGCTGGCATTATAACCCATGTTATAATCTTAGACTCCTGGTGAAATCCAGGCTGTGTAGGAACCCCATAGATGCTGAATCTTTCCCCAAGCCTGCTAATCTCCCGCATTATCACCCTGATCGTCGCGCTTACAATTCACGAATTCGCGCATGCGTTCGTAGCGTATCGCTTTGGCGACACCACGGCACGCGATGCCGGGCGTTTGACATTGAACCCGCTGAAACATCTGGATGTGGTGGGGTCTCTGATGCTGCTGATCGCCGGATTTGGCTGGGCAAAACCGGTGCCGGTCAATCCTTACGCGCTGCGCCGAAGGGCTGATTCAGCGATGATGTGGGTGTCTTTGGCAGGTCCGGCTTCCAACCTCCTGATGGCAATCCTTGCAGGGGTGATCCTGCGATTGCGGATTTTTCCCTGGGTCGCGTCCGATAGGTTCCTGCCCGCACCTGCGGAATTTCTGTTTACATTTATGTCCATCAACCTGGTGTTGATGTTGTTCAATCTGATACCACTCGCGCCGCTGGATGGTGAAAAAGTGCTCGCCTCCCTGCTGCCTCCGGGCTGGTCAGATGCCTTCGCTTCCATTCAACGTTATGGTCCAATCCTGCTGCTTGTGCTGTTGTTCGTCCTGCCGATGGTGGGCATTGACATCATCAGTTGGATTATGACCCCCGCGTTGACCCAGTTACAGAAAGTCATCCTTGGAGTGTCCTGATGAGCACAAAAATCGCAATCCTCGGTTTCGGTCAGATTGGCGCGTCTTTAGGTCTCGCCCTCGCTCCCCACAAAGATAAGGTCACGCGTGTTTGTCATTCAGCCAATGTCAAGTTGATGAAAAAGACCGCAGACGAAGGGTCTTTTGATCGAACCGAGATCAAGCTGCCCGATGCAGTGCGTGATGCTGACATCGTGATCATGGATTTTCCGACCGACCTGGTGAAGGACGCGCTGAGGTTGATTGGCAGGGAGCTAAAACCTGACTCGGTCGTGTTGTGCTTTTCTGTGGTGTTTAACGTTATCTATGACTGGGTAAAAGAGCTCCTGCCAGCCGGTCAATCCTTTGTTCTGCTGCACCCCGTGATCCACCCTGAACGACTGGCAGATTGGAACGATTCGCTGCTAACCGCCCACGCAGACCTTTTTGAAAATTGCGACATGGTCATCGCAACTGACCACAGCACCACTTCACGCGCCATGCAGACGGCAGCCGATCTTTCAACCCTGCTCAAAGCAAAGCCATATTTCACCGAGCCGCAGGAAGCCGACGGCATTTTTGCCAGGGTGGAGCAGCTGCCCCTCCTCAACGCAGCCGCTTTGATCAACGCGCTAACCAACAGCCCCGGTTGGGGAGACGCACGCCGTATCACCTCGCGCGCTTTTTTCCGCACCGCCTCCATCAGCATGTTGTATGATGAAGAGGAATTTTTCGGGATCACCAGTCTTATGAACAGCGAAAACATACAACGTGTATTGGACGAGTTGATCGCTGAACTTCAGGAAATGCGTAGAATGATCACTGAAGGTGACGAGGAAGGATTGCGAAAAACCCTCAAGGATGCCCGCCGCGGCTATGAATTGTGGCTAGAACAGCGCACCAGCGGTGAATGGGAACGCGAGGAAAAACCGGAGGTAACGGAGTCGCGCAACATCCTGGGACGCCTGTTTGGAGGAAGACCTCTCACAATAGGGGATAAAAGGTAAGCATGGCATATTACTGCTATATCGTCGAATGCGCGGATGGCAGTTTTTATACCGGTTGGAGCAAAGACCCGCAGCGACGGGAAAAGCAGCACAACCGGGGAACTGGCGCAGCTTATACACGCATTCATCGTCCTGTTCACCTGGTGTACGTTGAGGAACTCCCGGACTTGCGCACAGCTATGCAGCGGGAAAGGGCAATTAAAACATTGCATCGCGATAAGAAATTAAAGCTCATCCAGACCCAAAACGGGGAAAATTAATCCATGGTCATCGATCGGGGGCGTGTCATCTCACCAGGCAGGGTGAACCTGTTAGGGGAACATGTGGATTACAACGATGGGGTGGTCCTGCCGGCAGCGATAGACCGGTACGTCAATATCCATTTCCACCGCACAACAGACAAATCCGTCACCCTTTACGCACGAGACCTTGGTGAAGAATGCAGTTTTGATCCCCGCCAACTGGCGAACAAAACCGCGCTCGATGGCTCACCTTTGCCGGGTTGGGCAATGTATCCCGCCGGAGTAATATGGAACCTCCTTAACTACGATTTACCAGTGGAGGGTTTCAGCGCAGATTTCCATTCAGATATTCCCATCGGCGCCGGTCTCAGCAGTTCCGCCGCGGTTGAAGTCGGTTTCGCAGTGGTGTGTGAAGCCCTGGGCGGATGGAAGCTCGACCGCATGACCTTAGCCCGGATCTGCCAGGAAGCCGAGCACGAATACGTAGGGGTGAACTGCGGGCTCATGGATCAATTTGCGTCCGCGTGTGGAGTAGCTAACCATATCGTCATGCTGGATACGCGCAGCCTGCTCTTCAGACCCGTTCCACTGCCTTCTGACACCGGTATCGTCATAGCCGATTCAACTTTGCGCCGGACGCTCGTCAACTCGGCTTATAACGAGCGGCGCATGGATTGTGAGCAGGCGGTAGCGCATTTTCGAAGGGGCGATCCATCCATTCGTGCGCTGCGCGACCTGGCGCCGGAGTGGTTTTACACGGCAGAAGGCGAATTACCGCCCGGTGTTTACAGGCACGCGCTGCACGTGGTGGAGGAAATCGCCCGGGTCGATGAAGCGATTCGCCTGCTGGAGAACAATGACGCGGAAGGCTTTGGCAGGTTAATGTTTGAAACACATCAATCACTGCGCGATCTCTACGAAGTCTCTCTGCCCGAGCTTGATATTCTGGTTGAAAGCGCTGCCGGTTTGGAAGGCTGCCTGGGAGCCAGGCTCACCGGCGCAGGTTTTGGCGGCTGCACGGTCAACCTCGTTTACAAAGATCACATTGACAACTTCGTCGCCCGCCTGGGAGAAATTTACACCGCCAAAACCGGATTGCAGGCTCAGATATTCGCGACAATGCCCAGCAAAGGGGCGCATCTTTCATAAAATGGAAATCGGGTGACAATCTATGTCCGATCAAAAAGCAATTTCCACCAACCAGCTGCAAAAAACCTTTAAGACCCGGCGCGGATTTTGGAAGCGCACGACCCGGATCACCGAAGCGGTGAGAGATGTGACCTTTGAAGTTGAACGCGGGGAACTCTTCGGGTTGTTGGGTCCAAATGGCGCAGGTAAAACAACAACGGTAAAAATGCTGTCAACTTTGCTCCTTCCGACTGGGGGGGCGATCTCAATTCTTGGTCTGGACATTCTGCAGGACACCAGAGAGATCCGCAAACAAATCGGTTTTACTTTTGGCGGAGCGCGCGGCCTTTACGGCCGATTAACAGCCGTTGAGAACCTGCGCTATTTTGCAGAACTGTACGCCCTGGACCCCGCTTTTGTAAAGAAAAGAATACCGGAGCTGCTGGAACTCGTTGACCTTAAGGACCGTGGTGACGACAAGGTGGAAACCTATTCAAGTGGCATGCACCAACGGCTTCACCTGGCGCGCGCATTGTTGCACGACCCTGAATTGATCTTCCTCGATGAACCAACCGTGGGCATAGATCCAGTGGGGGCACGTGAATTTCGAACGACGATAAAAAACCTCAAGGCGCACGGCAAAACCATCCTCCTCACAACGCATTACATGGCTGAAGCAGATGAGCTTTGCGACCGGATCGCCATCATCAATCACGGGCAGATCATCGCGCTCGACACACCATCCGCAATGAAATCAGGCATGACCTCCGAGTCTGTCATTGACCTGAGAACGACCGGAGAAAACTATACCGCGTTGAAAACCATTTTGGCTCCTCTGGAAAAAGAGGCAACCATCATCTTCAAAGAAAATTCACTTCATCCTGAAATCAGCCTTCACACCGCGCATCCTTCTGCAGTGATCGAAGTACTATCACCATGGTTGAACACCAACCTCATCCAGAATATGGAAATGCGCAGCCAGACGCTCGAAGATGTCTATGTCGCCATCATACAAAATGAGGGAAATAATGGGTAGGTTTTTCCGCCTGGGGCTCCGGCAAATGGACGTGCAGCTGCGCATGAGAGTGCTCAGCCTATGGAGCCTGGGATTGTTCTTTACCCAGCCCGTTATTTTCAGCGCGGTCGCCATGCTGCTCTCCCGCGCCGCCGGGAACGCCAACCCGGACCTGATCTACACGGTTTTGGGAGGGGGAATTATGGGTATGTGGAGTGGACTGGTCTTCACTTCCACTTATGATATCCGTGCGGACAGGCGGGAAGGCACCCTTGAATTGATCGTGGGAAGCCCCACCCCGCTGCGCCGGGTGGTGGGATGGCGATCAGCATTAAATATATTTGCGGGATCCACCAGCATGCTCGCCGCGGTCCTGATCGCCGTGCTCATCTTCGATTATTCCATTGCAGCTGCCAACGTGCTGATCGTTGTCCTTTCATTTGGCCTTCTGCTTTTCGGCTTGTGGTGTCTGGGAATCTTCCTGGCCAACCTGCTGGCGTGGTCGCGTCTTTCCGGCACCTTTGTGGACCTGCTGGAAATGCCAATCGCGTTGTTGTGCGGGTTCATGTACCCCATCAGCGTTCTGCCAGCCTGGATGCAGAACATTTCCGTCATCTTTCCGATCCGTTGGAGCCTGGAAACACTACGGGATGGATTGCGCGGGGCGACAATCGATGAAAACCTCCTCGCACGCTGGGCGATCTCGCTGGGCATTTCGCTGGTGTTTTACCTGCTCTCACGCTACCTGGATGTAAAAGTGCACGATCACATCCGCTTAACCGGAGAATTGAATTCCGTATGATCAGGAATTTCGTTCACCTCGTCCGTTTGTACTTCTTCCAGGCATGGTTTTCATACCGGTCGCTTTTCGCGTGGAGCACCCCCTTCAGTTATATGACGAGCAAGTTCGGCTTTCCGTTTTTTTCGATGCTGATGTTCGTTTTCATCGGAAAATTCGTGGGTTTCAATGACCCGGCTTACATCGTCATCGGTAACATTCTGCTGATGCCGTCCATCAATGGATTGTACGGGATTTCGATGACGATCGGCAACGAACGCCAGTTTGGCGCGATGTCTTACCTGCTTGGCAGCCCCGCGCCGCGTGCGCCTCTCTTCCTCGGGCGCGCGTTCTTTCACATTATTGATGGGTTTATTACCGTGCTCATCGCGCTCCCGATCGCCATCCTGTTCTTTGACCTCGGTTTCTCCGGGATCAACCTGTTTCTGATGACCTGCTGCCTGATTCTGCTCTCGGTCACCACGACCGGGTTGGGGTTCATCATGGGCACCATCAGCCTGCGCAGCCGGGATGGCTGGATGTTCACAAACACCCTCGGGCAGCTGCTCTTCATTCTCATCGGGGTAAATTTCCCCGTTGATAAGCTGCCGGTCGCGCTGCAGCAGGTTTCGAATTACCTGCCGATGACACGGGGAATTATGGCAGCGAGATTGGTACTGGACGGGGCAAACTGGGCGGCTGTATCGGGTCTGCTGCTCGGCGAAATTCTCGTCGGCGCAATCTATATCCTCTTCGGTTATACCTTGTTCCGCTTAATCGAAAGAGCCAGTATGGATACCGGCTCTCTTGATAGCATTTGAGTAAAAACGTGCTTTTCTAGTTAATCCGAAAATACGGGTAAATGTCCCAACGCGATCACATCGCGCCACTTGGCGCGCTCACCCTCGGTAAAAACCGCGGTTTCTCCCACAACCTCAGCGCCGGCTTTTTGCACCAGCATCCTCATCCCCTGCAACGTCGATCCGGTGCTGATTACATCATCCACGATGACCACTTTCCTGCCGCGCATCAGCTCGATATCCTTTTCGTCAAGATAAAGATACTGAGGCTCACCGGTTGTGATGGAGAGTGTCTCAGTCTTCAGAGCGCTGCCCATGTACGGTTTGTACACCTTACGCAAAACAACGTATGGCTTGCGGGTTTCAACCGCCAGCGCGTGCGCCAAAGGGATGCTCTTGGCTTCTGCCGTTAACAAAACATCGAATTCCACACCGGATAAGCGCTCCGCCAATGCCGCCGCACAGGCCTGTACCAGTTCGATGTCACCCAGAATATTGAGAATCGCGATCCTCAACCCTGGTTTAATCTCAAAAAGCGGCAGGTCGCGGTGAACACCCGCGATATCAACGGGATATGTGTCTCTTTTTTCCATAACGGTCTCCAAAAAATGGTGTTTACGGGCGGTCAACCCGCAATCCTGAGTGTATCATAATTATTGCGCAGTGATTTAAAATCAGATTCCCGCGCTTCGGTTTGCGGGAATCTTTGCACAAATAATGGTATGGTAAAATCATTGAGAGCCGGGGACGCCGACCCCGGCTCTCTTTACTAAGGAGGAGAAGAAAAGAAGTCGCCCTGTAGATAGTGTAGCAGGGTTCACTTTATTAAACTTGACTCTTTCCCTACGATTACCCTACGAATACCCGCATTTGCTCATTTTTTTCGGGTATCGTTATGACAGGAATAAGCTGAATGTACGCTTCGATCAAATTTATTAGCCCTATTGGCATAATCACCATTGAAGAATCAATTAATGGTATTGCGCGTGTAGATATCAGCGACCCGGCCAGTGACAAGCCTGTCGATACTGAGTCGGACGAGCTTCTACTGCGCGCCAGGAGTCAGATACTGGAGTACCTCAATGGTACGCGGAGGGAGTTCGACCTGCAGCTGGATTGGGGTGCGATGACGGCTTTCCAGGCAGATGTACTGCAAAAGACACTTTCAATCCCGTACGGAGAAACGCGTACTTATGGCGAGATCGCGCACGCCCTGGGTAAACCGGCAGCCAGCCGCGCGGTCGGTGGAGCGCTGGCGCGCAACCCGCTGCCATTGCTCATCCCGTGCCATCGCGTGGTTTCCTCAACACGCGCGCTTACCGGATATTCCGCCGCCGGGGGTATTGTCACAAAAGCCAGGCTGCTTCAGATGGAGGGACAGCGCGTTGTCGGTAAAAAACTGGATTAAATTCTTTGCACTCGGCATCGTTTGGGGCAGCTCATTTTTCTGGATCAAGATCGGTCTCCAGGAAGTCGACCCGCTCCACGTGGTATTTTACCGGGTGTTCTTTGCCCTGCTCGGGCTGGGAGCGTTTTACATTTTTACGCGCCGCAGCTTTCCACTGCGCAAAGCCTGGAAACTGTATCTCTTTCTGGGTATCTTTAATGTAGCGCTGCCGTTCTTCCTTGTTTCGTGGAGCGAAACGCATATTACCTCCGGAATGGCATCCATCCTGAACTCAATGCAGCCTCTCTCCACCTCCCTGCTCGCAGCGATCTTCATCAAAGAAGAAAAACTCACCCCGCAACGCATTGCGGGATTAGTACTTGGTTTTGGCGGGGTTCTGGTTCTGATGTCCGACAAACTGGGCGGTGGGATGACCAATGAAGCGATCGGTATCATCGCAATGATCATCGCCGTGTTCGGGTATGGCTCCAGCGGAGTTTTCGCCCGCGTTCACAACGATGGTGTCAAGCCGGAGGATCAGGCGCTGGGACAATTCGTTCTGGGTATGTTCTTCATCATCCCGGCGATGCTGACCTTTGAATCCCCGTTCACCATTCCAGTGAGACCGGTATCCTACCTGGCGTTTGGCTGGCTGGGTCTGCTGGGTTCATTTTTTGCCGCCATCACATGGTACTCTCTGCTCGATGAGATCGGACCATCGCGGGTGAGCATGACCACCTACATGTTCCCGCTGGTTGGTGTGATCCTTGGTGCAACGATCTTGAGGGAACCAGTCGATTGGCGCATCGTAGTTGGCGGTTTAATGATCATAGGCGCTATAATCATAGTGAATCAGAAAAAGCGACAGGTGCCTGTTCCTGTTGTACAAGAAAGTCTACTTGAGGACCAAAACTAAAATGACAGACAATAATGAATTCCGCGCTGGTTACGTAGCGGTCATCGGTCGTCCAAACGTGGGTAAATCCACATTGATCAACGCGCTGCTCAACCAGAAGATCGCTGCCGTATCCCCAAAGCCGCAAACCACCCGCCGCAACCAGCTGGGTATTCTCACATTGCCCGAAGCACAGATCATCTTTGTTGATACGCCGGGATTGCATGTCCCCCAGCACAAACTGGGTGATTTTATGAACCAGGCAGCCAATAACGCCCTGCTGGATGCTGACATCATCCTCTGGTTGTTGGATTCAAGCGAGTCGTTAACCGCTGAAGACCGCCTGATCGGCGAGAAAATAGGCAACGTGCGCAAACTCCCGCCCGTGTGGATCGGATTGACGAAGACGGATTTGATCAGCGCTGATGTATTGGAGGAACGTAAAAAACAGGCGCTTGAACTCTTCCCGGCGCGCGATATCCTGACCCTTTCGATACAAGCAAAGGAAAGCCTTGATAGTTTGCTCGCGTTGATCATTGAGCACCTACCAGCCGGGGAACCCTTCTTTGATGAAGACATCATCACCGACGCATACGAACGCGACATTGCCGCCGAGCTGATCCGGGAATCCGTGTTAATGCACATTCGCGATGAAGTGCCGCATTGTGTTGCCGTGCAAATCGATGCTTACGAAGAGCGTCCCGACGAAGGAGCGTATATTGAAGCAACCTTGTACGTTGAACGCGATTCACAAAAGGGCATCCTGGTGGGCAAAGGCGGTGAGATGATCAAGACCATTGGCACGCGAAGCCGCAAAGAGATCGAAGCGATGAGCGGGCGTAAAGTCTTCCTCAAACTGCGCGTCAAGGTTAATAAGAACTGGCGCAACTCACAGGACGCTCTCGAACTGCTCGGTTACAAGAACCGGAAGGAATAGAATGTTCACCTGGCCGTTCTTTCTCGCGTGTGGATTCGCTCTGTTGGATTGGGCTTCCACCTGGAAAGCATGGAAAAAGCGGCTTTATGTGGCAAAGCCGGCGGTTATGGCCTTCCTCATCATATGGTCAATCCAACTAACCGGATGGAAAGATGAAATGCTTTGGTTTGGCATCGCCCTCGCGCTATCGCTCGTCGGCGACATTCTGCTGATGCTAAATCCGCGATATTTCATGTTCGGCGGAACTGCTTTTCTGCTGGCACATGTCGCATACCTGATCGGGTTTAACCAAACCCCCGCGCCCTTCAGCATCAGTGTGATGGTGGTTGCCGTGCTGGTGGGTTTTTCCGCCGCGAATGTCTTCAAGCGCATCCGACCGGGGATCATGCGGGTTCCACGGGGAAAACGATTCTTAACCGCCCTCAGCCTGTACGGGATTTCATTAACCCTTATGCTGCTTTCAGCGATGCTGACGCTCTTCAGAGCGGACTGGCTGCTGATGCCTGCGGTGCTGGTTTCTACCGGCGCGGTACTTTTTTACACTTCAGATACCATGCTGGTCTATGACCGTTTTGTGCGCCGCTTCGATCGCGCCCAGAGCTATGTTCACCTGACCTACCACCTGGCGCAGTTCGCCCTCATCACCGGTGCGATTATGCACCACTTGCGATGAATCCTATTTAAATGGTCTGAACCCCTCACCCAGTGCTTCGTGTGACACACCAATGACCATAAAAGCCTGCGGGTCAATCTCTTTGACCATCTGTTTCAACTGATTGACCTCTGATCGGGTAATCACGCAATACAGTACCGGGCGGTCACTGCCGGTATAAGCCCCCTTGCCTGAAAGCACAGTCACGCCCCTCTCCATCGCGTTCATCACCTCGCGGGCGATGGCTTCATGTTTCCCCGAAATAATGATCGCAGTGCGGAATATCCCCGAGCCTTCCGAGATCATTTCTGCCGCCAACCCGCTGACGTAGATGACAACCATGCCATAGAGCGCATTTTCCCATGAGAAGGCAAACCCGCCCGCCAGCACTACCAGTGAATCGGTGATTAAATATGCGGCTGAAATGGAGATACCCAACCGGTGATTTAGAATACGCCCCAGGATATCCGAACCTCCGCTCGTACCCCCTCCGCGGTACACCAGCCCCAACCCCACGCCGAGCAGCACCCCGCCAAACAGCGCGTTGAGCACGTTATCCTGTGTCATCCCCTTCGCAGGGATTACAAAGACCAGCAGATCAGTAAGAAGAGAAAAAGCGCCCACAGCGACGGCAGTTCGCAGCGCAAAACGCGGCCCGCCCAGGAAGCGCCAGCCCAGCACAAACAGGGGGATATTACCTATGAACACCATCAGACCGATGGGAATCGGCGCAAAATGATTGATGATCTGCGCAGCCCCGCTGATGCCGCCGCTGACCAGCTGCCCAGGGACAAGGAAAAGCCGCATAGCAAACGCCTGCACCAGCGCCCCTAACAGGACAACCAGGTATTCACTGCCGGTCTTCCAGGAAAGGTCAAGTGGACCGAGCCAAATTTTAAAACGCTGCCAGGCTGATATTTTTTGCGTAGATTGGATGGTCATGAGTAACCTCTTATTAGAAATCGCCCAATTGTATCAGATAGGCAGGGTTAAAAACGGAAATTGGCTTGACGGGGTTGGGGGGCAGTGGTATTATTGTGTTCCGCGATGCGGGGTAGAGCAGTGGCAGCTCGTCGGGCTCATAACCCGGAGGTCAGTGGTTCGAATCCACTCCCCGCTACTAAAGTCAAACCAGAGTCCGTCGGGCTCTGGTTTTTCGTTAGCCTGGCGCACAGCGGTAGACATTTTTCCAAAAATGGAGGAATTTCTTATGAACCGCAGTTCGCCGGGTACGTCAAAATCAAAATTTTCACTTTCCTTAGCCAAAGCCATCGACGGCTTCCTAAAATTCAAAACAGCAGAGGGATTAAGCCAACGCACAATTACCTCCTATGAGTTCACTCTTGGTCACTGGTTGAAATATATCGGAGATCGAGAGGTGTCGGAAATTCAATCTTCCGACCTGACCGGCTACATGGCTTGGTTGAGAACCGAGTATAAACCGAGACGTTGGAACGGTAGCTCCGAACCGCTGTCCGCTAAATCCATCCGAAATGTGTGGGTAACATTCCGATCTTTTTCGGATGGCTGCAGGTGGAGTTCAAGTTTCCCAATCCCGCTAAAGAAATCACTGCCCCGAAGTTTCAAAAACATCCTGTTGAAACATTTTCCAAAGAAGACGTTGAAAAAATCTCTCAAGGCGTGTGTCTATTCCCGCGAATCGCAGACTGAGGAAAGGAAGAAATTTGTAATGCGCCGGCCGAGTTCCAACCGCGACCAGGCGATTGTGTTGATGTTGCTGGACACTGGATTGCGAGCAACGGAGTTGTGTTCTCTGATCATCAACGATGTGGATCTCAAGACCGGAAAGGTCACCATTCGTCACGGAGTGGCAGGTGGCGCGAAAGGCGGTAAAGGACGCACGGTGTACCTGGGTAAGGTTGCACGAAAAGCGGTTTGGCGTTATCTTGCCAGCCGAGAAGATGGGGACGATTCCGACGCCCCCTCTTCATCAGCCATGCGGATCGAGCTTTCAACAAGGACAGTTTGCGTGTCTTGATCAACCGGTTGGGAGACAGGGCAGAAATCAAGAAAGCTTATCCGCATAAATTCAGGCATACCTTCGCCATCACCTATCTGCGCTCTGGAGGAGATGTTTTTACCCTTCAATCGCTTCTGGGCCATGGTTCGCTTGATATGGTACGCCACTATGCCCAAATAGCCGAAGTAGATGTGGAACAAGCGCATCGTAAAGCCAGTCCAGCCGATAATATGCGTCTGTAACCAAGTAATCTTCATTGAGCTAACTTTCCTGCGATAAACATTAATGCCTTTTTCTGGCTTTCTCGATCAAACTTATTAAAGGAAGACCTCAAGCTCATCACCCGGCGTGGACGTCGCCTTCCCAGACAGCCCGGCAATACGCTCTTGAACATCAGAAGAAAGCATAGGAGCGTAAGTGCTGTCAGTGATCTCGATACTCTCGTGCATCAGGTTCATTGAAACCGCTTTGTAATCCGCCATGCGTCTGAGCATGAAGTAACCCGTAGACGGCGTGTCCATGCCGGAATTTGTGAGGTGATTTGAATTCAAGGTTTGCAATGGAAAACAACAACTCAGACGTTTTTGAAGCGCCTGAGAACGCGTCTTTCCAGGTTCATCCTGTGAAAGAAACTGATCTCCCCAGGTATGAGCGATCGGAGCATACCAGGGACTTGAGCCTGGAAGTGACTTGCGAACGATAACATCCCACTGGCGGACTGGCGCAAGAATTTCAGGAATGTTCAATAGGAAAGTAGTCGCCTTCTTTCCATTCTTTGTATGAACGCCCAGTTCTGGCCATTGGCGAAGTCTGAGATTATCAAGATCAACCGCTTCTATTGGTAATGTGGTAAAAGCGCTGGCACGCATGCCAGATAGGAAGAGCATTGCAGCAGCTGCTTTGTCGCGCAATAAGGCCAGGCTCTCTTCGGGAACAGGGGTGGTGAGTAATTTTTGGACCTCATCCAAAGAAACAAAAACATTCTCTGAAGAAATTTGCGGTTGGCGTGGCCGCCGCAGAGTATCAATCCACGAAATGGGAAGGCTGTTCATTTCACGAGGATATGTAACCTTCGCCCAACGGAAAAAGCGCTTACTTGAGTCAATGATCTTCTTTTGGGATGCGCTGGCAAGGTTCCTTTTCCTTCCTTACCTGGTAATGAAGCTAAATAGGACGGAAGGGTCGGGCGAATCGTCTGCACCTGGCGGAAATTCTGATCATCCGCCCATAGCAGCAGATGACGCAAATAGAAGCGATAGCGTTCAACGGAGGCTTGGTTCAACTGCAGAACTTCCTCGAGATATTTGAGATGTTCTTTGACTTTAAAGATAGTTCTGGCGTTCGATCACGATGGGCTCCACGATTAATAACGGCTCCACAATTTGCACAAGTCCCTTTGATTAAGACCAGGTTTCCCTTGATCGGTTGAATCTGAGGAGAAAGTAATTTGGATACCTGGTTACAACGCAAACAATAGGCTTCATCTTCTTTTAGCTTATTGGTCACTTTAGGTTTACGTTGGTTGTTTACCCATCTGGCAAACTCTTCCCCGTTGATCCAGATCCTGTTACGGTTGTCTCTTTGGTGGGGAACATCTATCTGCAACCAATCCCGCAATGTGCTTTCAGCAATATCCAGCTCTTCACAAATTTCACGCGGGGTATATAACATCGGCAATAACCCTGGTGCTTTGATGATGACGTTATGTGGTAATTTTGTCCGGTGAATTCTTGCTTCCATCCAACGATACTCCTAAGAAAAATTTGGCACTAGCGAATCCTATGATCTAGTTCCATAATCGTTGACAGTATTTCCAATAAGATGTCTTGATCTGAAGGATATCTTCTGGAAATTAGGTCCGGTTTTTCTGATTTTCGCCTTGCCTGTAAGAATTTTTAGGATTGAGTCCGTTAATTGGCTGGTAAGCATTTGCTCGTTTAGCGTCATTCTTGTTGTTCGAAAAATCATCAATTGATTTTGATGTCTTCTCAATTACACCCATTTCTGAATCAATATCATCTTCATATCAAGCATTGATCCAGTTTCATAAAATTGATTTTCAATAAAATCAAATTGCTGTTGAATATCCTTGATCTTTTTTATCCTTTGGTTTCCAACTGTTCAATGACTCAATATCAGATAATTGAGATGCATAACCGGAAAGACGAACAAAATCTTCCTGAATACTGTCAATTTGGAGACAATGTTTTTGATTTTGACTGATTTTTAGATTTCTGTTCATTGGCGATCCTTTCCAACGAGAGTTACGAGTAGGATAACACCCAGGCTGGGCTACCTCAATCTATTAATTTCGATAGGGTCAAGCACCCTGATACCTATCGAAATTAATATATAGATTTTTCCTTCTTCTACTTGCACAATAAGATAATCTCGCCTATAATTTTACTGAACAGATGTTCTAATATAAACCCTCAGATTTTCTACTGTTACCTCACTTGCGCATACGACTCTAGAATGACCAACTCCCACTTATACAATCAACCACAAGGTCCTCTCTGGATAGATGCACGCTTGTTCAGGGGGATTTATGCGTTATGTGCCATTATTTCAGGTCAACTTGGGGAGGATTTCTTCGATGCCATCCATTGTGGTTATCAATGATGAAGGATCAGTTCTTTACCAAAATGTGGTCGAAGATGTTCAGGATTTGGTAAAGATCATCCGGGATGGCAGAAATGTGCCTGGTTACGCTTTGGATGATTGCCCAGAAGTGCAGGTTAATGGCTTGATTGTTCTCGCGGGTCAGCCACCTAAACCGAAAAGAAAAGCGCCGGCCTTATCCGAACGGCAAATCAGTGTTTTGCAATTACTGGCAAGGGCATATACGCCAGAACAAATTGCGCTAAAACTTGGGTTGACCGAAGCGACAATTCGATTACACATCAGTGCTTTGAAAAAGAAATTTGGCACAGACAGCCGTGACCAGATGATGGCGATGGCAGGTCAATTGGGATTGTGCGATCCTTTTGAAACAAGCACGGTCCATGATCAACAGGAGGATCAGGCACGGTCAAAATGATCTGATGAAATGAAGGGGGATTCGTTGTCAGATTGAAGAAAATATTATATGATTAGAGGCGAACATATTTTTCATATTCCACATCGTAATCCTTGAAAAGTAAAGCCATATGTCCAACTTTCCGGCCTGGTTTAACAGAGCGTACAAACGATGGAGCCGATCCCAGGCGGGAGAGGAAGATTTCATAGCCTTTTGCGATCTGTTAGGCTATCCACCTTCCAAGGTATTGGGCTGGTTGCATGGTGAGTTTTTACCTGAAGGTTCAGAAATTCTGAGTATTGCGGGGACACTCGGAACAGAGGTTTTTTCAACCCTTGGTCTTCCTGCAGTGGATCCTGAATTAATGAAGATTTATCATGCCTTCTCTCATTTGCATGGTGAGTTTCGAAGTCGCCTGGCTCAGGCACTTTGGGAAGCAGAAAAGGAAATTGAACAAAAAAGGATTCTCAGTAATTCTGAGGAAGCCAAAGCGATATTAAAAGACGCTTTCACTCGCGCAGGATTAGCTCATTGAGTAGAACTTTGAAACAAAACATTTAATTTATTTATATCCAGCTTGTTAACAGACATTAAAACCCCTGATTAATAAAAACAGTAGAATACATACTGCAAATAATACTTGACAAATAAAAAATCCCCGCTATAATTTACAGTATGAATGCTACTGCTGTAATTAATTGCGAGGGCTTATGAAGGTTTTCTTGAGCGACATCTCTGAAATCCTGGTTGGCTATCAATCGCGGGAAGGGATCCGCGCGTATCCTGATGGCAGCCACTTTTTACTTCAGGCGCGAGATTTCAACACCCTGCACCAGGTAGATTGGTCCAACCTCACCAGGTTTACCCCTGCTGGCTCGACGACCAAATCGGAAATTCAGCCGGGTGATGTCTTGTTCCTGGCTAAAGGACAGGAAAATTTTGCCTGCCCAATAAACTGCGTTACCAATCATGTCCTCGCAGCAAATTCATTATATATCTTACGGCCTGATCGGGCAACGATTCTGCCTGAATACCTGGCCTGGTGGCTCAATCAAAAACCCGCGCAGGAGTACATCCAATTGAACCGCAGCGGAAGTTCGCTCCCCTTTCTTTCTGTTTCCGCGTTATCACGTCTTGAGGTTCCTATCCCACCCATTGAGGTACAAAGGAAAATTGGCGAGCTGGAATTGCTGCGAAAAAAGGAAGCGAATCTATTGGGTTTATACCTGTTAAAAAAATCGACGTTAATCCAATCTGTCTGTCTGAATGCAATTATCGAATAGGAGAAGAAGAGACATGGCAAACTCACATGCGAGTAAGAATGAAATCGGTCAAATTGTCTGGGCTGCCTGCGATACCTTCCGCGGGGCTGTTGAATCGGCTCAATATAAAGACTATATTCTCACGATGCTATTCGTGAAATATCTGAGCGACTTAAAGAAGGATGTTTTTGAAGAATACTTCAATCGATACAACGGGGATATGACACGCGTAGATCGCGCATTATCCCGTGAGCGTTTTATCGTTCCCGAAGAGAGCACCTTTGATTATCTTTATGAACGACGTGATGCGGCGAATATTGGCGAACTAATCAATATTGCATTGATGAAGATCGAAGATGCTAATAAATCCAAGCTGGAAAGCGTTTTTCGTAACATTGATTTCAACAGTGAAGGCGCGTTGGGCCAAACCAAGGACCGCAATCGCCGCTTGAAAAATTTACTGGAGGATTTCGCCAGTCCCCGTTTGAATCTGCGCCCTTCGGTTGTGGGTAACCGAGACGTAATCGGGGATGTTTATGAATATCTGATCGGCCAGTTCGCAGCAGGTGCAGGCAAGAAAGCCGGTGAATTCTACACGCCGCCAGAAGTATCCATTTTACTGGCAAAACTGGTGCAGCCCAAACCCGGGGACCGCATTTGCGACCCGGCTTGTGGGTCGGGCTCATTGTTAATCCGCGTTGCCAAAGAGATCGGCAGTCCGGATTATTTCCTGGGTGGGCAGGAATCCAATGGCTCCACCTGGGCGCTGTGCCGCATGAACATGTTCCTGCACGGAATTGACCAAAAAGCCCAGATCGAGTGGTGCGACACGATTTCCAACCCACGCCTGCTCGATCATGATGAGCTGATGCGCTTCAACGTTGTGGTTGCCAACCCGCCGTTCTCTTTAAAAAAATGGGGCGCTGAATTTGCCGCCAACGATCCTTACAACCGCTTCCACCGTGGGCTGCCGCCGGCCAGCAAAGGCGATTATGCCTTCATTAGCCACATGGTGGAGATCGCGCTGGAAGGCGAAGGCCGCGTGGGGGTCATTGTTCCGCATGGCGTGCTCTTCCGCGGCGCGGCGGAAGGCATCATACGTAAGCAATTCATCGACGAGAACATTCTGGAAGCCGTCATCGGGCTGCCGGAGAAGCTTTTCTTTGGCACGCCGATCCCTGCCGCCATTCTTGTATTCAACAAAGCGCGCAAGTCCTGGGCGGAGGCGCAGACGGATCGCGATAAACACATCCTGTTCATTGACGCCTCGCGCGACTTTGAAAGCGGCACCAACCAGAACGTTCTGCGCGAGGATGACATCAACCGCATCTTCCAGACTTACCTGGATTTTCAACCGATTGAGAAATACGCCGCACTGGCAACCCTGGCGGATATTCAAGCCGCGGATTACAACCTGAACATCCCGCGTTACGTGGATACGTTTGAAGAGGAAGAAGAAGTCGATATTCCCGCCGTGCAGAAGGAAATCGAGGCAATCGAAGCGGAACTGGTTCAGGTACAGGCGGAAATGAAGAAATACCTGGAAGAGTTAGGCCTGGGAGGTGCTCAATGACCGAGCATCTTCCAGAAAAACCCATGAATATTTTGATCTACCAGGCGGAAGACGGTAAGACCCATATCAATGTCCGTATGGAAGGTGATACGGTATGGCTTACTCAATCTGCAATGGCTGAATTGTTTCAGACATCGTCACAGAACATCACGATGCACATTAAGAATATCTATACTGAAGGTGAATTGAGCGAGGAGGTAACTTGTAAGGATTACTTACAAGTTCAATCAGAAGGTGGCCGGGAAGTACAACGCACTCTCAAGCATTACAACCTGGAAGTGATCATCGCAGTTGGCTACCGCGTAAAATCCCACCGCGGCACCCAGTTCAGACGCTGGGCGACTGAACGGCTGCGCGAGTACCTGGTCAAGGGTTTCGTTCTGGACGATGAGCGCCTGAAAGAAGGGCGCGGACTGGGCGCGGACTATTTTGACGAGCTGCTCGAGCGCATTCGTGATATCCGCGCCTCCGAAAAGCAGTTTTATCGCAAAATCACCGAGATCTACAGCCTGGCCGTGGATTACGACCCCAACGCGGAGATCACCCATGAGTTTTATGCCAGTGTGCAAAACAAGCTGCACTGGGCGATTACCGGGCATACTGCGGCTGAATTGATTGCGGAACGCGCCAGCGCCGCCAAACCCAACATGGGGCTGACCAGTTGGAAGGGCAAGAAAGTGCGTCCGGCGGATGTGACCGTGGCCAAGAATTACCTGGCAGAAGAGGAACTGCGCAGCCTGAATCGCATTGTGACCATGTACCTGGATTACGCCGAAGATCAGGCGGAGCGCCAGCAGCCCATCTACATGCGCGATTGGGCGCAGAAGTTAGATGCCTTCTTAAAATTCAATGGACGTGAAATTTTACAGGATGCTGGCAAAGTTTCAGCAGAAGTTGCCAAAACTTTGGCGCTTTCAGAATATGAAAAATACAACACCGCCCGCCTGGAACGGGAAACCAGCCAGCCGGATGAGGATTTTGAACAGGTGGTACGAAAGCTGAAGGGTAAAAACAAGGGCAACGAGGGGGAAAATTCGAATGTCGAATCGTAGACAGCATTCAAATGATCTCATTGAAACAGAAATTGGAAGAATCCCAGAGGATTGGGGGTTGTCCAAGCTGTCCAATATAGCGCAAGTAATTGTTAGCAACGTAGATAAAAAGTTCGAAGAGAATGAAGCCCCAGTATTACTTTGTAACTACATGGATGTTTATCAGAATGAATACATTACCAGTAATTTGGAATTCATGCGCGGTTCAGCGTCTGAAGCGGAAATCGACAAGTTCTCACTTCGGCGCGGTGATGTTCTTATAACTAAGGATTCTGAGACTGCCGAAGATATTGCCAGTGCGGCAGTTTTAGCCGATGAAATCCAAAATCTGATCTGCGGTTATCATCTGGCAATATTACGACCTGACAAAGAACGCATGGATAGTTATTTTCTTGCGAAAACATTGCAGCATCATCGAGTTCACAATCAATTCGTTACAAAAGCGAATGGTGTTACACGTTATGGTTTGACCTTATCGGTGATCAATAACGCCACAATTCCAGTTCCACCTTTAATTGAGCAAGCAGAAATCGCAAGAATCCTCACCACCTGGGACCGCGCCATTGAGCGGGTGCAGCGGCTGATCGAGGCGAAGCAACGGCAAAAAGACCAATTGGTCTCACAACTACTTTCCGGACAAAAGCGTTTCCCCGGCTTTCAGGATGAATGGAAACAGGTGAGGCTGGGTACCTTCCTGCACCCCAAATTCCGCAAGGTTATAAAACCAGATGGAGCTTATCTGCGGCTCGGGATCCGCAGTCATGGCAAGGGCACGTTTACTTCAGTCGTGGATGACCCGGAAACCATCGCGTTGACCCATCTTTTTCAGACTCGCAAGGATGACCTGATCGTTAACATCACCTTTGCCTGGGAAGGTGCGATCGCCATTGTTGGCCCGGATGGTGATGGAGCTCTGGTCTCGCACCGCTTCCCGACCTATGTTTTCTATACTTCAACGATGCTGCCGGAATATTTCAAGCACCTCATGGTAACCGATCGATTTTTCTATGAACTGGATTTGATTTCACCTGGCGGAGCCGGGCGCAACCGGGTGATGAATAAAGGCGATTTCCTGAAAATCACGGTCACCATTCCAGGTGTTGAAGAGCAAAAGAAGATCGCCGGCGTGTTGGGTGGAATGGATGAACAAATCGCCTTGTTGAAAAAATACCTGGAGAAGCTAAAAGAGCAAAAAAAAGGTCTGATGCAGAAGCTGCTCACAGGTGAAATTCGGGTGAAAGTGGGTTAGGAGGAAAAAAAACTATGAATTGTAAGCATTGTCTTATTCAGAGATTTCAGATTGTGATAAATCTGTCCAAGGTGATTGAATGAAAGTATTAGGTATGCGCGTTACACCCCAAATGGCACGATACGCTATTGTTGAATATGATGATGGTGTAGCTATTTTCATAAATCACGATTCTGAAAATAAATTGGAATTCCCTGCAGCCTTATCCACCATTGCTGCAAAATCCAGGTGGCTATTCTTGGAATTGGAGCGTATCTTTGCCCAATATCCTGATTTGGAACAGGTTATCGTTAAAGAAAATGAGTATGGAGGAGAGACAAAAAAACGAAGGGAATCTACATATTTACTTGGTGCAGTATTTCTATTTGCTGCGCAGCAGAACATCAATAGCCGGCCTGTACTATATACACAGTTAAAAACAAACGGCGGTCTTGTAAAGGAATTTGCTGAAACAAATATAGGGCGTTCTTCTCAATATTGGGATACGCAAATGGCTGATGCTGTCGCTGCTACCTGGGTTGCAAAAGGGGGATAAATGGGAGTATTCAATTTTAAACAAGGCGAAACAATTTACAAATATGAACTTCAAAATAAAATCGGTGGCGGTGAATTTGGAGAAGTCTGGTTAGCAATTGACCGAAGTATTGGAACACAAGTCGCGATCAAATTACTTGATGGAAAGAATGCATCTGTCGATGAAAGACTGATCGAGGCGAAAATCGGTAATCATCTCAATCATCAAAACTTAATTAAAGTACATTATGCAGATGTGGTCGACTATAACGGCATACCTCTAGTAATCATTTCGATGGATTATCAAAACCAGGGCTCAATTGTCGGTAAATTGAATTCAAGGAATTTTTTACCGCTGCCACAACTTCTTAGCAGTTCGATAGATATTCTGCGTGGTTTGGAATATCTGCATGAACAGAATATGTTCCATAACGATATCAAGCCATCAAATATTCTTCTTGGTCCGCATAACGAAGCCATTCTCACTGATTATGGGATTACCTGTTACTCACCTGGTAAACAGCCTGTCCAACCAAGGAGTTTTTATCGTTTACATGTCGCTCCTGAGACTTTGATTCAAAATCAGGTGAGTGTATTGAGTGATATTTACCAAACTGGTTTAACAATTTTTCGTTTACTAAACGGAATTGGTCTTGTTCGTAATAGGTTAGCACAGGTTGGAAATTGGGACGCATATAATGATCTAGTTAAATGTGGGCAAATCGTTTTACCACAAGATTACCAACCTTTTGTTCCGAGGAATCTAAAAACCATCATTAACAAGGCAATTGATCCAGATCCAACAAAAAGGTGTTCATCTGCTCTAGATCTCCGCCGTTCATTGGAAAAGCTGTCTTATTCAGGATTTTGGACTACTGATTCGACCGGGAAATATATTGGTGAAGATAGTAGGTATTTTTATACCTTTGATGAAATCACTAATGGGCATCAAAAATCAATCTTTTATGCATATAAAGAGTCGAAAGAAACAAGGCGAATAACACGTATAACGAAATTCTGTGGGAAAAATCTATCAGATAGAGACTTAAACTCAACCAAAATTGCATATATGCAATCTGTGGTGATTGGAAATTTGGGTTGATATGAGGAGAGGATGATTATAAATGGAAAACTTTGAACTCTCAGAACTCACCCGCTCCCAGCTGCCGGCGCTGCACCTGCTGCAAAACCTGGGCTACACCTACCTCTCCCCGCGCGAAGCGCTGGCGCTGCGCGGCGGGCGGGCTGATTCCGTTTTACTGGAAAGTGTTCTGCTCGACTGGTTGGCCAGGAATAATGAAATCCAATACCATGGTCAACGCTACCCGTTTTCCGAAGCCAATATTCACACCGCCGTGCAGGTGCTCAAAGAGACTCTCTCCATCGGTTTGCTGCGCACCAACGAAAGCATTTTCGATCTGCTCAGCCTGGGAAAAAGCCTGCCGCAATCCGTGAACGGCAATCTAAAAAGTTTCAGCCTGCGCTATATCGATTGGGAACATCCCGAACAGAATGTTTTTCATGTGGCGGAGGAATTCGCCGTCGAACGCCGCGGCAGTCACGAAACGCGACGGCCCGACCTGGTGCTGTTCGTCAACGGCATTCCCTTTTGCGTGATCGAATGTAAATCGCCCGACCTTAAAGATCCCATGACCCAGGCGATCTCACAACAGATTCGCAATCAGAAAGAGGATGAAATCCCCGCTCTTTTCCAATATGCACAGCTTCTACTGGCGGTCTCCGGCAATGAAGCCAAATACGCCACGGTCGGTACCCCGGCCAAGTTTTGGAGCGTTTGGAAAGAAGAAGACGAAGCATTCGAGAAATCTTTGAAAACTGTTGTGGAAAAGCCATTGAGCCGCAGCCAAATTCAGGCGCTGTACGACGCCTTTCCGGGCAAACACCGCATGGAAGCGGTCATCAGCCTGAACTTGCCGCGCGTCGTTACCGCGCAGGATCGAGCCATTTACTCGCTTTGCCGGCCGGAACGGCTGCTCGAACTGGCATATGGCTTTACCCTCTTTGATGCCGGCGAAAAGAAAATCGCCCGCTACCAGCAATACTTCTGCGTCAAGAAAATCATGCGCCGCATCTATGAGCGCGATTCGGAAGGCAGACGATCCGGCGGTGTGGTCTGGCATACCCAGGGCAGCGGCAAATCGCTCACCATGGTCTTCCTGGCGAAAGCCATTGCGCTGCAGCCCGATATTCCGGATTTCAAAATTGTGCTGGTCACCGATCGTGTCGATCTGGACGATCAGATCTACAAAACGTTCCATGCCTGTGGCAAAGATGTGGAACA